>NZ_CP053697.2:633846-1267692 GCF_013200955.2 Pseudomonas campi
TATCCAGGGCGATGTCGTAGACCCGCGGCAAGCCGGCCGAGGGGCCGTTGGCCAGGCGCGGCAGTTCGCGGCAGTAACCCTTGGGCAGGTGCTTCTGCGCGGTGCGGATCTGTTCCTCGATCAGGTAGAAGTTGTCCAGCAGCCATTCCGCCGCCGGCGTGGCCCGGCGCACGGCCGGCGCCACGCTGCTCAGGGTGGCGCAACTGCTGGCCAGGGTGGCGCTGTTGTCGGCCAGGCGCTGCAGCAGCGAGTCACTGGCCGAACCGGGGCTCAGGCGATGCTGACGGGCCAGGTGGATGCCGTGGCTGGCCATCTGTTCGGCGCTGAACAGTTCAGCGCGCAGGACCGGCTCATACTCGAATTGCGGCGGCGGTTTGCGCCATAGGCGGCTCAGGGTGCGGGTCCATTGACTGTCCATGGTGTCCTTGGCGGGGCGCGACGACGGCCTGCGGCAGACGCAGGCGGCGGCGACGCGGGGGAAGACGCCAGCGCTGGGGCTGGCACGGCGTTGCTCTGGTGAGTGTGCGCGGCGCGGCGGGGGCTGGTCTGTCCGTTGGCGCACATAGCGCGGGCGGGTGCGACGCTGTGTCCCCCTGCGCTGGGCGCTCAGCCCGCTAGAATGCGCCGACCTAAACGGATGTCGTCCTTGAACCCACTCAGCCGCAGTTTCCGCGATTGGCTCTACGCCTTTGCCCTGGTGGGCATGCTGCTGCGCGTGAGCATGCCGCTGTGGGCCATGCCGCTGATGAGTGCCGATGGCTTCATGCTGCTGTGTACTTCACAGGGTGTGCAGTGGCAGCTAAGCGAGCAGGGCGACGACAGCTCCGCCAGCCAGCAATTGCCCTGCATGCAGTGCGGCGCGCACTTGGCCAGCCTGCAATCCTTCCCCTTCAGCCCACCGCCTCCCGAGGTGGCTCCTTCACCACAGCGTCCGCGCTTCGCCGAACTGCTGGCGCTCAGCCCGCCGTTCTTGGTGGCGCCGCCTGGACGGGCGCCACCAGCGTTTTCCTGAAACCGCCATCACTCGCCCTCCCATCGAGGGTTTAGCGCTGCCCAAATTTTCAGGAAACACCATGACCGCATCCGTATTCTCGCCGGCGCGCGCCGGCCGTCTGCCGTTCGTCCTTTCCGCACTGACCCTGGCCATGGCCGCCCCGGTGCTGGCCGAAGAAATCGCCAATAACGAATTGGCGCCCACCGTGATCACTGCCGTGCAACAAAGCTCGCCGCTGACCGTGATCGCCAATCCCAAGGATGCCCGCCAGCCGGTGCCTGCCAGCGATGCCACTGACTACCTGAAGACCATTCCCGGCTTCTCCGCCATTCGCAGCGGCGGCACCAATGGCGACACGGTGCTGCGCGGCATGTTCGGCTCGCGCATCAACCTGCGCGCCAATGGCGGCCTGATGCTCGGCGCCTGCCCCTACCGCATGGACGCACCGAGCTCGTACATCTCGCCGGAAACCTACGACCAGCTGACCGTGATCAAGGGCCCGCAGACCGTGCTCTGGGGGCCGGGCGCCTCGGCCGGTACCGTGCTCTTCGAGCGTGAACCGGAGCGCTTCGGCGAGCTTGGCAGCCGCCTGAATGCCAGCCTGCTGGCCGGCTCCAACGGCCGTTTCGACCAGGTGCTGGATGGTGCCGTCGGCAGTGAGCAGGGCTACCTGCGGTTTGTCGGCAACCAGGCGCAGTCCGACGACTACGAGGATGGCGACGGTGACACGGTGCCGTCGCGCTGGAAGAAGTGGAACGGCGATCTGGCCATCGGCTGGACCCCGGACGCCGACACACTGATCGAGTTCACCGCCGGCAAGGGCGACGGCGAGTCCCGTTACGCCGGGCGCAGCATGGACGGCGCGCAGTTCGAGCGCGAGAGCCTCGGCCTGCGCTTCGAGAAGAGCAACCTCGGCGGTGTGCTGGATAAGGTCGAGGCGCAGGTCTACTACAACTACGCCGACCACATCATGGATAACTTCAGCCTGCGCGATCCCGATCCGAGCAGCATGATGCCCATGCCAATGGCCTCGCAGGTCGACCGCCGTACCCTCGGCGGGCGCTTCGCTGCGACCTTCAAGTGGACCGACGTGGAACTGGTCAGCGGTGTCGACGCCCTGCGCAGCGAGCATCGCTGGCGCAATTCCGATTACGACATGATGAGCGATTCCTACAGCGACACCGACCAGTTCGCCTGGGACAAGGATGCCGTCAGCCACAACTACGGCGCCTTCGCCGAAGCCACCTGGTATGCCGCAGAGCGCAATCGCGTGGTCGCGGGTGCGCGCCTGGATCGGGCCACTACCAAGGATTACCGCGCCAGCGCCTGGAGCGGCATGATGCAGGTGGCCAACCCGACCGAAGGCGATACCCGCGCCGACACCCTGCCCAGCGGCTTCGCCCGCTACGAATATGACTTGGCCGACTCGCCGACCACCCTGTACGCCGGTATCGGCCATGTGCAGCGCTTCCCCGACTACTGGGAGCTGTTCTCGGCCAGCAGCGGCCCGAGCGACGCGGACAACGCCTTCGCTGGGATCAAACCGGAGAAGACCACCCAGCTCGACTTCGGCGTGCAGTACGCCAGCGCTGACCTGCAGGCCTGGGCTTCCGGTTATGTCGGCCAGGTACGCGACTACATCCTGTTCAGCTACAGCACCGACATGATGGGCATGAGCAGCTCCCAGGCCGACAACATCGATGCACGCATCATGGGCGGCGAACTGGGCGTGGCCTACAACCTCACCGACAACTGGAAGACCGATGCCACCCTGGCCTATGCCTGGGGCAAGAACAGCAGCGACGGCGAAGCGTTACCGCAAATGCCGCCGCTGGAAACCCGCCTGGGCCTGAGCTACGAGCGCGATGCCTGGAGCGCCGGCGCCCTGTGGCGCGTGGTCGCCGCGCAAAACCGTGTGGACGCAGGCAAGGGTAACGTGGTCGGCCAGGATTTCGGCAGCAGCGCCGGTTTCGCCGTGTTCTCGCTCAACGGTGCCTACCGCGTCAGCGACAACCTCAAGCTCAGCGCCGGCGTGGATAACCTGTTCGACAAGGACTACGCCGAGCACCTCAACCTGGCCGGCGACGCCGGTTTCGGCTACCCGGCCGAGCCGGTGGCCATCGACGAGCCGGGACGTACCTTGTGGACCAAGGTGGATGTGAGCTTCTGATCGCGTTTGGCTGAAAAACAGAGCCCGCCGAATGGCGGGCTTTTTTTGTTGGGGTCGCGCAGCTAAGCGCGGGCGCCTGGGGTGCCGCGCGCGTTCTTCTTCTGCAGGATCAGCGATGCTTCGTTGTAGGCCTGCTGGAAGGCGTCACCGCCGATCCACGCCACGGCCGTGTCTTCGTCTTCATCGTGGAAGAGCGCGCGATAGGTGATCAGCAGGCCCATCATGAAGTCGGTGGCCGCGTCTTCCGCTTCCTCCGCGACCACCAGCTCCAGCACCGGGTATTGCAGGAGCGTTGCGGGTCCAGCCCCATGGGGTGCTCTTGAGAGCCGTACTTTGCTGTGCTCACCCAGCCGGAATCCAACGCCGAAGTACGTGGAAACAACGCGGTAGACGGAAAAGCGGATGCCCAACGAGTCGGAGTTGGCGCTGAACCGCAGTAAATCGTGGCCCCATCTTCCCCATTCATGCCCCGGCTGCACCGGGACTTGACTCTGTCCCGCGGGACAGACTTTATCGTTGCGCCGTCGATTCATAGCTAAGTCAGATAAAGACAAGGAAGTACGATGAGTAACTTGTGTTTGGTAACCGGCGCTAACGGGCATCTCGGCAACACGCTGGTGAGAGCGTTGCTTGAGCGAGGCGAAAGGGTACGGGCCGGCGTGCGCGATCTCGACAACCACGTACCGTTCGCGGGGCTGTCCTGCGAACTCGTGTATGCAGAGCTGCAGGACAAGGCAGCCATGCTCCAGGCACTGGAGGGCGTGGACGTGCTGTATCAGGTCGCCGCCGTGTTCAAGCACTGGGCGAAGGACCCGCAGGCAGAAATCATCGATCCGAATGTCAACGGTACCCGCATCCTCATGGAGGCGGCGGCGGAGGCCGGCGTCAAACGGATTGTCTACGTCAGTTCGGTCGCCGCGGTCGGCCAGAACGGGCTGCCGTTGACCGAAGACGACTGGAGCGCCGAAGAGCACAACGCCTACTTCAAGTCCAAGATTCTTGCCGAACGAGCCGCCTGGCATGCAGCGCAAACCCATGGCCTGTGGATGGTCTCGGTGCTGCCATCCGCCATGATCGGCCCTAACGCACTGCGCCTCACCGACACGATGAACTTCCTCGCGTCAGTGCAGAAGCGCGAGGTGCCCCTCGATCCAAACTTCCACTTCAATTTCGTCGACGTGCGCGACGTGGCGCAGGGCATGATTCAGGCGGCGGCAAAGGGGCGTCCGGGTCATCGCTACATCCTGGCCAATGAGCGTTCGTCGCCGCTGGCTTCGCTCGTCGCCGCCGCCAACACGGTCACGCCCGGCTATCGTCTACCTCCCCAGGCCCCCAAGTGGTTGCTGCTCTGCGTGGCATGGCTGAAAGAGCGCGTGGCCCACATCACCGGTACGCCCGCCAATTTGCTCGTCAGCCAGGTGCGGATGTTCTACGGCATCAAGCAGGAATACAGCATTGCCAAAGCACGGGCCGAGCTGGGCTATCAGCCGAAACCTCCGGAGGAGGCG
Source organism: Pseudomonas campi (assembly GCF_013200955.2). NCBI lineage: Bacteria > Pseudomonadati > Pseudomonadota > Gammaproteobacteria > Pseudomonadales > Pseudomonadaceae > Aquipseudomonas > Aquipseudomonas campi. The sequence continues at coordinate 638,519 of NZ_CP053697.2, forward strand.
CTAAGAATGGCCTTTGCGTATCTGAGTGTAAGGCAGGCTCGAGCTTAGGTAGCGCAAGCCGGTTGTGGGGGCTGGGCGAATAGCACATTGATGTCGCGCTTCAACTCGATGAGTCGCCCATCCAGCGCTTTGAGCGCTTCAATCTGCGCCTGCACTTGCAGGCGCTTTGCTTCAATACCTGCATTCGCAAGTTCGAGCGGAAAGCGATTCTGCCGGTTCTTTTCCTCGGTCACCGTACCCAGCTCCGACAGCTTGAACCCTGCAGACTGTGCCACGCGGATGATCCGCACGATGTCGACATGGTGCGGCGTATAGAAACGGTACGTGCCCCGGCGGCTCGGTTCGGGCAGCAAGCCGAGACTTTCGTACAAACGAATGGCCTTCGGTGTACAGCCCGTCAGCGCGGCAATTCTTCCGATGTACATGCCTTTCCTGCTCCCTGAGTTGCCGCCAAAGCGCCCGATTGTAGGCGCTCCCCATTGGGCTGGCCACCTGATCCCATATGGCAAAACCGTGCGCCAAGGTGGCGGTGAGTTTTTCTAGGTGCGAGCTCTGCTCGCGCAGCTCCAGGGGATACCGGTTCGCGAGCAGAGCTCGCTCCTACAGATTTCCCGCAGCGCCGCGTGCGTTCTTCTTCTGCAGGATCAGCGACGCTTCGTTGTAGGCATTCTGGAAGGCATCGCCGCCGATCCACGCCACGGCCGTGTCTTCGTCTTCATCGTGGAAGAGCGCGCGGTAGGTGATCAGCAGGCCCATCATGAAGTCGGTGGCCGCGTCTTCCGCTTCCTCCGCAACCACCAGCTCCAGCACCGGGTATTGCAGGAACACCAGACACATCGCCAGCAGACTGATGCCTTCGCCGGCTTTCATCGCCTCGAACAGATCGTCGAAGTCGGCCGGGTCGAAACCGTTCTCTTCGATGTCTTGGAAGTCGAAGGTGCTCAGGTCGATTGCCACATCATCGAACGGCTCGTTGATCAGTGGGTTGGCCAGTAGCGGATGGACGACATTGACCTTGGCCTTGCCCGCACGGTTCTGCTTGGCCTTGGCTTTGGCCCGCTGGGCACGTTTTTGCTGTTTATCCGGGGAGGCCATGGCGGCGAGTTCCTTGTGCGATGCAGCCATCTTCATGGCCCAGGGTAATCGGGCGCCAATTGTATTCAGTCTTGGCCGGGTTCGGCGGCCAAAGGGGCAGGTTTTTTCGTCGGCTAAACGACGGGGTGCAGTCCTTGGCAGATGCTCGACCAGCCCCGTTGGTTTAACTATCGCCTAGGAAAACCGGAGCGATCCAGTCATTTGCTATCCAGTGCAAAGTAGGTGACCGGCTGGCCAACTTGTTGCCAGGCAAAGGAGTGGGCGAATTGCAGCACACTGGCCACTGGCAACGGCTTGCTGAAGAAATAGCCTTGCACAGAATCGCAGGCCGAACTGACCAGGAACTTCAGCTGCTCTTCGGTTTCGACGCCCTCGGCGACCACGCGTAGACCCAATCGATGAGCCAAGTGGGCGATCGAGTCGCACAATGACGCCACCTTGTCGTCCGACTCGATATTCATGACGAAGGATCGATCGATCTTCAGCGTCTCGATAGGGAACTGCTTCAGATAGGCCAGGGACGAATAGCCGGTGCCGAAGTCATCAATCGAGATGCTGACGCCCAGTTCGGTCAGCGCCTGCATGATGGAGATGGCGCACGCTGGCGAGCTCATGGCACAACTCTCGGTGATCTCCAGATCGAGGTGTTCAGGGCGCAATCCCGTCTCGCTCAGGACGGTTGCCACCAGCGGCAGCAACTCGCTGTCCTGGAACTGCTGCGCGCTGAGATTGACCGAGACCGTCACGTCCGCCAGTCCTGCTGCCTGCCACTCCTTGAGTTGGCGGCAGGCCTCGCGCAGGCTCCAGGTGTCGAGGGTGGTAATCAGCCCCGTCTGCTCGGCAATCGGGATAAAGGCGTTGGGCGGTATCAGACCCTTTTCCGGATGCTGCCAGCGAATCAGCGCCTCCAGGCCCGTCACGCGCCCTTTAGCCAGATCTACCTGTGGCTGGTAATACAGAATGAACTGGTTTTCCTTGATCGCCGTGCGCAAGTCCGCCTCGACTTGCACCCGGTTGAGCAATTGTTGCTTCAGGCTTTCATCGAAGAACGCATAGCGTTGCCCACCTTGGGACTTGGCTAGGTACATGGCCATATCGGCCTTGCTGATCAGCTCGAAGTGGTCCGTGCCGTCATCCGGAAACAGGCACACACCAATGCTGGCGCTGATCAATATCTCAGCCTCATCCAGCACATAGGGCATGGCGATGGCGCCTGCAATCCGCTGGGTAAACGCCGCGACGCTTTCCTTCGTGGGCAGGCCATCGAGAATAACGATGAACTCATCGCCGCCCTGGCGCGCTGCCAGGCCATGCCCTGCGACAAGCGCCTGCAGCCGGTGACCGACCTCGGTCAACAGCCGATCACCCACCTGATGACCGCGGACTTCATTGATCAGTTTGAAGGCATCGAGGTCCAGCACCAGCACCGCGAACATCGCCGCGGATAATGGCGCCGCCGCGATACGCTGCTGCAACTGCTGCTGCAGGCTGTACTGGTTGGCCAGCCCGGTCAGCACATCATGGTGGGCCAGGTAATTGATCCGTGCTTCTGCGGCCTTGCGCGCGCTGATATCGATATAGCTGGCGCGCAACAGCCGGTGCGCCGTGCCTGGCAGCATGACCAGGCGCATTTCACATTGCACACCATGGCCATCGGCATGCCGCAGCTGCCGTTCGAACACCACCTCCTCGCCAGCCAGGGCGGCGTCATGATTGAGGCGGATGGTTTGGCTGGCCGGCAGGCCATCCAGCTGCGGCAGATCGCCATACAGCGACGCGATATCACCGGCCAGCAGCTCCTCGCGTGAGCGCCCGGTCAATTGCTCGGCTTTCCTGTTCACCTCAACAAAATGCTGGAGATCGACATCGAACAGGAAAATCGCCTCCGGCGCCTGCTCGATCATGCTGCGAAAGCGCGCTTCACTTTCACCCAGCGCCAGGGTGCGCTGCTCGACCAGGCTTTCCAGGCGGCTGCTCAGTTGGTAGAGCTTCAGATGGGTCGCGACCCGCGCGAGCAGCTCGCCGCGGTCAAAGGGTTTGCTGAGAAAATCCACCGCGCCGAGTTCGAAACCCCTGATCTTGTCGTCGCTCTCGGTCACCGCGCTGAGGAAGATCAGCGGAATATTGCAGGTCAGTGGGTTGGCCTTGAAGCGCCGACAGGTCTCGAAACCGTCAATGCCCGGCATGCGTACGTCGAGCAGCACCAGATCCGGTGGCGCTGCCTCTGCCGAGCGCAGGGCCAGCTCACCACTGGCCGCGGCACGCACCCGATAACCTTCCTGCTTCAGCGTATCGGCCAGCAGCCTGAGCGAGGCCAGGGTGTCGTCGACGATGAGGATCGTGCCCTTGTCCGTCATGCTCCGTATCCTTGTTTGATGCAGGACAGCGCATCAAGCATGGAAGCATAGTCCAGTTGTTCCGCCAGGCGCTGCAGGTGCTGAGCCAGCAAGGCGTCGACCTCGCTAACCCGGATGATCGCGGCCTCGATCCGTTCGCTTTCGAGGATTTCCAGGGCCTGCGCCAGGGCCTGACATAACTCGGCGGGAAGCTGTGCCAGGCGCTCTTTCAGTTCGCCCGGCTCCAAGGTGGTCGCGGGGCTCTCCACCGCTGAGTAGTCGTACTCCAGCCCCAGCAGCCTGGCCATGCAGTCGAATATTTCGTCCGCCCGATAGGGTTTACGCACGTAGTCGTCCATGCCGGCAGCAATCAGGTCGGCCCGTTGCTCCTGGAAAGTCGACGCCGAGACCGCGGCAATTTTCACTTGCCGGCCGCCGGGTAGCTCACGGATCTGGCGCATGGCTTCGATACCGTCCATCACCGGCATGCGCCAATCCATCCAGATGAAATCCGGCTGCCAGGATTGGAAGCGCTCGACCGCCTGCGCGCCATTCTCGGCCTGTTCGACCTGGAAGCCCGCCTGGCGCAGCAGCAGATCCAGAAGGTTGCGGTTCTCCGGCTGATCATCCGCCACCAGAATGCGCCAGGCCCGCTGCCCGGCAGCCAGATGCACAGTGCCGCGCTGGAGCTCCCCGGGGGTAACGGGTGCGCCGGCAACGGCCGCCTCGACATTGACCTCCACATGGAAGACCGAGCCCTGGCCCACGGTGCTTTCAACGGTAATGGTGCCGCCCATCAACTGGACGAATTCGCGCGTAATCGGCAGGCCCAGCCCGGTACCGCTGCGACTGGCCTGCCGGCCGCCCTGCACAAAGGGTTCGAAGATCGCGGCGAGGTCGCTCTGGGCAATACCTGAGCCGCTGTCTTGCACATCCAGCATCAGGCGGATTAGCCCATCCTGCGGCTGGGCCGAGAGGCGCACCGATATAGCGCCGACCGTGGTGTTCTTGATCGCGTTGCCAATCAGGTTGACCAGTATCTGGCGCAGCTTCCTTTCGTCGGCACTGATCCAGCGCGGCAGATCGGCAGCCAGTTCGACCTGCAGCTGCAGGCCTTTCTCTTCGGCCCTGCCGCGCAACATCCGGGCGACATCCTCGACCATGTTGGCCAGGTCGAAGGCGCTCAATGCCAGTTGCATCTGCCCCGATTCGATTTTGGCCATGTCCAGCACATCGTTGATCAGATTGAGCAGGTGCGCCCCGCTCTTGTTGACGATGGCCAGGTAGTCCCGCTGCACACCCTGCAGCGTGGAATCCCGCTGCATCAGGTCCGAGTAGCCGAGAATCGCGTTCATCGGCGTGCGCAGCTCATGGCTCATGTTGGCGAGAAACATGCTCTTGGCCTGGTTGGCCGCCTCAGCCTGGCGGAGCGCCTGCTGCAGAGCGCTGGTGCGCTGCGCCACCAGTTCCTCGAGATGGGCACGATGCTGCTGCAGTTCCTGCTCGGTACGCTTGCGCTCCGTCACGTCGAAATTGATGCCCACCATACGCAACGCCTGCCCGGACTCCGATCTGATCGCGTTGCCGATACCGGCGATAACATGCACCGAACCATCGGCCCAGATGACACGAAACTCCGTGCTGTAGGAGCGCTCGCCATTCAGTGCCGCCGCCACGTCCGCCATGGTGCGTTCGCGGTCTTCAGGTGCCAGGGATTGCGCCCAGCAATCGATGGTCCCAGTGAATTGCTCCCGGGGGATGCCATACAGCTGGTACATGGCGTCATCCCAGACCAGCTCGTTACTGAGCACATCCCAATCCCAAATTCCCAGGTGAGCGGCTTCAGTGGCCAGGTGCAAACGCTCCTCACTGATGCGCAAGCGGGCTTCGGCTTGCTGGCGCTCGCTCATTTCCTTCTGCAACTCCACCAGTTGCGCCTTGGCCATCTGGTGGATTTTGATGGTTTCGCCCCAGACACCGAAGATCGGGAAAAAGTAACCGAGCAGCTTCAACAGGTGGGCGGCATCCCAGTGCGCGTCATAAAACACCTGCGCATCGAACACGAACAGATGTACCAGCACCTGGAACGCCGCACACAGCACGATGCTCAGCAACAGCGGGCTGCGCGACAGCCTGCGGAAGTAGAGGCGGCAGTACAGCAGGAAGATGCAGAAAAACGAGAAACCGAGGAACAGCTCAAGCAGTTGCTTGCTGCTGGAGCCGATACGCACAACGCTGGAAAGCCCTGCCGAGTGGAAGATGCTCAACGCAATAAGCACCGAGCAGACAAAGCCGATAGCGTTGAAAATGCAGGCGTAACGAACCCTTCTCTCGGCCGCTACTTCGCCTTTACCAAAAAAGTAGGCGATGGCAAAAAATATCAACAAGGTTGCCCGGCCGGTTAGCCAGGTCGTGGAAATGGCCCAGCGGATTTGCGCGGGGGGATCGATCCACAGCCGGTCAAAGGCAAACAGGGCATGGATAAACTCCTCGCCGCCAATCTGCACCAAGCCAATCGAGACGAATAGAAAGAACCAGCGCCCGGTGGTGAGAAAGTGCAGCAACACCATCACCCCCGCTGTCACGGCCACCAGCGCAGAGGACAGTTCGAGCAGGGCATGCACATCGCTGCTGCTCTGCCAGGTGGCACCCGCAATCACTGGGTAGAAGAGCAAGAGGCTGAAGCTCAGGAGGATCAAGAGCGCATCTTTTCTTACGCTCATGCGAGCGCTCCCGGCGCCTGACAGCCTGTGGCGTGTGCGGACATGGTGAGCCTCCCAGCGTGGTGCGAGCGGATGGCGCGGCTGCCACCTATAAGGAGGATACCTTATGAATCGGCGTCAGCCAGGCGGGCGACGATATGGCCGAAAGGGCCCAAGAGAACGATCAATCAAGAAGTCAGGCCGGGGCGATTCATATTGATATGCATAGGGGCGGAATGATCAGCCTGAAAACTAGCATCACCGACTACAGCGAGGACGAGTTCCTCAGACTGATCGAAGAGATTTGCAGTGCTTGCGCAAGCGAGGAGTACCAAGACGAGCTGCTGGAAAACTTCATTCTGGTGAGTGAGCATCCGGCGGGCTCTGACCTTATTTACTACCCCGAGACAGGCAACGCCTCCCCAAGAGTGAATCGCCCCAGCTTTCCTAGACACTCTCCAAGCTCTGGAAATAGCGCTTTTCAAACTCCACTGGCGATAGCTGCATAGCGCTGCTGTGCCGGCGCTTGGGGTTATAGAACATCTCGATGTAATCGAACACATCACTGCGGGCTTCTTCACGGGTTCCGTAGGTTTTCCGTCGGATGCGTTCCCGCTTCAGCAACTGGAAAAAGCTTTCCGCGACCGCGTTGTCGTGACAGTTACCGCGTCGGCTCATGCTGCTGATCAGGTTGTTGGCCTTGAGGAAACTCTGCCAGTCCGAGCTGCTGAACTGGCTGCCCTGGTCGGAATGGATCATCACTTCCTGCTTGGGCTTGCGCCGCCACACCGCCATCAGCAACGCATCGATGGCCAGGTCGCTGCACATCCGAGGCTTCATCGACCAGCCGATCACTTGGCGAGAAAACAGATCCAGCACCACCGCCAAGTACAACCAGCCCTCATACGTGCGGATGTAAGTGATGTCGGTGACCCAGACCTTGTTCGGTTCACTGACATTGAACTGCCGCTCCAGACGGTTGGGCGAGGCCACCGTCGGCTTGCCACCGTAGTACCCGGGGCGCCGGCGATAACCGGTCTGCGAGCGCAGTCCCTCTCTCCTCATCAGGCGAGCCACACGGTGCCGGCCACAAGACTCGCCCAGCTCACGCAGGTCGTCGTGGATCTTGCGGTAGCCGTAGACCCCGCCGCTTTCCAACCAGGCATGCTTGATCAAGCCCAGCAGACGCTGATCTTCCTTGGCACGCGCGGATTTCGGCTCGGCCAGCCAGGCGTAGTAACCGCTGGGATGCACCTTGAGGGTCTGGCAGAGGCGCCGCACCGGGTACTCCACCGACAGCTTTCTGATAACGGCGTACTTCAGCCGGACTCCTTGGCAAAGTACGCGGCGGCCTTTTTTAGGATGTCTCGCTCTTCAGTCACTCGCTTGAGTTCGGCACGCAGGCGACGCAGTTCGGCCTGCTGATCATCTACCTGCTGCCGCTGTGCTTGCGGCTTGCTGTAGCGCTTTACCCAGGCGTACAGGCTGTGTGCGGACACGCCTAGACGCTCGGCCACATCGGCAACGCGCAAGCCGCGCTCGGTAATATGCTTGACCGCTTCGATCTTGAATTCTTCGGGGTAACGCTGGTTGCTCATGGCACCTCCTAATGGGCCTCATTATGAGGCTTGGAGGTGTCTACGAAACTAGGGGCGATTCAGAGAGATTCTTGAAACCGTCCTCGCGTGGCGGCGGAGCAATGGCTTGTCGTCGTTTAAATAGGTGGTCGGGCAGGGGCTGTTGTCAGCGGCAGGTTCTGGGCGATAGCGGGTCCTCACGCAAGGCAACTACCGGCCACTAGCAGCCGATCTAGCCAATCAATAGATCTGCCTCATTTTCTGTTGGCCGGCGCTTGATCACCCGGAGCAGGGGCCCAACCTTGGCCCGAGCCTGGGTCTTGGCTTTCTCGATCGTGCGTTTCATCCGGTCCAGCAGGCTGCGCGTGCCGTACTTCTTGTCAGTACTGCACCGACGCCTAGCCGCTTTCCTCATTCCCAACGTGTCCTGGCGTACAGAACCTCTCCCGCTTTGAGTACAGCATGAGCAAACGCAGCGCCGAAAACCGGGTTTGACGCTGTGCTCAATTGACCCCCGAGATGATCGTCAGGAGCTGAACATGAACTATGAACAACGCGACACCTATGGCATGTACAAGGGCACCCGGGGCTTTGCGAGCCCCGCCCACTTGAGTGCGGGGCCCGGGCCTCAGTTGATGGGTGCAAACACCCTCATCGGCAATGACGTCTGCAATCAGCACGACGAAGATCTGGGTGACATCAAGGAGATCATGCTGGACGTGAGCAGCGGCCGGGTGGCCTATGCGGTGTTGTCCTTCGGTGGCTTTCTCGGCGTGGGCGAGAAGTTGTTCGCCGTGCCGTGGAGCGCATTGACGCTCGATACGGAGAATAAGCGCTTCGTGCTGGCCGTCGACAAGGAACGCCTCTCCCATGCGCCAGGCTTCGACAAGGACAGCTGGCCGGATATGCAGGATCCGACCTGGAGCAAGGAAGTCCAGGATTACTACGGCGTGACGCCGAAGTTGGAGGACCGCTACTAGAACCACCTGCAAGGCCCAGTGCCGTTATGCCTCCGCTCGACTGATTGAAGGGGTGTTGCGGTCACTGTGCCGTGGGAGGCAAACATGACCATTCGATGCTTGATCGCTGGTTGTACCTGGTCCGAGGGCGTGGCCACCGTCATGGGTACGGGCATCCTCCTGTGCCAGCGTTGCAGCTGCTGCGGCAGCTTCCGCTACGTAGCGGTGGCGGCAGTTTGATGCGGCTGTAACCCTCTGGAGTTGCTCTCAGCATGCCCGCGCCATCTGCAAAGGCGCCATCGGTTGCGGTCTGGTCTGCCATTTGCGGACTGTTGGGGCTGCCTAAAATCGGCCCGAGGCGGTGATGGTGCAGTGGCGCCATAAGGATTCACGGCAACCGCGTAAAGCTTTCGTAGAGTGCCGAGACATTTCCCGAATTAGGCGTTTTATTGAAGACACCAACTCCTCAATGGGTCAGTTAGATGTCTTCGGTACAAGCCAACCTTTGCATGCCAATCTTCCCCCGCGAACCGGAATCCCTGCCGGCAGCCGAGGTGCTGAAAGGCCCCCGCGAAGTATTGATCATCGTCGAGCGCAAGGAGGACTGGTCGTCCTACCTGCCCAGCGAAAACATGCTCACCGCCCGCGAGTATCTTGAGCAGTCGCCCAGCAGCGACAGCGGCAAGCGCACCCAGGTGATCAACCTGTGCCGTAACTTCAAGTACCTGGGCCACGGCTACTACTGCTCGCTGCTGGCCGAAGCGCGCGGGCACAAGGTCATCCCGTCGGTGCGCACTATCAGCGAACTGGCGCGCAAATCGCTGTACGGCCTGGCTCTGGACGATCTGGAGCGCTCGCTGGACAAGGCTCTGGCCCAGCATCCCTGTGCCGATATGGAGGGCTTCACCCTCAGTCTGTACTTCGGCAAGACCGATCTGACACCGCTGCAGGACATTGCGCGCCAGCTGTTTGAAGCCTTCCCTTGTCCCATCCTGCTGGTCGACTTCCGCAAGGGCGACAGCTGGCAGATCGCAGGGTTGCGCCCCGGCGCTCTGCACAAGCTGCGTGAGCAGCAGGAAGATCAGTTCGCCCAGGCCCTCGACGGCTTCAGTCGCAAGGTCTGGCGTACGCCGCGCTCGCCCCAGGTGATGCGCTACGACCTGGCCATCCTGCACAACCCGGAAGAGCAGCTGCCACCTTCCAACGCCAGGGCCCTGGAGAACTTCGTGCGCGTGGGCAAGACCCTCGGCATCGATGTCGACCTGATCGAGAAGAAGGACTACTCGCGCCTGGCCGAATACGACGCCCTGCTGATCCGCGAGACCACCAGCGTGGACGACCACACCTACCGCTTCGCCAAGAAGGCCGAGAGCGAGGGGCTGATCGTGATGGACGACCCCAACTCGATCCTGCGCTGCACCAACAAGGTCTACCTCACCGACCTGCTGCGCAGCCAGGCGCTGAGCATGCCGGCCACCGAGATTCTCTACCGTGACAATCCGCAGGAGCTGGACAAGGTCGGCGAGCGCCTGGGCTTCCCTCTGGTGCTGAAGATTCCCGACGGCTGCTTCTCGCGCGGCGTGATCAAGGTGGAGAACCCGCTGCAGTTGCGCGAGGCCAGCGCCCAGCTGTTCGAGCACTCGGTCCTGCTGCTGGCCCAGGAATTCCTCTTCACCGAGTACGACTGGCGCATCGGCGTGCTCAACCGTCAGCCGATCTTCGCCTGTCAGTACTTCATGTCCAAGGGCCACTGGCAGATCGTCAACCACAAGGCAAAGGGCAGCGAGGTGATCGGCGAGTGCCGCACCGTGGCTATCGAGGACGCGCCGAAAGAGGTGGTGGAGCTGGCGGTGAAGACCGCCAATCTGATCGGCGACGGGCTGTACGGTGTAGATCTCAAGCAGGTCGGCGGCAGCGTCAAGGTGATCGAGGTCAACGACAACCCCAACCTCGACGCCGGTATCGAGGATGGGCATCTGGGCGACGAGCTGTACCGGCTGGTGCTGGAGGATTTCGTCCGGCGCCTCGAGCTCAAGCGTCGCGGTGCCATACGCTGAGGGGGCTGCATGCGCCAGAGCTATCAACTACAGGGCGGCGCCTTGCTCGCCTGCGACGACGATGCCGCACCCCTGCAGCTGTGTATCGCCCCAGACGCTGCGGAGCGCGATTGGCTGCGCCAGCGCTTTGGCCTAGACGCGCACACCCTGGACTCGGCGCTAGACCCGGACGAGATCTCGCGCGTCGAGTTCCACCCCGGCGCGCTATTCCTGATATGGAAGCGCCCGGAGAGCTACTCCGGCAACGAGAACTGCACCTTCGAGGTGTCGTCGTTCGGCATGCTGCTGGGCGAGCACCAGCTACTGCTGATCTCCAGCGCCGATTCGCTGATCTGCGGCCTGCACCAGCGCCGCGACCTGCACCAGCCGCTGGATGTGCTGATGGCACTGCTGCTGAACAACATCCACCACTACCAGGGCCATCTCAAGGTCATCAAGCTGGTGGCCCGCGAGCTGCAGCAGCGTTTCAGCCAGACCATGCACAACCAGCATCTGCTGCAGATGCTCGGTCTCAGCGAGAGCCTGATCTACTACATCAATGCCATCCAGAGTAATGGCAGCGTCCTCAGCCGCCTGCGCGACTATGGCGAGCGGGCCGGCTTCGGCGCGGCCACCATCGCCCAGCTCGATGACCTGCTGATCGAGAACGAACAGTGCATCAAGCAGGCCGAGATCTACGCCTCGGTGCTCTCAGGGCTGATGGACGCGCGCGGCAACCTGCTCAACGCCAACATGAACGAGATGCTGCGCAAGCTCACCCTGATCAACGTGGTGTTCCTACCGCTGAATCTGATCGCCGGAATCGGCGGCATGTCCGAGTTCAGCATGATGACCCAGCCCCTGCCCTGGTGGCTGTCCTATCCACTGTTCATCGCCTCGTTGGTCGGGCTGGCCGGCCTGATGCTGCTGGGCCTGCGGCGTTTGTTCGGCTCGCCGCAAACCGGTGCCATGAACATCCCGGCGCGCCGCCGCGAACAGGCGGCGCGCTAGCCCATCACCCACGCCAAGGAAACGCCATGGATCCCCAAGAGATCGGTCTGCTCGTGCTGCCCGTGATCCTGTTCTTAGCCTTCGTCATCAACTACTTCGACCGGGGCTTCAAGTCGGCTGGCGAACAGTGCTCGCAACGCAACACGGACAGCCACGGCGACAGCTCCACGCGGCGCTGACGCCCGCTCGCCATGCCCCTAACCACCGGCCACGCCCCTATGCATTTCTCTTTCCGCCACGCCATCGCCGACGACCTGGACTCCCTGCTCACGCTGGAGAATCAGTGCTTCGAGCACGATCGTCTGTCGCCGCGCAGTTTCCAGTGGATGATCACCCGCGCCCACGCCAGCCTGATCGTGGCCCAGCACCAGCAGCGGGTGATGGGTTATGCGCTGCTGCTGTTCCATCGCGGCACCTCGCTGGCACGCCTCTACTCCATTGCCCTCGCCCCCGAGGCGCGCGGCCATGGACTGGGCAAGCGCCTGTTGGGCGAGGCCGAGCAGCGCGCGCGCGAACACGACTGCGCCTACCTGCGCCTGGAAGTGCGCGGCGACAACGCCACCGCCATCCGCCTCTATGAAGGCGCCGGCTACCGGCGCTTCGCCGAGGTCGACGACTACTACGAGGATCACGCCCGGGCCCTGCGCTACGAGAAGCGCATCGTCCAGCGCCCGCTCGGCGAAACCCGCGTGGTGCCTTACTACCAGCAAACCACCGAGTTCACCTGCGGCCCGGCCAGTCTGATGATGGCCATGGCGGCGCTGCAGCCGGGCAGCCCGCTGCAGCGCCGCGAGGAGATCCAGCTGTGGCGCGAGGCCACCACCATCTTCATGACGTCCGGGCACGGCGGCTGCAGCCCGCAAGGGCTGGCGCTGGCCGCCTGGAACCGGGGCTTGCGCGTGCAGCTGCAGGTCAGCGTGCCGGGACCGCTGTTCCTCGACGGCGTGCGCCGCGAGAGCAAGCGCGAGGTGATGCGCCTGGTGCACGAGGCCTTCTGCGAGCAGCTACAGGCCAGCGATGTCGAACACCTGCCCAGCGGCCAGCTGGACCTGAGCCGCCTGCTCGCCGACGGCGGCCAGCCACTGGTGCTGATCAGCAGCTACCGCTTCACCCGCAGCAAGGCCCCGCACTGGGTCCTGGTCACCGGTTGCGACCAGGACTTCGTCTACCTGCACGACCCCAGCCGCCAGCGCCCGGCCCTGGATTGCCAGAACGTACCGGTCAGCCACGCCGAGTTCCGCCGCATGCGTGCCTTCGGCGGCAACAAGCTGCGCGCCGCAGTCGTGCTCTATCTACGCCAGCCAGCCGGTAGGCGTTGGGCAGGCTGAGCAGGCCGCAACAGACTTCCTCATGCCACGCGATGCCTCCATGGCCCGAAATCCTTCTCGCCCCCCGGCCTGTTCAGCTGCAGCGCTAGCGCAGCCGGGGTCATTTCAAGAAGCAGGGGCACCTGACCCAGGTGCCTTCTTGGTCGCACTCATGAATTTTTCGAGGCTTGTATGACATCTTCAGTTGGGCAACTTGAACAACGGCTTAAGCAACAGGGCATTGCCGAAATCGAATGCATGGTGAGCGACCTCACCGGTGTCGCCCGCGGCAAGATCTCTCCCATCAACAAATTCCTCGACGAAGACGGAATGCGACTTCCGGAGGGCATCCTGTTGCTGACGGTGACCGGCGACTTGGTCAAGGACGAAGACTATTACCACCTGCTCGACGAGGCGGGCGTCGACATGATCTGCCGTCCGGACCCGAATGCCATTTTCCTGCTGCCTTGGGCATTGGAGCCGACAGCGATGATCATTCACGACACCTTCGACAGGCTCGGCAACCCCGTCGAACTGTCGCCGCGCAATGTGCTCAAGCGAGTGCTTGGGCTCTACACCGACAAAGGTTGGAAGCCGGTAGTGGCGCCGGAGATGGAGTTTTACCTGACCAAGCGCAGTATCGACCCCGACCTGCCCATCGAGGCACCCGAAGGTCGCTCCGGGCGTTCGGAAAGCGGCAGGCAGAGTTTCTCCATCGAAGCCGTCAACGAGTTCGACGCGCTATTCGACGACGTCTACAGCTGGTGTGAGATCCAATGTTTGGGCCTGGACACGCTGGTTCACGAGGGTGGTCCCGCGCAGATGGAGATCAACTTCCATCATGGCGATGCCTTGAGCCTGGCCGACCAGATCACGGTGTTCAAGCGCACCATGCGTGAGGCCACCTCCAGGCATGACGTCAGCGTGACCTTCATGGCCAAGCCGATCACCGATGAGCCCGGCAGCGCCATGCACATCCACCAGAGCGTGCAAGACCTCACCACCGGCAGGAACCTCTTCGCCAACGAAGACGGCTCCATGAGCGACCTGTTTCTTCACTACATCGGCGGCCTGCAGAAGTACACGCCGATGACGCTGCCGATGTTTGCGCCGAACGTGAACTCCTTTCGCCGCTTCCTGCCGGACACCTGCGCACCGGTGAACGTCGAGTGGGGGGCCGATAATCGCACCGTGGGTCTGCGCGTGCCGGCGGCATCGCCTGCCGCCATGCGCGTGGAGAACCGCTTGCCGGGTGCCGATGCAAACCCTTACCTGGCAATCGCCGCCAGCCTGCTATGCGGCTATCTGGGCATGATCGAACGGATCGCTCCCAGCGCTCCGGTGCAAGGGCGTGCCAACGAGCGCTGCAACCTACGCCTGCCGACCACCATCGAGGATGCGCTGGTACAAATGGAGAAGTGCGCGGTGCTGAAGGAATACCTGGGCCACAAATTCGTGCAGGGCTACATCGCGGTAAAACGTAAAGAGCATGAGAACTACCTGCGCGTGATCAGCCCCTGGGAGCGCGAATTCCTTCAGCTGAGCGTATGACAGCCTGTTGCCCTGGGCAAAATGAACATGCTGAGTTGCTCCTGACTGCATCGATACACCTGACCGTTCAGGGCTGCGAGCACATAGGGTGCGGCTGATGAAGAAAACAAAAGGGGACGGATTTATTTATCGGGAGGGCTGACCACTTCTGGCCGAGAGCAGCCCGCTCTCGGCCATTAGCGGCCCTTGATGGGCGGCTGCTTCCACCCCGAAGCAGCCGCGTGGATGTGTCGCGAACGACCGAGGGCGATTCAGGCTCCCATGATCAATGGCGGTTCAGATTGAGACTGACTGAGGTGTCGACACACGGTATGAAGCAGGCATTCCAAATGCGCATCGACACGCGCAGTGGCTCACCAGTTCAACCTCACCCCTGCAAACACCGAGCGCGGTTCGCCCGGATTGAGGATGGCGGCGTCGGGCGCCGCTTCGTCCACCACGCTGTTGAATGCAACGTAGGTTTTGTCGGTTAGGTTCCGAACTTCGCCATATACCTCCCAGTCCTCACGGGCGAGACCGGCGCGCAGGCCCATCAGGGCATAGGAGTCGATCTTGTAGGTGTTGCTGAAATCGGCATAGCGCTCACCGACGACATCGAAGGTCGGGCCGGCAAAGAAGCCGTTCGCATTGCGATAGAGCACTTCGCCCTTGATGAAGTAGTCCGGCGCTGCAGGCAGGTCGTTGTCGCCATAGGTTGCGTCATTGTCGAACGAGAAGCGGTTGATGGTCAGGTTGACCAACGGTTCGAGGCGATGCTGGTTGGCCGCGTCTATGGCGAAGCTGGCACCTACGAGGGTTTCGATGCCGGCGTGGATGGTGTTATCCACGTTGGTCGAGAGGCTGGTGCCAGGTGCCGCCGGATCGTCCATCGAGAGGATCTCGTCGCGGAGCTTGGCGTAGTAGAGTGCAAGGTCCCAATGCCAGTGGCTGGCCGTGCCCAGCGCGTGGGTACCACGGGTTCCCACCTCGAACACGGTGCCATGCATGGCGTCCAGTGTCTCCTCGTTGCCACGGATATCGTCATCCAGCTCGTAGGTAGTCGGCGCCTCGTACAGGCGGCTGAGGTTGGCAAACAGCTCGACATCAGGCGTTAGCTGATGGATCAGACCCACGCGCGGATTGATGCTGTCGTAGTCACCCTCAGGATTGCGCACCTCGCCGGTTTCGGCATCGGTATTGCGCACTTCACGGCTGCCGTCGACGGCCTGTGCGCCGTACACCAGCGTCCAGTCGGGCACGAACTGCCAGCGGTCCATCAGGAACAGCTCCAGGTTGTCGGCCTGATTGTCCACGTGCGTAGTGAGGCCGTTGCGATGGCCGCCATCATTGCGATAGTTGCCGCCGTCGACATGTGTCTGGCCGTAGTTGAGGCCCGCGAGCAGGTCGTGATCGCCCAGGCGCAGGTTGTAGCGCAGTGCAGTGCCAGCGTTGCGCTGCTCGGTGTCGATGAGCAGGCTGAAGACCTCGGTCGGAGGCATCGGGCCGGGGCCATCGAAGTCGACCATCACCTTGTCGACGATGGGGTGGTAGAGGTCCTGTTCCTCGTAGGAGAAGCCCACCGAGAAGCTGCTGTTGGCGTCGATATCCCAGGTCGTCTTGTTGGCAACACGCCAGGTATCGACGTTGTATTGGAAGTTGCCGCTGACGTTCTGCGACTCGACCTGCCCAGGGTCATCGCGCAGCTCGCTCTCGGTGAGGGCTCCCGGCAACTGCTGGTCGTTGCTGATGCTGGTGAGGTAGAGCCGCGTGCGCAGGTCCTCACTGAACTGCCAACCCGCGTTGGCGTAGACGCCCTCGCGATTCTGCTCGTGCTGCTGATCGCGATAGCCATCCCAGTGGCGAGCTTCGGCGGTGACCAGCGCATCGAAGTCGCCGGCCACGGTGCCGGCGGTGATCCGGCCCTGCGCCTGGTCATCGCTGCCGCCATCGAGCGCCAGTTCGAAGGGAGCAACGTCGCGCGCCGTCGGCGTAATGAAGTCGATGGCACCACCGAGGGTGCTGGCGCCATAGGTCAGCGCGTTGGCGCCGCGAGCCACGATGGCATGGCGCGCGCTCAGCGGGTCCACGGCGCGGTTGTGGTTGTTGCCATCCGCCGCCGTCACCGGCAAGCCGTCTTGCATCAGCTTGATGCCGTTACCGTCATAACCTACGGAGTCGAGATTGGAGCCGCGACTGGAAAGGAAGGTGGAATCGCCGGTCGACCCGCTCGCGGCGAATACGCCGGGCACGTAGCGCAGCATGTCGGCGAGATTGGAGATATTGCGCCCCTTGAGATCCTCGCTATCCACCAGCGTTACGCCGCCGGGAGTGAGCGCTTGCTCGGCTTCCAGCTCAGCATTGGTCTGTTCACCAGGCACATACTGACCGGTGACGTTCAAGGGCGACAGTTCTACTGCATCGGTACTTTGTGCGTTGGCAATCGGGCTCAGCGTCAGTGCGCAAAGCAGTACAGCAGGATGGCGGATCGAAATGGCCATCAATGTTTGGCGAAACGTAGTGAGTGAACGCGCTGTTTTAATTGTCATGGTGCGGCTCCATTGGTGTCGTAGAAGGTCGGCGTCGTAATGGTGTGGTTGCTTGCTCATTTCAGTGAGCTACCGGCTCATGCATCTGATGCGGGTCGACTCGCACCGTGCCTTTGAACAGGGCGAACTGCTTGACCCGTGCTGCAGGCTGCGTGGCCTCAGCGGCCCGCACCGCCTGGTTCAGGCTGGCAGCTTGCGCGGCAGACAATCCGGCATCGCGCAGGGTGGCGACATCGAGCAGACCGTCGCCGGCGCATAGCAGCACCTTCCATGTCTCGCCATCGCGACGCAGCAAGGCCCGCCCGCCCCGCGCATCCTGTGTCCAGCCGGCCACGGCGTGCTCGCCCTCGACGGTCACCGGGCCAACGTCGAGCACCGCATCCGGGCGTTCCCAGGTGTGTTTCATCAGGTGTTCAATGGCCTGGCGGTCATCACCATCAGCCGCCCACGCGGCATTGCAGAGCACGGCGCAGAGCAGTACCCAAGGTGTCATCCATTTCATTGTTATTTCTCCCTGGCATCGACGCTGTTCTCATCGATCACCGATGAGCCAATCACTTGCGACTCGGGCCGTTCCACCACCGAGCCTTCGGCGAGCACCGCGCTCGCCTCCCCATACAGCGCCAGGGAAATTCCATAGCGCACTCGTTTTTTGCCCATGCCCTGTTACTCCTGATGATTCTTTTTATTGGCGGTAAGCGGGGGTCACCGCCCGTGGCCCCGGTTCGTTACTGCGCGTGCTGGTGTTTGTGCTCGCCGTGTTCGGCTGGGGGCTCTTTCTGCACGGCCACTTCGACCTGCACCGCACCGGCCTGCTCGAAGTGCAGGGTCATTGGAAAGCGCTCACCGTCCTTGAACTGCCTGGGCAGGTTGAACAGCATCACGTGGTAGCCCATGGGGGCGAATGCCACGGCGGTAGTGGCCGGAATCTCGACACTGGACACCTGCTGCATCTTCATCACCCCGTCTTGGTGCAGGTGCTCATGCAGTTCGGCCTTGCCGGCCGCCGGGGTGTCGACGCTGAGCAGGCGATCGGCGTTGTCCCCCTTGTTCTGCACGACGAAGTACACCGCGGCAGTGGGGGCGATCGGCGGCATTTCCCGCGACCAGGGATGATCGATATGCAGATTTCCGGCTTCGTATTCGTGAGCCGTAACCAGTACCGGGGAGACCAGCAGCGCAACCAGCGCGAGAGTCTTGGTCAGCTTCATGGTGTTTCTCCTTGCAGGATGTATTCGGCTTTTTCATGGCACACGCGACTGATGCCGCCTGCGCGGATAGGCGATTTATCCGCTCACGCAGTAGTTCCAGTGCTGATCAGCAGCACCAAGCAGGTGTGCTTCAACGACATGATTAGCTTCTAAGCAGATACGGCTGAGAGAGCCGGTTACATGCAGCGCTCTGACATGGCAGAGGCGCAGGCACCGACGCTAGGAGTCATGCGAGGGAAATGAGAGGTGAAGCGCGGGGGTTGAGGCTATGGCGCAGAAAGCGCGGAGGGGGTTGTGCCCAATGGTTGGCAATTGGCAGCGGGGCGTGAGCTATTGGAGGCAGAGCCAGCCCCCAACCCGCAGTATTGACCGCCACCGATGCGCCGAACGAAGAGCAGAGAGGGCAGCCCATCGGTGACTGCGCGGCACCTTGCTTGGAGCCATCCAGGTCGATGCCTGGACCAGCGTCGCTGCCAAGCGAGCAGAACGCTCCGCCAAGCCCGCTGAGTGCAAGGCCAGACATCTGTCCGTGATGCAAACCGCAGGCGAACAGGCCCAGCAGGAGGCTGCAATACAGCGTCCATGTGGCCAGCGCTCGGTTGCTACGGGAGATCTTCATGGAGCGGGAATCTAACACTAAGGCCAGAACCGGCGGAAGCCGGCCTGGCGATTTGTCGCAGATGCATTACTGAGCCACATGCCCTTCAGCTGGACTGCCTGAAGACGGGATGCTTCAAGGCACATCAGGTTTGCAGGCTTTCCGAAATGGGCTCAGGCAGGAAGATGCAGGCGGACGTTGAAGATCGGGCCGCCGCTATAGCGAGCCATGGCTTTGGCGCCCGCCAACACTGCCAGGCAAACAAGCGGTTCGCCGTCGCGCACACCTCTGTCGTAGCGACCGGGTTACAGGCCGGCCGATGGGGATCGCACAAATAGAAAAGCCTACCTCTGGCGGGCGGGCTTTTTTGTATGACGCCTAAGGGGCGGAAGCTGCCCTCCATGGATGTACGCTCTCGCCGCTTACTTCTCTGCCCCCTGAAACCAACCAGCCCGCAAAGCGCGGGCTGGTTGGTTCTCCTCCGGAGCCTTCTACTTCAACTCCCAGCGCCCATCCACCCGCTGCGCCAGGCCGCGTTCGCCGAGGGATTCCAGGTAGCGCTGCATGCCTTTTTCGCCGCGTTTCTTGAACAGCCGGATGCTGCGTGGCAGCAGGTTGGGGAAGAGCATGGCCAGGCGGGAGATCCATGATTCGCTGGCCTTGGGCGTGCGCTCCAGGCAGGGCTTGTCGAGCATCAGCAGGACCTGGTCGGCGACGTCTTCCGGTTGTTGCGGCGGGTCCATGAACTGCAGGGCGTTGCCGCCGTCGATGGCTTCTTTTTGCAGCATCGGCGTTTCGGTGGCGGCCGGCAGGATCGAGCCGACCTTGATGCCCTTGGCTGCCAGGTCCAGGCCGATCGACAGCATGGCGCCGCGCAGGCCGAACTTGCTGGCGCTGTAGATCGGCGACTCGGGCATGGGGAAGATGCCGCCGATGGACACCGTGGTGACCACCCGCGCATCGGCCGAGCGTTGCAGCAGCGGGATGGCCAGGCGGGTCAGCACCAGGGGTGAGATCAGGTTGATGTTGAGCTCGCCGACGATGCTTTCCACCGAGCGCGTGTCGAAGGGTTCGACCGTGGTGATGGCGGCGTTGTTGATGAGGATGTCGATGCGGCCGAATTTGTCCGCCACCATTTCCATCAGGCGCTGCAGGGCGCTGTGATCGGTGAGGTCGGCGGCGAATGGCGTGGCCTGTTCGCCGAGGCGCGCGGCCACCTGGGCCAGGCGCTCGGCGTGGATGTCGACCAGCACCAGGCGCATGCCGCGCTGGATCAGCTTGGCGCAGATGGCCTGGCCGATGCCGCCGGCCGCGCCGGTAATCACTACCACTTCATTCATGGCTTGTACTCGTTGAGTGGTTCTTGGAGCTCGTCTGCTTCGCTCCGAGTTGCGGTCATGGTGGATAAGCAAAGCGTTATCCACCCTACGCAGCGGGCCGGTGCGCCTGCACGGCATGCAGCGCTTCTGCCCCTCTCCCACTCTTGGTTGATGAAGAGTGGGAGAGGGGAGCGAGTGGCTTACACCGCGTGCTGCGCCTGTTGCAGGGGCGCCGCCGGGAAACCGGGGTGTTTGCGCAGGGTGGCGTAGTAGCCGTCGTCCAGTTCGCCCCAGCCGAGGGTCTGGCGCAGTTTGCGCAGGTGGGTCTTGAGCGCGTGGACTTCCAGGTACACCTCGTGGCGCTGGGATTTGACGAAGTTGATGCCGCCGGACAGGTCGGGGTTGTCGCTGGCGATCAGCTGCTCGAACTGGCGCGCCTGTTCCGGGCGCAGCAGCTGGTCGCGCAGGTAACAGGCGACGGCGTGGGCCTCGTTGTCGAACAGCTTGTAGGCGCTGGAGTTGGTTTCCAGGTAGCCGATGCCGAACAGGTTGTGGTGCTGGCGGCTGAAGATCGACAGGTACATCTGTGGCCGGCCGCCCTTCCATTCGAAGTAGTCGGCGGCGTACTTGCAGCTCCACTTGTAGCCGGTGGCGTAGAGCACCAGGTCGAGCGCCTCGCGGCTGCCGTCCTTGAACACCGCATGGTCGCCTTCGAAGTGGCTGATGTCCGGCTTCACCTGGATGTCGCCGTGCTGCAGGTAGTGCAGCAACTGGGTGTTCATCAGCGGGTGGCTCTCGAACAGCTTGTGGTCCGGCTTGGGCAGGCCGAAGCGGGTCAGGTCGCCGTTGATCAGGCGCAGGATCAGGCTGAATACCGGGCGCACCAGCCAGATGGGCAGGTGCGGGCCTTTCTCGCTGACCTCGTCGGCGGGCAGGCCGAACAGGTGCTTGGGAATGAAGTGGTAGCCGCGGCGCAGGCTGATGAAGGCCTTGCTGGCGTGGGTGGCGGCGTCGCAGGCGATGTCCGCGCCGGAGTTGCCAGCACCGATGATCAGCACGCGCTTGCCGTTGAATTCGTCGGCCTTCTTGAAGGTCACCGAGTGGCGGATCTCGCCGTTGAACTGGCCTTTGACCTCCGGCATGTTCGGGTCCCAGTTGCAGCCGGTGGCGCAGACCACGGCGCGGTAGCAGCGCTTCTCGCCGCTGCTGAGGGTGACCAGCCAGCGCCCGTCTTCACGCTTGGCCACATGCTCGACGGCGGTGTTGAAGCGGATCTTGTCGTAGAGGTCGAAGGCACGGGCGAAGGCGCGGGCGTATTCGAGGATCTGCTGGTTGCTCGGGTAGTCGGGGAAGTGCTTGGGCATCGGGAAGTCGAGGAAGCCCGAGAGGTCACGCGAGGAGATGAAGTGCGCGGACTCGTACATCGGCGTGCCGGGGTTGGTGATGTCCCACACGCCGCCGACATCGCTGTGGCGTTCGAACTGTTCGTAGTCCAGGCCCTGGCGCTTGAGGGCGCGGGCCATGCACAGGCCGCCGGGGCCGCCGCCGATGATGCACACGGCATCGCCGCAATCCTGGATGGTGTTGTTCGCTGTGCTCACGGGAGTCTCCGCTCTGGGTAGTGGCGATGAGTCCACGTTAGCCAAGCGTCGATGAGGCCAGCAGGGGCGAGATGGCCGCGAAAGGGGGCAGAAACGGACAGCCGCTGGACTGCTGAAACGCTTCAGGTATCGCGCAGGCCCTCGCCACGGGTGCCCAGGGTCTGGTTTCGTAAACTTGTACAAGGATGTCGAGCTGTAGAATGCGTGGGCGGCGATGCTTGCCTCAGTCGGGGTGCTGGGTAGTTGCGCCAGATGTGGCCGGTGGTCCGCTTAGCCAGGCCTTTACGCCCGTTCTGGTTGATTCCGCAGCGCAGGGCGCTGGCTTGGCGTGTGCTGGCTGGTGTTATACAAAATCTATGCATGAGATAGATAAAATTGACGAAAACTTGTACAGCTTTAGTGCTGGCACTGTGCCATTCTGCTGGCGTCAAATCTCAATTTCGCCACGGAGTTAACCATGCATACCCCCATGAGCATCGCCCTACGCCTCAGTCTGGGGTTTGGTTTGATTCTGTCGCTGATGCTGCTGGTCAGTCTGATTGGTGTGCAGCGCGTCGGCTTCATCGACGGTACCTTGACCGAAGTCAGTGAGGATGCCGCCCTCAAGCAACGCTATGCGATCAACTTCCGCGGCAGCGTGCATGATCGCGCCATTGCCATTCGCGATGCGGTGCTGGTGGATGACGCCATGGCCTTGCAGCGGCACCTGCTGGAGATCGAGCGGCTGGCCAGCTTCTATGCCGAATCCGCTGCACCGATGCGTCAGCTGGTCAGCAGCAAGGGGGCCTCGGCGGAAGAAAAGCGCCTGCTGGAGCAGATCAACCAGATCGAGCAGAGCACCCTGGCGCTGACGACCGGCCTGATCAGCGAGCGGCAGAACGGCGCGCGCGACAGCGCCGTGCGTTTGCTCCTCGATCAGGTATCGCCGGCCTACAGCGAGTGGCTCAAGCGCATTAATGCCTTCATCGATTTCCAGGAAGGCATCGTCAATCAGAAGGTCAGCGCCGTGCGTGAGGCCGCCGAAGGCTTCAAGTGGCTGATCCTGCTGGCGACCCTGGCCAGTGTGGTGCTCAGTGTGATTGTCTCGCTGCTGATCATTCGCCAGCTCAAATCCACCCTGGGCGCCGAGCCCTATCAGGTCGCCGAAGCCATCCGCGACCTGGCCGCCGGCAAGTTGCTGCAACAACTCAACACCCGTTATCCGCACAGCGTGATGGGCATTCTGCAAGCCAGTCTGGGCAACCTGGCGCAGACCATCGTCCAGGTGCGCAGCGCCGCCGAGCAACTGGCGAATGCGGCCGCCACCCTGCAACTGAATGCCGACAACAACCAGCAGCAGATTCGTCTGCAGTCGGATGAGGCGCAGCAGATGGCGGCCGCGGTCAATCAGATGGCCGCCACCGTCAGCGAGGTGGCCAGCTATGCCGCCACCGCCGCAGCAGCCACCCGCAGTGCCGACAGCGAAGCCGACCAGGGCAACCGCCTGGTCAAGGACAGCGCCGGCGGCATTCAGCACCTGGCACAGACCCTGGAAAATGCCGCTACCAGCGTGCAGCAGGTGTCCCATGACAGCGCCGGTATCGAGACCATCATCGAAGTGATCAACTCGATCGCCGAGCAGACCAACCTGTTGGCGCTCAACGCTGCAATCGAGGCCGCCCGTGCCGGCGAACATGGCCGTGGCTTTGCCGTGGTGGCCGATGAAGTGCGCTCGCTGGCCAGCCGTACTCAGGAATCCACCCGCGAAATCCGCGAGATGATCGGCAAGCTGCAGGACGGCGCCAGCAAGGCCGCGACGGTGATGCACGCCAGCCGCGAGCTGGCCCGGCAAACCGTCGAGCAAACCAGCCAGGCCGAAAGTGCGCTGGGCAAGATCCGTCAGGAGGTCGGCTCGATCAACAGCATGAACGCGCAGATCGCCAGCGCCTCGGAACAACAGAGCCTGGCCGCCGAAGAGGTCAGCCAGAACATCAGCCGCATCCATGCAGCCACCCGGCAGACCGCCGCCGGTTCAGAGGTGATGGCTGGCGCCAGTCGCGAACTGGCCGGGCTGGCCAGCCAACTGACGAATCGGGTGAGCTTCTTCCACGTCTAATCCAGACGCCTCGGCGCGCAGTGCGTAGGGCGGGTGCCGCCCGCGTGGGACCTCGCGGGTTGCACCCGCCCTACGGCGAAGCTGATGACTCAGGCTGGTGTAGCCCGGATGCAATCCGGGGGCGGAGTTGCCTGCCTCCCGGATTGCATCCGGGCTACGTTGGCGGGTGGTGTCACGCGGGATGGATCTGCCGGCGGGCTTCGCGCGGGGCCACGCCGGTCCAGCGTTTGAAGGCGCGGCGGAAGTTGCGCACATCGCTGAAACCGGTTTCGCTGGCCACGTCGATCAGCCGGCTGTCGCGGTGGCTGAGCAGGGCCAGGGCCTTGGCCCGGCGCAGTGAGTCGATGATGCCGTGGTAGGACAGCCCGGCTTCGTCGATGCGCCGGCGCAGGGTGCGTTCGCCGAGGTTGAGCTGCTGTGCCAGCTCGGCCAGTTGCGGTGGGCGGCAGAGGTTCTTGCGCACTTCGCGCTGGATGGTTTCGATCAGGTCGGAGCTGCCGTGTTGCTCCCAGCGTGCGCTGTCGAGCAGGCTGGCGATTTCCGCGGCGACGTAGTCGTCGCGGGTTGGCAGGGGCAGTTGCAGCCAGCGTGCGTCGAAGGCGATCAGGCTGTGCCCGGCGCCGAACTTGACCGGGCAGCGGAAGATTTCCGCATAGCGCTTCCAGTGCGGCGGGCGTGGGTATTCCAGTTCGATGCGGTCGATGGTCAGGTCCTGGCCGGACAAGTGGCGGACGATGGCCTGGGCGCTGGCGAAGGCTTCTTCGAGGTAGAACACCGCCACTTCCGGGTCGAAGAAGCGCGTGCTGGCGAACACCAGGCAGCGCCCGCCGCGCAGCTCCATTTCGTAGTCGAGCAGGGCGCCGGTGTGGCGCTGGTAGCGGATGGCCAGGTCCAGCGCCTCGCCCAGGGTCGGGCTGGCGAGCATGGCCATGCCCACCAGGCCCCAGGACACGGCTGTCTGCCGATGCCCCACGGCCAGGCCCAGGCCGCTGTCGTCGAGGGTTTGCAGGGCGCGGCGCACCAGCAGGTAGCTCTGCCGGTAGGACAGGCGATAGTCGGGCTTCTTCAGATCGTCCGGCTCGAAGCCCAGGCCACGACAGAGCTGGGCCGGGTCGCGGCCGAGGGTGGCGACGTGCTGCAGGAGGAAGCGCGAGATCTGCGGCGGCGCGGAGGCCTCGGAATAGCGCGGGTCGGCGATGGGTTTCATGGGCACGCTCCGGCAGGAGGTCGTTATCTGGCGTCGAGCGCCTGGTTCTTGTTGTTATGGCGGCCCACTTGGGTGGGCCGTTTTTTATAGTTAGCACGAGCGTGCTGGGTGGCGCCAGAGCTCCCCGCTGCCACGTGTGGGAGAGGGGCGAGTCCTCACGTAGGGTGGATCACGCTTCACCGATCCACCGCGCGGGCCATCGGTGGATGAAAAGAGCGTCATCCACCCTACGAGCACCCTCTCCCCAGCCCTCTCCCGTAAACGGGAGAGGGGGCGTGCGCAGTGGCGCCATGCAGTCGAGTAGGGCGGGTGAAACCCGCGTTAATCGCCGTGCCCTGCACGCGGGTTTCACCCGCCCTACTCAATAGGCACCCAGCTCTGCCGATGCCTGCCCGGCGGCGTGCTGGGTGGCAGCGTTGGCCTGGTCCTTGAGCAGGCGCCGGCCGGCGATCAGGCGGACCCACCACGGCACCTTTTTTACTCGCCCGCCGCCGAGGCGCGCCAGCACGTAGGCCATGGCGCATTTCTCGAACAGCTCGGCGTTGAACAGCATGCGGTTGCGCGTGACGCCGATGGCCAGCAGGCGGCCGTCGACCAGTCCGGCATTGCCGCCAGCAGCGAGCACGGCGGGCAGTTGCCCGGCCGTGGCCGGCGCCCAGGAGCGGCCGATATGCCGCGCCTGTTCGTCGAATACCGAGGGCATGGCCTCGCCCAGATCGCCCAGTTGCAGACTCCAGCGCGGGCTCAGGGTGGCCACCGCGCCGGCATCGCCGCGCAGCCGGTAGACCTCGGCGTGCACGGCGGCCAGGCCGCTTGCCGCACGGTTCAGTTCGACTTCGCGCGGCGCCTCGCCAGGCAGCAGCAAGAGCATGCGCCCGGTGCCCGGCAGCAGCAGCGACAAGCTATCTCCCGCATCATTGAGAAAGCCCTTGGCGCTCATCCGCGCGCCGGCCTGCAGCAGTTCGTCGTGCATGGTTCAGACCAGGCCGAAGACATCGTCGAAGCGATTGAGCGCCTCGTCGATGATCGCGTCGGTATCGGCGGCGCTGGTGTACATGCGGCTGCCGGCCAGGGTCACCAGGCCGTGGGCCATGTAGGCGGCGCCCATCTCTTCCATCATGTGTTTGCGCGGGTTGACCTCGCGCAGCAGCTGGATCGGGTTGCGCACGTTGAGCAGCAGCACGCCGGAGGTTTGCAGGTGCACCACCGAGCCCTGGTTGTAGACCACATAGGGCAGGCCGCGGCGCTCGATGATCTGCGCCAGGCCGGCGGTCAGGCGGTCGCCGGCACGCCCGGCGAGGAAGGGCGCGTTGCGCTTTTCCATCTCGATCAAACTGTAGTAACCGGCCACGCAGGACAGCGGGTTGGCGGTCAGGGTGCCGCCGACGAAGGCGCGCTTGGTCTGCTTGCCGCCGATGCCACCGGCCAGCAGCATCATCACCTCGCGCCGCCCGCCGATGCCGCCGGCCATGGGGTAGCCGCCGGTCAGGCACTTGCCGAAGATGGTCAGGTCCGGCAGCACGTTGAAGTAACCCTGGGCGCCAGACAGGCCGACACGGAAGCCGCTGACCACTTCGTCGAAGATCAGTAGCGCGCCGAACTCGTCGCACAGCTTGCGCAGGTTGGCGTTGAAGTCCTTGTGTGCCGGGCGGGTGCCGCTTTCCGGACCGAGCGGTTCGACGATGATCGCTGCGGTGCCGCCGCGCAGGCGGTTGATTTGCAGGCGCCGGCGAATCGCCGCGAGGTCGTTGGGGAAGCTTTCCTGGGTATGGCTGGTGGCGCCGCGCGGAATGCCTACCGCCTCGCGCCGGCCGGTGCCGGGGATGCGCATGCCGTACACCAGCTGGTCGCTCCAGCCGTGGTAGGCGCCGCCGATCTTGATCACCCATTTCTTGCCGGTGTAGGCGCGGGCCAGGCGGATGGCGCCCATCACCGACTCGGTGCCGGAGGCGAGCATGCGGAACATCTCCACCGAGGGCACGTGGCGGCAGACCAGCTCGGCCAGCTTGAATTCGTACTCGTGCAGCAGGCCGGTGACCGGGCCGCACTCGCGCAGGGTTTCGATGACCTTCTCCTGCACCACCGCATCGTTGCTGCCGAGCAGGGTCGGCCCACCGGCCTGGAGGAAGTCGATGTAGCGGTTGCCGTCGACGTCTTGCAGATGCGCGCCTTCAGCTTTGCTCATGGCCAGGGGGAACGGATAGTTGAACGCCAGGTTGTGCTGGATGCCGCCGGGGATCACCGTCGCCGCCTGTTCGGCGAGGCGTTTGGAGGCCTGGCATTTTTGCTCGAAGTAGCCGAGCACCTGGTCCATGTTCTCGCGGCGGATTGGTCGGATCGGCTGCTTGATCAGCGCCTTGAGGCGCGCGTCGATGGCGTCGGTGTCTGGCCAGTGGGAAATGCCGGAGTGTTGCGGATCGGGCTGGGTGGAGGCGTTCATGGCGAGGTCTCTTCTAGGAATTCAGCGCGGCCAGCGCTTGCTGGAACTGGCGGTTGTCGGGCTGGGCGGCCAGCGCGCGCTGGAACCAGCGCACGGCCTCCTGCTCCAGCAACTGCACCACGCGGCAGGCGTCGTCGAGGCTGGCGCCAAGGCACACGGCGCCGTGGTTGCGCATCAGGTAGGCGTTCAGGTCGAAGCGCACGCGCTTGGCGACATTGCTGGCCAGCCAACGGGTGCCGGAGGGGGCGTAGGCGCACACCGGCACATCGCCGCCGATCAGCCGGCGTGCTTCGTCATCGGCGATCGGCAACGGCCGGTCGAGCAGGGTGAAGGCGCTGGCCACCGGCTGGTGGGTGTGCACACTGGCCCGGCAATCCGGGCGGGCCTTGAGCATGCCGGCGTGCAGGCCGCTTTCCACCGAGGGTTTGCCGTTGCCGGCGAGCTGCTTGAGGTCGCTCAGGCGCAACACGCAGATATCTTCCGCGGCCATGCCGTAGTAGTCGCTGGCCGAGGGGGTGACGGCAAAATGTTCGGCGTCGATGCGCAGCGCCAGGTTGCCACCGACGCCGGCGAGGAAGCCCTGATCGGCCAGCGCTACGGCGGTGCGCACCACCTGTTCGCAGGCCTGCTGTGTGAGGTTCATGGCTTGGCTCCGTGCAGGCTGGCGTAGAACGGCGCCAGCGCCTTGTGCGCGGCGCGGAAGGTGGCGTAGCTGTCGTGGTAGCGCTGACGATTGCTGGCGCCCGGTTCGAAGCTGCGACGCAGCGCGACCCGCTGTGGGATATCGGCGAAGTCCATGGCGCAGATGCCGACCCCGGCGAGGAAGGCCGCGCCGCGGGCGTTGGCCTGGATCGGTTGTTCTGGCTGGTGCACGGTGATGCCCAGCACGTCGGCGAAGATCTGGCTCCACACGTCGGACTGGCCGCCACCGCCGACCAGGGTGATCTCGCGC
Organism: Pseudomonas campi; assembly: GCF_013200955.2. Classification (NCBI taxonomy): domain Bacteria; kingdom Pseudomonadati; phylum Pseudomonadota; class Gammaproteobacteria; order Pseudomonadales; family Pseudomonadaceae; genus Aquipseudomonas; species Aquipseudomonas campi. The sequence continues at coordinate 667,041 of NZ_CP053697.2, forward strand.
GCCGGTTGGCCGAGGAAGCCTTCGACCGCGTCCATCATCCAGCGCGTGTTCAGCGCCACGCCTTCGAGGAAAGCCCGCACCATGTCTTCGCGGGCGTGCTCCAGGCTCAGGTTGAGCAGGCCGGCGCGCAGGTTGCCGTCATCCACCGGGCTGCGCTCGCCCATCAGCCAGGGCAGGTAGAGCAGGCCGCGGGCTCCGGCCGGTACGCCGGCGGCGATCTCGTCGAGGATGCGGTACACATCCGGGCGCGCTTCGTCCTGCAGCAGGGCGTCCTTGGCGTAGAGGATGCGGTCGCGCAGGAAGCTCAGGTTGGCCCCGGCGGCCGACTGCATGACCATCATCAGGTAGCGGTCGGGCAGGGCGCAGGGCACGGCGGCGATCTGCTTGAACACGTCGGTTTTCTTCTGCGCCACATGGGCGCCGATCCACGACGAGGTGCCGACGTACAGGTGCAGGGCGTTGTCTTGCACTGCGCCGGAACCGAGGGCCGAGGCGCTGTTGTCCACCGCGCCGGCGACCACGGGCACGCCGCTGGGCAGGCCCAGGCGTTCGGCCACCGCCGGGCGCAGCGGGCCGAGCACCTCGCTGCAGCGCACCAGTTCCGGCAACTGTTCGCGCTCAAGGCCGGCCAGCTTGAGCAGGCCGGCGTCATAGCGGATGTTGGCCGGGTCGCGGTTGTCGGTGACCCAGGTGGTCAGCGCCGAATCGACGGTGGCCACAGTGCGCCCGGTCAGGCGCAGGTTCATGAAGTCGAGGACGTTGAGAAACTTGGCGGTGCGCGCGTACAGCTCGGGCATTGCTTCGCGGATGAAGGCGATATGGCCGAACGGGTCCTTGCCGGACAGCGCCGGCGCGCCGCCGGTCAGGCGCAACCAGCGCCAGAGTTTCAGCGGATCGTAGCCGGCCACACGCGGCAGGCGGCCACCGACCTGGCGCTGCACGGCGGCCTGGCCGCGCATGTCCATGTACAGCATGGCGCGGGCCAGCGGCTGGCCGTCGCGGTCCACCGGCAGGGTGGCCTCACCCTGGCAGGAGCAGGCGATGGCGACGACCTTGGCCGCGCTGCCGGGGTTGCTGCGCAGCACTTCGCTGGCGCTGTCTTCGAAGGCCTGCCACCAGTCTTCCGGGCACTGCTCGACGCCGGCACCGGGCAGCACATGGCTGGTCACGGCGCGAAAGGCGAAGGCGCGCACCCGGCCATCGAGGCCGACCAGGGCGGTCTTGCAGCCGGAGCTGCCGAGGTCCACGGCCAGCACTAGGCGTTCGTCGTGGCTCACTGGGCGCGCCCCATGTCGCGGCGGTCTCTGCTGCGCGCGGCGCACCCTACGGAATCGGTGTGGCTCTGGCTCTTTTGCATCGGCCCCTTCCCATTTTTTTCAAGTCGCGCTAAAACATAAGCATTGCTCATGTTTTCGAGAATGCTGTGGCCAACAAAACTTTGTCAAGCACCCCGCCGACTCCGCGAGTGCGTCGTGAACCCAAGCAGGAGCGTAGCCAGGCGCGCTTCGAGGCGATCCTCGCGGTGGCGCTGGAGCTGATCGCCGCGCGCGGCTACGAGGCGGTGTCGATGCGCGAAATCGCCCGCGAGGCCGGCCTGCCGATTGCCTCGCTGTACCTGTATTTCCCGACCAAGCTGGCCATCGTCCAGGAGGTCTGGCAGCGCTATACCGGCAGCGTTGGCGAGCGCCTGCAGGCCGACCTGGCGCTGCTCGATGGGGCGCCGGACAGCACGGCGGCAGGGGCGCTGATCGAACGCTTGATCGATCTGATGGTGGATATCCAGATCAGCCACCCCGGTTTCGTCGAGGTCTGGGGTTGCGTGGCCGCGTCACCGGAGCTGCGTGCGCTGAACAGTGCCGACACCCTGGCCACCGCCGAGCTGGTCGGCCGTGCCATCTGCGCCGCCCAGCCGACGGCCGATGCCGAGCTGGTGCATGGCCTGGCGCTGGTGCTGTGCGAGGCCGGCAGCTCGGTGACCAAGCTGGCTCTGGAGCTGCCCGAGCCGCAGCGCTCGCGCACCCTGGTGCAGCTGAAGAAGACCCTGCAGTTCGTCTACGCCAGCAGCCTGGCGGCCTTTGCCCGGCAAGTGTGAAGAAGAGGTTTCAGGGGCCCCTTCGGCACCGTTTTTTGTCCGCTTCGGCCCCATGGAGGTTTTTGCAAGTCGGCTAGTTTCGTCACATCACCACTAGGGGACAGCAGCATGTCGCATAACAAGAGCAAGATGGCGCTGGCGGTCGGGATAGGGATCTGGGGGATACAGGCCCACGCCTTCGAAATCGATACCGGGCCGAATGTCACCACCTCGCTGGAAAGCGTGGCCGAGTACACCTCGGTGTACCGCACCACCGGCCCCGAGCGCATCTACAGCAACGGGCAGAACATCTTTGCCAACAACAACGATGGCAGCGAGTACTACGACCGTGGCTTCGTCTCCAACGAGTTCAAGCTGACCTCGGAGCTGCACGTGCGCACCGAGCAGGACGGTCTGTTCGTCCGCGGTACCGCCTGGTACGACACCCAGATCATGGACAACGACCCCAGCGGCGACAGCTTCGAAACCCACAACACCGACAGTGACGAGCGTTATCCCTCCGATCTGGAAAATCGCGCCGGCCACCGTTCGCGCCTGCTCGACGCCTACCTCTACACCAACCGCTACATCGGCGAGATGCCGGTCACCGTGCGGCTCGGGCGCCAGGTGATCAACTGGGGCGAGGGCATCTACTACGCCGACGGCCTCAACGTGATCAACCCGGTGGACATCGGCCGGGTGGTGTTGCCCAACGCCAGCCTCAAGGACGCTCTGCTGCCGACCAACATGATCTCCGGCCAGCTCGGCCTGACCGACGCACTCAGTGTCGAGGCCTTCTACGGCCTGGAGTGGAAGGGCCACGAACTGATCCCCACCGGTGCCTTCCTCAACAACCAGGACTACTTCGGCAAGGGCAGCAACGGCGTGCTGGTCGACCTGCGCAACGAGCTGGGTGGCCTGGCCGAGATGGTGCCGGGGCTCAATGGCGAGAACGGCGTCGTCGCCGGCGCGCGCTATGGCGAGGAGCACGACGCCCGTGACGACGGCCAGTTCGGCGTGGCCCTGCGCTACCTGGTCGAGGACTGGAACAACACCGAGTTCAGCCTGTATTACCTCAACTACCACAGCAAGGTGCCGTTCCTGAGTATCCAGAAGGGCCAGTCGTTTGCCTGTTCGGCGGGTAGTGGTGGGCGCTTCAGCGAGGTCTGCGGCCTGGCCCAGGCCTTTGATCCGGCCTCGGTGCCGCTGGTGGATGGCCTGGCCCTGCTCGACAGCACCTACTACGACTTCATCTACCCCGAAGACATCCGCCTGTTCGGCCTCAGCGTGTCCGGCACCATCGGCGACACCAGCGTGGCCGGCGAACTGGCCTATCGGCCCAACGCGCCGCTGGAGCCTTCGATGATCTATGAGCTGGAGCAGCTAGGCAGTGGCGCTTTGGAGGGTAATGGTGCCAGCGGCGGCAGCATCGATCTGGGCGAGTTCGGTGACGGCTCGGCCAACGACTCGCGCAGCACTATCGATCTGTACAAGCGCCACGAGCTGTATACCGGCTCGGTTTCGGCCATCCACGCCTTCGGCCCGGTGCTGGGCCTGGATGACCTGATCGTGCTCGGCGAGGCGGCGTTTAACCATGTGCCGGGCAGCCTGCTCGATTCGGTCAACTACGAATACCTGGATTCCTTCGCCTGGGGTTACACGTTGAACGTCTCCGGGCTGATCCAGGACGTGCGGCCCAACCTCGATCTGCTGCCGGGCCTGACCTTCCGCCAGGACGTCTCCGGCACTTCGCCGTCACTCAACGAGAACTTCATCCAGGGGCGCAAGTCGGCGACCCTCGAACTGGGCGGCAAGTACGGCCAGAAGCTGGGCGGCAAGCTCGCCTACACCTCGTTTTGGGGCGCGCGCAAAGACAACGCGCTGATCGACCGCGACCACGTCGCCCTCAACGTCACCTACTCCTTCTGACGGCAGGAACCACAATGACTAGAAATGCTTTGCGTGCCCGTTCCGTCCTGCTTTCGCTGGGTCTGCTGCTGCCATTGGCCGCCCAGGCCAAGGTCAGCGCCGAGCAGGCGGCGCAGCTGGATGGCCCCCTCACGCCCTTTGGCGCCGAGCGCCAGGGCGACGCGGCCAAGGGTATCCCCGAGTGGACCGGCGGCCTGACCCAGGCACCGGCCGGCTACGCCGGGCCGGGCAGTTTCCATGTCGATCCGTTTGCCGGCGAACAGCCGCTGCGGGTGATCGATGCGCAGAACATGGCGGCCGACGAGGGCAACCTCAGCCCTGGGGTCAAGGCGCTGCTGAAGACCTATGCGCAGACGTTCAAGGTGCCGGTCTATCCCAGCCATCGCAGCTTTGCCGCGCCGCCGGATATCTACGCCAACACCCGCAAGAATGCGGAGCAGGCCAGCCTCGGCGACGGCGGCAATGGCCTGCTGAATGCCTATGCCGGTGTGCCTTTCCCGATCCCGGCGGATGGCCGCGAGGCGATCTGGAACCACATCGCCCGCTGGCAGGGTCGCTATATCGACGAGGTGGCGGTCACCGCCCAGGTCACCCCCAGTGGCAGCTACTCGATCCTGCGCGAGCGCATCCAGATGCTGTCCAGCTACTACAGCCCGAGCAAGGATGCCGGCAGCCTGGACAACAAGCTCTATACCTACGCCAGTGAGCTGTTGCCGCCCTCGCGCGATGTCGGTCGTGCGCTGCTGGTGCACGAGCCCATCGACCAGGTCGCCGAGGCGCGTTCGGCGTGGATCTACAACCCCGGCCAGCGCCGCGTACGGCGCGCGCCGACCCTGGCTTACGACACGCCGATCGACGGCATCTACGCCGACGACACCGACATGTACAACGGCGCCATCGACCGCTACGACTGGAAACTGCTCGGCAAGCAGGCGCTGCTGGTGCCCTACCACAACTACGCCATGGAACAGCCGGGGCGCAAGCTGGAAGAGTTGATCCAGCCGGGCCACCTCAACCCCGAGCTGACCCGCTGGGAAATGCACCGCGTGTGGGTGGTCGAAGCGACCCTGCGCCCAGGCCAGCGCCATGTGCACGCCAAGCGCCGTTTCTATCTGGATGAGGACAGCTGGTATGCCCTGATGGTGGAGAACCATGACGCCCGCGGCGAGCTGTGGCACGTCAACCTGGCATTCAGCAAGAACGCCTACGAGGTGCCGACCATCGCCCCGGTCAACCTGGTGTTCCACGACCTGATCGCGCGCAGCTACTCGGCCCTGGGCCTGCGCAACAACGAGAAAGCGCCGCGCCAGTTCCTCCTGGCGGCGCCGCCGGAAAGCTACTTCACCCCGGCCAGTCTGCGCCGCAAAGGTACGCAGTAGCTTTTCTTGGGGGAGAGGGGCGGTCAGATGCCCCTTTCCCTAACCCTATCCCGCTGATGGGAAAGGGGCCAAGTAGGAGCGAGCTCTGCTCGCGAAGTTATGCGCTGAAGCATTCGCGAGCAGAGCTCGCTCCTACAAAAGCCAGCGTCGCTACAGCATTTCCAACTTGGTGGTTCAAGCTTGCGGCCCTGCCGCAGGGCGGAGCTTTGTCCGCCGCAAGCCGAGCCGACTGAGAAACCCACCGGCTGAGTTCAAGCCACCCGTTTGCAGTCTTGCAAGAGCGTTTCGCTCAAGGTGCTGAATCATGATGACAAGAAGGAGAATTACCCGGTTATTCCTCACGGCCTGCTGTGCCCTGTTGCCCGCGTGGGCGCAGGCGTACAGCGATAACTACCTGGTTGGCGTCGGCAAGCACGACGTCACCGGCGCGGCTGCCGAGGTTGGCATGATGGGCTATGCCGACCCCGCGCAGAAAAGCAGCGGCATCCACAACCGCCAGTATGCGCGCGCCTACATCGTCGCCGAGCCCAGCGCGGACAAGGCCGTGGTGTTCGTCAATGTGGATGCCGGCGCGCTGTTCCAGTCGGTCAACCAGGCGGTAGTCGAACGCCTCAAGGCGCGCTTCGGCGAGCGTTACAACGAGGGCAACGTGGTGCTCAGCGCCACCCATACCCATGGCGCAGCGGGCGGTCAGTCGCACTATGCGCTGTACAACGTGACCATCTTCGGCTTCATCAAGGAGAACTTCGAGGCCCAGGTCAACGGCATCGTCGCGGCCATCGCCGAGGCCCACGCCAACCTGCAGCCCGGTCATGTGTTGATCAATCGCGGCGAGCTGCACAACGCCAGCATCAACCGCTCGCAGCCGGCCTACGACAACAATCCCGCGGCCGAGCGCCAGCGTTATGGCAGCTCGGTGGACCCGGACATGCTGGTGTTGCGCCTGCGCCAGGGCGCGCGGGATGTCGGCATGATCAGCTGGTTCGCCGTGCATCCGGTGTCGATGAGCAAGAGCAATACCCTGCTCACCAGCGACAACAAGGGGCGCGCCGAGTGGCGCTTCGAGGAACTGGTCAAGGCGGCCGGCAACCCGGACTTCATCGCCTCGTTCGCCCAGAGCAACCATGCCGATACCACGCCCAACCTCAACCTGGATGGCACCGGGCCGACCAATGACCAGTTGCGCAATACCGAGATCATCGGCGACCGCCAGCTCGACAAGGCGCTGCAGCTGTATCTCGATGCCAGCGTGCAGCTCACCGGCAGCGTGGATTTCCGTCATCAGTACAACGACTTCTCGAAGATCAGCGTGCGCCCCGAGTTCACCGGCGGCCAGCCGCAGAAAACCTGCAACGCCGCGCTCGGCTATGCCTTCGCGGCGGGCACCGAGGATGGCCGCGGTCTGGAGGATGTCGACGAGGGCACGGTGGAGACCAATCCGCTGCTCAATCTGATCACCCAGACGCTCACCCCACCGACCGAGGCGGACAAGGCCTGCCACGCGCCCAAGCCGATCATCCTGCAGCAGAGCGCGTTCAAGCCCTATCCCTGGAGCCCGGAAGTGCTGCCGACCTCGATCCTCAAGATCGGCCAGTTCGCCATGCTCGCGGTACCGGGCGAGTTCACCGTGATGTCCGGCCGGCGCTTGCGCGAGACGGTGCGCCAGGCCCTCGGTGATGACCAGCAACTGGTGGTGGCCGGGCTGTCGAATGCCTACGCCGGCTATGTCACCACCGCCGAGGAGTACGACAAGCAGCACTACGAGGGCGGCTCCACGCACTTCGGGCGCTGGACCCTGGCCGCCTACCAGCAGGTGTTCCACGGCCTGGCCCTGGCCCTGCGTGACCAGCAGGCGGTGATCAGCAGCCTGACGCCGCGTGATCTGCGCAACGAGCAGAGCAACTTCGTCACCGGCGTGGTCTACGACAACCCACCGCTGGGCAAGCGCTTCGGCCAGCTGATCAGCGATGCCCAGGCCCAGTACCGCGTCGGCCAGACGGCGCAGGCGGCGTTCTGGACCGGCCACCCACGCAACAATCTGCGCACTGAAGGCACCTTCCTCGAAGTGCAGCGCAAGGTGGCCGGCAACTGGCAGACGGTGGCCCGCGACAATGACTGGAGCACCGAGTACCACTGGCTGCGCAAGGACGGTTTCTGGGGCACCTCGCAGGCCACCCTGCGCTGGACCATCCCGCAGGGCACCCCGCCCGGCGAGTACCGCCTGGTGCATTACGGTGACAGCAAGGCGCCGGTAACCGGGCGTATCTCCAGCTTCTCCGGGGCCAGCCGCAGCTTCCTGGTGCAATAACAGCGGCGCCGCGGCAGGGCAGGGCTGCTCTGCCGCGGGTTTCTGTGGACTAAGACGCAGCGCAACGCAGTTTGCGGGTGACGACCCCAGGTAAAACCCGCAAAATACCGCCAGTCTGGCTGCTTGCAGCCTGTTCCTTTCGTGACTGGAGTAACCCGCACCACCATGCGCATGCGCCTGATGCTGCTGGGCGGCGGCAATGCCCTGGGGCAGGCGCTGATCCGCCTGGGGGCCGAGGAAGATATTGGCTTTCTTGCCCCACGCCCACCCGAGGGTGGCTGGGATGTCGCCAGCCTCACCCAACTGCTCGATGACACGCGCCCCGATGCGCTGATCAATCTCGCCTACTACTTCGACTGGTTCCAGGCGGAGACGGTCGACGAGGCGCGCTTCAACCAGCAGGAGCGCGCGCTCGAACGCCTCGCCGAGCTCTGCCAGCACCACAATATCGTCCTCCTGCAACCGTCCAGCTACCGGGTCTTCGATGGCTCGCGGGCCACGGCCTACAGCGAGAAGGACGAGCCGGTGCCGCTGGGCATTCGTGGTCAGGCCCTGCGCCGTATCGAACAGAACGTGCGCGCCACCTGTCCGCGGCATGTGCTGCTGCGCTTCGGCTGGCTGCTCGACGACAGTGCCGATGGCCTGCTCGGGCGCTTCCTGCGCCGCGCCGAACTGGAGCAGCAACTGCTGATGGCCGATGACCGGCGCGGCAATCCGACCCTGGTCGACGATGCCGCGCGGGTGATCATCGCTGTACTCAAGCAGCTCGATTGCCAGTTTCCGCTGTGGGGCACCTATCACTACGGCGGCCACGAGGCGACCACGCCGCTGGCGCTGGGCCAGGCGATCATCAGCGAGGCGCGCCCGCTGCATAAATTGCAGGTGCTCGAAGTCAGCCCGCAGGCCCATGCCGCGCGGGTGGATGCCGCCGATGAGCCGCAGCACGCGGTGCTGGCCTGCAAGAAGATCCTCAATACCTTCGGCATCAAGCCGCGCGCCTGGCGGGCCGGCCTGCCGGCCCTGCTCGATCGCTACTACCGACACAGTTGAGGGCGCATGTCTGATTCCCTGATCCTGGTCACCGGTGGCGCCGGTTTTATCGGCTCGCACCTGACCGATGCCCTGCTCGCCGCCGGCCACCGCGTGCGCGTGCTGGACAACTTCTCCACCGGCCAGCGCAGCAACCTGGCGCTGGATAATCCACGGCTGGAGGTACTCCAAGGCGATGTCGCCGATGCCGCGCTGATGCGCCGCGCGGTCGTCGGTTGCCAGGCCGTCGCCCACCTGGCCGCGGTGGCGTCGGTGCAGGCCTCGGTGGACGATCCGGTGGGCACCCACCAGAGCAATTTCATCGGCACCCTCAACCTCTGTGAAGCCATGCGCGAAGCGGGCGTGCGCCGGGTGGTCTACGCCTCCAGTGCGGCGGTCTACGGCAACAATGGCGAAGGCGTGGCGGTGGGCGAGGACACGCCCAAGGCGCCGCTCACCCCCTACGCCGTGGACAAGCTGGCCAGCGAGTTCTACCTGGACTTCTTCCAGCGCCAGCATGGTCTGGAACCGGCGATCTTCCGTTTCTTCAATATCTTCGGCCCGCGCCAGGATCCGTCCTCGCCCTATTCCGGGGTGATCAGCATCTTCACCGAGCGCGCCCTGGCCGGTAAGCCGATCTGCGTGTTCGGCGATGGCGAGCAGACCCGCGACTTCTTCTATGTCGCCGATCTGGTACCGCTGCTGGTGCAGGCGCTTAGCGCTGCAAAGGTAACGAGCGGTGCGGTGAATGTCGGCCACAACCAGTCGATCAGCCTCAACCAGCTGCTCGCGGCGATTGGTGAAGTACTCGGCAGCCTGCCGGCGGTGACCCATACCGCAGCCCGCGCCGGCGATATCCGCCATTCGCGAGCGGACAACAGCCTGCTGTGCCAGCGTTTCCAACTGGCCCCGGCGACGCCCTTGCAGGACGGTTTGGCCAGGCTGCTGGGGCGCTGAGTGCGCATCGATTGATGCAAGAAAAAGCCCCGCCAAGTGCGGGGCTTTTGCTTTTCTCTCGCCAGTCGTAGCCCGGATGCAATCCGGGAAACCGGCAGCTCCGCTCCCGGATTGCATCCGGGCTACAACGCTGAGTGCCAGCCCCGGGGCCAGTCGCGCAACAAAAAGCCCCGCATTTGGCGGGGCTTTTTGTTGCGCGACTGGTGGGCTCTTAGAGCCTGTTCACGATCTTTTGAGCAGCAGCACAAGGAAGGCCAAGTGGATGAGCTGCAAGCTGGTATTGAGTTTGCGCTCGCAGTTCTTCCACAACCGACGACACTTCTCCAGCCAGGCGAAGGATCGTTCCACCACCCAGCGTTGTGGCATCACCGCAAAGGTATGCAGTTCGCTACGTTTAGCGATCTGCACTGTCGCGCCCAGCAAGCCTTCCACAGCCTGGGCAAACGGCTTGCCTGTATAGCCACCGTCCGCCAAGACGTTTTGCACGCCTTGTAAGCTTGCTGCCGCGCGCTCAAGCGCCAGCAGCGCCCCCTTGCGATCGGTGACATCTGCAGTCGTTACCGCAACCGCATGAGGCAGACCTTCTGTATCTACGGCGATGTGGCGCTTGATCCCGGAGACCTTCTTGCCTGCGTCATAGCCTTTCTGGTCAGCGCTATCGGTATTTTTCACGCTCTGCGCGTCCACGATCAAGAATGTCGTGCATGCGCTGCGCCCCTGTCTGATACGGGCCGCGCCAACCTGATTTTTTGAGCGCCCGCTCCAAAACGCTAACGCCATCTGGATCGGGCTCACTCCAACGACTGAAGTAGGCGTGTACCGTCCGCCACTTAGGGTAGTCAGTCGGTAGCATCCGCCATTGGCAGCCACTCTTGAGCAGGTACAACGCGGCGCACCAAACCTCATACAGGTCTACTGACCTGGGCTTAGTCTTCTTGCGCACACTCTCTAGCAGCGGCCTTATCTGTTCGAATTGTTCGCGACTCACGTCGCTCGGGTATTGAGTCTTTCGCATCGGGCAATTATCCCGGCGCGAAAAGATCGTGAACAGGCTCTTAGAACTTGTAGCCCAGGCCGATCATGTACACGAACGGATCGATATCCACGTCCACTTCAACTTCACCGAGGGTGTTGTGGTCGAGGGTCGCGGTGGTATCGATGTCGATGTAGCGCACCTGGGCGTTGAGCAGCAGGTTGTCGCTGAGCATGTAGTCCATGCCTACCTGGGCGGACAGGCCCCACGAATCCTCGAGCTCCAGGTTGCTGAAGCCGTTGGCTTCCTGACGGCTGCTCAGATCTTCATCGAAGAAGATGGTGTAGTTGACGCCCAGGCCGACATAGGGCTGGAAGGCGGATTTGCTATCCAGCGGGTAGTACAGGGCCATCAGGGTCGGCGGCAGATGCTTGATGTCGCCCAGGCGGCCATCGATGGTGCCGGCAGGCGTACCCAGTGCGGCGTCTACGCCTCTCACTCCCACTTCGTGGCTGAACGGGCTGGCGGCCAGCAACTCGATACCAATGTTGTTGGTGACCATATAGGCGAAGTTCAGGCCCAGCTGGGTGTCGCTTTCCACGGTGGCCTTGGTGCCAGCTACGTCGGCACCGCCGACTTGCAGCTCGCTGCTATCTTCCACCGGCGCAACAGTGATGGCGCCGGCACGCACGATGATGTCACCGGCTTCGAAAGCCTGGGCCAGCGGCGCAGCAACGGCGAGGGCGAGTAGGGATGCGGTCAGCAGAGACTTGCGCATGGTGTGCTCCAATCAGTTTTAGGAATAGGTGTTGGCTGAGCGGATTGTCAGCCAACCTGATGGGGGCACTTCTTGACTCAGCTCAATAGGCTGGAGTGTTGTAGAGCGATTGGGGTGCGTCAATCCGGCGCACCTGGGGTTCACATCTCGTACGGATAGATCTTCTCGGCCTGCATCTGGTAGCCGGCTTCGGCCAGCTCGCTGCTGATCTGGCCGACCTTGAGCGGGCCTTCGATCCAGAATGGCTGGTACAGCGCATCCATCAACACGCCCAGTTCGCTGGTGACATGCACGATCTGGTTGGACGGCGGTGGCGGCACGTGGATGCAGGCGCCGAAGTAGGGCACCAGAAGGAACTCGGTGACGCGGCCTTCCTCGGTCACATCCAGCGGCACGATGTAGCCCGGCAGTTTCACCTGCTGGCCGTCGAGTGCCTTGACCACCGGCGCCGCCGGCGATTGCTGGGCGGCGGCCGGGCCGCTTTCCGCGGCGAGGGCGTCGGCCAGTTGCGAGAGGTCGTGCATGGGGGCGGCCGGCTGGGCCGTCTGTGGCGGCGCATCGGCGGGGACCATTTCGCTCCAGGTCAGCTCGCGCAGTTCCGCAGCCAGGGGCGAGGTGGTCCACAGCGCGGTGGTGCAGGACAACAGCAGCGCAAACAACAGGCGACGCATGGGCAACCTCATAGACGTATCGACAGGCCATCGGCCAGGGATTGCCGATAGGCGCGCCAGGCCGGCACGCTGCCCATCAGCAGGGCGGCCGCCAGAATAGCGCCGAGCAGGCGCCACTCATAGCCGCTGGGCAGGTTGAGCGGCAGGAACAGGCCGTACTGCGCCTGCACATAGCCCTGGCTGGCGGCGATGCCGAGATAGAGCAGGGCCAACCCCAGCACGACGCCGGCCAGGGCCAGGGCGAAGGCTTCCAGCACCAGCAAGCCGGCGATATGCCAGGGCCGCGCGCCCACCGAGCGGAGGATGGCCATCTCCCGGCGGCGTTCGTTGAGGCTGGTGAGAATGGCCGTGAGCATGCCGATCAGTCCGGTCAGCACGACGAACAGCGAGACCACGAACAGCGCCTTCTCGGCCACGCCCATCAGGCTCCACAGTTCCTGCAGGGCGACGCCGGGGAGGATCGCCTGCAGCGGCTCGCCGCGGTATTCGTTGACCTGGCGCTGCACGGTGAAGGTGGCGATCTTGCTTTTCAGGCCCAGCAGCACGGCAGTGATGGCTTTCGGTTGCAGGCCCTGTCCACAAGCTACTGCGCTTGGCGCTGCTGCGTTGGCAGCGGACTCGGAATGCTCATTTACCGGCTCGTAAACTGCGCTTCCTCGTCCACTGCCGCCTTGCCCCGCCTGCGCTCGTGACGCTTGTGGGCAGGCCCCGAATAGCTGGCGCGCCTGCTCGGCCGAGACCTTGCCCGCGCCGCGCGCCGGCACGCCGTTCTGCCAGTCGACATGCAGCGCCTCCATGCCGGCCAGGGAGATATGCAGGGTGCGGTCCACCGGCGTGCCGGTGCGGGCGAGGATGCCGACCACGCGGAACGGCTTGTCGTCGTGCCGGGTCAGGCTGACGGTGCTGACGCCGTGGGCCAGGACGATCTTGTCGCCCAGCCGGTAGTGCAGCGCTTCGGCCACTTCGGCGCCGAGCACCACTTCGAACAGGTCATTGAAGGGCTTGCCTTCGACCAGCTGCAACGGCTGAGCACGGCCGTAGTGGTAATGCGCGAAGTAGCCGGTGTCGGTGCCGAGCACCCGGTAGCCGCGGTGCGAGTCGCCCAGCGACAGCGGGATCGCCCACTTCACCTGGGGGTGTCTGGCCAGGGTCTCGAAGCTGTCCCAGCGGATATTGTTGGTGGCGTTGCCGATGCGGAATACCGAGTACAGCAGCAGGTTCACGCTGCCGGAACGGGCGCCGACGATCAGGTCGGTGCCGCTGATGGTGCTGGCGAAACTGGCGCGCGCCTCGCTGCGCACCCGTTCTACGGCGAGCAGCAGGCACACCGACAGGGCGATGGCGAATACCGTGAGCAGGGCGGTGAAGCGGCGATTGTTGAGGCTGGCCAGGGCGATACGTAGCAGGTGCATCTCAGGCCTCCTCGACGCGGCTGGCGCGGTTCAGCTCGGCTAGCGACAGGGCGCGGTCGAACAGTGGGGCCAGGCTCTGGTCATGGCTGACGAACAGCAGGCTGGCGCCGGCGGCACGGCATTCGGCGAACAGCAGCGAGAGGAACGCCTCACGCGCATCGGCATCCAGGGCCGAGGTCGGCTCATCGGCGATCACCAGTTCCGGCTGGCCGATCAGCGCGCGGGCGGCGGCGACCCGTTGCTGCTGGCCGATCGACAGCGAGTCGGCACGGCGCGGCAGCAGTTCGGCCTTCAGTCCGAGGTGTTCGAGTAACGCCGCGGCAGCTGCATCGACACTGCCGTGGCGCTGACTGGCGCGGGCGGCGCGGGACTTGGAGAAGCGGCAGGGCAGCTCGACGTTCTCGCGCACCGAGAGGAACGGCAGCAGGTTGAACTGCTGGAAGATATAGCCGGTGTGGTCGACCCGAAAGCGATCACGGGCGCCCGAGGACAGCCGCGCCAGGTCGGTGCCGAGCAGCTTCACGTTGCCGCGGCCGGGCTGCTGCACGCCGCCGAGCAGGCCGAGCAGGGTGGTCTTGCCGCTGCCGCTGGGGCCCTTGAGAAACAGACTCTCGCCGCGTTGCAGGGTGAAATCGGGAATATTCAGCAGCTCGTCCTGGCCGGGCCAGGCGAAGCCGAGGTCGTTGAGTTCGATCAGTGGGTCGGACATGGTCGGGCCAATGGCGGACGAAGGGCACAGCATAGGGAGTTTGCCGCGGCAGGTGTAGACGCCTCACCTGGCACGAGTTTGCAGAGTCTGTTTCTTTCGCAGCCAAGTTGAGGGCTGACCAACCGGTGGATAAGCAAAACGATATCCACTCTTGGGCCTGATCCTGTAGGAGCCAGCTTGCTGGCGATACGCAGACAGCGTTCCGCTGATCGCCAGCAAGCTGGCTCCTACAAAAGTTTGTGCTGACTCAGCTCGTCCTGGCGAGATCGCGACCGCCCCTCAGAAGGTCAGGCGCGCATTGCCCGGACTGAGCTGCACACCCTGCTGGCCGCTGGGGCCGATCAGCTGGACGTCGAGCTTCTCGGTGCCGGGGAAGCTGCCGAAGAAGCTGCCCAGCTCCAGGGTTTGCAAAGCAGCGGGCGTGGCGCAGTCGAATTGGTAGTGGGCACTGATATCGCTGTGGCCCTGTTCCTCGCTTTCTGCGTGAGCGCCATGCTCATCGTGCTCGTGCTCGTGCTCGTGCTCGTGCTCGTGCTCGTCTGCGGGCGCGGCGAACAGCGCGCCCTGCAGTTCATGTTGCTTGAGGGTGCATTTGGCTTCGATGGGCAAGGCAAACAGCGCCTGGGGTTGTTCCAGTTGCTGGCGTACGGCAGCGACCTTGGCTTGGTCTGCCGCGCTGCTGGCGGCGTGCTCGAAGCCGACGATATTCATCGCCGGGCTCTCCAGCTGGATTTCCAGGGTGTTGCCGTCCAGCGCCACATTCAGGCTGGCCACGCCGTGTTCATGTTTGTCGAGGCTGCCGTGCTCTGCATGGTCGTGCTCATGGCTCTGAGCGTTTGCAAGCGCCAGCGGCAGCAGGGCGAAGGGCAGGGCGAGCAGCAGATGGCGCATGTGGAGGCTCCGAAAAGGATAAATTTGTAGTTATGTTATAACAAGTTTTTGGTGGGATTGACCAGCTTCGTTTGGCGCGCCCGCAGCGCCATGGCAGCATGCCCGCCATTCAGTGAGGAATTGACGATGCTGCGAATCAAGGGACGAATCGGCGAGTGGCCGGTGGATCTGTCGGTGGAAATGGATCAGGAGGACTGGGCGCAACTGGCGGCACTGTTGCCTCGCGACAGCGCCGTGGCACCGGTACCGACGCCAGTGGCGGCTGTGGCGGCTGTGGCAAAAGCTCAGGACGGCCTGTGGCAGACCGCGCAGGACTTGCTGCAGCGCGCCGGCAGCCTGGATGGCCCGCAATTGCTGGCCGAGCTGACGGCCCTGGCCGGCAGTGCCGCGGCCGGCAAGCGCCTGCTGGTGCGCCTGCGCCATTGCCCGCAGGTACAAATAGAAAGCGGCGCCGAAGCGCCGCTGTATCGCTGGGTCGGTTGATCAGCCAGCCTGGTTGATCAATACGCCCGGCGCGCCGCGTTCCAGCTGCGCGCGCAGGTCGGCGGGGATGGCGGTCTTGCCGAAAGTCTGCGCATCGACCATCACGTAGGTGACTTCGCTGCGCGCCACCAGACGCTGCTCGGCCTGCTGGATGATCTCCACCAGCAGGCTGTAGGACGTGGTGCCCAGGCGCAGGGTCTGCACTTGAATGACCAGCACGTCATCGAAGCGTGCTGGTGAGCTCCAATCGGTGGTCATGCGCACCACCTGGCTGTCCAGGCCCCGGTCGAGCAGGTACTGATAGCTACCAAACAACGCGCGGTAGAACTCGGTGGCGGCCACGTCGATATAGTCGCCATAGCGCGCGTTGAACACCACCTGCTGGGCATCGCATTCGCCGTAACGTACGCGCAACAGGAGCTGGAAGGGCGTGCTCATCAATAAATGGCCTGGTACAGCTTGCGCCGGTACAGGGTCACCAGCGGGTGATCGTTGCCGAGCAGGTCGAACACCTGCAGCAGGGTCTTGTGGGTGATGCCCTCGGCATAGCTGCGGTTGCGCACGAACAGCCGGAGCAGGCCATCCAGCGCCGCTTCGTACTGCTGGCGCGCCAGCTGCTGGATGGACAGCTGGTAGGTCGCCTCGTCGTCGTTGCCGTCCTGGGCCAGGCGGGCTTTCAGGTCGGCGCTGTCCGGCAGGTCGGCAGCCTGGCGCAGGAAGGTCAGCTGCGCCTTGGCGCCGGCCAGGGCCTGCTTGTGTTCGTCGCCTTTCACCGCGTTCAGCACCGCCTCGGCTTCGTCCAGCTCGCCGCGTTCGGCCAGGCAGCGGGCATAGAGGATCAGCGCGGCGGCGTTCTCGTTGTTCTCGGTGAGTACCTGCTTGAGCAGGCTCTCGGCCTCACTGATGCGGCCTTCGGCGAACAGCGCCTGCGCCGTTTCCATGGGGTCGGCGGCTTCCGGCGCCGGTTCAGCGACATGCGGCTTGAGCATCTCGCGGATCGCCGACTCCGGTTGCGCACCGGCAAAGCCGTCGACCGGCTGGCCATCCTTGAACAGCACCACGGTGGGCAGGCTGCGGATGCCGAAGCGCTGGACGATGTCCTGCTCGATGTCGCAGTTGACCTTGGCCAGCAGCAGTTCGCCGCGGTATTCCTCGGTGATCTTCGCCAGCAGCGGCATCAGCGCCTTGCACGGCGCGCACCACTCGGCCCAGAAATCCACCAGCACCGGCTTGTGGAAGGAGTTCTCGATCACCAGCTGTTCGAAGCTGGCGGCACCGGAGATGTCGAAGATGTAGGGGGTATCGCTCATGGAAGAATCTCGGGAAGGCGAAAGGCTGCAACTATAAATGCGGGCGTGCCGGCACGGATACAAGTAGCCCGGATGCAATCCGGGGCGGGGTCGCCTGCTTCCCCGGATTGCATCCGGGCTACGGGCTCGGTCCCTTTCCCGTTTACGGGAGAAGGTTAAGCAGAGGGGCGTTTCAGGCGCGCTGGGCGTGGTACAGGCTGACATGGCGAAACTCCGCCGGCTCGGCCAGGTCCGGCCAGGTGCAGGCTTCCAGCATGCCTAGGCGCTGGTACAGCGGGTGCTGGAAGTCCTTGACCCGCGAATCGGCGACCAGCGCCTCGCGGCCTCGGCTGAGGAAATGGTCGAGCAACGGCAGGTTGGCGCGGTCGTAGAGCACGTCGGCGACGATGATCAGGTCGAAGCGGTCGGCCTCGGCGAAGAAATCCAGCGAGTAGCTCAGCTCGACGCCGTTCAGCTCGGCATTCGCCCGGCAGGATTCGATGGCCAGCGGGTCGAGGTCGCAGGCCACCACTTCCAGGGCGCCGGCCTTGGCTGCGGCGATGGCGGCCACGCCGGAGCCGGCGCCGAAGTCCAGCACGCGTTTGCCGCGCACCCATTCCGGCTGTTCGGCCAGCCAGCGCGCCAGCACCAGGCCGCTGGCCCAGCAGAAGCTCCAGTAGGGCGGTTCCTCGAGGATCAGGCGGGTTTCTTCCGGGCTGAAGCAGCGATCCATGTTCACCGCATCGATCAGCCACAGCTTGAGGTCGGTGCCGGGCAGGGTTTCCGCCACCAGGCGCGCGTCACCGAGCAACTGCCGCAAGGAGTCCTGCAGGACCTGCGGTGCCTTCATGGCGCGCTGACCAGTGGCAGTTCGCCGAGGCTTTGACTCTGCGCCTGGCTGATGCGCTGCGGCGGCAGACGCAGGACCAGGCGTCCGGATTGGCTGATGCGAGCGCGCAGTTCGACCCGCGCACCGCTGGGGAAATACTCGGGGTTGAACGGCAGACGGAACGGCAGCAGCTGGCCGTTGCCCGCCAGGGTCAGGCTGGCCAGCAACTGCTGCGGTCGGTCTCGCTCGTCGATCACCAGCAGGGCCATCTCCACTTCGCTGCCGGCTGGCGGCGTGCGCAGGCTGCCGCGCAGCTCGCGCATATGGCTGGGCAGGGGCGCTTCGACCGCCGCTGCCGGCTTGGCCGCGGCGACTGGTGCTGGCGCTGGCGCGACGGGTTGCGCGGGTTTTTCCGGCGCACTGGCACAGGCGGCCAGCAGCAGGGCACTGGAAAGCAGCAGGGGGCGTATCAACATGATGGACTCGACGCGGTAAGGACGAACGCTGGGCGCAGCGTTGCTGATAGCAAGAGTAGCCTGTGCTGGCGCAGCCGGGCTGTCTGCAGGGCGCCTGTATACCGCAAAGGCGCTGGCTTGTCTTGGCAAAGGGATGCGCTACCATGAGCCACCTTTTCATAGGGCCGTTTCCCGCCATGCATTGCCCCTTCTGCGCCGCCAACGACACCAAGGTCATCGACTCCCGCCTGGTCGCCGAGGGCGAACAGGTGCGCCGCCGCCGCGAATGCCTGGCCTGCGGCGAGCGGTTCACCACCTTCGAAACCGCCGAACTGGTGATGCCGCGCCTGATCAAGCAGGACGGCAGCCGCCAGCCGTTCGACGAGGACAAGCTGCGGGCCGGCATGCAGCGTGCGCTGGAGAAGCGCCCGGTCAGCGTCGAGCGCCTGGAAGAGGCGATCGCCCATATCAAGCAGAAGCTGCGCGCCACCGGCGAACGCGAGATCAAGTCGCTGGTGCTCGGCGAGCTGGTGATGACCGAGCTGCAGAAGCTCGATGAAGTCGCCTATATCCGCTTCGCCTCGGTCTACCGCCGCTTCCAGGACCTCAACGAATTCCGCGAGGAAATCGATCGCCTGGCCCGTGAGCCGGCAAAACCATGAGCGCCGCCGCCAGCGACCAGCAGTTCATGGCTCGCGCGCTGGAGCTGGCGCGCAAGGGCCTGTACTCCACCCATCCCAACCCCCGCGTCGGCTGCGTCATCGTGCGTGACGGGCAGATCGTCGGCGAAGGCTGGCATGCCCGCGCCGGCGAGCCGCATGCCGAAGTGCATGCCCTGCGCCAGGCCGGCGCGCGGGCGCAAGGCGCCACCGCCTACGTCACCCTGGAACCCTGCAGCCACCACGGGCGCACGCCGCCCTGCGCCGATGCGCTGGTCGCGGCCGGGGTCGCCCGCGTGGTGGCGGCCATGCAGGACCCCAATCCGGAAGTCTCCGGCAAGGGCTTGTTGCGCCTGATGCATGCCGGCATCGCCGTGCACAGTGGCGTGCTGGAGGCCGAGGCGCGGGTGCTCAACGCCGGCTTTATCAAACGCATGGAGCACGGTCTGCCGTTCGTACGGGTCAAGCTGGCGATGAGCCTGGACGGGCGCACGGCCATGGCCAGCGGCGAAAGCCAGTGGATTACCGGCCCGGAAGCGCGCTCGGCAGTGCAGCGCCTGCGCGCGCGGGCCAGCGCCATCCTCACCGGTGCCGACACCGTGCTCACCGATCAGGCGCGCCTCACCGTGCGCCCCGATGAGCTGGGCCTGGGCGCCGAGCTGACGGCCCTGGCGGTGACCCGTCCACCGCTGCGGGTGCTGGTCGACGGACGTCTGCGCGTGCCGCTGTCGGCGCCGTTCTATCAGACCGGGCCGGCACTGGTCGCCACTTGCGCCGCGGCGGCAGCGCGCGATCGCTTTCTCGGTGATGGCCACGAACTGCTCGCCGTGCCGGGCAGCAACGGCCATGTCGACCTGCGCAAGCTGCTTATGGAACTGGCTGGGCGTGGCGCCAACGAAGTGCTGGTCGAGGCGGGGCCGCGTTTGGCCGGGGCTTTCGCCCGCGCCGGGCTGGTCGACGAGTACCAGCTGTTCGTCGCGCCGAAGTTCCTTGGTTCCAGCGCGCGGCCCTTGCTGGACTGGCCGCTGGCGCGCATGGCCGAGGCCCAGGAGCTGGAGATCCGCGAGATACGCGCGGTGGGCGCCGACTGGCGGATCATCGCGGTGCCCAAGCGCCCTGTGTAGGAGCGCGCTCTGCGCGCCAATCCAGGCCACGCAAAAGCTTCGCGAGCAGAGCTCGCTCCTACAGCACGCCGCGCTTTTGTGGTAAAAAGCAGGCCGCAGCCCTCCAGGGCTGCAACGTTCTCAGGGCGGGGTGTGATTCCCCACCGGCGGTAATGGCCTTTCGGCCTAGCCCGCGAGCGCCTTTCCACAGGAAAGGGACAGCAGACCCGGTGTGATTCCGGGGCCGACGGTATAGTCCGGATAAAGAGAGAGCGGGATTCCCTTCCAGGGCGCCGTCTGCTGCGCCCGCGAAAATCCCTATCGATCGGCATTGCCCTGTTTTTGACCAAAACAGGAGTTCATCCATGCTGCATTGCAAGACCCACCGGGAGGACGCATGTTCACCGGCATAATCGAATCCATCGGCACCATCCGTGCCCTCAGCCCCAAGGGCGGCGACGTACGTGTGTACGTGCAGACCGGCAAGCTCGACCTGGGCGACGTCAAACTGGGTGACAGCATCGCGGTCAACGGCGTGTGCCTGACTGCGGTCGAGCTACCGGGCGACGGTTTCTGGGCCGACGTCAGCCGCGAGACCCTGGCCTGCAGTGCCTTCATCGACCTGAAGATCGGCAGCCGGGTCAACCTGGAAAAGGCCCTGACGCCGACCACCCGCCTCGGCGGGCATCTGGTCAGCGGCCATGTCGATGGTGTCGGCGAGATCGTCTCCCGTGAGGAGAGCGCCCGCGCCATCCAGTTCCGCATCCGCGCGCCGCGCGAGCTGGCCAAGTACATCGCGCTGAAAGGCTCGATCACCGTCGACGGCACCAGCCTGACGGTCAACGCGGTGAATGGCGCCGAGTTCGAGCTGACCATCGTGCCGCATACCCTGGTCGAGACCATCATGGCCGACTACCAGTCCGGTCGCCGGGTCAACCTGGAAGTGGATCTGCTGGCGCGTTACCTGGAGCGCCTGCTGCTCGGTGACAAGGCTGCCGAGCCCGCTGCCAGTGGCATCACCGAAGGTTTCTTGGCCGAGCACGGCTTTCTGAACCCGTCTCGCTAACGAATTGAAGGAATAGCCCTCATGGCTCTGAATACCGCAGCAGAACTGATCGAAGACATCCGCGCTGGCAAGATGGTCATCCTCATGGATGACGAGGACCGCGAGAATGAAGGCGACATCATCATCGCCTCCGAATGCGTGACCGCCGAGCACATCAACTTCATGGCGCGTTTCGCCCGCGGCCTGATCTGCATGCCGATGAGCCGCGAGCGCTGCGAACTGCTCAAGCTGCCGCTGATGGCGCCGCGTAACGGTTCCGGCTTCGGCACCAAGTTCACCGTGTCCATCGAGGCCGCCGAGGGCGTGACCACCGGCATCTCCGCCGCCGACCGCGCGCGTACTGTGCAGGCCGCCGTGGCCAAGAGTGCGGTGGCCGACGATATCGTCAGCCCCGGCCATATCTTCCCGCTGATGGCCCAGCCCGGCGGCGTGCTGGCCCGTGCCGGGCACACCGAGGCAGCCTGCGACCTGGCGCGCATGGCCGGTTTCGAGCCGAGCGGGGTGATCTGCGAGATCATGAATGACGACGGCACCATGGCTCGTCGTCCGGAGCTGGAAGTGTTCGCCGAGCAGCACGGCCTGAAGATCGGCACCATCGCCGACCTGATCCACTACCGGCTGATCCACGAGCGCACCGTGCAGCGCGTCAGCGAACAGACGATCGACAGCGAGCTGGGCCAGTTCAACCTGGTCAGCTACCGCGATGCCCTGGATGACAGCGTGCACATGGCTCTGACCCTAGGCAGCATCTGCGCCGAGACGCCGACCCTGGTACGGGTGCACAACGCCGATCCGCTGCGCGACCTGTTCATGGTCAAGCAGGCGGGGCGCTGGAGTCTGCGTGCGGCCATGGCCGAAGTGGCCAAGTCCGGCAGCGGCGTGGTGCTGTTGCTGGGCAATCCGATCAACGGTCCGGAGCTGCTCGCTCAGCTCGAACGTAGCCAGGGTGCGGAAAGCAAGTCGGCCAGCCCGACCACCTACAGCACCGTCGGCGCCGGTTCGCAGATTCTGCGTGACCTCGGCGTGCGCAAGATGCGCCTGCTCAGCTCGCCGATGAAGTTCAACGCGATATCCGGTTTCGACCTGGAAGTAGTAGAATACGTGCCCGCTGAATAAGCCGGTCGGTCGATCCGCTGTTCATATCCTATGTTTACAGTGCGCTGCCAATGGCGCACTGGCTCTTTAACGCCATACGAGACTCGCCATGACCCTGAAGACCATCGAAGGTACCTTCATCGCCCCCAAAGGCCGCTATGCCCTGGTGGTTGGCCGCTTCAACAGCTTCGTCGTCGAAAGCCTGGTCAGCGGCGCCGTCGACGCCCTGGTGCGTCATGGTGTGAGCGAAAGCGATATCACCATCATCCGCGCCCCGGGTGCCTTCGAAATTCCCCTGGTCACCCAGAAAGTCGCCCAGCGTGGCGAGTACGCAGCCATCATCGCCCTCGGCGCGGTGATCCGTGGCGGCACCCCGCACTTCGAATACGTTGCCGGTGAATGCACCAAGGGGCTGGCCCAGGTCTCCATGGAATACGGCGTGCCGGTGTCCTTCGGCGTACTGACCGTCGACTCCATCGAACAAGCCATCGAGCGTTCCGGCACCAAGGCCGGCAACAAGGGCGCCGAAGCTGCCCTGTCCGCTCTGGAAATGGTCAGCCTGCTGGCGCAGCTGGAGGCCAAGTGAGCCTTAACCACGACGACAGCCAGGACGCTCCGCAGCCCAAGGCCAAGGGCAAGATCGCGACTCGCCGGGTTGCCCGCAGCCTGGGCATGCAGGCCCTGTATCAGTGGCACATGGCTGGCCAGTCGCTGAACGAGATCGAAGCGCAGTTCCGCGTCGACAACGATTTCAGCGGCGTCGACGGCGGCTACTTCCACGAGATCCTCGTCGGTGTGGCCACCCAGAAAACCGAGATCGACGAGGCCATCGCGCCTTGCCTGGATCGTCCGCTGGAAGAGCTGGATCCGGTCGAACTGGCCATCCTGCGCCTGTCCACCTGGGAGCTGCGCAGCCGCGTCGACGTGCCCTATCGCGTGGTGATCAACGAAGGCATCGAGCTGGCCAAGGTGTTCGGTGCCACCGACGGACACAAGTTCGTCAACGGCGTACTGGACAAGCTGGCGCCGAGCCTGCGTGCCGCCGAAGTCAGCGCCCACAAGCGCTGATCGGGCTGCAAGCGGGTGGGTGAGTTCGAGCTAATCCGCCGCTTCTTCGCCGCCGCGCCCTGTGCGCAGGCGACCGAAGGAGTCGCCCTGGGCATCGGCGACGACTGTGCCCTGCTGCAACTGCCAGCCGGCGAACAACTGGCGGTGTCTACCGACACCCTGGTCGCCGGCGTGCATTTCCCCGCATCCCCCGATCCCTTCCTGCTCGGCCAGCGCGCGCTGGCAGTGGCGGCCAGCGACCTGGCAGCCATGGGCGCCACTCCTCTGGGCTTTACCCTGGCCATCACCTTGCCGCAGGCGGACGAAGCCTGGCTGCAGGGGTTTGCCCGTGGTTTGTCGCAGATGGCGCAGAACTGCGGCCTGGCGCTGGTCGGTGGGGATACCACGCGCGGCCCCTTGAGCCTGACCTTGACGGTATTCGGCCGGGTGCCGGCCGGTCAGGCGCTGGTTCGCAGCGGTGCGCGAGCGGGCGATCTACTGTGTGTCGGTGGCGAACTGGGTGATGCGGCCGGTGCTTTGCCGCTGGTGCTGGGCCAGCGCCAGGCGCAGGGCGAGCAGGCCGATTATTTGCTGCGGCGCTACTGGGCGCCGCAGCCGCAGCTTGCTCTAGGGCGGTTGCTGCGCGGCAAGGCCACGGCGGCGCTGGATATCTCTGATGGCCTGCTGGCCGACTGCGGGCATATCGCTGTGGCGTCGGGCCTGGCCTTGCACATCGAGCTCGAACAGCTGCCGTTGTCGTCCGCGCTGCAGGCGATTGCCGGAACGGCTGCACGCGATTGTGCGCTGGCCGGTGGCGATGACTATGTATTGGCGTTTACTCTGCCGCCCGAGCACCTGGCTGCCTTGCAGGCGGCCTGGCCGGCGACCGTGGTGATTGGCCGCGCAATGGCCGGCACAGGGGTGGAGCTGCTGGACGCCAGTGGTGCCGTGATCCAACCGCCACGGGCGGGCTATCAACATTTCGGGAGTTCGGGTGACTGATTCGGTTCGTGTGGCGCCGCAGGTGTGGCGCAATCCCTGGCATTTTCTGGCTTTCGGTTTCGGCTCCGGGCTGATGCCCAAGGCGCCGGGCACCTGGGGCTCGCTGGTGGCCATCCCGTTCATTCCGCTGTGGCAGATGTTGCCGGACTGGGGCTACTGGCTGATGCTCGGCATCACCATGCTGTTCGGCTTCTGGCTGTGCGGGCGGGTCGCCACGGACATGGGCGTGCATGACCATGAAGGCATCGTCTGGGACGAAATGGTCGGCATGTGGATTACCTTGTGGCTGGTGCCAGAGGGGTGGCACTGGATCCTGCTAGGCTTCCTGGTATTCCGCTTCTTCGACATCCTCAAGCCGTGGCCGATCCGCTGGATCGACCGTCATGTGCACGGCGGAGTGGGCATCATGCTCGATGATGTGCTGGCCGGCGTCTTCGCCTGGCTGAGCATGCAGCTGATTGTCTGGGGCGTCGCCTGGTTCTAGGGAGTAGGCATGCGGGTTTGCTGGCTGGGTGTTGTGCTGTTGTCCCTCGGCCTGTCGAGCGTGCAGGCCGAAGAGGCTGTGCCGGCCGAGATCAGGCTGGTCAGTGAACACTGGGCCGGACATACCAATGAGGATGGCAGTGGCCTGGCTTGGGACATCCTGCGGCAGGTGTTCGAGCCGGCCGGGGTCAGGCTGAGTTTCCAGATCGTGCCCTATACCCGTTCCATCGGCCTGGTGCAGCGCGGCGAGGCGGATGCCTGGCTCGGCTCGTACCGTGACGAAGTGACCGAGCGCATTGTCTATCCGCGCTGGCATTACGACTCCGATCAGATCAGCGCCCTGGGCCTGACCAGCCAGCCGCTGCCGACCCTGCAGACGCTTGGTAGCTACCGTCTGGCCTGGATGCGCGGCTACGACTATCAGAACTATCTGCCAGGGCTCGGCAAGTTCCAGGAAGTCGCGCGCCGCAGCGGTATTCTGGGGATGCTCGAGCGTGGTCATGCCGACTTCTATATCGACGCCCTGACCGAGATCGAAGATGTCCTGCGTAGTGCCGAGACTGCGGAACGCTTCCGCATAACCAGGCTGACCGACTTGCCGCTGTATCCCGGCTTTGCCGATACTGCGCGCGGTAAAGCGCTGGCGCATATCTACGACCGGCGCATGGCCGAGCTGGTGCAGAGCGATGCCCTGCGTCCGTTGTTCCAGCGCTGGCAGCAGCCGTACCCCTTCGACAAGGACATGGAGAAACCCGATGCGTTGCCTTGAGTTGCTGACTGCCAGCCTGTTGCTGGTGGTGAGCGCAGTGCTGCATGCCGAACCCCAGGTGCAGGTGGTCGGTCTGTTTCCCAATGCCGCCGTGCTGGTCGTTGATGGCCAGCGCAAGCTGGTCAAGGCCGGTCAGACCGGCCCCGGTGGGGTGAAAGTGCTGAGTGCCGACAGCAAGGGCGCGGTCTTGCTGGTGGATGGTGTGCAGCGCAACTTCAACCTGACGCGCGAGTACAACCAGGCCGGCAGTGCCGGTCCGCAGACTGAGCAGCTCAGCATTACCCGGGGGATTGGCAACCACTTCTGGGTGGCGGGCTCGCTCAACAGCTATCCGGTGCAGTTCCTTGTCGATACCGGCGCGACCTCGGTGGCGATGAACGAGGGGCAGGCCCGGCGCCTGGGCATCGACTATCGCGTGGTCGGTCGGCCGATGGTGGCCAGCACGGCGGGCGGCAATGTACGCGGTTGGCGGATCAAGCTCGACCGGGTCAAGGTCGGCAGCATCGAAGTGCTGGGTGTCGAGGGTGTGGTGCTGGAAGGCGATGCGCCGACCGAAGTGCTGCTCGGCATGAGCTTCCTCAGTCGCGTGCGCTGGCGCGAAGAGAATGGGGTGCTGCTGCTGGAATCGAAAATCTAGCAGCGAGCTCTGCTCGGCAACCCGGCAGCGCAACAGCTTCGCGAGCAGAGCTCGCTTCTACAGTGCTTGCCTGCCGGCTTGCGGGGGCGATCGATCGAATGGCTCGATCCTTATCCCGCACAATTCACGCTGCCAGCCCGGCGGGTGCTGCTGGTACAATGCCGGCCTTTCTGCCGAACACTCAACAGGAGCACCCGGTGTCCGTTGTCTTCGTCGCCGCCTCCCAGCTGCCTACGCCTTTTGCGACTTTCACCATGCACGGCTTCCTCGATGAGGAGACCGGCAAGGAACATGTCGCCCTGACCCTCGGCCAGGTGAACGATGGCGCTCCCGTGCTGGGTCGCCTGCACTCCGAGTGCCTGACCGGCGATGCCCTGTTCAGCCAGCGCTGCGACTGCGGCGCCCAGCTCGAAGCGGCCTTGCGCGCCATCGCCAAAGAGGGCCGCGGCGTGCTCCTGTACCTGCGCCAGGAAGGCCGTGGCATCGGCCTGCTGAACAAGATCCGCGCCTACGAGTTGCAGGATGCGGGTGCCGATACGGTTGAGGCCAACGAGCGCCTGGGCTTCGCCGCCGACCAGCGTGACTATTCGATCTGCCAGCCGATGCTCGATCACCTGGGCATCAGCGCGATCAAGCTGATGACCAACAACCCGCGCAAGGTCAAAGCCCTGGAAGGCTTCGGCGTGCGCGTGGCCGAGCGTCATCCGCTGGAAATCGGCCTCAACGTGCACAACCGCAAGTACCTGACGACCAAGGCCGGCAAGCTCGGCCACATGCTCGGCTTGCAGCACCAGGAAGAGGCCGAGTGACGCGCGCCGAAGTGCGCCGCCGGCTGGCCGGTGAATGGTGGCGTCAGCTCGCCCTGACGCTGGCGCCGCTGCTGGTTCTTGGCTTTTTCTTCGGTGGTCAGCCGCCGGTGCTGGCGCTGCTGGAAATGCCGCTGTTCATTGCCGCGATGATTTCCCTGTTCATCACCTTGCCGCTGTTCTCCGCCTACAAGCGCGCGCTGATCGCCACCCAGCAGGCGCTGGATAGCGCCGATGAGCCGGCGGCCTGGGTCGAGCTGGCGCGCCGCCGGCGCCTGGCCTTTCTCGCCGCTGGTCTGCCCGCTTGGATCGCCGCCGCGGCGCAGTTCACCGGTCTGCATGCGGTGGCGCTGTTCCTCCTCGCCCTGAGCAGCGTGGTGCTGCTCTGCCTGTACCGCATTCCTCGCCAGCTGGCCTGATGCGACTGCTGCTCGGCGCCTGCCTGCTCGCCTGTGCCCTGCCGCTGGCGGCGGTGGAGCGGGTGGTCAGCCTGGCGCCGTCGATGACCGAGATCATGCTCGAGCTGGATGCGGCCGACTTGCTGGTCGGTGTGCTGGATGCCGGCGAGCGCCCGCCGGCCCTGGTGGGTCTGCCTTCACTGGGGCGCCATGAGCAGGTGGAACTGGAAACCCTGCTCAGCCTCAAGCCAGACCTGATCCTGCTCTGGCCGGACAGCGTGACGCCCAGTCAACGCGAACAACTGCGCCTCACCGGCATCCCCCTGCATATCGGCGAGCCGCATGACTTGCAGGAACTGGCCGAGCAGTTCGCCGCAGTCGGTGCGCGCATCGGCCGCGAGCGCCAGGGTCGCGAGTTGGCCGAGCGTTTCCGCGCCGGCCTGCAGCGCCTGCGCCAGACCTACCGCCGCGAGCCGCCGTTGCCGGTGTTCTACCAAGTCTGGCACCAGCCGCTGTACACAATCGGCGGTGGCCAGATCATCAGCGATGCCTTGCGCCTGTGCGGCGCCGAGAATGTCTTCGCCGAGCTGCAGCTGGCCGCGCCGCAGGTCAGCGTCGAGGCTGTGCTGCAGCGCGATCCGGCGGTGATCCTCGCCGGCAGCGTGGCCGAACTGCAGACCTGGCAGGCCTGGCCGCAGCTCAGGGCAACCCGTCGCCAGCAGCTCTGGGCGGTGCCGGACAAAGGCCTAGAGCGGCCCAGTTTCCAGATGCTGGCGGCTACCGAGAAGCTCTGCGAGCTGTTACTCAGAGCACAGCGCAACTAGCTTGATCTGTCGCAAAATGCGGGCCGTGTCTTAACGACATCACCATGGACTGGATCGTAGGAGAAACGGAATGAAAGAACTCTTTATTGCGGCCCTCGCTGTCGTGGCTCTAGCTGGATGTAAAGACGAAGGCGAGTCTTTTGTTGGTCAGTGGAAGAGTAACGATAAGATGGTCGAAACCATTACTGTGACCGAGGCATCTGGCGGTTATCGTGTGGTATCCCACTTTGATAAAGACAAGGAGGGGTATATGGATGTCGAAGTTGTTCTGATCGCCGAGTCAGATAAGCTTCTGGTGCGTCAGGAACAAGGTACGCGTGGTTTGGAAATCGCCGAAGACGGCAAGATGAAAAGTCATCTGCGCCATGGTAAGGACGCCGTTTTTACCAAAGTGAACTGAGCTTTATTCCCCACAAAAGAACCACGCGATTCTCTGCTAGGGCCCCTTTCGGGGCCTTTTGCATTGCCTGTTACAGCTCCGGTGTCCAGACGAAGCCGATCAGTGCGCTGCGGCCTTCCTGGCTGTAGCTGTAGCGCTCACCCTCGTGCTCGTACAGCGAGCGGCTGTAATCCTTGTCCAGCAGGTTATCCAGCTTGGCTTCCAGCTTCAGCTCGGGGGTGGCCTGCCAGCTGCTGCGCAGGGCCAGCAGGCCATAACCGGCTAGCTGGTACTGGTTGTCCGGGTCGTCGTAGCTGCTGCTCACGGCCTGCCAGCTGGCGCCGATGGCGACATCGCCGTAGCTGCGATCCAGGTCCAGGCTCAGGGTGCGCCGCGCACGGCGGTTGAGGGTGTGGCCGCTGTCGCGGTCGCGCGGGTCGATGAAGGCCACGCCCAGTTGTCCCTGCCAGCCGAACAGTTCCTGCTGCAGCGCGGCCTCGAAACCATGGATGCGCGCCTTGGCGATGTTCTGCGGGATGAAGTCCTGGTCGCTGGCGATGGCGTCCTCGATGTCGGTGCGGTAGACCGAGGCCTCCAGGCGGGTGGTGGCGGCCAGTTGGCTGCGCCACTGCAGCTCGACACTCTTGGAGTGTTCCGGCTGGAGGTCCGGGTTGCTGTAGTCCGGGTAGTACAGGTCGTTGAAGGTCGGCGCGCGGAAGCCTTCGCTGTAGGAGGCGATCAGGTCGTTGCGCTCGTTCAGCGGCAGGGTCAGGGCGCCACTCCAGGTGTTTTCGCTGCCGAACTGCTCGTTCTTGTCGTGGCGCAGGCCCAGTTCGGTGGAAAAGTGCTCGCCGTCGTAGCGGTGCTGGATGAAGGCGGCCTGGTTCCAGCGCTGTTGCTCGGCGAAGGCGGTGTTGCTGTTGAGCTGGTCTTCGTACCAGTCGGCACCGAGCATCAGACTGTGGCTGTCGCTCAGGCTCAGGGTGTTCAGCCAGTTGACCGAGTCGCGGTAGGTGTTGAACACGCCGCGCTCGTCGCTGAGTTTATCCAGACTCTCTTCGCGGTTTTCGCTGTGGCCGACTTCCAGGCGGCTGTTCCAGGTGTCGTTGAGCTGGGCGTCGAGGTAGCTGGAGACGCTGCTGACGGTGAAGTCACTGTACGGGTCCTGCTCGACCGACTCGAAGGTGGTCATGTCGAAGCGGCCGAAGGGGTTGTCGAACTCGGTACGGCCGCGCTGGTCGAGGACGTTGACGCCGGCTTCCAGTTTGTCGCTGAAGCTGTGGCTGAGGCTCAGGCTGAAGGCCTTGTTGCGGTAGGCGTCGTGATCCTGGTCGGCCGCGTAGGAGGTGCCGGTGCGGTCGATGCCGTTGGTCTCGTCGAGGCTGCCGGCCAGGCTGAAGCGCGTGGCCTCATCGCCACCGGAAATGCCGGCGCTACGCTGCCAGGTGCCCCGGCTGCCATAGCCCACGCGCACGAATGGCTTGAACCCTTCGCCGCTGCTGCGGCGGGTGAAGATCTGCACCACGCCGCCGATGGCATCGGCGCCGTACATGGCCGAGCGCGGTCCGCGCAGCACTTCGATGCGCTCGATCTGCTCGATATTGAGGTGCTGCAGGTTGCTGTCGCCGGAACTGGCCGAGCCGATGCGCATGCCGTCCACCAGCACCAGGCTCTGTGCCGACTTGGTGCCGCGGATATACAGGCTGGCCAGGCTGCCGCTGCCGTTCTGCGTCACCTGCACGCCGGGCACGCGCTGGAGCAGCTCGGTCACCGAGGATGGTTGCAGGCGCTCGATGTCGGCGCGGGTGAACACCGTGCTGGCGGCGCTGCTGGCGCTGCGTTGCTGCACGTCGCGGTTGGCGCTGATCAGGGTTTCGGACAGCTTCAGCGCGGCTTCCTGGTCTTCGGCGGCGAAGGTCGGGGAGGCGGGCAGCAGGGCGATGGCGAGAGCCAGGCGGGGCAGTTTCATCAATGGATCCTCAAAGAGTCGGCAGACTTTTGAGGAGGGCAGGGACAAGCGCCACGACAAGCCGACGCTTGACGGTGATGCCCTCCGCAACACCAGTCGAATCCGTCGAGGCCGGTCTCCGGGCTTGCCACTGAAAGCGAACTTTCCCTGTCGATCGCCTTCCCGGGGAAACTCCCAGTGGCACGTCGATCGACATGGCAGCGCGAGGCTGCGGTGGCTTACCGTTGCGGGGGCAGCGCCGGAATGGCTCGTGACGAGCGCACCGGCTTCCCGTTTAACGCCGGTCGATCACGACGGGCGCACCTTGGCGGAAGTAAAACGTCGCGCACCTTAGTGCGCGGCTGGATGAATTACAAGCGAGTTAAGCCCTGGTTTGGATGAGCGGCATTCATGTGGGCAGTTGCACCAGGCGCTGGCGCACGGCCGCTTCGATGCCGGCTTCGTCCAGGCCGCACTCGGCGAGCATCTGCGCCGGCTTGGCGTGCTCGACGTAGCTGTCCGGCAGGCCCAGGTGCAGCACGGGCTTGAGCAGGTTCTCGGCGGCAAGGAACTCGCTGACCGCCGAACCGGCGCCGCCCATGATGGCGTTTTCCTCGATGGTCACCAGTAGCTCGTGGCTGGCCGCCAGTTCGCGCACCAGGGCCTCGTCCAGCGGTTTGACGAAACGCATGTCGACCACCGTGGCGTCCAGCGTCTCGCCGACCTTGAGCGCTTCGGCCAGCTGCACGCCGAATACCAGCAGGGCGGTTTTCTGGCCGCGTCGGCGAATGACGCCTCGGCCGATTTCCAGCGGTTGCAGCGCCGGGTCGATCGGCGTGTTCGGCCCGCTGCCGCGCGGGTAACGCACCGCCGCCGGGCCATCGAACAGGTAACCGGTGGTGAGCATCTGGCGCAGTTCGTTCTCGTCGCTCGGCGTCATCACCAGCATGCCGGGGATGCAGCGCAGGTAGGAGATATCGAAGCTGCCGGCGTGGGTCGGGCCGTCTTCGCCGACCAGGCCGGCGCGGTCGATGGCGAACAGCACGTCGAGGTGCTGCACGGCCACGTCATGAATCAGCTGGTCGTAGGCGCGCTGCAGGAAGGTCGAGTAGATCGCCACCACCGGTTTGGCGCCCTCGCAGGCCATGCCGGCGGCCAGGGTCACCGCATGCTGCTCGGCGATGGCCACGTCGAAGTAACGCGCGGGGAAACGCTCGCTGAAGGCCACCAGGTCGGAGCCTTCCTTCATCGCCGGGGTGATGCCGACCAGGCGCGGGTCTTCGGCGGCCATGTCGCACAGCCACTGGCCGAACACGCTGGAGTATTTCGGCCCGCTCGGCTTCTTGGCTTCGACAACCGGAGCCTTGATCGGCTCCAGCTTGGTGATCGCGTGGTAGCCGATCGGGTCGGCCTCGGCCGGGGCGAAGCCCTTGCCCTTCTTGGTCACCACATGGAGGAACTGCGGGCCCTCCAGGTCGCGCATATTGCGCAGTGTCGCGACGAGTGTGGGCAGGTCGTGGCCGTCGATCGGGCCGACGTAGTTCCAGCCCAGTTCCTCGAACAGGGTGCCGGGCACCAGCATGCCCTTGGCGTGCTCTTCGACCTTGCGCGCGATCTCCCAGGCGCCGGGCAGGCGCGAGAGGATCTTCTTGCTGCCTTCGCGCATGCTCGAATAAGTACGGCTGGAGATGATCTTGGCCAGGTAGTTGGACAGCCCGCCGACGTTCTTCGAGATCGACATGTCGTTGTCGTTGAGCACCACCAGCATGTCGGCCTTGACGTCCGAGGCGTGGTTGAGCGCCTCGAAGGCCATGCCGGCGGTCAATGCGCCATCGCCGATCACCGCGACCGATTTGCGCCGGCTGCCCTGCATGCGGGCGGCAATGGCCATGCCCAGGGCCGCGCTGATGCTGGTGCTGGAGTGGCCGACGCCGAAGGTGTCGTACTCGCTCTCGCTGCGTCGCGGGAAGGCGGCCAGGCCGTCCTTCTGGCGCAGGCTGGCCATGCGCTCGCGGCGTCCGGTGAGGATCTTGTGCGGGTAGGCTTGATGGCCGACGTCCCACACCAGGCGATCGTCCGGGGTGTCGAAGATGTAGTGCAGGGCGATGGTCAGCTCGATCACCCCGAGGCCGGCGCCGAAGTGCCCGCCGGTCTGGCCCACGCTGTACAGCAGGTACTGGCGCAGCTCGTCGGCGAGGGTTTCCAGCTCGCTCTCGGCCAGGCGGCGCAGGCCGACCGGCGTCTCGGCGCGATCGAGCAGGGGCGTGGCAGGGCGCTCGCGGGGGATCTCGTGGAAAGTTGTGGGCATCAGGCTGATCGTTATAGGCGTACAAAAGATGCGGCAGTTTACCCGAAGCGCCGGGAACTGCCCAAACAAGGTTCGATCAGCGCAATCGGTAGCCCGGATGCAATCCGGGGATGTTCTCCGGGGGGGGGCTGCCCGGATTGCCTCCGGGCTACGGTTAGGAGGCTTAGCTGCGCCGTTCGACGATGTAACGGGCCAGTTCGCGCAGCGGTTCGGCGCTGCTGCCGAACGGGCGCAGGGCATGCAGGGCCTGGTCGCGCAGCTCCAGGGCGTAGGCCTTGGCGGCGTCGAGGCCGAGCAGCGCGGGGTAGGTCGGCTTGTGGTTGGCTTCGTCCTTGCCCTGGGTCTTGCCTAGGGTGGCGGTATCGCTTTCCACGTCGAGAATGTCGTCCTGTACCTGGAACGCCAGGCCGATGGCACGAGCGTAATTCTGCAGCGAGCGCAGCGCGGCATCATCGGCCAGGCCGCTGGCCAGGGCACCCAGTTGCACGCTGGCCTCGATCAGTGCGCCGGTCTTGTGCCGGTGCATGACTTCCAGGGCCGCCTGGTCGAGTCGCTGACCGACCGAGCCGAGGTCGATGGCCTGGCCGCCGACCATCCCGGCCGGGCCGGCGGCGCGCGCCAGGCCGAGGACCATGGACAGGCGCAGGTTGGCGTCCGTCGGGTTGTGTCGCGGATCGGCGAGGGCTTCGAAGGCCAGGCTTTGCAGACCATCGCCGGCGAGAATCGCGCAGGCTTCGTCGAAGGCGATGTGGGTGGTGGGCTGGCCACGGCGCAGGTCGTCGTCGTCCATCGCCGGCAGGTCGTCGTGGACCAGCGAGTAGGCGTGGATCAGCTCCACCGCACAGGCGGCACCATCGGCGCGGTCGAGATCGCCATTCAAGGCTTCGCAGGCGGCATATACCAGCAGCGGGCGGACCCGCTTGCCACCGTTGACCACGCTGTAGCGCATGGCCTGGTAGAGCCGTGCCAGTTCACTGCGCGGGGCATCGAAGAGGCTTTCCAGGGCCGCGTCGACGCGGGTCTGGCAGCGTTGCTGGTAGGTCGCGATCATGCCTGGTCGTCCGCGTCGAAGGGGGCTTCCTCCAGTTGGCCGTCGCGCTCCAGGAGGATCTGTACCTTCTGCTCGGCCTGGGCCAAGGCGGCCTGGCAGTCGCGAGTCAGGCCGATGCCTTGTTCGAAGGCGGTCAGAGAGTCTTCCAGCGACAGTTCACCACCTTCCAGGCGCTCGACCAGCTGTTGCAGGTCGGCGAGGGATTGTTCGAAATCGACGGCGGCTTTCTTGCGGGCCATGGCTAACGCTCTCGTAGGCTCTAAAACGGGCGCGACACTAGCAAAGGCAGAGCCGCACAGCTTGGGTAAATCGGTGGCTCAGAAGCGCAGCACTTCACTGTTGCTGCGGGTCGGGCCGACCATGGGGATCTTCGGCTGCTGCTTGGGTTTGACCGGTGCTTGCGGCAAAGGTGCCGGTTTGCTTGCCACCGGGGGCTGGTTGCGCAGGGGCTCGATGGCGACGGCCAGTTGCTCGACCAGTTGCTGCAGCAGCATGCTCTGCGCCCGTACCTGCTCGGCCGGGCTACCGAAGTGGGCCTGTTCCAGGCGCAGCAGGCGGCTGTCGCGCAGTTGGCCGCTGCGATCGAGCAGGCGCCACTGGGCTTCCAGCACGGCCGGGTGCAGCGGGCCGGAGTCTAGGCGGCTGATGCTCAGCAGCACTTGCACGTCGGGAGTGAAACCGGGGTTGCTCGGGGCCAGCACCAGGCGCTGGCTGTCCAGCCTGGAGGCCAGTTGGCGTAGCAGGACCTGGTCGATATCGGCGGCCAGGCTGCCGGCCCAGCGCGCGTCGTCGGCGGGCACCAGACTGCCGTCGGGCTGGCGCTGGAGCAAGGCCTCGCGCTGCAGGTAGTCGGCGACCGACACCGGCCCGAGCAACACGGCCAGGCCCTGGTTCTGTTGCGGTACGGCGGGGTTGCCGCCATCCAGCTGGTACAGCGGAATCGGTTTATGCGCCGTACAGCCGGCCAGGCCGAGCAGGCTGGTCAGCAGGAGAACAAAGGGAAGGCGCAACACGGTCATCATTTCACCCTGGGGGCCGCAGGTGGCGGCCGGCAGTCATACGCGAACGGGCAGGGGGTTGCCTGCGGCCGCGTATCATCCGTCAAAGCGCCGCCGGACTCCAGCCTGCGCTGCTCAGCGGCCCGTTGTGGCGGGGTTGCCGGCCACCGCTGCCGGCAGGGCACGCACCGCTCTGGCCAGCTGCTGGCCGAGCTGCTCGACCAAGTGGCCTTGTGCCGCCACCTGGCCCTCCAGGCTGCCGTCGTGGGCTTGCTGCAGGTGCAGCAGGTCGCTGGCGCGTTGCTCGCCTCGGGCATCCAGCAGGCGCCAGCGGGCTTCCAGCACCGCTGGCTGCTGCGGGCCGGAATCGAGGCGGCTGATATGCAGGATGATCTGCGCCTGGGCGGGGAAGCCGATGCGGTCCGGGTAGAGCGCCAGGCGGCTGCTGTGCAGGTCGCTGGCCAGGGTGGCGAGCAGCAGTTGGCCGATGTCGTTCTGCAGGCTGCCGGCCCAGCGGCCGCTGGCACTGATGTCGAGGCGCTGGGCGCTGTGGCGCTGGATCAGGCTTTCCCGTTGCAGGTAGTCGGCCAGTTGCAGCGGGCCGAGCAGCACGGCCGGGCCGTTGGTGCTCTGCGTGGGCGGCGTGGCGCTGCCCGGCAGCTGGTAGAACTGCTGGGGCGGCGCGCTGCTGCAGGCACCGAGCAGCAGGAAGGCCACATGCAGGAAGGCGACGTGCAGCAGGCGTTGGCTCATGGCTGGGGTTTCCCGAAGATCAGCGATTGCGGTTGCTGTTCCAGTGTCTCGGCCGCGCGTTGCAGGGCCTTGCTGGCACGACTGAGCTCCTGCAGGGTGTTGCCGAGTTCGTATTGCAGGGTCGATTGCGGGCCGATGCTCTGCCGACCATCGAGCAGCAGGCCGTTGGCCTGTTCCAGGGTCTGCCGGGTGCTGGCAGCGGCCTGGCGGATTTCCACCAGGGTGGCGTTGAGTTCGCCGCTGCTGCGCTGCGCCGAGTCGAGCAGGCCGGGCAGTTGCTGTTCCAGGCGCTGGCTCAGGCGGTCGAGGTTGGCCAGGGTGGCAGCCAGGCTGCTCAGGCCCTGGTGCAGGTCGTCGGAGGTGCTCAGCTTCTCGATCGCCTGCAGGGTGCGGTTAGCCGACTCGATCAGCTCGCCCAGCGGTACTTCGCTCAGGCTTCTGGCCAGGTCCTGCAGCAGATTGGCGGCCTGGTCGATGCGCGAGGGCACGCTGGGGATGCTGGGCAGGTCGACGTCGCTGGGGCTGAACACGTAGCCGGCCTGCTCGGGGAACATGTCCAGCGCAACGATGGCCTTGCCGGTCAGCAGGCTGGGGGTCTGCAGCTGGGCGCGCAGGCCGCGCTTGATCAGTTGCTCGACCACCTGGTCGAAACCACGCTGGCTGGCAGCTTTCTTCGGATCGACCTGGATGATCACCGGCATCACTACGTCCTTGAGCTTGCGGTCATAGGACAGGCGGATCTCGCGCACGCTGCCGATCTTCACGCCGCGGTAGGTCACGTCGGCGCCGACATCCAGGCCATCGAGGGCGCCGGTGAAATACACCACGTACTCGCTGGGTTGGCTGAACCAGCTTTCCCGCGACAGCAGCAGGGCGCCGGCCACCAGCAGAACCAGGCCGCCGAGCAGGAAGCTGCCGATCAGAAAGGGCTTGCGTGTTTCGCTCATGCGTCCTCCGCCTTGAGGAATGTTCCGTTGCGTCCGAGGAAGCGTTGTACTTCCTGCGGGCCGTTGGCCAGCAGTTCGCGCGGGGCGCCGAGGGCGATCTGGGTGCCGGTCTGGCCGTCGAGGAACAGGCAGGTGTCGGCCACCGCGAAGATGCTCGGCAGCTCGTGGGTGACCAGCACGATACTGGAGCCGAGGCTGTCGCGCAGCTGCAGGATCAGTTCATCGAGGGCCTTGGAGCTGATCGGGTCGAGGCCGGCCGAAGGCTCGTCGAAGAACAGCACCTGCGGATCGAGAGACAGGGCGCGGGCCAGCGCCGCGCGTTTGCGCATGCCGCCGGACAGTTCGGCCGGGTACAGCTCGTCGCAGCCGCCGAGGCCGACCAGGTTGAGTTTGAGCGCGGCCAGCTCATCCAGCTCGGCGCGGCCGAGGTTGGGGCGGTAGGTTTCCAGCGGCAGGCAGATGTTCTCGCGCAGGGTCATCGAGCCCCATAGCGCGCTGTTCTGGTAGAGCACGCCGAAGTGTTGCAGCAGCTCGGCCCGGCGCGCCTCGTCCTGTGCCCAGAAATCCTCACCGTGGAACAGTACGCGCCCGCCCAGCGGCGCCTGCAGGCCGATCAGGTGGCGCAGCACGGTGCTCTTGCCGCAGCCGCTGCCGCCCATGATGACGAACACTTCGCCGCGCTGGATGCTGAAATTGAGGTCGTGCTGGATCACCCGCGTGCCATAGCCGGCGTCCAGCTGTTCCACGGTCAGCACGGCATCACTCACGTCAGATTCCTACTTGGGTGCAGATCAGGGTGATCAGCGCGTCGCTGACCACCAGGGCGACGATAATGCTGACCACCGCGCGGGTGGTGGCCTGGCCCACGGCCTGGGCGTTGCGTCCGCTGGCCAGGCCGTAATGACAGCCGATCAGACCGATCAGCACGGCGAACACCAGGCTCTTGAAGATGCCGAGCAGGAAGTCGGTGAGGCTGAGCATCTCCAGGCTCTGGTTGAGGTACTGGGTGGCGGAGATGTCGAACAGCCCGGCGCCGATGATGAAGCCGCCGAGGATGCCGAGGAGGTCGGCGAACACGCAGAGCAGCGGCATGGCCACTAGCAACGCCAGCAGGCGCGGCAGCACGAGGAAGTCCAGTGGCGGGAAGCCGAAGGTCTTCAGCGCGTCGATTTCCTCGTTGGCCTGCATGCTGCCCAGCTCGGCGGCATAGGCCGCGCCGGTGCGCCCGGCCATGATCACCGCGGTCATCAGCGCGCCCATCTCGCGGGTCATGCCGATGGCCACCATATTGGCGATGTACAGCTGGGCACCGAAGGCCTCCAGCTGGGCCGCGCCGACGAAGGCGAGGATCAGCCCGACCAGGCTGGCGATCAGCGCGACAATCGGCAGGGCGCCGGGGCCGCATTGCTGCAGGGCCAGCCAGAAATCGCCGGCGCGCAGGCGCGAGCGGCCCTGCAGCAGGCGCAGCAGAGCCAGGCAGACTTCGCCGAGGAAGGTGCAACTGTTGGTCAGGGTGGTCAGCAGGTCGAGAAAGCCCTGGCCCATGCGGCTCAGGGGATTGCGGCTGGCGCTGACTTTATCGGCGGCCTTGATCGGGTGGGCGCTGCCCATCTGCAGCAGGCGTTCCACGCCATCGGGCAGCTCCAGCCAGTGCAGTGTCAGCTGACGCTCCTCGGCCAGGCGCTGCACGCGCCGCAGCAGGGCCAGCAGGCTGCTGTCCCAGGCGCTGACGGCGACCCGCACGGGCAGCTCGGCGCCTACGACCGAATAGGCATCGAGCACCGCCAACAGGTCCGGCTTGCGCGCGTGCAGGGTCCACTGGCCGCTGACGCACAAGTGCGTCTGGCCCTGCGGGGTCTCCTGCCAGCGCAGCTCGGCTGTGGCGGCGTCCATGTCTTGATCCTCTTGGGGCGAGTTCACTATCCCGCGCAGGCTGCACTGTGCGCAGCGCAACCCCTGCGGGACCCTGGTGCGCACGGCGCACCCTACGCGCGTCCCTTAACCGGCGGGCACCTCGACCAGCAGCGCGTCGACCCGTTGGAAGCCGCGTGGCAGCTTGTTGCCACGCCGGCCGCGCTCGCCCTTGTAGTGCTCCAGATCGTCCGGCTTGAGCGACAGGGTACGCTTACCAGCCTGCAATACCAGGGTGGCGCCGTTGGGCAGCACGGCCAGGTCGGTGAGGTACTCCTCGCGGCTGGCCACGCGCTCACCGGGGATGCCGATGATCTTGTTGCCCTTGCCTTTGCCCAGCTGCGGCAGGTCGGCACACTTAAATAACAGGAGACGGCCTTCGGTGGTCACCGCGGCCAGCCAGTCTTCCTCGCGGTTGGCCAGCGGTTTGGGCGGGACGACCAACGCGCCGTTGGGCAAGGTCAGCAGGGTCTTGCCGGCCTTGTTCTTGGCCTGCAGGTCCTCGCCCTTGACCACGAAACCATAGCCGGCGTCCGAGGCGATCACGTACAGGGCGTTGTCATCGGGCAGCAGCACGCATTCGAAGGTCGCGCCCGGCGGCGGTTGCAGACGGCCGGTGAGCGGTTCGCCCTGGCCGCGCGCGGAAGGCAGGGTGTGTGCCGGCAGCGAGTAGCTGCGCCCGGTGTTGTCGATAAACACGGCGAACTGGTTGGAACGGCCCGGTGCGGCGGTCTTGAAGCCGTCACCGGCCTTGTAGGAGAGGCCGGTGGCGTCGATGTCGTGGCCCTTGGCGCAGCGCACCCAGCCTTTTTCCGAGAGCACCACGGTAACCGGTTCGGTCGGCAGCAGCTCGTTCTCGCTGAGGGCCTTGGCTTCGGCGCGAGCGACGATGGGCGAGCGGCGGTCGTCGCCGTACTTCTCGGCGTCGTCGAGGATTTCCTGGCGCACCAGTTTCTTCAGCTTGGCTTCGCTGCCGAGCAGGGCCAGCAGCTTGGCGCGCTCCTTGGCCAGTTCGTCCTGCTCGCCACGGATCTTCATTTCCTCGAGACGCGCCAGCTGACGCAGGCGGGTGTCGAGGATGTAGTCGGCCTGGATCTCGGTGAGGCCGAAGCGCGCCATCAGCACCGGCTTGGGCTGATCTTCGGTGCGGATGATGTGGATGACTTCATCCAGGTTGAGGAAGGCGGTGAGCAAGCCTTCCAACAGGTGCAGGCGGCGCTCGACCTTGTCCAGGCGGAACTGCAGGCGACGGCGCACGGTGCCGACGCGGTACACCAGCCACTCGGTCAGCAGGGTGCGCAGGTCTTTCACTGACGGCTTGCCATCGAGGCCGATGACGTTGGTGTTGACCCGGTAGCTGGACTCCAGCTCGGTGGTGGCAAACAGGTGCTGCATCAGCTCGTCGGCATCCACCCGGTTGGAGCGCGGGATGATGACGATGCGGCACGGGTGCTCGTGGTCCGACTCGTCGCGCAGGTCGGCGACCATCGGCAGCTTCTTGGCCTGCATCTGCGCGGCGATCTGTTCCAGCACCTTGGCCCCGGAAACCTGGTGCGGCAGGGCGGTGACCACGATATCGCCGTCCTCGACGCGGTACACGGCGCGCATGCGCACCGAACCCTTGCCGGTCTCGTAGATCTTCAGCAGATCGCTGCGCGGGGTAATGACTTCCGCCTCGGTGGGGAAGTCCGGGCCGAGAATGTGTTCACAGAGCTGCTCGACGGTGGCGTTTGGCTCGTCGAGCAGGCGCACGCAGGCGCTGGCGACTTCGCGCAGGTTGTGCGGCGGCACGTCGGTGGCCATGCCCACGGCGATGCCGGTGGTGCCGTTGAGCAGGATGTTCGGCAGGCGCGCCGGCAGGGTCGCCGGCTCGTCGAGGGTGCCGTCGAAGTTCGGCACCCAGTCGACGGTGCCCTGGCCCAGCTCGGCCAGCAGCACTTCCGAGTAGCGCGACAGGCGCGCCTCGGTGTAACGCATGGCGGCGAAGGACTTCGGATCGTCCGGCGCACCCCAGTTGCCCTGGCCGTCGACCAGGGTGTAGCGGTAGCTGAATGGCTGGGCCATCAGCACCATGGCCTCGTAGCAGGCGCTGTCGCCGTGCGGGTGGAACTTGCCGAGCACGTCACCGACGGTACGCGCCGACTTCTTGTGCTTGGAATCGGCGTCCAGGCCCAACTCGCTCATGGCGTAGACGATGCGTCGTTGCACCGGCTTGAGGCCATCGCCGATATGCGGCAGGGCGCGATCCATGATCACGTACATGGAGTAGTTGAGATAAGCCTGCTCGGTGAAATCGGCGAGGGAACGTCGTTCCACGCCTTCCAGGCTCAAATCGAGGGAGTCGCTCATGCGTGCCTCAGGGTCATTTCAGTGAAGTCGATTGGCGCAGCACCAGGGTGCCGCCCTTCTGAGTGAATTCGAGTTGCTTGAGGGCGCTCATGCCGAGCAGCACCTCGTCGCCGTCCATGCCGGGGGTGATCAGCGCGGCCACATCGCGCAGCTGGATATCGCCCAGTTGCAGGGAGGCCAGGCGGGTGCGCTGGCCGGTCACCGTGCCGTTGGCGGTGCGGATCTGTACCGGCGCGCCGGGCTCCAGGCGCAGCTGGGCGGCCAGCTCGGCGGGGATCGCCACGGCACTGGCACCGGTGTCGAGGAGGAAGGTCAGGGTCTGGCCGTTGATCTTGCCATCCAGCAAATAGTGGCCACTACGGCCGCTGGCCAGGCGCACTTCGATATAGCCATCGCCATGCAGTGACTGCGGGGCGCGATTGGGGTTGTCGCGCTGGTCTTCCCAGTTGCCGAACCAGTAGGTGGCCAGCGCCAGGGCGAAGATCCAGGCCAGGATCAGCATGATGCGCCCGGCGCGTTGGCCGGCAGGTCTGTCGCTCACGGTGCGCTCCAGCCGCCGGCCGGCGCCTTGAAGTGCCAGAGCAGCGGGCGGCTTTCGCCGTCGGCGCGGGCCTGGTCGTTGTTGTCCAGGCCCAGCCAGGCGCCGTCCTTGTCCAGCCACAGGGCCTCGGCGTTGCCGTAGGGCTCGGGGTAGCTGCGACCGTCGGCCAGGGCCGCGGCGCTGAAGGACCAGCATTTCTGCTCCGCGCCTGTGGTCAAGTCGCGGCGGCAGATGCGCTGTTCCAGGCGCTCCAGGGTGAACAGTCTGCCATCGTGGAAGGCCAGGTCGCCGAAGCTGCGCGGATGGCGCTGGTCGCTCTGCGGGGTAAGCGGCGAGCGCAGCTGGCCGGCTTCCGACATCAGGATGCAGCCGCCGGTGCAGCGCCAGCGGCCCTTGTCCTTGTGCAGCACTAGCAGGCCTCGGCGCTCGCGCTCGGCGGCCAGCCACAGGCGCTCGCCGGCCTGATCGACGACCAGGCCTTCGAGCAGCGCGTTGTGGCGCAGCAGCATGCCGCTGGCGCGGGCCTGGCGGAGCAGTTCGTCCGGCAGCGCCAGCCATTCGGCCATACCGCTGGGGCCAACCTGCAGCAGGGCGGTATGCGCCTCGCTGAGCAGGTAGCGGTTGCCCTTGGCGTCGCAGCTGATGCTCTCGAAGTCCAGCTCGCCGCCGCGCACCAGGTTGGCTGCCCAGGTGCGCATGCGCAGGCCCCAGGGCAGCGCGCTGCGCGGTACCGGCGACGCGGCGAAGGTCTCGGCCTCGGCCTGCCAGGCAGCATCGCCGGGAACCAAGCGATACAGGCGCTCGTCCTCGCGGTCGGACACCGCCAGCCATTCCGCGCCGCAGCGGGTCAGGCCGGACAGGTTACCGCCGGCCATGCCGTCCACCGGGTACTCGGCCAGCAGCTCAAGTTCGACTGGTTGCACGGGCTGCTCGGCCGCTGCCGCCATACAGGCGAACAGCAGGCCAGCGAGGGCCAGACTCAGTCTCACACCAGAACCTCGGCCAGGTTGCCTTTGGCTTCCAGCCAGCTCTTGCGGTCGCCGGCGCGCTTCTTCGCCAGCAGCATGTCCATGATTTCCAGCGTGCCCTCGAAGTCTTCCAGGGTCAGCTGCACCAGGCGCCGGGTGTTGGGGTCCATGGTGGTTTCGCGCAGCTGCGGCGGGTTCATCTCGCCGAGGCCCTTGAAGCGAGTGACCTGCGGCTTGCCACGACGCTTCTCGGCGACCAGGCGGTCGAGGATGCCGTCGCGCTCGGCGTCGTCCAGGGCGTAGAAGATTTCCTTGCCCAGGTCGATGCGGTACAGCGGCGGCATGGCGACGTAGACGTGGCCGGCATCCACCAGCGGGCGGAAGTGGCGAACGAACAGCGCGCAGATCAGTGTGGCGATGTGCAGGCCGTCGGAGTCGGCGTCGGCGAGGATGCAGACCTTGCCGTAGCGCAGCTCGCCGAGGTCGTTTGAGCCCGGGTCGACGCCGATGGCCACGGCGATGTTGTGCACTTCCTGGCTGGCCAGTACTTCGCCGCCGTCGACTTCCCAGGTGTTGAGGATCTTGCCGCGCAGCGGCAGGATCGCCTGGAATTCCTTGTCGCGCGCCTGCTTGGCCGAGCCGCCGGCGGAGTCCCCTTCGACCAGGAACAGCTCGGAGCGCATCGGGTCCTGCCCGGCGCAGTCGGCCAGCTTGCCGGGCAGCGCCGGGCCCTGGGTAATGCGTTTGCGCTCGACCTTCTTGCTGGCCTTGAGGCGGCGGTTGGCGTTGCTGATCGCCAGTTCGGCGAGCTGCTGGCCGAGTTCGGGGTGGCCGTTGAGCCACAGGCTGAAGGCATCCTTGACCACGCCGGAGACGAAGGCGGCGGCCTCGCGCGATGACAGGCGCTCCTTGGTCTGCCCGGAGAACTGCGCATCCTGCATCTTCATCGAGAGGACGAAGGAGATGCGCTCCCAGATATCTTCCGGGGCCAGCTTGACCCCGCGCGGCAGCAGGTTGCGGAACTCGCAGAACTCGCGCATGGCATCCAGCAGGCCCTGGCGCAGGCCGTTGACGTGGGTGCCGCCCTGGGCGGTGGGAATCAGGTTGACGTAGCTTTCCTGCACTGCGTCGCCGCCTTCCGGCAGCCACAGCAGGGCCCAGTCCACCGCCTCTTTATTACCTGCCAGGCTGCCGACGAAGGGCTCCTCGGGCAGGCGCTGGAATTCACTGACGGCATCCACCAGGTAGGAACGCAGGCCGTCTTCATACAGCCATTCGACTTTTTCGCCGCTGGCCTTGTCCTCGAAGCTGACGGCCAGGCCGGGGCAGAGCACGGCCTTGGCTTTCAGTACGTGCTTGAGGCGGCTGACCGAGAACTTGTGCGAGTCGAAGTACTTGGCGTCCGGCCAGAAATGCACGCTGGTGCCGGTGTTGCGCTTGCCCACCGTGCCGACCACGGCCAGGTCGCTGGCCTTGTAGCCGTCGGCGAAGCTCATCTGGTACTCGTTGCCGTCGCGTTTGACGGTGACGATCACCTGGGTCGACAGCGCGTTGACCACCGAGATGCCCACGCCGTGCAGGCCGCCGGAGAACTGGTAGTTCTTGTTGGAGAACTTGCCGCCGGCATGCAGCTTGGTGAGGATCAGCTCGACGCCAGGCACGCCTTCTTCCGGGTGGATGTCCACCGGCATGCCGCGGCCGTCGTCCAGCACTTCCAGGGAGTTGTCCTCGTGGAGGATCACCTGGATCGATTTGGCGTGGCCGGCGAGGGCCTCGTCGACGCTGTTGTCGATGACTTCCTGGGCCAGGTGGTTGGGCCGCGAGGTGTCGGTGTACATGCCCGGGCGCTTGCGCACCGGGTCGAGGCCGGA
This sequence comes from Pseudomonas campi, assembly GCF_013200955.2. Lineage (NCBI taxonomy): Bacteria > Pseudomonadati > Pseudomonadota > Gammaproteobacteria > Pseudomonadales > Pseudomonadaceae > Aquipseudomonas > Aquipseudomonas campi. The sequence goes on from NZ_CP053697.2 coordinate 711,117, forward strand.
GAGGACTTCGATGGCATCGGCGTTGTAGGAGTTCTGCTGGGCCATGGGGTCTCTTACTTGGTCAGTTGATCCGGGCGCGGACGGGCTGCGGTGAGGCAGTCCGGCGGGCTCACAGAGTGGAAAAGTCGAAATCTTGCCAGATTGCCGGGCTGAAACCAGCCAGTTCGAGGATTTCCGGCAGACGGCCGGCAAAACCCTGGTAGCTGTGGTCGCCACCTTCCTGGATATCCAGGCTGCAGTCTTGGTAGTAGGACTCGGCCTGGCGGTAGTCGAGGGTCTCGTCGGCGGTCTGCAGCCACACGCGATAGCGTTGGGCGTCCTGCGGTGGCGGCACTTCCAGCTCGGCCAGGGCCTGCACATGGTCATGGGTCAGCAGCCAGGTTTCACCGCTGTAGTGGTTGGTCTGCTCGACTTCGCGGCCGCCGAACAGCTGGTGCGGGCGCACCGCCGGGTTGATCAGCAGGGCGCTCAGGTCATGCTGCTGGGCCAGGTAGGTGGCGTAGTAGCCGCCCAGCGAACTGCCTACCAGCAGCGGCCGGCCCAGTTCGGCGATGGCTGCCTGCAGCTGGGCCATGGCTTGGCGCGGGTGGTGGTGCAGGGCGGGGACGCGCAGGTGCTGGGCGATACCGCCGTGTTCGGCAACCCGCAGCAGCTGGCTGGCCTTGGTCGAGGCCGGCGAGCTGTTGAGGCCGTGGATATAAAGGATGCTGGTCATGGGGAGGGGAGGCTACAAGCTGAAAGCTTCAGGCTGCAAGCGGAGTTGCCCCCGCTGTGCAGCTTATTGCGTGCGGTTCTGGCGTGGCTCAATAGCCTTTGACGCTGTAATCCACTTCGAAGTGAATGCCGGTGACCCGCGACACGCCGGTTTCCAGGCGCCCATCGGCATGCAGGCGCAGCCAGCGGTAGCCGGGCGCCGTGGTGTCGACCTGGAATTCCTCGCTGCCGGGGGCGAACTGCACGCAGGTGGACGGCGAGGCGAGCAGGCGCACGCCGTCACGCTGCTGGTCGAATTCCTGGTGGATATGCCCCCAGAGGATCGCCTTGATCTGCGGCGCCTTGGCCAGCACGGCAAACAGGGCGTCGGGGTTGCGCAGGCCGATCGGTTCCATCCAGGTGCAGCCGATGGAAACCGGGTGATGGTGGAAGCACACCAGGTGGTGGCGTTCGGGCGCAGCGTTGAGCGATTGTTCCAGCAGCTCGAGCTGGTCGTCGCCGAGGAAGCCGGGCACTGCGCCGGGAATCGAGGAGTCGAGCAGGGTGATGCGCCAGTTGCCGAGGTCGAGGATCGGCTCCAGTCGATCGCTGTCTTTGCAGGCGGCGCGCATGCTCGGCAGTTCATCGTGGTTGCCGGCGAACCAGCGGGCTTTTGCCGCAACCGGATCGGTCAGCTCGCGAAAGCGCTGGTAGGACGCCAGCGAGCCATCCTGCGACAGATCGCCGGAGGCCAGCATCAGGTCGATGTGCGGCTGTTCTTCGCGTGCGCGCTCGATGACCCGCTGCAGGCTGTCGCAGGTGTTCATGCCAAGCAGCTTGCCGTCTTCTTCGGCAAACAGATGACTGTCGGAGAGCTGAACGATCAGCACCGAAGGGTCATGGGCAAGGGAAACGGGGCGCGACAAGGTGCGACTCCTGAACAGGTTCTCAGGATTATGGTGGCTGAAATGCGATTCGGTAAACCCGGCAAACGTGAACGGGTCACATTTGCCACGTTTGGCGGGCATTTCTGGGGCGAAAGCCGGGGTGTTCGGGGGTGTCTGGCTAGAAATTGATCGGTGTGCGGCGGTGCGTTGGCCGACGGCCAGGCGATCGGAGGTCGGCTCTCAGCGCACGCTGGCCAGTTCATGGCCACAGGCCATGCAGTGGCTGAGCCATTCGCCGAGGAACAGGTTGAGCTGGGTCTTCTCATCCGGCTGATGCATGGCGGCATTCGGGTAGCTGTAGATGCTGCGAAAACGCCGGGCGTTTTCCGCGCGGACGACTTCGGCCATGCGCGCGTCGTGGTAGACCCGTACTTCCAACTTGGGCACCGGCAGCCACTGCAGGCTGTGTTCCTGGCGCACCTGCAGGGTGGTGGTGTAGGGGCAGGCTTCCAGCACCTGCAGCACCAGCACGCCGAGCAACTGGTCACCCTGGCTCAGGGCCACGCGGCGTTCGCCCTGCGCCGCACGCATGTCCGGCAGCAGGCGCAGCAGGCGCGCGTAGTTGGCTTCGCAAGCGGCCTGCAGTTCGACCAGGTCGACCCGGTAACGCTCGCGCAGCAGGTTCATGACCACTGTCCCCGCACTTCGGCGCGGTTCAGCGCCAGCCATTGCAGGGCGATGATGCTGGCGGCGTTGTTGATGCGCCCGTCCTTGACCGCCTGCAGCGCATCTTGCAGCGGCCAGACATGCACGCGGATGTCCTCGCCTTCCTCGGCCAGGCCATGCACGCCGCCGACGCCCTCGCTGTCGCAGCGACCGAGATACAGGTAGACGCGCTCGTCAGAGCCGCCAGGGGAGGGGTAGTACTGGGTGATCGGCCACAGCGCACTGAGCTGCAGGTCGGCTTCTTCCTCGGCCTCGCGGTGGGCCACTTCCTCGGGCTCCTCGTCCTTGTCGATCAGCCCGGCCACCAGCTCCAGCAGCCAGGGGTTGGCGCTCTTGTCCATGGCGCCGACGCGAAACTGCTCGATCAGTACCACCCTGTCGCGCTGCGGATCGTAGGGCAGCACGCACACGGCGTCGTGGCGCACAAACAGCTCGCGGCTGAGCTGCGGGCCCATGCCGCCGGCGAACTGGCGGTGGCGCAGATGCAGGCGGTCCAGGCGATAGAAGCCCTTGAAGCAGGTCTCGCGCTGGAGCACCTCGACATCGGCATGTGACATGCAATTCCCCCTCGTGGCAGGGTTCGGCCCTGCAGAAAATCCATCCGCCACCGGCGGGCTACTGGTGAATGTGCGCGCGGCAACCGCGCTTTGGCAAGAGCTGCCGCTGCGGCCCGACGCTGTCGCCTCAAGGCCATTCAAGCACGATAGTGTGACGTCGATATGCCGTGCCGTTTGGCACTTATCGGAAATAGCAGACTTTTTCATGGGCTAGCGATGAGTATACTCGCGGCCGTCGGTATCGATTTCAACAGGGGGTAGGGAATGCGCGCTGCAGAGCTGATCGATCTGCTCCGGCAATACGATCCGGACACGGATATCCCGGTGGCCTATACCGATGCCGAATTCGGCGCCGAGCCGCAATTGCAGGTGGCCAGTTGCTACAGCACCGGCGACACTCGCTGCTACCAGAACCTGGTAGAGCAGGCCCAGGAGGGCCTGGTGGTCCTCGATCCGTCCGGCCGCATCACCTACATGAACCCCTTCATGCAACACTTCCTCGGCTACTCGCCGGCCGAGGCCCTGGGCCGGCCGTTGGCCCAGGTCATCTCCGCCGACCTGGTGGAGGTGGTGCTGATGCAGCGCCGCCAGGGCCCGTCGGCGGAGCGCTATCCCATGCGCATCCAGGCCAGCGACGGCCAGGTGCGCTGGGTGCAGATGAGCGCGGCGCCGATTCCCAGCGTCGACGGCCGCGACCGCGGCAGCCTGCTGACCATCACCGACATTTCCCACCGCGAGAGTCACGCCGACAAGCTTGGCGACCAGGAGAGCCTGGGGCAGAAGGTCTGGCGCATCTCCGAACAGCTCGACAGCCTCAAATCCCTGCGCATGAACCTGCTGGCCGAGTTCGAGGCCCTGCAGGACTCGCCGCGCATCGCTGCCACGCCCTACTGGCACCAGCAGCGCTACCTCTACCTGGTGCGCCCGCAGAAGGGCGGCAAACGCGTGCGCGAATACATCGGCGCGCAGCCGGAGCGGATCAGCGAGGCCCTGGCCGCCGTGCGTCGTGAACAGCGCTACCAGGAAGTCTGTCGTGAGCTGCACGACATCGAGGAAAAAATCCGCACGTCCACCTTCAAGCTCGACAGCTTCCTCTGGGAGCTGACCAAGGTGCCGGATAATCTGCACAAACTCGTGGGCTAGAGCCTTCGCGGCTGTTTTTTTCAATGACGATTGCATGACAAACCGCCCCATTTCGGGGCGGTTGTCGTTTGTGTGCCTCGAATATCTGTGATCACAGATGAAAATACTAATAAAAACATGTAGTTAACTGTTTTTGTGGTTAATGGCAGCGAAGGGTTTTTGCTCCTTGTTGTGCCATTAAAGCGGTGAATAGGATGCCGGCCTCCCATACTCCGCAGGACGCCACAATGAGTCACCCACTCCCCCCCCTGGATCACGATCAGTTTTATCGCGAACTTACCCTGCGCAACGCCGGGTTCATCAGCACGGACGAGCAGTGTGGCCTGCGCGAGGCGGTGATCCTCATCGCCGGTTGCGGCTCCACTGGCGGCAGCGTGATCGAGCTGCTGGTGCGAAGCGGCGCCGAGCACCTGATCCTGGCCGACAACGGCAGCTATGAGCTGAATAATGCCAACCGGCAGAACATGGTGATCAGCGATATCGGCCGGACCAAGGTCGAGGTATTTGCCGAGCGCGTACGCCAGATCAACCCCTACATCAAGCTGGAGCTGCACGGCCACGGCGTGACGCCGGACAACGTCGAGGCCATGGTTGCCCAGGCCGACGTGGTGGTGGACGCCATCGATGTCACCGGCCGCTCCGGGTTGGAAATGAAGTACCTGCTGCACCGTGTCTGTCAGCGCCAGTACAAGCCGGTGGTGTGCGGCTACGACATGGCCGCCGCCCAGTACATCCCGGTGTTCGACTACCGCAACCCGGACCTGGCGGTGCTGGACAACCAGCTGAGCGCCGAGCAGGTGGCCACCCTTGATCCGATGCAGGCCTGCTCCTTTCTGATTCCGGTGGAGTGCGTGCCGCTGGAGATGTACGCCGAGCTGGACCGCCATCTGGCCGGCAAGGACTACACCTCGCAGTTGGGCGTCGCCGCCCACCTGTTCGGCACCCTGGCCACCGCGCTGATCATCGATCTGCTCAATGGTCGCGCGGTACGTGACGCCATCTATGTCGACGTCTGGGAGCTGATCCGGCGTCGCGATGCCCTGGCCGAGCGCGAGCACCAGCGCCAGCTGGAGCAGGGCCGTCAGGCTCTGGCGCAATGGCGCCAGCTGCCGCCGGAGCTGCCCGACGCGTTCTTCCTCGAACGCTCGGTCAAGCACTATCAGGCGCCCCTGCTGGGCGGCCTGCGCAGCTACCAGCAGTTCTGCATCGACCGTCGCGCCGGCATCGCCACCTACGCGATTCCCAACTACCAGCTGGACAACAACCTGACTCGCCAGTTGCTGCGTTTCGCCTTCGTCCACTACGCCAAAGTCGGCTTCATCAACCCGCTGGTGGCTTCCAGCCGCCAACTGCACGCCGAGCCGTTGGAGAACCTGGCTCAGGAGGATGTGCATATCGTGCTGGTGCGTGAGAGCGACCAGCAGCTACTGGCCTATTCCACCCTCAAGGCGCCGATTGCTCGCGGCAAACGTTTCGACGACGCGCAGCGCCCGGCCTTCGGCGTGGAGACCGCCTTCGGTCGTGACCTCTATGCGCAGATCGCCGAGCTGCAGGATCTGCCGGTGGAGCAGGTGCGCGAGATCGGTCGAGTGACCAAGGCGCAGATCGGCGATCCGGTGCTGGAGGCCAAGGCCGGCATGCTGCTGCTCAGCGCCTACGGCCGCCTGCTGTGCATGGCCGACAGCGGCGTGGCAGCGATGGTCGGCGACGGTGAGCGGCAGGTCACCCTGCGCAACCTCGGCTTCTTCGGTTTCCGCCCGCAGATCATGCCGGCACGCGACGCCAGCATCCCCTCCGAGCATCTCTACGCCAACCGCTATCAGGGTCGCGAGGTGCACCCCTTCTGGCTGCGCCTGGACGCCATCGACCGCGAGCGGGTGGCGCAGATCGAGAGCCTGATCGAGCTAGAAGGCGACGAATTTCTTTCCCAGCTGCGCGCCGCCAAGCAGCAGACCCCTCTGCAGATAGGAGCATGAACATGAACGGTATTTGGAACGAACAACAGCAAGACATCCGCGCCCACTACCTGGCCGTCGGCCGCGAGCTGGTGCGCCCTACATCGTCCCAGCGCGATCGCGAACTGGGCTTCGACCGCGAACTCTGGCGGGCCCTGGGTAGCAGCGGCCTGTTTGGCGTACACATGCCCAAGCAGTACGGCGGCCAGGGCCTCGGCATCTGGGAGTTCTCCGCTGCGCTGGAAGGCTTCTCCGAGGGCTGCCAGGACATGGGCGTACTGGTCTCCTTCGTTGCCCAGGTGGCCCTGGTGCAGGCGGCGCTGATCAGCTACGGCACTGAGGAACAGCTGCAACGCTGGCTGCCGCCGCTGATCAGTGGCGAGAAAATCGGCTGCTTCGCCATCACCGAACAGGGCTGCGGCTCCGACGTGCGTTCGCTGAAGCTGGCGGCGCGCCGCGATGGCAGTGGCTACCGCCTCAACGGCATGAAGTGGAACATCACCAACGCGCCGGTGGCGGATATCTGCATGACCTTCGCGCGCCTCGAGGAGAGCGGGACCAACGGCATCTCCTGCTTCATCACCGAGACCGCCAAGCCGGGGCTTACCCAGTCCACGCCGTTCGAGCTGATGGGCAACCGCGGTACACCGATCGGCAGCCTGAGCTTCGACGACGTGGCGCTGGACGCCGCCAGCCTGGTCGGCATCGAGGGCCAGGGCCTGCGCGTGCTGTACTTCGGCTTCCTGGTCGAGCGCATCTTCACCGGCGTATCCATCGTTGGCTGCATGCAGCCGGTGATCGACGAGTGCCTGCAGTACAGCCTCAAGCGCGAGGCCTTCGGCCGGCCGATCAGCGACAACCAGTACGTGCAGGGCCACATTGTCCAGGCCTACACCCAGCTGGAGCTGCTGCGCAGCGTGGTCGGCCGAGGCCTGACCGAGCTGGAGCAGGGGCGTGACTGCTCGACCCTGGCTTCGATCATCAAGGTGCTGGCCAGTGAGTCGATGCACGAGGCCTGCCTGAATGCCATGCGCATCCACGGCAACTACGGCTACCGTCGCGACCACCACTACGAGCGCCTGCTGCGTGACTCCATCGGCCTGTTCTTCGCCGGCGGCACCAGCGAAATCCACAAGACGGTGATCTGGGCCAACCTGGTGGCAGATGCGCAGAACCGCAGCAAGGCCAAGGACGACCTGCGCCTGGACGCCTATACCGGCGAAGGAGCGGCGGCATGAAGACGCGCGCCGTGGCGCTGCTCTCCTGGATGTTGCATCGGCCCTGGCTGATGCTCGCTGCCTTGCTGCTGATCACCGCCTCGGCGGTGGTCGCGATGGGCCGCCTGGAGGTCAACAGCACCCCCTACATGATCGACAAGAGCCACCCCAGTCGGGTGGCCGACAGCGATACCAAGCGGCTGTTCTCCAACACCGGAGAGCAGGCCATCATTGCCCTGGAAAACCCCCAGGGCAATATCTTCAATGCCCAGAGCCTGGCCCTGGTGGCCGAGCTGACCCGAGCCTTCCAGGCCATCGACCTGGTACAGCCGGCTGATAGCGACAAGCTGCAGGCCCTGCGCAGCGACCCACGCCTGCAGGCCGAGGTCGACGCCATCCTCGCCGGCGGCCTGGAGCCCGCCGACCAGCCGCGCCTGGCCGCGCTGAAGGAGCGCCTGGCCGAAAGCGGTGCACTCAGCCACACCCAGGAAGCCTGGCTGGACAGCCTGCAGACGCGCCTGGTGCCGGTCCGCAAGGTGCGCAGCCTGGTCACCATCGAGAACATGCTGACCCTCGATGGCGCCCTCGATGTGCATCCGCTGATGCCGCAGGTTCCGCAGGACCAGGCCGGTCTCGCTGCCCTGCGTGGCGAAGTGCTGGGCAACCCGCTGTTCCTCGACAGTCTGGTGGCCCGCGACGGCAGCGCCACCACTATTCAGGTCGAGTTCAACATCGCCCAGGATGACTCGCCGGCCATGCTGCAGGCCTACCAGGCCATCGTCGATATCACCGACCAGGTGCAGAGCGACGACCGCATCTACCTCAGCGGCCCGCCGATGATTGCCGCGCAGACCGCGTCGAACATGGAGCAGGACAACCAGACCCTGCTGCCGGCGGTACTGCTGGTGATCCTGCTGGTGCTGTTCGTCAGCTTCGGTCGCCTGCAGGGCGTGGTGGCGCCGTTGCTGATCGCCGTCTTCAGCCTGATCTGGACCCTCGGCCTGATGGCCGCCTGCGGGGTGAAGCAGAACATCATCACCTCGATCATGCCGGTGTTCATCATCTCCATCGCGGTGTGCGACGCCATTCACTTCCTCGCCGACTACTACCGCAACCTGCCGTCCAACCCGGATCGCCAGGCGCGCATCGACACCGCCTTCAGCGTTCTGCAGAAGCTGTTCTGGCCGATGTTCGTGACCTCCATGACCACCCTGGCCGGCTTCCTCGCGCTGGCCTGGACCGACGTCACCTTCATCCGTGAGTTCGGCATCTTCACCGGTATCGGCGTCTTCTTCGCCTGGCTGATCACCATCGTCTTTCTGCCTGCCATCGTCATCCTGTGGAGGGCCGAACCGCCGCGCCACGGCCTGCTGGCCAGCGACCGTCTGGACCGCATGGTCGCCGCCTTCGGTCACTTTGTTGGCTATGGCAAGCGCCTGGCCTTGGGCATGCTGATGGCCATCGGGCTGTGCGGCTGGTTCGTGGTGGAGAACCTCACTGTCGACAACCAGGTGATCGGCTACTTCGAGGAAGACAGTCGCATCCGCCAGGATGACGCGGCGATCAACGCCAAGTTTGGCGGGACCACGCCGATCAGTGTGATGATCGAGAGCCAGCAGGTCGACGCCTTCAAGGACCCGGAGCTGATCCAGGCCGTGGCCAAGATCCAGGAGCACCTGCGCGTGCGCAGCGAAGTCGGCTTCACCTATTCGGTGGCGGATTTCGTCAAGCGCTTGCACCAGGTCACCCAGGACAGCTTCGCCGCCGAGCAGTACCGCCTGCCCGCGGACATCAGCGGGCCGTTGCTGGCGCAGTATTTCCTGCTCTACGAGAACGCCAACGGCCGCGACCTGTTCGACGTGGTCGATCGCCGCTTCCAGAACGGCCGGGTGCTGGCCATCCTGCATACCGACCGCTCCTCGGAGGTCGGCGCGGTGAAGCAAGATGTGCTGGCCTACGCCCAGCAGGTGCTGCCGGCGGGCATGACGGTGCGCGTCTCCGGCTACGGCGAAGTGCTGGTGGCCACCACCGATGCGGTGGTCTGGGGGCAGATCCACAGCATCCTGGCGTCGCTGGTGCTGATCGCTCTGATGGTCATGCTCATGTTCCGCTCGATCCGTTTGGGCTTGATCGCCTTGCTACCGCTGCTGTTCACCCTGGTCGGCATCAGCGCGTTGATGGCGCTGACCAGAACCGATCTGGACATCGGCACCTCGATCATTGCGGCCATCTGCGTGGGCATTGGCATCGACTACGCGATCCATGTGATCGCGGCCATGCGCCGCAGCCAGGGCAATGCCCAGGAGGCCACCCAGTACGCCCTGCGGCATTGCGGCAAGCCGATCCTGATCAATACCCTGGCGCTGGGTCTGGGCTTCCTGGTGCTGTGCCTGTCGGGCTATCAGTCGCTGGTCAACCTGGGCTTCTTCATCGCCCTGACCATGCTGTTCAGCGCGCTGTTCGCCCTGCTGGTGCTGCCGGTGTTCGTCGGTACTCGGCAGGCGCCGCTCGAGCGCGAGGTTCAGCAGACGGAGCCGGCCAATGCGTAAGCACCTGCTCTGGCTGCTGTGCCTGGCCTTGCCGGCCGGCGCGCAGGACTGGCTGGCGCTGACTCTGTACCCGGGGGGCGACCTGTACCAGGCCGCCCACCTGCAGCAGTTGGTGGGGGCCACGCAGAACCTGTGGACGCTGCAGGATGGCGCGGGGCGCACGCCGATTCGTGCCGTGGACAGCCTGGCCAGCACCAATGCGATTGCCGTGCAGGGCGACGATGTACGCTTTCGCCGGCTGATCGAGACTCGCGAGCTGACGCCTGCGGGCCTGCAGACCCTGGCCGGGCTGGTCGAGCAGCATCCGCTGCTCGGCCCGCGGCTGGTCACGGCGACACATGACGCGACGCACTTCTGGCTGCGCCTGGCGCACCCCTACAGTGAGGCCGAACAGGCCGAGTTGCTGCGCCGCTATGCCAGCCAACTGGCGGCCGATTTCGGCGGCCAGTGCCGGGTGCAGCCAGACGCCACCGGCGCCTTGCAGGGGCTCAGTCTCAGCGAGTGGCAGCTACAGGCCGAGGCGGCGCTGCCGGAGCCGGTCGCCACCCTGCAGCAGCTCGAACGCAGCACCGCTGCGCTGCGTGAGCAGAGCCTGCAGGCCTATTCGGCGGCGGACATCCTGATCTACCTCAAGCGCGTGCTGAATGGCGAAGCCAGCCTGCCGGCCAGTCGCGACGAGGTGGCGCAGCTCTACCTGATCGCCGAGAGCTTGCGCAGCCGCGACCTGCAGGACCTCGCCCGACCGGACTTGCAGCGCCTCAACCTGGTCGCCCTCGGGCGTGGCCAGATTGCAGCGCCGAGCATCGCCGGTTACCGCATCGAGGGCACGGCCACCTGGTCGTCCAGCCCCACCAGTTACCTGACAGTGGATTGTCGTTAAGGAGTTTTCCATGCGTATGTTTCTCTACAGCCTCGGCCTCGCGCTGAGCCTTCCGGCCCTGGCCGACAGCCTCGATCCGACCGCCATCATGCGCGAGGTGCGCGACCGCGACGAAGGCGCCGACCGCCGCTCGGCGGTGACCCTGGTGCAGACCATGGCCGACGGTTTCGTCCGCGAACGCCAGCTGCTGATGTTGGAAAAGGAGTACGGCGAGGAGCGCAAGTCGACCCTCTACTTCACCGCGCCTAGCGACACCGCCGGCACCGGCATCCTCATGCACAGCTACGCCGAGTCTGCGGCTCGCGAAGACGACCAGTGGCTGTACCTGCCGGCCCTGCGCAAGACCCGGCGTATTGCCACCAACTCCAAGGAAGGCCCGTTCCTCGGCACCGACTTCTCCTTCGCCGACATCGAACGCATGCGCGTCGACGACTACCAGTACCAGTTGCTGCGCGAGGAAACCTACAAGGACCGCCCGGTGCAGGTGATCGAAGCGACTACCGCCGATGGCCTGGAGAACCCGCGCACCGGCTACAGCCGTCGTCTGGTGTATGTCGACCGTGAACGCGGGCTGATCCTGCGTGACGAGTTCTATCGTGGCGGCCGCCAGATCAAGACCTTCGAAGTGCTCGAAGTGGCGCAGATCGAGGGCTTCTGGACGGTCAAGGAGTCGCTGATGAGCAACCTGCTGGAAGGTGGCTCGACCCGCCTGGTGCGCGCCGATGCCGACTATAACCTCGACCTGGCAGACCAGAACTTCAGCGAGCGCGCCCTGCGCAACGGGATCCGTTGATGCGTGCAGCGCTTATCGGCCTGCTCGGCCTGGCCAGCTTACCGCTGGCCGCGGCCACCCTGAGCAATCGTGGCCATCTGGAAGACGGCTATCACCACGACACCACGGGCAGCAGCAGTTCCGGCCATCGCCTCGAAGCCTTGCTGGAAAGCCGCGTCAGCGAGGGCAACTGGACCCTCGACAGCGTGCTGCTGGGGCGTTATCGCAGCCAGTACGACGATGCCGGCGGCAGGCTGGAAGACCGCATGCAGTCCGATCAGGACCTGCGCGAGCTGTATGTCACCTGGGCCGGCGACAGCTGGCAATGGCGCCTCGGCCAGCAGCAGATCGCCTGGGGCCGTGGCGACTACTTCCGCCTGGTCGACGTGCTCAACCCGCTGGACCTGCGCGAGTTCCTCCTGCCCTATATCGACGACTACTCCCTCGGCCGGCAAACGCGGCCGATGGCGGTGGTGGAGGTTTATGGCGACAGCCTCGAACAGCAGTTCGTGCTGGCGCCGCGCACCAAGACCACCCGCTTCGCCCCGGCCGGTGCCGACTTCGCCGTCGCCGGGCAACCGCAAGGCCTGCCCGAGGACGACGAGCACGAGCGCGCGGATATCGGCTGGCGCGGCAAGACCTTCGTCGACGGTACCGACCTGGATTTCTATCTGTTCGACGGCTTGAGTCCCGACCCGCTGTACGTGGTCGAGGAAGGGCGGCAGGTCGAGCAACAGCGGCGACGCAGCCTGGTCGGCGCTTCCTTCGCCCGTCCGGCAGGCGACTGGGTGGTACGTGGCGACCTGGTGCATCTGTTCCACGAGCCCTTGCAGACCCCCACGGGGGCCGACAACGTACCGAAGAGCGCGGCCCTGCTCGGCCTCGACATGACCCGCAACGAGTGGACGGTGAATCTGCAGGCCACGGTCAGCCATCGCCACGATGCGCCGTCCAGTCTGCAGCAGAGCAACACCTGGGAGGCCTCGGCGGCCGTGCTCAAGGACTGGTCCAAGCAGCGCCTGAATGCCGGGCTGCTGTGGCTGTACAACCACGACACGCAGAGCAGCCACATGGTCAAGGCCAACCTCGGCTATCGGCCATGGAACCAGTGGTATGTCGAGACTGGATTGATTGGCTTCAGCGGTGGCGAACGTACCCAGTACGGCCAGTTCGATCAGCGTGATCGGGTCTACCTGCAGGTGCGCCGCGACTTCAGCTTCTGAGTCGCGGCATGGTGCGGGCCATTTCTTTCCCGGGTTTGGCAGAAGAAACCTTACGGGCTTGGAGGGAAGGGCGCGGGCAGCGACAATGGCGCCCGTGCCGCCGGGAACACTCGGCGGCATGTGCAGTCGAACTGCCCGCCGTCGCCCAAGGAATACCCATGCGCCCCATCGCCGTTGCCAGTCTGCTGTCCCTCACCCTGTTCCTGACTGGTTGCCAGGGCCTGCTGCCGGCACGTGACAGCCAGCCCCTGGCTACCAGCCGTGAGGCCTGGGAACACCGCGCGCCGGGTTGCACGGGCGGCGACTGCCCGCTGGTCAATATCGATCTGCAGTTGCCCAAGGATCTGCCCGAGCTGCAGGCACAGATCGAGCGCGAGCTGCTCGGGCTGACCATCGAGCTGCCGGGCGACCCGCCACCGAGCTCGCTGGCCAGCTACGAACGCGACTTCCTGGCCACGGCCAAGCCGGGCTGGAGCAGCTACCTGCAGGCCAAGGTGTTGCAGCAGCATGGCCGCCTGCTGATCATCGAGCTGTCCAGTTACCGCTTCACCGGCGGCGCCCATGGCATCCCCGGGCGCGCCTACCTGAACTACGACCGCCGGCTCAAGCGCGTGCTCAGCCTGCAAGACATGCTGCTGCCCGACGAGGAACAGGCCTTCTGGCAAGCCGCCGAACTGGCGCACCAGGCCTGGCTCAAGACCAACGGTCTCGATCAGGACCTCGACTACCAGGCCAGTTGGCCATTCGAACGTACCGACAACATCGCCCTGACCTTCGGTGCGGTGATGCTCAAGTACGAGGTGGCGCGCATCGCCCCCTACAGCAGCGGCCATCCGGAGCTGCGTATTCCCTACCCGCGCCTGAACGGCATCCTCAAGCCGTTCTACTTCCCCGGGCGCGGGTAACCCGCTATGCGGGGCGTGCATCTGCGCGCCCGCGCCGGTTGGCTAGACTGTTTTCGCAGCCGTGCACGGAATATCAACGTGCTGCCATTCAGGGCTGTTGCTTAAGCAAGGGGTTGTCATGCGTGCGCTGATGCTGGGGGTTGCCGTTGGCCTGGGAAGCTGTTTGCAGGCCCAGGCCTGTGAGTTGTCGCTGACCTACAGCATCGACTCGATCCCGCCATTGATCATGGGCGACAGTGAGGTCGTCCCCGAGCAGCCGGGGATTGCAATTGAGCTGGTGCAGCGCGCGGCGGGCGATATCGGCTGCAAGCTGCACCTCAAGCGCGCCCCGACCCTGCGGGTGCTGGCCTCGGTCGAGTCTGGCAGCCAGGACGGTGCGCTTCTGTATTCCTACAACGCCGAGCGGGCGCAGCGTTTCGCTTACCCGCTCAAGGACGGCCTGCCGGATTCTGCGCGCCGCATGAGCTCACAGGCTTATGCGCTGTTCCGTCTGCGCGGTTCTGTACTGGACTGGGATGGTTTGCGCTTCAGGGATCTGGACAAACCGCTGGGCGCCAACCGTGGCTGGTCGATTGTTGAGGATCTGCGCGCCCATGGCGTTGATGTGGAGGAGGAGTCCAGCGCTCGGCGCAACCTGGCCAAGTTGCGCGCCGGGCGTTTGGCAGGCTATGTCACCCTGCGCGAGGCCGGCAATGAGGCGCTCCGTCACTACCGGATCGAAGATGTCGAGGAGGTGCCAGTGCCCTTCGTGATCAAGGACTATTTCGTCATCTTCAATCGCGATTTCCAGGCCCGTCATCCGCAACTGCTGGAGCGCCTGTGGAGTCGGGTCGGCCAGCTGCGTGATGAAGTGATGGGTGAGCAGGCGGCCAAGTACCAGATTCACGATTATTGAGGTCCGCCCCCAGCCTGTTAGCGGAGCGGGCAGCACCCGATAAAAAAAGAAAGCCCCTCACCATGGTGAAGGGCCTGAGTGGTTTCTAGGGTGCGCCCACGCTTGGCGTGAGCGCGACATCCCAGGCAGGAATCAGACCTGCTTGTAGATCACCGAACCCTCGCCCTTGAAGCGCTCGGCCTGTTCCTTGAAGCCGGCCTCGACCGCCAGGCTCTCGTCGGACAGGCCGTTCTCCTTGGCGTAGTCGCGCACTTCCTGGGTGATCTTCATCGAGCAGAACTTCGGCCCGCACATGGAGCAGAAGTGCGCGACCTTGGCCGAGTCCTTGGGCAGGGTCTCGTCGTGGTAGCTGCGCGCGGTGTCCGGGTCGAGGCCGAGGTTGAACTGGTCTTCCCAGCGGAACTCGAAACGCGCCTTGCTCAGGGCATTGTCGCGGATCTGCGCGCCCGGGTGACCCTTGGCCAGGTCGGCGGCATGCGCGGCGATCTTGTAGGTGATGATGCCGGTCTTCACGTCATCCTTGTTCGGCAGGCCCAGGTGCTCCTTGGGCGTGACGTAGCAGAGCATGGCGCAGCCGAACCAGCCGATCATCGCCGCACCGATGCCACTGGTGATGTGGTCGTAGCCGGGGGCGATGTCGGTGGTCAGCGGGCCGAGGGTGTAGAACGGCGCCTCGTCGCAGCATTCCAGCTGCTTGTCCATGTTCTCCTTGATCAGCTGCATCGGCACGTGGCCGGGGCCTTCGATCATGGTCTGCACGTCGTGCTTCCAGGCAATCTTGGTCAGCTCGCCGAGGGTTTCCAGCTCGCCGAACTGGGCGGCGTCGTTGGCGTCGGCGATCGAACCGGGACGCAGGCCATCGCCCAGCGAGAAGCTGACGTCGTAGGCCTTCATGATTTCGCAGATTTCCTCGAAGTGGGTATAGAGGAAGTTCTCTTTATGATGGGCCAGGCACCACTTGGCCATGATCGAGCCGCCACGGCTAACGATGCCGGTGACGCGCTTGGCGGTCAGCGGCACATAGCGCAGCAATACGCCGGCGTGGATAGTGAAGTAGTCCACGCCCTGTTCGGCCTGCTCGATCAGGGTGTCGCGGAACAGTTCCCAGGTCAGGTCCTCGGCCACGCCGTTGACCTTCTCCAGCGCCTGATAGATCGGCACGGTGCCGATCGGCACCGGCGAGTTGCGGATGATCCACTCGCGGGTCTCATGGATATGCTTGCCGGTGGACAGGTCCATGACGGTATCCGAACCCCAGCGGATGCCCCAGGTCAGCTTGGCCACTTCTTCTTCAATCGAAGAACCCAGCGCCGAGTTGCCGATGTTGCCGTTGATCTTCACCAGGAAGTTGCGGCCGATGATCATCGGCTCCAGTTCCACGTGGTTGATGTTGGCCGGGATGATGGCGCGACCGCGGGCAATTTCCTCGCGGACGAACTCGGCAGTGATCTCTTTCGGAATGCTGGCGCCGAAGCTCTGGCCGCCGTGCTGCTCCTTGAGCAGGCCAGCCTCGCGCGCTTCCGCCAGCTTCATGTTCTCGCGGATGGCGACGTATTCCATCTCCGGCGTGATGATGCCCTGGCGGGCGTAGTGCATCTGGCTGACGTTCTTGCCGGCCTTGGCCTTGCGCGGGTTGCGCACGTGGGCGAAGCGCATGGCGGTCAGCTCGGCGTCGTTCAGGCGGCGCTGGCCGAACTCGGAGGACAGGCCCGGCAGTTTTTCGGTGTCGCCACGGTCGTCGATCCAGGCGCTGCGCACGTCGGCCAGACCCTGGCGCACGTCGATGGTCACAGTCGGGTCGGTGTAGGGGCCGGAGGTGTCGTACACGGTGACCGGGGCGTTGATCTCGCCGCCGAATGCAGTCGGTGTCACATCCAGGCTGATCTCGCGCATCGGTACGCGGATATCCGGGCGCGAACCCTGTACATAGACTTTCTGCGAACGGGGGAAGGGCTGGATCGACTGCTGGTCGACCTGAGCGCTTTCACTCAGATTCTTGGCTTGTTCGGCACGCATGGCTGACTCCTGGCTGGTGTCGGAGCGAACCTGGAGTGCGGAAGGGGAGCGCGGGCGCACCGGGGTCGGTGCCGAGAGGGGCTCGCCGTGGCGAGTACATCTTGTTCCCTACGCAGGCCTTAACCTGATCAGGTTCAACGGGATCCGGAACTTTCCGATCTCAGCCCATGCTTCTGGGCACCCCGACAAGAACAGTCGGCAGTCTAATCAAGCGGCCGGCAGAACACCAATGCGCTGGTCGCAAGAATGGATTGATCGTGGTGAAAAAAAGATAAACTGAACCGGCTGGTAGAGTATTGTTGCAAGCCAGCAACAAAGCTTATTGCAAACTAGGCTATCGTCGGGCTCGCTGTGCCTTGACCACCGCGGGCCGCCCCCTTAGCCTTGGCCGATTCACTCGTATCTAGGATTGATCATGCTACGCAGACTCTCTCTGGCGCTCGCAGTAGCTTCCGCCGCATCCGGAATGGCCTGGGCCGCTGACGCCCCGGCTGGCAGCAAAACCGGTCTGGTGACCGTGTACAACGAGGCGGTGAAGAACAACGCCGACCTGGCCGCCGCCCGCGCCAACTACGGCGCCATCAGCGAAGTGGTACCGCAGGCCCGTGCCGGCCTGCTGCCGAACCTGTCCGCCGGCGCCGACATGACCAACACCGACACCCAGGTCGATCGCAGCATCGGCGACCTGGACTCCTCGCGCAGTGGCACCTCCTACCGCGCCAGCCTGAGCCAGCCACTGTTCCGTGCCGACCGCTGGTTCCAGTACCAGGCGGCCAAGGCCACCAACGAGCAGGCCAGCCTGGCCTTGTCCGCGACCGAACAGAACCTGATCCTGCAGAGCGCCGAGACCTACTTCGCGGTGCTGCGCGCCCAGGACACCCTGGCTTCGACCAAGGCCGAAGAAGCGGCGTTCAAGCGCCAGCTGGACCAGGCCAACGAGCGCTTCGACGTCGGCCTGTCGGACAAGACCGATGTACTGGAAGCCCAGGCCGGTTACGACACTTCCCGCGCCAACCGCATCATCGCCGAGCGCAATGTGCAGGACGCCTTCCAGGCTCTGGTCACCCTGACCAACAACGAATATGCCGCCATCGAAGGCATCCAGCACACCCTGCCGATCCTGGTGCCGGTGCCGAACGATGCCAAAGCCTGGGTCGATACCGCCGCCCAGCAGAACCTCAATCTGCAGTCCAGCAACTTTGCCGTGGATGCAGCTGAAGAAACCCTGCGCCAGCGCAAGTCCGGCCATGCGCCGACCCTCGACGCCGTGGCGCAGTACCAGAAGGGCGACAACGACTCGCTCGGTTTCAACAACAGCGACGCGCTGTCGGTCTACGACGGCGATGCCGAGCAGACCACCATCGGCCTGCAGCTGAATATCCCGATCTACAGCGGCGGCCTGACCAGCTCGCAAGTGCGCGAGGCCTATCAGACCCTGACCCAGACCGAGCAGGAGCGCGAAAGCCTGCGCCGGCAGATCGTCGAGAACACCCGCAACCTGCACCGCGCGGTGAACACCGATGTGGAAACCGTACAGGCGCGCAAGCAGTCGATCATCTCCAACCAGAGCGCCCTGGAAGCCACCGAAATCGGCTATCAGGTCGGTACCCGCAACATCGTCGACGTGCTCGATGCTCAGCGTCAGCTGTACAGCTCGGTGCGTAACTACAACGATGCGCGCTACGACTACATCATCAACAACCTGCGCCTGAAACAGGCCGCCGGCACCCTGGCACCGTCCGACCTGGATGCGCTGTCCAGCTTCCTCAAGCCGGACTACAACCCGGACCAGGACTTCCTGCCGCCGGACCTGGCCAAGGCCGCCGAAGCTCAGCTCAATGGCAACCCCGAGTACTGAGTGACGCGTAACCAAAAAGCCCGGCGGATGCCGGGCTTTTTCATGGGCGATAGAAACCTATGGAGTAAGGGCGCAACTGATGTAGGAGCAAGCTCTGCTCGCGAAGCTTTGCGGTGCGCCGGTTCGCGAGCAGGGCTCGCTCCTACAGGGGCAGGCCCCGAGCCTGCAGCCACGCCAATGCGCCCAACCCGGCCGCACGGCCGCTGGCGAAGCAGGCGGTGAGCAGGTAGCCGCCGGTCGGCGCTTCCCAGTCGAGCATCTCGCCAGCGCAGAACACGCCGGGCAGCCGGTGCAGCATCAGGTTCGCATCCAGTTGCTCGAACGGCACGCCGCCGGCGCTGCTGATCGCCTCGTCCAGGGGGCGTGGGCGCAGCAGGCACAGCGGCAGGGCCTTGATCGCCGCCGCCAGCAGGCCCGGTTCGGCGAATTGTGCGGCGTTGGTCAGCTCGCGCAGCAGCGCGGCCTTGACCCCGTCGAGTCCCAGCTGGCTGTGCAGGTGCTTGGCCATGGAGCGCGAACCGCGCGGCTTGGCCAGCAACTGGCTGACCTTCTCCAGCGAGCGATCCGGCTGCAGGTCGAGATGCAGGGTGGCGCTGCCGGTCTGTTCGATCTGCTCGCGGATGGCGGCCGAGAGGGCGTAGACCAGGCTGCCCTCCACGCCGACTGCGGTGAGGATGAATTCGCCACGCCGCGGCGCCTCGTCGGCCAGGGCCAGGGTCACGTTCTTCAGCGGGGCGCCGGCGAACTTGTCACGCAGCAGGGCGCTCCAGCTCGCCACCTCGAAACCACAGTTGGCCGGCTGCAGCGGGGCGCTGCTCACTCCGCGCTGTTGCAGCAGGGGCACCCAGGCGCCATCGGAACCCAGGCGCGCCCAGCTGCCGCCACCCAGGGCCAGCACGCAGGCATCGGCGTGGATCGCCTGTTCGCCCTCGCTGGTCTGCAGGCGCAGGCTGCCATCGCTGTTCCAGCCCAGCCAGCGGCTGCGCGTGTGCAGGCGCACGCCGGCCTCACGCAGGCGCTTGAGCCAGGCGCGCAGTAGCGGCGCGGCTTTCATGTCGCTGGGGAACACGCGGCCGGAGGTGCCGACGAAGGTGTCGATGCCCAGGCCATGGATCCAGGCGCGCAGGCTGTCGGCATCGAAGTCGGCGAGCAAGCCGGCGACTTCCTCGCGGCGCTCGCGGTAGCGGCCGAGGAACGCCGCTTTCGGTTCTGAGTGGGTGATGTTCATCCCGCCGACCCCGGCCAGGAGAAACTTGCGCCCCAGCGAGGGCATGGCGTCGTACAGCTCGACGCGCACGCCGGCATTGGCCAGCACTTCGGCGGCCATCAGCCCGGCGGGGCCGCCACCGATGATGGCGACTGTGGGCGATTGCGGAGGCGAAACTGCAGGCATGGCGAGTGACGAGCGGCGATAGAGGTGGCGATTCTACATCAGCAATCGGTAGCCGCCTGCGTCAGTCCGGCCGCTCCAGCAGCAGCTCGCTGAACTCGATGGGCGCGGCGGGATCGCTGAGGGCCACGATCATGATGGCCAGGAGCAGCGCGACGGCGATGAGCAGCAGGCCGACGCTGACGATGGCGATCAACCAGCTGCTGCCATCGGTATGGCCGTAGCGCTCTTTCCAGTCTTGCTTGTCGGTCGCCAGGAAGCTGATCGCCTCCACCAGGGCAACCAGCATGGGAATGCCGCTCCAGCACAGCAGCAGGTAGAACAGGCCCCACCATTGGCCCAGGTAGAAACGGTGCATGCCCAGGCCACCGAGAAACAGGGCGAGCAGGCCGGCGACTATCTGGTTGCGCGGCTTGAGGTTTTGCCCGGCGTTGCAGGCGGGGCAGTGATTGTCCAGCCGGCCGATGGCCGTGCCGCAGTAGCGGCAGTAAACGTGTTGGGCGGTGGCGGGCTGGGCTGGCATGGGTAACATCCTGTCGGTGAGGCGGCGATCCTAGCAATGCCGGCCCTGCGGCGGCTAGCCGCGGGGGTCAGGCCCGCAGGGCCTGCAGCACCCGCGCCGCGCTGTGGTGGAGGATGCCGTGGCGGCGCGCCAGGGCCGCGCGGTCTTTGTCGTAGCCGCCACCGATCAGGCCGACCACCGGAATCTCGCGCTCCAGGCAATGGCGCAGCACCGCTTCATCGCGGGCGGCGATGCCGGCGTCGGTCAGTTGCAGATAGCCAAGGGCGTCATCGCGGTGTACGTCGACGCCAGCGTCGTACAGCACGATATCCGGCTGGTAGAGGGCCAGCAGGTAGCCGAGGCTGTCGTTGACCACCTTGAGATAGGCGGCGTCACCCATGCCGATCGGCAGGCCGATGTCCCAGTCGCTGTTGGCCTTGCGTGCCGGGAAGTTCTTCTCGCAGTGCAGCGACACGGTGATGGCGTCGGGCACGTTTTCCAGGATGCGCGCGCTGCCGTCGCCCTGGTGCACGTCGCAGTCGAAGATCAGTACGCGCCCGGCCTGACCGCTTTCCAGCAGATGCAGGGCCACCACCGCCAGGTCGTTGAAAATGCAGAAACCGGAGGCATGGTCGAAGTGGGCATGGTGAGTGCCGCCGGCCAGGTGGCAGGCGATACCGTGCTGCAGCGCCAGCTCGGCGGCCAGCAGCGAGCCGCCCACCGCACGCACGGTGCGCCGGGCCAGGGCTTCACTCCAGGGCAGGCCGAGGCGGCGCTGCTCCTGCGCGGTCAGCTCGCCGGCGAGAAAACGCTCGATATAGGCCGGGCAGTGGGCCAGGGCCAGCACCTCGGGCGGGCAGATCTGCGGGCGCTGCAGTTCGCTGTCGGTCGTCAGGCCGCTGTCCACCAGGTGATCGCGCAGCAGGCGAAACTTCTCCATCGGGAAGCGATGGCCGGCCGGGAAGGGCGGGCTGTAGTCGTCGTGGTAGACCAGCGGCAGGTACATCGGACGGCTCTCGTGATCACGCGGCAGGCAGTATGCTGTGGGCCTTGTCACTGGCTCAAGGAGCCGTCGCCCGATGGATGCCGAACAGGCCGTACGCGCCTACCACCAGCTCAGCAAGCATCGCCCGGATGGTTATGCGCCGGGGCCCGGCCAGCTCGACTGGGCGACCCAGCCGGCGCCGTTCCGCCGATACACCGGGGCGCGGCTGATCGAGTTGTGGCAGCGCCCGCAGGAGGAGTCGCCGGGCTACGACGCGGTGTTTGCAGAGCCGCTCGGCGCGCCGGCCGAGCTGAACCGCGCCAGCCTGGCGCAACTGCTGTACGACAGCCTGGCGCTGTCGGCCTGGAAGGAGGCTGGCGGCAATCGCTGGGCGCTGCGGGTCAATCCGTCGTCGGGCAACCTGCACCCGACCGAGGCCTACCTGCTGCTGCCGCCCGGTGTGGTGGACGAGGCCGGCGTGCTGGCCCATTACGCGCCCGATCAGCATGCTCTGGAGCTGCGCGCCGAGCTGCCGGCGGCGCTGGGCGAGCAACTGCGTGAAGCGCTGCCGGTTGGCGGCCTCCTGCTGGGCCTGGCCAGCATTCCCTGGCGCGAGGCGTGGAAGTACGGCGAGCGCGCTTACCGTTACTGCCAGCACGACCTCGGCCACGCGCTGGCCTGCTTGAGTATTGCCGCCAGCCTCCACGGCTGGCAGGTGCGCCTGCTGCGCGGGGTGGCGGAGGCTCGCCTGGACGGCCTGCTCGGCCTTGATCGCGAGGGCTTCCACGAAGCCGAGCACGCCGACTGCCTGCTGTGGATCGGTCCGCCGCAGTCGGGTGAGTTCAAGCTGCCGAGCAGTCTGCTCAATGGCCTGGCCGCGCTGGAGCAGGCCGGGCAGCCCAATCGCCTGTCGCGCCACTACCGCGATTGGCCGGAGCTGGCGCGGGTGCAGGCCGTGTGCCGCGCGCCAGGATTGTCGCCGGCTGAGTGGACGGCGCCGACAGGTCTGCTGGCCACGGACAACCCCGGCCTGCCGTTGCGGCCGATCCTGCACCGGCGGCGCAGCGCCCAGTCTTTCGACGGGCGTAGCGGCATTCACGCCGAGCTGCTGTTCGCCTGGCTGCGGCGTCTGCTGCCGGGCCATTCGCCGGTGCCCTTCGCCGTGCTCGGTACGCCGGCACAGGTCGATTTGCTGCTGTTCGTCCACCGTGTTCAAGGCCTGGAGCCCGGCCTGTACTGGCTGTCGCGCGGCGACGGGCAAGCTCAGCCAGAGGGGCTGCGTGCGGATTTCGCCTGGCAGCCTGCGCATGCCGAGCTGCCGCTGTACCGCCTGTTGACTGGCGATGCCCGTGGCCTGGCCGGCTTCCTCTCCTGCGGCCAGGACATCGCCAGCGATGGCTGTGTAGCCCTGGCCATGCTGGCGCGCTTCGACCAGGCCCTGGGCGAGGGCGCCTGGCACTATCCACGGCTGTACTGGGAGTGCGGGCAGATCGGCCAGCTGCTCTATCTGGAAGCCGAGGCGGCGGGCCTGTCCGGCACCGGAATCGGCTGTTTCTTCGACGATCAGGTGCATGAATTGCTCGAACTGGCCGACAGCCGCTGGCAAAGTCTTTACCATTTCACCATTGGCCGCGCGGTGTGGGATGAGCGTCTCTCCTCGCAGCCGGCCTACCCCGTATTGCGCCGCCCCGAGGGAGGGGAATCATGAGTCAAGTGCTGGAAGATCTGGTGGCCCTGCTAAGCCTGGAGCAAATCGAGGAAAACCTGTTCCGCGGCCTGAGCCAGGACCTTGGCTTCCGCCAGCTGTTCGGCGGCCAGGTGCTCGGCCAGTGCGTGTCGGCGGCCAGCCAGACGGTGGAGGAAGCGCGCCACGTGCATTCCCTGCACGGCTACTTCCTACGTCCCGGCGACGCCAGCCTGCCGGTGGTGTACCAGGTCGAGCGCATCCGCGACGGTGGCAGCTTCAGCACCCGGCGGGTCACGGCGATTCAGAAGGGCCAGCCGATCTTCTCCTGCGCCGCTTCTTTCCAGTTCGACGAGCAGGGCTTCAGCCACCAGCTGCCGATGCCCGACGTGCCCGGCCCGGAAAACCTGCCCTCGGAAACCGAGCTGGCGCGCCAGGTCGCACAGCTGATCCCGGAGCGCATGCGCGAGCGCATGACCAGCGACAAGCCGATCGAGATCCGCCCGGTGACGCGCATCAACCCCTTCGCGCCCGAGCCGTGCGAGCCGGTCAAATATGTCTGGTTCCGCGCCGCCGGTACGCTGCCGGCCGAGCCGCAGCTGCACAAGTTCCTGCTGGCCTACGCCAGTGACTTCAACCTGCTGACCACCTCGATGCAGCCGCACGGCGTCTCGGTGTTCCAGAAGTTCATGCAGGTCGCCAGCCTCGACCATGCGCTGTGGTTCCACGGCGATCTGCGCATGGACGACTGGCTGCTGTACGCCATGGACAGCCCCTGGGCCGGCAACGCCCGCGGCTTTGCCCGCGCCAGCATCTTCAATCGCAGCGGCCAGTTGGTGGCGTCGTCCTGCCAGGAGGGGCTGACCCGCCTGCGCGAGGATTGGAAGTGACAGGTAGGGCGGGTGAAACCCGCGCTTTGCGGACGCGGGTTTCACCCGCCCTACGACCATGAGCGTCGTTCGACTACGCAGTAGCCGGCACTGGGTGTTCGACATGGACGGCACCCTGACCATCGCCGTGCATGACTTCGAGGCGATCAAGCGCGCCCTGGCGATCCCCGCCTGCGACGACATCCTCCATCACCTGGCCGCGCTGCCGGCGGACGAAGCGGCGGCCAAGCATGCCTGGTTGCTCGAGCACGAACGCGAGCTGGCCCTGGCCGCGCAGCCGGCGCCGGGAGCCGTGGAGCTGGTGCGCGAACTGCAGCAGCGCGACTGCCGCCTCGGCATCCTCACCCGCAACGCCCACGAACTGGCGCTGCTGACCCTGCAGGCGATCGGCCTCGGCGACTGCTTTGTCAGTCGCGATGTGGTCGGCCGTGACGAGGCGCCGCCCAAGCCGCATCCCGGCGGCCTGCTGCAGCTGGCTGGGCAATGGCAAGTGGCGCCGCAGCAACTGGTGATGGTCGGTGACTACCGCTTCGACCTCGACTGCGCCCGCGCCGCTGGAGCTTGCGGCGTGCTGGTCAACCTGGCGGAGAATCCCTGGCCGGAACTGGCCGATCACTTCGCCGTGGATTGCCACGCCCTGCTCGCCCAGGTTCAGGGCTAACGCGTAGGGCGGGTGCAACCCGCGCTGGCCGGCGCGGGGTTCACCCGTCCTAGGCGTCAGTAGCGATAGGCCTCAGTAGCGATAGGCACCGGCAGCGATGGCCGCCTGCAGTTCGCGGGTCAGTGGCACGTAGCGGTCGCTGCCGGGCAGCCAGGCATACAGCGGATCGCTGCAGCGTTCGAGGTCATAGGCCTGCTCCTTCAGCGGCGCCTTCTTGTGCTTGAAGGTGCCGGTGGTCTCCAGTTGCGCGCTCAGGCGCAGGAACAGCGGCACGGCGTAGACCGGCAGCTCGCGGCGCAGCTCGTTGAGCAGGGCATGGAAGTCGAACTGCGCCGGCGGGCAATCCAGGCGCATGCAGGCCATGCCGGCGCGGCCGTTGGTGCCGGGGATTTCCACGCCATACACGGCCGTCTCGCTGATCTGCTCGATGCCATCGAGGATCGCCTCGACCTGCGAGGTGGAGACGTTCTCGCCTTTCCAGCGGAAGGTGTCGCCGAGGCGGTCGACGAACTGGGCGTGCTTGAAGCCGATGTCGCGCATCAGGTCGCCGGTGTTGAACCAGGCATCGCCGGGCTCGAACACGTCGCGCAGGATGCAGGTCTCGGTCTTCTTCATATCGGTGTAGCCATCGAACGGAGTATTCGCGGTGATCTGCCCGAGCAGCAACCCGGCTTCGCCTTTGCCCACTCGTTGCAGCCGGCCGTCGGCATCGCGGCGCGGCGCCTCGGACTCCTGGTCGTACTGGACGATGGCGTAGGGGTAGGGCGAGAAGCCCACGGTATTGTCGAAGTTGAGCAGATTGGTGAAACCGATATTGCCTTCGCTGGAGGCATACAGCTCCATCACCCGCTCGACCGCGAAGCGCTGTTTGAATGCCTGCCAGATGCTCGGGCGCAGGCCGTTGCCAACCATCACACGGATCGGGTTGGCGCCGTCGTTGGCACGCGGCGGCTGGTCCAGCAGGTAGCGGCACAACTCGCCGACATAACCGAAGGCGGTCGCCTGGTGGCGCTGCACGTCCTCCCAGAAACGGCTGGCGCTGAACTTGCGCACCATGATCAGCGCCGCCTGGCCAGCCAGCACCGAGCCCCAGCACACCACCATGGCGGTGGCGTGGTAGAACGGCAGGCTGCAGTACAGGCGGTCGGTGTTGCCCAGGCGCACGGCGGCGAAACCGAACACGCCGTAGCCCTTCATGAAGCGCCCGTGGTTGAACACCACGGCTTTCGGCAGGCCGGTGGTGCCGGAGGTGTAGATGTAGAAGCAGGGGTCGGCGGCGCGTACCGGCTCGGCTAGCTGCGGATTGCTCGTCGGGTAGGCGTGCAGCTCGGCGGCCGGGTGCTGCCAGCCTGTGGGCGCCATGC
This sequence comes from Pseudomonas campi, assembly GCF_013200955.2. Lineage (NCBI taxonomy): Bacteria > Pseudomonadati > Pseudomonadota > Gammaproteobacteria > Pseudomonadales > Pseudomonadaceae > Aquipseudomonas > Aquipseudomonas campi. Next base: position 736,869 of record NZ_CP053697.2, read on the forward strand.
CGGGGTCGCGCCAGGTCGGCTGGTCGGCGAAATACAGGCGCGCGTCCTGGGCCAGCTGCAACTGCGCTTCGACTTCCTGGAAAGCCGCCAGCAGTTCCTCGCCGACCAGTGCCAGTTTCGGTTGCACCAGGTTGATGCTGTGCGCCAGCACCTGACCGCGCTGGCTGCTGTTGATCAGTGCGCTTACCACGCCGAGCTTGGCGCAGGCGGTGACGCAGGCCAGCAGCTCCAGGCGGTTCTCCAGCATCAGCACCACGCTGTCGCCCTTGCCCAGGCCACGGGCCTGCAGGTAGTGGGCGAGGCGGTTGGCCCACTGGTTGAACTCGGCATAGCTGAGTTGTTCGTCACCCTGGATCAGCGCCGCACCGTCGGGGTTGGCGCGCGCCGCCTGCTCGACGCACAGGCCCAGACCGACCGGACGTTGGCCGCGACTGCGGCTGGCGATATGCAGGCCCTTGGCGATGCCGGGCAGGTCGAGCAGCAGGCGCGGTAGACGTTGCAGCAGGCGTGGCAGGGTAATCAGGTCGGCATGACTCATGGCGGACTCCGGCGGTGCTAGGCACTCGATATTGTTGTCCGGCCAATCTACCCAGCGGCGGCGGGTCTGTTGATAGCCTGGGGTCACAAGGAACTGGCAATTTGTCTCAAGTGCGCCGCACAATCGACCCTCTCTCGGCAGGTGAAAGGGCTTCCCCATGTTGCAGGTGACCACGGCTCCCAGCGCGTCGGCGTCATTGTTGCTCGACCTCTACCAGGCCCTGCGCAGTCTGCAGCTGGTGGGGCCGGATGACCTGCTGACGCTGGGCCTGGCGCCCGAGCCGGCGCTGGACCTGGAAACGCGCATCCCGGTGGCTTGGCTGGTGCGGCTCTGGCAATTGGCCCTGCGGCGTGGCGCACCGGCCGATCTGGGCCTGTTGCTCGGCCAGCGCCGTGGCCTGCAGACGCGCGGCCCGGTGGCCAATCTGGCGGCGCTGAGCGCCACCCTCGGCGAGGCGCTGGAGCTGTTCTGCCGGCATAGCCCGGTGATGAGCGAATGCGAGAGCCTGCGGGTGGAACGGCAGGCCGGGCGCGTGCGCATCGTGTTCCTGTTCAGTGCGCCATTGGCGGGCCTGCCGCCCGTCTGCGAGTACAGCCTGAGCTCGGCCCTGTGCTGGGCGCGGCAGATGAGCGGGGTGCGCCTGTTGCCGTTGGCGGTGGGCCTGCGTCATGCGGCCCTGGCCGGGCCGGCCAACTACCGTCAGGTGTTCGGCTGCGCGGTGCGCTTCGGCGAGGCGCAGGACTACATCGAGATGGCCGAGGCTGACATGCAACTGCCCATGGTCGGCGACAACGCTTACCTCAAGGGCCTGTTGCAACAGCGGGTAAGCAGCATGCAGGCGCAGTTGCCGGCACACAGCAGCTTGCGTCAGCAGGTGCTGCGCCTGATCGAGCAGGGGCTGGTCAGTGGCGAGTTTTCGGTGGCGGCGCTGGCCGAGCGTCTGCAGATCAGCCGGCAGACCCTGCACCGCCACCTGCGTGAGGAAGACTGCTGCTTCTCCGAGTTGCTGGCCCAGGTGCGCCGCCAGCAGGCACTGCAGCGCCTGGCGCAACCGGGTTGCCGGGTCGAGGCGCTCAGCCGCGAGTTGGGCTTCAGTGAGCCGAGTGCTTTCTACAAGGCGTTCAAGGGCTGGTTCGGTCAGTCGCCCAAGGCCTACCAGCAGCAGGCCGGCGCGGCGTCGATGATTGAGTAGGGGCTTGCGCATCAGGGCAGCGCAGAGCCTTCTGAGGCGCGCACCCTACGCAAGATCGCAAACAGGCTCTGCGACCCTGCGCTCACGCCCTATCGAGATTCTTTCAATATACGGTGGGTTAACGTTTGAACTCTGCCGGGGCTGACCCGTCAGTGCCGACGTTAGTCGGTGCGAGGGGCTATGCGCTGACTTCAATGTCACGTTGCCTACGTTTTTCGGTGCGAAACCACACCAAAGCTACTGCCAGCCAGAGGAGCCCAGCGGCGTACCACAATGCGAGCCTTCCGAGCGCCCAGAACGTCCAGACGTAAGTCACGAAGGGTGATTGGAAAGTCTTCGCTCCACCTGTACCGCCAGACAGGACAAGGCGTGGGCTGAGGTTCGACAGCTGAGGTAACGGGCTCTCAGCAACAGCGTGCAGAGTTAGGCGTCCGGCAGGAAGTGCCACGGCCCCTAACCCCGTACCCCGACTATCAATTCTGAGGTGCCCACCACGAGTGAGTTCTGTACCAACCCCAGAAGTGATGACTTCACTTTCGGAGCGGACTTCCCACTTGATCGAGTAAGGGAGGTACTCGCCGCAGGGAGAGTTGGATTTGCTGTTCCAGCATCCATGCTGGCCAAGTACCGACTTCAACTTTTGCCGTGCATGAGGTTGTGCAGCATTGAAAACGAGATCCAGTTGGTAAGCGCCAGGAAGCAGAATCCAGAAGTCGGCTGTAGCTTCTGCGTTTGGTGTCATTGCAATTGGAGCGTCAACAGGTTTCCGAAATGCTTCGTGCATTACGGCTTCACTCGCCAACAACAGAACCGTCAAAAATAGGGCCAGACCTGTAAGCATCTTGCGCAGTCGCATGGTTACCTCCGTGTAACGCTGGAACTAGGCAGCGCCGCGTGCGCTGTTCGTATAAATGGCTTATTGGGAACGTCTTCGGCAGGATTTCCCTTTGCGCAAAAGACGAGTGTACGGTGCCGCAAACTAGCCAGTTGCCAGCCCCCTGCACAGACCCAGCCGCTCTGGTTCAAGTGGGCGCATGCGCACCCTGCAACGCGTTACAGGCGTGCCGCCTTGAAGGTATCGCAGCGGCCCACTTCGCCCCGTTCGAAGCCGGCCTTGAACCAGCGCTCGCGCTGGGCCGAAGTGCCATGGGTGAAGGAGTCGGGCATCACCTGGCCGCGTGCCTGCTTCTGCAGGCGGTCGTCGCCGATGGCGTTGGCGGCGTTCAGCGCCTCTTCCAGATCGCCCGGTTCCAACCAGTCCAGGCGGCGCTGGGCATGGTAGGCCCAGACGCCGGCCAGGCAGTCGGCCTGCAGTTCCTGACGCACCAGCAGGCCATTGTCGCCTTCCACCCGTTCGCCACGCTGGCGTGCCGCGTGGACCTTGGCCGAGACGCCGAGCAGGGTCTGCACATGGTGGCCGACCTCGTGGGCGATCACGTAAGCCTGGGCGAAGTCGCCGGCGGCGGCGAAACGGGTTTCCAGTTCGCGGAAGAAGCTCAGGTCGAGGTAGACCTGCTGATCGCCGGGGCAGTAGAAGGGCCCGACCGCGGCATCGGCGAAGCCGCAGGCCGAGCGCACGCCGCCGCTGAACAGCACCAGCTTGGGATCCTGATATTGCTTGCCGCCGGCCTGGAAGATGGCGCGCCAGGTGTCTTCGGTGTCGCCGAGCACGGCGCGGACGAATTCGCTCTGCGGGTCATTGGCCGCCGGAGCCGGCTGGCTCTGGGTGGTCACCCCGCCAGGCTGCACGGCCTGGCCGGCGATATTGCCGAGGATGGTCAGCGGGTCCTGGCCCATCAGCAGGCCGATCACCACGACGATGGCGATACCGCCGAGGCTGAGGCCCTTGCCGCCGCCGAAGCGCATGCCGCCGCCACCGCCACCACGGGCATCCACTACGTTGTCGCTGCGTCGTGCCTTCTGCCAGCGCATGGTCCACTCCTTCAGTCCGCCGAGGCGTAACAGTGTCGCTGGCGCAGGCGTGCTGCGCCAGTCCGCTGGTCTAGCGGACCATGAGCGCAGCGCAGAAGCGGAGCGGGTGGGTTATGGAGCGGGGTAGTCGGTCAGCACTTGTTCCTTGCCGTCTTTCTGCAGGCCGATCACCTGATAGGCGTGCACCACGCCGGTTTCCATGCCGGGCGAGCCATGCGGCATGCCCGGTACGGCGGCGCCAAGCAGGTCGGGGCGCTGGCGCAGCTTGAGGATGTCGCTGGCCGGCACGTGGCCTTCGACGAACTTGCCGTCGATCACCCCGGTGTGGCACGAGGCCAGGCGCGGTGGCACGCCGAGGCGGCTCTTGACCGCGCTCATGTCGCTCTCGACATGGTCGTTGACCTGGATGTCGTTGGCTTCGAGGTGGCTGATCCATGCCTTGCAGCAGCCGCAGTTGGCGTCGCGGTGGACATCCATGCTGATGGTTTCCGCGGCCTGGCTGGTGGCGGCGGCGAACAGGGCGGTGGCGAGCAGCAGGCGGCGCATGGCGAAGTCTCCAGAAGGTGGTTGCGGCAGGATAACGCCGGTCTGCACGCAGTCCCAGCGCCAGACTGTTTCAGTCTGCGAACACAGCGCCTATGCTCGCTGCCATTCATTTAACAACCTGTTTACGATTTATTGGACTAGAGCCAGACAAGGCAAAAGCAGCCGAGGACGCGGAGTTTACTGCTGTAAATGAGCATTCCGAGGCTGCTTTTAACGCGGTATGGCCGACGGCCAGGAGATCGTAAACAGGTTTGAGGGAGTTCGACCATGCTGTCCGCCCGTATCTTCCTGGCCGTACAGGCCCTGATCCTCGCCGGCTTCGGTCTGGCCTACCTGGTCAAGCCGCACGAGCTGGCCAACCTCAGCGGCATGCTGCTGATGGCGCCGGCGGCGATCACCGATGTGCGTGCCTATTACGGCGGCCTGCAGCTGGGCCTGGCGGCCTACCTGCTGCTGGCGCTGGCCCGTCTCGACCTGCTGCGCCCGGCGCTGAGCCTGCTGGTGCTGCTCTACGCCGCCCTGGCGCTGACGCGTATGGCCGGCCTGTGGCTGGACGGCGGCGCGCAGCAAACCTTCAACCTCTACGCCATGCTGTTCGAGGTGGTTTCGGCCGGATTGGCGTTCTGGTGTCTTCGCGGGTTGGGGCGGAACTAGTCGATAGGTTGGGCTTCGCGGCGCTCAACCCAACCTGCCGACTCAGCGGCGCACCAGCAGCACGCCGCTTTCCATGTGGTGGGTCCAGGGGAACTGGTCGAACAGGGCGCAGCGTTCGATGCGATGGCTGTCGCTGAGCTGGGCGATGTTGGCGGCCAGGGTCTCCGGGTTGCAGGAGATGTACAGGATGGTGTCGAAGCGCCGGGTCAGCTCGCAGGTGTCCGGGTCCATGCCTGCGCGCGGCGGGTCGACGAACACGGCGCCGAAGTCGTAGGACTTCAGGTCGATGCCGGCCAGGCGGCGGAACGGCCGTACCTCGTTGAGGGCCTGGGTCAGCTCCTCGGCGGACAGGCGCACCAGCTCGATGTTGTCTATACCATTGTCGGCCAGGTTGGCCAGGGCGGCATTCACCGAGCTCTTGCTGATCTCGGTGGCCAGCACCTTGCGTACCCGGGTGGACAGCGGCAGGGTGAAGTTGCCGTTGCCGCAGTACAGCTCGAGTAGGTCATCCTCGCGCTCGCCGAGCGCATCAAAGGCCCAGCCCAGCATTTGCTGGCAGACCAGGCCGTTGGGCTGGGTGAAGGCGCCTTCCGGCTGGCGGTAGCGGAAGGTGCGCCCGGCTACGGTCATTTCTTCCTGCACGTAATCGCGACCGATCACCAGGCGCTGGCCACGCGAGCGGCCGACCAGGCTGACGCCAAGGCTGGTCGCCAGCTGTTCGGCCTCGGCCTGCCAGGCGGCATCCAGTGGGCGGTGGTAGCACAGGGTGATCAGCGCATCGCCGGCCAGGGTGGTGAGGAACTCGACCTGGAACAGTTTGAAAGCAAGAACAGAGCTACTCCGCCAGGCGCTTTTTAGCTGGGGCATCAGTTGATTGATGCGCTGGCTGGCGATGGGGAAATCGTCGATCAGGATCGGCGTACGGTTGTCGCCAGCGGCGAACATCGCGTAGTGACGCTCCTCCTGTTCGCGCCACAGGCGGAACTCGGCGCGCAGGCGGTAATGCTCACCTGGCGAGGTAAACACTTGCGGCTCGGGGGCGGCGAAGGGCGCCAGCAGCTCGCGCAGGCGGGTGACCTTGTCGTGCAGTTGGGCGGCGTAGGCTGCCTGGTCTCGATTCTGGCTCATGCGCTGGCGGTAAATCCGAATTTGATGACGAAGATGGCGGCGAGGATCACCAGGGCCGGGTTGAGCTCCTTGAAGCGCCCGGCCAGGGCCTTGATCACCACCCAGCTGATGAAGCCGAAGGCGATGCCGTTGGCGATGGAGAAGGTCAGCGGCATGGCCAGGGCGGTGATCACCACGGGGGCGGCGACGGTGATGTCGTCCCAGTCGATTTCGGCCAGGCCGGAGGTCATCAGTACCGCAATGAAGAGCAGGGCCGGGGCCGTGGCAAACGGCGGTACGGTGCCGGCCAGCGGGGCGAAGAACAGGGCCAGCAGAAACAGCACGGCGACCACGCAAGCGGTCAGGCCGGTGCGCCCGCCGGCGGCGACGCCAGAGGCGGACTCGATGTAGCTGGTGGTGGTGCTGGTGCCCAGCAGCGAGCCACCCATGGCGGCGGTGCTGTCGGCGATCAGGGCGCGGCCCATCTTCGGCAGGTGGCCGTCCTTGCTCATCAGTCCGGCGCGCTTGGCCACGCCGATCAGGGTGCCGGTGTTGTCGAACAGGTCGACGAACAGGAAGGCGAAAATCACGCTGATCATGCCCACGTCCAGCGCGCCCATGATGTCGAGCTGCATGAGGGTGGGCATGATCGACGGGGGCATCGAGACGATGCCGCCGAACTTGCTTACACCCAGGGCGACGGCGATGGCGGTGACGACCAGGATGCCGATCATCACCGCGCCGGTCACCCGACGGGCTTCCAGGGCAACGATCAGGAAGAAGCCGAAGATCGCCAACAGCGGGCCGGGGGCGTGCAGGTCACCGAGGCCGACCAGGGTGCCCGGATTGGCAATCACCAGGCCGGCTTCCTTCAGCGCGATCAGCGCGAGGAACAGGCCGATGCCGGCGGCGATGGCCGAGCGTAGCGGCAGCGGGATGCTGTTCACGATCCACTCGCGGATGCGGAAGATCGACAGCAGGAAGAACAGCGTGGCGGAAATAAATACCGCGCCCAGCGCTACCTGCCAGCTGTAGCCCATCTGCAGGACTACTGTATAGGTGAAGAAGGCGTTGAGGCCCATGCCGGGAGCCAGGGCGATCGGGTAGTTGGCGATCAGGCCCATCGCCGCCGAGCCGATGGCCGCGGCCAGGCAGGTGGCGACGAATACGGCGCCGGTATCCATGCCCGTCTTGCCGAGGATTTCCGGGTTGACGAAGAGGATGTAGGCCATGGTCAGGAAGGTGGTCAGACCCGCCAGGATCTCGGTTCGCACCGTGGTGTTGTGTGCCTTGAGTTGGAACAGCTTTTCCAGCATGTTGGCTCCCATGAACGCTGCGTGAGTAAGGTGCGGACTGCGCGAAAGCAAAGCACAAAGGCCGCTGGTCGGGGTCAATCGACAGCAGATTTCGGGCCAGATCCGGAAAAGCCGCGCACTATACCAGCTCACCCCCGAGCGGTGAATTTATGACCGGACGGACAGCATCGGTTGCCGTCCGCCAAGGAGAACAGCCATGACAACCCGCGCCCTGATCGCCGTCGCCGACGGTGTGGAAGACATTGAAACCGTGACCCTGATCGACGTGCTGCGCCGCGCGGAGGTCGAAGTGGTGGTGGCGAGCATCGAGAACCGGCGCATGTTCACCTGCGCCCGTGGCTCGCGGATGACCGCCGACGCCATGCTGATCGACGTGCTGGCGCAGGACTTCGACCTGATCGCCCTGCCCGGTGGCATGCCCGGCGCCCAGCACCTGGCCGACCACCTGCCGCTGGCCGAGAAGGTCCAGGCCCAGGCCAAGGCCGGCAAGCTGTTCGCCGCCATCTGCGCCGCTCCGGCCCTGGCTTTACAGGGCTACGGCGTGCTCAAACAACGGCGGATGACCTGCTACCCGGCGTTCAGTGACCGCCTGTCGGGCTGCACCTTCGTCGACCAACCGGTAGTGGTCGACGGCAACTGCATCACCAGCCAGGGCCCAGGCACGGCGCTGGAGTTCGCCCTGACCCTGGTCGAGCAGCTTGCTGGTAAAGCTGCGCGCAAGGCGGTGGCCGAGGCGATGCTGGTGCCTTGAACGAGTGGTGGATAAGCAGAGCGTTATCCACCCTACAAAGTTTCCGCTCCGGGTAGGGTGGAAAACTGCGAAGCAATTTCCACCTCTGACGGCGCTGCTGTTGCTTGGCTCGTTAGCCGTATCTCAGGCTGGCGGCGTCTGGTGCAGGTGATCGCGCCGCGCCAGGGTTGGGAACAATTTGATCCAGGTGCCCGTCACCAGCAGGGTGCCGACCCCGCCGAGCAGCACCGCCGGCACTGTACCGAACCAATGCGCGGTGACGCCGGACTCGAACTCGCCGAGCTGGTTCGAGGCGCCGATGAATAAGCCATTCACCGCACTGACCCGGCCGCGCATGGCGTCCGGGGTGTCCAGCTGCACCAGGGCGCCGCGAATGACCATGCTGATCATGTCCGCCGCGCCCAGCACCACCAGTACCGCCATGCTGAACCAGAACGAGGTGGACATGCCGAAGGCGATGGTCGCCACGCCGAACACCGCTACCGAGCTGAACATGATCGGCCCGGTACGCCGTTCGATCGGGAAGCGCGCCAGCCACAGCGACATCAGCAGCGCGCCGACCGCCGGGGCCGAGCGCAGCAGGCCGAGACCCCAGGGCCCGGTGAGCAGGATGTCCTTGGCGAACACCGGCAGCAGGGCGGTGGCGCCGCCGAGCAGCACGGCGAACAGATCGAGAGAGATCGAGCCGAGCACATCCGGCTTGCTGCGGATGAAGCGGATGCCGGCCAGCAGGCTGTCCAGAGTAGCCGGCTCCTTGCGCAGTACCTGGCCGGTGGCGCTGAGGCCGAGCATCAGGCTGCAAGCCAGCACATAGAGCAGCACGGTGGGGCCATACACCCACTGCGCGCCGAAGGCGTAGAGCAGGCCGCCGAGGGCCGGAGCGATGATGGTCGCCGCCTGCATGGCCGAGGCCGAGGCGGCCACGGCCCGCGGGAACAGCTCGACCGGCACCACATTGGGCAGCAACGCCTGGGTCGCCGGCATCTCGAAGGTGCGCGCCAGGCCGAGCAGGAAGGCCAGGGCGAAGATCAGCTCGCGACTGATGCTGTCGGTGCCGCTGCCCAGCAACAGCGCCACGGCCACCAAGGCCTGCACGGCCTGGCAGGCGGCGGCGATCTTACGCCGCTCGAAGCGGTCGGCGACATGCCCGGCATGCAGCATGAACAGCAGGCGCGGGAGGAATTCGGCGAGGCCGACCAGGCCCAGGTCGAGCACGCTGCCGGTCAGCTGGTAGAGGTGCCAGCCGATGGCCACGGTGAGCATCTGGAAGCCACTGGCGGTAAATACGCGGGCCAGCCAGAAGGCCATGAACGGCTTGTGCCGGCGCAGCAGGAGTTCGGACATGACAGGTGGATGCTTAGGCGGCTAACGAGGTTTGCCAGCCTAGCATGGCTGACCGCCGCCACCGTTGCCATTGGCGAACGCAGTGTTCGCCAAGCGCGGGGTTGGCGTCTGCAGTTTGTCGGCTGGGTTGAGCGCTGCAGGCCTCCTGCGGGGGCGATGAAAGGGTGGATAAGCAGAGCGTTATCCACCCGGCCTGATCCTGTAGGAGCCAGCTTGCTGGCGATGCGCAGACAGCGTCCAGCTGATCGCCAGCAAGCTGGCTCCTACAAAAGCTTGTGCGGAATAACAGCAGGTAGGGCGGGTGAAACCCGCGTGGCGAGCGCGCGGGTTGCCCCCGCCCTACGAGGTCGCTCAGGCGCAGCAGTCGCGGCTGTCCAGGGCTTCCAGCAGGCGGCAGTGTTCGGCATGTCCGCTCTGGCAACCGGCGATCTTGTTCAACTCGGCCTGCATGTTCTGCAGGTCGCGGATGCGCGCCTCGATGGTGTCCAGGTGTTCGCGCACCATCTGGTCGGCACTGGCGCAGGGGCTTTCGGGATGGGCGGCGAGATCCAGCAGGCTGCGGATTTCCTCCAGGCTGAAGCCCAGTTCGCGGCCGCGGCGGATAAAGCGCAGGCGGCGCACGTCCATCGCCTGATAGTGGCGATAGCCGGCGGCGCTGCGCTGTGGTGCCGGGAGGAGGCCGGAGCGCTCGTAGAAGCGGATGGTCTCCAGATTGACGCCGCTCTCGCGGCTGAGCACGCCGATGGTAAGGGGTTTACTCATGCTTGACTCCGCTGCTTGACCCTGTAGTCGCTACAGGCTTTAGCCTAGTCTGCACCTGGACCAAGGAGATGCCAAATGGGTGCTCATTGCTGCAATCACGAACAAGAAGCCAGCCGCTCGCGGCGCTACCGCAAGATCCTGTGGCTGGCGCTGGTGGTCAACTTCACCATGTTCGCCGTGGAGATCGGCGCCGGCCTGCGCGCTGGCTCGGTGTCGCTGCTGGCTGACTCGCTGGACTTCCTCGGCGATGCCGGCAACTACGCCATCAGTCTGTGGGTGCTCGGCCTCGGTGTGGTGCTGCGCGCCCGCGCCGCGCAGTTCAAAGCGTTGAGCATGCTGCTGTTCGGCCTTGGGGTCTTGGCGGCGGCAGTTTGGCAACTGCTGCAGGGCGAGGTGCCGAATGCGCCGACCATGGGCGTAGTCGGTAGTCTGGCGCTGCTGGCCAATGTCGGGGTGGCGGCGCTGCTGTACGCCTACCGCGAGGGGGACAGCAACATGCGCAGCGTCTGGCTGTGCACGCGCAACGATGCCCTGGGCAACCTGGCCGTGCTGCTCGCCGCCCTCGGGGTGTTCGGTACGGGGAGTGCCTGGCCGGATCTGCTGGTGGCAGTGATCATGGCCAGCCTGGCGATTTCCGCGGCGATCCAGGTACTGCGCCAGGCGCGCGGCGAGTTGGCGGAGGCGGCCGAGCATGCGTAACGAACTGCGTGAGGCCATGCTGCAGGCCTTTGCCGAAGCCCGTGGCGCCCTGCAGGCGGGCGATCTGCAGGCTGCCTTCGTCAGCCTGGAGCGCGCGCATATCCTCAGCCAGCGCAGGCCACTGTGGCATGCGCAGTCGCACTGGCTGATGCTGCGCGCCGGCTGGCAGGCAGATGACTGGCGCGAGGTGGCGGGGCAGCTACCGCGCATCGTTGCTGCGCTGCTGTTCTCGCGGATCTGGGTGCCGCTGGGTAACAGCGGCAGGGCGCGGGTCAGTGCATTCCAGCCGATGCCGTTGCCGGAGGAACTGCGCCGGTTGCTGGAGTAGAGCGTGAGGATGACCCTCGGCACCGCACGGGCTCGGGTGCGCACGGCGGCCCGTAGCCCGGATGTAATCCGGGACCCGGCCGCTCAGCAATTCCCGGATTGCATCCGGGCTACCTAGGCGTCAGCCGTGAATGCCGCGTGCGGCTTCGATGAAGTAGGTGATGATCGGCTTGGCCAGGAAGGCGAACAGGCACAGGCCCAGGCCGAGGAACAGGATCGCGGTGCCCAGGCGGCCGGCCTTGGACTTCTTCGCCAGGTCCCAGATGATGAAGGCCATGAACACCATCAGCCCGCCCACCAGTACATACATCATCAGGGCTTCGAACTGTTCGGTTTCCATGGTGACCTCAACGGCAATAGCAGGGGATAGACAACGGCCGGCGATTATACGCGCGGCCCGGTGGCCTGCCAGCAGGCGTTGATCGGCCCACGATCTCCTGGCTGTCGGCCATGCGGCGTTAAAAATGGCCTCGGCAAGCCGCTTGCGGCTAACGCGCGTTAGCGCGGCCCGAAGGGCGAGTGCAACGAGTCATGCTCATTTACAGCTCGTAAACTCCGCTCCCTCGGCGCTTTGACCAGCCGGAGGCTGTTACTGGCGTAGCGCCTTGCCTGGCTCTAATTCAGAAGATCGTGAATAAGTGCTCACTCGCGCAGATGGTTGAGCGGCAGCTCGGTGCTGGCCAGTACCGAGTCGAGCACGAAGCTGGAGCGTACGCTGGTCACGCCTTCGATGCGGGTCAGCTGGCCGAGGAGGAATTTCTGGTAGTGGTCCATGTCCGGCACCACCACCTTGAGCTGGTAGTCGGCGTCCATTCCGGTGACCAGGCTGCACTCCAGCACTTCCGGGCACTGGCGGATCACCGCCTGGAAGTGCTCGAAGCGCTCGGGGGTGTGCCGATCCATGCCGATCAGGACGAAGGCGGTCAGGCTCAGGCCGAGCTTCTTGCGATCGAGCAGGGCCACCTGGCGGATGATGTAGCCGTCGTCTTCCAGCTGCTTGACCCGCCGTGAACAGGGCGAAGGTGACAGGCCGATGCGTTCGGCCAGTTCCTGATTGGAGATGCGCGCGTCGCGCTGCAATTCGGCGAGGATGCGCAGGTCGTAGCGATCGAGCTTGTTCATTATTGGGCTTCTATGTGTTCGGATTGCGCTGATCAATCTATCAGTGGTTTAAAATTGCGCAACTAATCTATTCGTGAGCAATATTCGCAATCCTTAGTCGCTCTGGCTTGGTTAAGCTTTCCCACAGTTTCATGGCCCGGACGTTGAAGTCCACCCGCCACGCCCAATCAGGTGTCGCGGTGCCGGCGGTCCTACCGGATCGCGCAGGCTCCCGGGTCCGCACCGCCCAACCAGGCGGGCGAGGAAAGCGGCGACACCATCGCCTGTGCCGGACATGAAAAAGGGGAGGCCATGTGCCTCCCCTTTTTCTTGCCTGTGATTTGTCTGTGCCAGACGTCAGAGCAGGTCACTCAAACCGAGCAGCCACCAGGCCAGGATCAGCAGTTGCACCAGGAAGCCGGCGAAGCGCAGCCAGACGAACAGCGCGCTGGTGCTGATCAGGTGCATGCATGACTGAAACAGCCGCGCACCGAGCAACACACAGGCCAGCGGATCGGTCAGCGCGGTCTGCCCGCTGGCGATGGCGTAGAGCAACACGGCTGCCAGCAATGGCAGGGTTTCCACGCAGTTGGCATGGGCGCGCACCAGGCGTTGGCCGAACTCGCTGGGCGTGTTGCTGCCATCCGCGGCGAAGGCGTTGACCCGCATCCGGCCGCTGAATACCAGCAGGCCGCGTTGGTTGACCAGCAGGAAGACCAGCAACAGGGACCAGGCCACCAGGCCGAGCAGGGCAATCGCGCTAGGGTTCAGGGGAGCAGGCATGCAGCACCTCGATATTGTTTTTAGGAGGAGTGAAGCTGCACCAGCTTAGAGTTTTTAGAGCAATTGCTCTAGTCGATTTTACGCAAACGATGCGCGGCCTTTACCCTGGTTTTACACGGGTTCTGGGAGACTGCCCGGAGTAACTTCGGAGACCCTGGCATGCGCCGTACCCCGCTTATCCTGGCCGATATCGGCATCCTTCTGCTGCTCGGCCTGACGCCTTTGCTGCCGAGCCTGGTTCCGGCGGTCGAACCGTCAGTGCGGCACGACTTCGATCGGGTCGGGATGTACCAGCACCTCGGCACGCGGGAATTCGCTGCGGATCGCCCGCTCAGCCAGCTCGCACAGACGATGAGCCTCTAGCAGCGGCAGCTCACCCGGCAGCTCCAGGTGCAGCTGGACGAACCAGTGAGTGCCGGAAACCCGCGTGCGCAGGTCGTGGGCGCCAAGCACGCCGGGCACTGCGCAGGCCAGCAGGTGCATGCGCTCGGTAACCTCCACGCCCAGCTCTTCGTCCATCAGCACGGCCACCGCCTCGCGCATGATGCTCAGCGCACTCCACAGGATGTAGACGGCGATGGCCAGGCCGAACAGTGCATCCAGCTGCTGCCAACCGAAGGCGGCGAGCACCAGGGCCAGCAGGATGCTGCCGTTGAGCAGCAGGTCGGAACGGTAGTGCAGCGAGTCGGCGCGGATGGCAGTGGAGCCGGTGAGCTTGACCACATGGCTCTGGAACAGCAGCAGGCCTGCGGTCATGGCCAGCGACAGCAGCATCACCGTGATACCCAGGGCCGGCGCACCGAGAGGCTGCGGATGCTGCAGGCGCTCGACGGCTTGTACGGCAACCAATACTGCACTGGCGCCGATGAACAGCGCCTGGCCCAGGCCGGCCAGGGCTTCCGCCTTGCCGTGGCCATAGCGGTGATCGTCGTCGGCCGGGCGCAGGGCGTAGTGCACGGCAATCAGGTTGAGCAGCGAGGCGGCGCTGTCCAGCAAGGAGTCGGTGAGCCCGGCCAGCAGACTGACCGAGCCGCTCAACCACCAGGCCACGGCCTTGGCCACTGTCAGCAGCAGGGCGGTGGCCAGCGCCGCGCCGCTGGCCAGGCGCAGCAGCCGGGCGTGCTGCGGTTCGATCTTCATGGCAGTTCGGGCAGGGCGTAGATGTAGTCGAGTACCGGTGCGGCCTGGCCCATGGCCGTCAGCGCGGCGCTGATCTGGCCGCGGTGATGGGTGCCGTGGTTGACCAGGTGCGGAATGATCTCGGCCAGTGGGCGCATGTGCTGCTCGCCGGCCAAGTTGCGGTAGGCGATGGGCGCCAGCAGGTCGGCATCCTCCAGCCCTTCGAGCAGGTCGCGCCAGCCGGCCACGCCCATCTCCAGGTAGTTCTCCAGGGCGGTGCGCTCGCTGAGCACTTCGACATCCAGGCGCTCGAACGGCTGCGCCTCGAAGCGCGCCCGTGCCAGCCACAGGCGGTCGGCCACGGCCAGGTGGTTGAGGGTGCCATGGATGCTGCCGAAGAACAGGCCGCAGGGTGCGCGGTACTGTTCTTCGCTGAGACTCGCCAGTTGTCCGCACAAGCGCATGTAAGCCCAGCCGTGGTAGGCCAGCAGACGCTGCAGGTGGTTGGCGAGTACGCGGTTCATCAGGCCTCCGTGCGCAGGCCGTAGGCGGCCAGTTGCTCGATATTGCCACTGTGCTGGATCAGGCGCGGATCGTCGAGGGGCAGCTCCTGGCCGGTTTCCCGCAGGATGATGGCCTTGAGCTTGGCCGGGTCGATCTGGCCGTCGGCACCGATGGCGTCCTGCAGTTGCTCGGGGGCGACCGAGTACTGGCCGGCCGGCAGGTAGATGGCGCCGGTGGCGAAGTCGATGCCGAAGGCGATCAGCCCGGGGATCACATAGAACAGGATGCCGATGGCGTTCAGCCCGGCGACCAGCGGGTCGATACGGCCTTCGATCTGGCCGCGGCGGTCGGGGAAGAACAGCGTGCCGCAGGCGCTTAGTTGGGTAAGCAGGGTGGCAGCCAGGATGCCGCCGATAACACGGGAACGCATGTGCATGAGCACCTCCATAAAATTCAGCCGGCACTATACCAAGGCCACCCTTGCAGGTGGATGGACTTAAGACCGTGCCGGAGCGGCCCGGTTCGGCCGCCGGCCAGCCTATAATCGCCGCCTTGTTTGCGGAGCCGCCATGACCCCCTTACCCATAGATGCCGTTTTGCCTGCCCTGCGCACTGCCCTGGCCGAGCGCCACGAGGCCGTGCTGGAAGCGCCGCCCGGCGCCGGCAAGACCACCCGCGTGCCGCTGGCCCTGCTCGACGAAGCCTGGCTGGGCGGGCAGCGCATCCTCATGCTCGAACCGCGTCGCCTGGCGGCGCGTGCGGCCGCCGAGCGCCTGGCCAGCGAGCTGGGTGAGCAGGTCGGTGAAACGGTCGGCTACCGCATCCGCCTGGAGAGCAAGGTCGGCCCGCGCACGCGCATCGAGGTGGTCACCGAAGGCATTCTCGCCCGCCGCCTGCAGGATGATCCGGCGCTGGAGGGCGTCGGCCTGGTGATCTTCGATGAGTTCCACGAGCGCAGCCTGGATGCCGACCTGGCCCTGGCCCTGTGCCTCAACGGTCGCGAGCTGTTGCGCGACGATCCGCCGCTGAAGGTGCTGCTGATGTCGGCGACCCTGGAAGGCGAACGCCTGTCACGCCTGCTCGATGATGCTCCGGTGGTGTCCAGCGCAGGGCGCATGCATCCGGTGGATATCCGCTGGGGCAGCCCGTTCCAGCCCGGCGAGTGGATCGAGCAGCGCGTCACCCAGGCGGTGCTGCAGGCCCTGGCCGACGAGCCGGGCAGCCTGTTGCTGTTCCTCCCCGGCCAGGCCGAGATCCGCCGGGTGCATGAGCAACTGGCCGAGGCGCTGCGCGGGCGTGATGAGATTTTGCTCTGCCCGCTGCATGGCGAGCTGGACCTGAGCGCCCAGCGTGCGGCTATCGAGGCGGCGCCGACGGGCAAGCGCAAGGTGGTGCTGGCGACCAATATCGCCGAGACCAGCCTGACCATCGACGGCGTGCGCGTGGTGGTGGATGCCGGCCTGGCGCGGGTGCCGCGCTTCGATCCGGCCAGCGGCATGACCCGCCTGGACACCCAACGCATCTCCCGCGCCAGCGCCACCCAGCGCGCCGGCCGCGCCGGCCGTCTCGAGCCGGGCGTGTGCTATCGCCTGTGGTCGCAGGCCCAGCACGAACAGCTGGCCGCTTACGGCACGGCGGAAATCCTCGCGGCCGACCTGGCCGGGCTGGCTCTGCAGCTGGCGCGCTGGGGTGTCGAGCCCGGAGAGCTGGCCTTTCTCGATGCGCCGCCGGCCGCGCCGTTCGCCCAGGCGCGCGAGCTGTTGCAGCGCCTAGGCGCCCTGGACGCACGCGGGGTGCTGACGGCCCACGGCCAGGCCATGGCCGAGTTGCCGGCACACCCGCGCATCGCCCATCTGCTGTTGCGCGGCCAGGCGCTGGGCCTGGGCAACCTGGCTTGCGACCTGGCCGCGCTGCTCGGCGAGCGCGACATCCTGCGTGGTGCTGGGGCCGATCTGCACAGCCGGATCGCCCTGCTCAGCGGTGAGGACAAGGCTCAGCGCGGCGCCAAGGGTGCTGTGCAGCGCGCACGCCAGCTGGCCCGACAGTTCCGTGGATACCTGCGTGGTCCGGCGCGCGAGGCGGTGGCCGATGCCGGGCATCCACGCTGGCTCGGCTGCCTGCTGGCGTTCGCCTATCCGGACCGGGTCGCCCGCCAGCGCCGTGCGGGTGGCGGCGACTACCGCCTGGCCAATGGCCGTGCGGCGCAGTTCGGCGAGCCGGACGCCTTGATGAAACACGAGTGGCTGGTGATCGCCGACCTCGGCAGTCGCCAGGGCCAGCGCGAGGAGCGCATCTATCTGGCGGCCGATCTCGACCCCGCGCTGTTCGACGGCGTGCTGGCCGAGCAGGTCAGCCAGGTCGAGGAGCTGGATTGGGACGAGCGCGAAGGCGTGTTGCGCGCCGAACGCCAGCGCAAGGTCGGCGCGCTGGTGCTCAGCAGCGAGGCCTTGAATGGTTTGGATGACAGCGCGCGGGCACGTGCCCTGCTCGGTCTGGTGCGGCGCAAGGGCCTGGAGCTGCTGCCCTGGACGCCCGAGTTGCGCCAGTGGCAGGCGCGGGTGGCGCTGTTGCGCCGCCTGGATCTGCAGGACAAGGGCAGCAGTGCCTGGCCCGACCTGAGCGATGCGGCGTTGCTGGCCAGCCTGGAAAACTGGTTGCAGCCCTATCTGGGCAAGGTCAGCCGGCTCAGTCACTTTGCCAACCTGGAGCTGCCCGGCATCCTCGCCGGCCTGCTGCCCTGGCCCCTGCCGCAGCAGCTCGACGAGCTGGCGCCGCGCAGCCTGGCGGTGCCGTCCGGCTCACGCATTGGTATCGACTACAGCGAGGAGCCGCCGGTACTGGCGGTGCGCCTGCAGGAGCTGTTCGGCCTGGCCGCCACGCCACGCATCGCCGGCGGTCGCCTGGGGCTCAAGCTGCACCTGCTGTCGCCGGCACGGCGGCCGGTGCAGGTGACCCAGGACCTGGCCAGCTTCTGGGCCAATACCTATCTGGAGGTGAAGAAGGATCTCAAGGGCCGTTACCCCAAGCACTACTGGCCGGACGACCCGTTAATCGCCGAGCCCACCGCGCGGGCCAAGCCGCGCAAATAAGGCGCGGAATCTGAGTTATTCCGTAGCCCGGATGCAATCCGGGAGCGGAGTAGCCTGCATCCCGGATTGCATCCGGGCTACTGCCATAGGCTACGGCATGCTCGCCAGGGACTCTCTGCCGGCTTTGCGGCGGGCGATCCGCAACTACTGTTGCTCAGCGCACGTTGAGGTCGGCGCCAGCAGCCAGCAGTTCGTCATAGGCGCGATCCAGGGCGTTGAGCAGGGTGGCGCTGCCTTCGGCATGCCGTGAAGCCACAAAGCGCAGCTGCAGGCTCTGCAGCACGGTGAATGGCAGCGGCTCGGCACCCATGCTCTTGAGGACCTGTTCAACCGGCTGCTGGTAGTCGATGAGGAAGTCGCCGCGCTGGCGCTGGAGCATTTCCAGGGCGGCTTGGTGAGTGCTGGTGCGATGGGTGGTGAGGTTCAGGCTCGGGTCATCGAGCAGGTCGTTGACCGCTTTCCAGTAGGTGTAGCCACTGATTAGGATGATGCCGCGCCCGACCAGGTCTTCGGGAATCTTCGGCTTGGGCGTGTCCTTGCGGTAGTACAGCGCCAGGGTGATTCCGCCGAAGTGGTTGCGTGCCTCCAGGGTATGGCCGCGCAGCTCGGTCTTGCCGCCTGCGCCTGGCCACAGCTGCACGCTGCCATCTTGCAGGCCGGCATACAGGCGCGCGCCCGGAAACGAGCGGTAGACGCCGCGGTAGCCGGCATGGCGTAGCAGACGTTCGGTCAGGGTCAGCACGCTGCCGCGTGGCTGGCCATTCTCATCGGTCCAGGAATAGGGCGGGAATTCGTAATAGCCGACGGTCACCTGGCGCAGGGTGTCGGCCGCCTGGGTCTGTGCGCTGGCGCAGCAGAAACAGGCCAGTAGGGCAGCTAGAAAAAGTCTCGGCATCGTCTACTTCGCGGCTCTGCGGCCGTCTTGTTGTTATTGCGAACTGCAGGTCAGTCTGAGCATGGAGGCAGCCACAGACTTTGTCTAGGGTCTGTTCCCGTTTCGTTCACGGCCGCGACGGAGCCTGTTTTTGCGCGGGGCTAGGCGCGAGACGCGAGGTTTGGTCGTCAAAATGAGCCGTCGAGTAACGACGTCCCGCGCGAAAACAGGCCCGTCCCTTCGGGTTGCGCGCAAAATCGCGCCATGCGTCGTTGCGGGACTTGCCAAGGGAATGACCATTGCCTGCGTCCCGCGCCTAGCCTGGCGCGATTTTGCGCAGCAACGCGGTTCGCGAACGAAACGGGAACAGACCCTAGTGGCTCGCTCTGACTGGTCAGTCGAGCGGCAACAGCAGGCGCGCGCTGATCGGTAGGTGGTCGGAAATACGCTGCGTATCGCCGTTCCGTACTCGTGCGTCGAGCCGCACCAGGCGGGGGCTGTAGAGCAGGTAATCGACCGTGCGATCGGCTTTGCTGAGCTGCGGGTCGTTGGGCTGCTGGGTATGCCAGGCGGCTTGCTCGGCTTCCTGCGCAGTGGGGATGCTCGGGTAGCGCGCCAGCAGCGGCGTCAGTTCACTCTGCGGATGGAAGTGCTGGCGCTGGGCGGCGGCGAGTTGTTGGTATTGCGGCCCCGGTGGCAGCCGATTGAGGTCGCCGGCAAACAGCCAGGGTGTGCGCTGGCTTTCCAGCTGGTCGAGCAGGCTGCCGGACATGGCAACCTGGCGGGCACCGTCGTCACTGGCACGGCTGGGCTCGGCCAGTTGGGTGTTGATCGCCACCAGCTCCTGGCCGTTGGCCAGCGGCAGGTAGCTGGTCAGCAGCGCATGCTGGGGCTGGAACTGGCGGCTCAGCAGGTTGCCGCGGATGCGTGGCAGCTGCAGGCGCTCGGCGCGGGCAATGCGCACGCGGCTGAGGGTGGCCAGCTGCATGCCGACGCTGCCCATGATCTGTGGATGCGGGACGAAGGCGGCCTGCCAATAGAAGGTCGCCGCGCGGCAGGGGTAGAGGTCGTTGAGGCGTTCCTGCAGCAGCTGCAGCTGGTTCTGGTAGTCAGTGGCGCGGGCGCCGTTGTGCAGCTCCTGCAGCAGCACCAGATCCGGTTGCTCGTCGCGGATCACCCGCGCCACTTCGTCGAGGTTGTAGGCCAGGTCGGTCGCGGTAGGGCGTTGGTCCTGACCGCCAGCCAGGTCATGCCAGAACACATAGCGCTTGCCGGCGAGGAACTGCACGTTCCAGGTCATCACCTTGAGGGCCTGGCCGGGCTGCAGCACAGGCGCATTGACTGGGCAGATCAGGCTGGCCGGTTCGCGGGCGGCAGGGTGCCAGGTCAGGCTGTAGACCAGCGCCGCAAGGATGATGGCGCTGCTCATCAGGCCGAGCAGAAGGAGGCGCAGGGGGCGTGGCAGGGTCATCGGCCGGGCTGGACTATGCTGGAAGGACATGAGCATACCCGAGATGCGCGCCCGCAGCATGCCTGCGGCCAGCGGATCGCTAGCCTCGAGGGGGTTGTCGATGAGTGAGGTGCAGATTGCCCAGCGCGGCCCCTATGCCGTGGATGTGGTGGCCGGTCAGGATTACTTCTGGTGCCGCTGCGGGCGCAGTGGCAAGCAGCCGTTCTGCGATGGCGCGCATCAGGGCACTGACCTGCGCCCGTTGAAGCTGCATGCCGAACGCAGCGAGACCCTGTATTTCTGTGGCTGCAAGCACAGCCATAGCGCACCCTTGTGCGATGGTTCGCACAACGATCTGTAGCGCATAAGCTGTTGCTGCTCGCCGGTTCATTTGCGCGGCGGCGGATTGCACAACCACGGGGGGCTCGCATGTATCGCAAGGTATTCGCCAACAAGGTATTCGAACGCAAGGTGGTGTTGATTACCGGTGGCTGTGCCGGTATCGGCCGGGCCCTGGCCATGCGCCTGGCCCAGGCTGGCGCCCGCCTGGTGATCCTCGATCTGCAGCAGACCGAGCTGGACAGCCTGGTGCAGCACCTGCGTGATCACCACAACTGCGATGCCCTCGGCCTGCGCTGTGACGTGGCCGATGCGCTGGCGGTCGAGCAGGCGATAGCCCTGGCTTGTGAGCGCTTTGGCGGCATCGATGTGCTGATCAACAATGCCGGTATCACCCACCGCAGCACCTTCGCCGAGACCGAGCTGGCGGTGTTCCAGCGGATCATGGCGGTCAACTACTTCGGCGCCGTGCATTGCACCCGGGCCGCGCTGCCCAGCCTGATCGCCCGGCGCGGGCAGATCATCGTGCTCAGCTCGCTGTCCGGCTTCGCCCCGCTGCTCTATCGCAGCGCCTACAACGCCAGCAAGCATGCCCTGCATGGCCTGTTCGAGACCCTGCGTGCCGAGCTCAAGGGCTCGGGGGTGAATGTGATGCTGGTGTGTCCGGGGTTTACCGCCACCGACCTGCGCAAGAATGCCCTGGTCGGCGATGGCTCGATGGCCCAGCAACCGCCCCTGGCGATCGGCAAGGTGGCTTCGGCCCAGGACGTGGCCGAAGCCATTTATCGTGGCGCCCTGGCACGGCGGCGCCTGCTGGTGCTGTCCAACATCAACTGGCGGGCACGCCTGCTGGCGCGCTTCTTCCCGCGCCTGTTCGAGCGGGTATTGCTGCCGCGCTTGTCCGGCTTGAAGCCGGGTTCCAGCCGCTAGCTGCGATTGCCGGCACGAACCGCGCTTAGTGGTTGTGCGGTTCGGTATACAGCTCGTAGACCTGTTCCATGTCCCAGTAGGCCGCTTCGATCTTGTGCCCGTCGAGGTCGCGCACGAAGCAGCCATAGTAAGGCTCGCCATAATCCGGACGTGGCCCGGGTGGGCCGTCGGGGCTGGCGCCTGCTTCCAGGGCGGCGGCGTAGAAGGCCTGTACGGCCTCCTTGTCCGGCGCGACGAAGCCGAAGTGAGTGCCGTTGCCGACATTGGCCGGCTGGCCGTCGATCGGTGTCTGCACCCAGAACTCCGGGTATTCGCGGCCCCAGGCCACCGCACCGGGATGGGCCAGGATGCGCTTGC
This sequence comes from Pseudomonas campi, assembly GCF_013200955.2. Lineage (NCBI taxonomy): Bacteria > Pseudomonadati > Pseudomonadota > Gammaproteobacteria > Pseudomonadales > Pseudomonadaceae > Aquipseudomonas > Aquipseudomonas campi. The sequence goes on from NZ_CP053697.2 coordinate 758,583, forward strand.
AACCGAGGGTGGCCAGGACCTTGTCGTAGAAGGCCACGGCCTGATCGAAGCGGTTGGTGCCAATCGACACATGGGACAGGATGCTGGGGTTTGGCTCGGACATGCTCATTCCTCCCTGGATAAACCCACCAGACTAGCCTAGCTGCTATGGCTTTCCTCTGCCGGCTGCGGGGTGCAGAGCATGAAGCAGCGGAACAGCACCACGGTGGAGAACAGCTGGAGGAAGCCATTGAGGATGTCCAACAACAGACTGCCGACGGCATCCGGCTGTTCGCCGAGCAGCTGCAGGGTCCAGTCGTCCAGCAGCCACAGCGGCACGATCACCAGCAGCACGCAGGCCAGCAGCGACCAGAAGTGACCGATGGTCAGCATGAAGCTTTCGCGCATCGCCTGCAGCGGCGTCAGCCCGCGCAGCACCAGCAGGTATTCGGCGAAGGCCAGCTTGACCATCACCCACAGCGCGGGCAGGACGAAAGCCTGCGCGGCCAGCATGATCAACAGGGTGCTCAGTCCGGCCAGCACGGCGAAGGCCGGCCATTGCAGCACGCTGGCCGCCAGCAGGTTGCGCAGACTCGGTCGGCGGCCCTGGCTGCGGGCGTCGAGAAACAGGATCAGCGCGGCGCTGTACAGCGGATAGATGGCCAGGCCGACCAGCAGCTCGTAGGTGGGCGAGTGCGCGACCGGTACCAGGCCGGCGACCACGGCGCGCAGCAGGCACTCCAAGGCAATCAGCGGCAGGCACAGCGGGGCGATGCTGTGCAGGTTGCGGCTGAAGAAGATGAATGAGTCGCGCAGGACGCTGAGTGGGTTCATGGCTGATTTCGTGGCAGTGCTTCAGCTTTCACTTTAGCCGATGGCCGGGGCGGGGGAACATGACGCGCATCGTTGTTGGCTGACGCATAATGGCCGCCGCTTCCATTGCCAGGCTGCCCCGTGAAGAAAATCGCCCTGTTCGCCGATGTGCAGAACCTCTATTACACCGTGCGCCAGGCCCATGGCTGCCACTTCAACTATGCCGCCCTGTGGGCCGAGGTGAGTGCCAGCGGGCAGATCGTCGAGGCCTACGCCTATGCCATCGACCGTGGTGATCCCAAGCAACGCCAGTTCCAGCAGATCCTGCGCAACCTGGGTTTCGAGGTGCGCCTGAAACCCTTTATCCAGCGTAGCGACGGCTCGGCCAAGGGCGACTGGGACGTGGGCATCTGCATCGACGTGCTGGACGCCGCACCGCGGGTCGACGAAGTGGTGCTGGCCTCCGGCGATGGTGACTTCGACCTGCTGCTGGACAAACTGCGCAGCGCCCACGGGGTGAGCAGCTGTGTGTATGGCGTGCCCGGGCTGACCGCCAACTCGCTGATCCGCGCCGCCGACCGCTATGTGCCGGTCGAAGGCGCACTATTGCTGAAAAACTAAGGACGCTGGATGCAGGACCGTATTGCCGTAATCGACTTTGAAACCACCGGCATGTCGCCGGCGCAGAATGCCCGGCCTACCGAGATCGGTGTGGCGATCATCGAGGATGGCCGGATCGTCGAGCGCTACCAGAGCCTGATGAATGCCGGGGCGTGGATTCCGCCCTTTATCGAGCAGCTCACCGGCATCAGCAATGCCATGGTGCGCAGCGCGCCGCCGGTGGCCAAGGTGATGGGCGAGGTGGCCGATTTCGTCGGCAGCACGCCGCTGCTGGCGCACAACGCCGCCTTCGACGCGAAGTTCTGGGATGCCGAGCTGGGCCTGCTGCGCCGCCGGCGCAGCCAGGAGTTCGCCTGCTCGCTGCTGCTGGCGCGCCGGCTGCTGCCGGAGGCGCCCAGCCACAAGCTGGGCAACCTCAATCGCTGGGCCAGCCTGCCGGACACTGGCAAGGCTCACCGCGCGCTGGCCGATGCGGAAATGGCCGCCAACCTGACCCTGCTGCTGGCCAGCCGCCTGCGCGAGCGCTACGGCGTCGCCGAAGTCAGTCATGCCTACCTGTGCGGCCTGCAGAAGCTCTCGGCGGCCAAGGTGCGTGCACTGCTCAAGGCGTAGCCCTGAGGTACTCCGGGCGTTCACGCACAGCCCCCGGATTGCATCCGGGCTACAGGCGCCCGCCGCCATTTGATGGGCCTTGGCCGCGCGCAGCAGGTAAACTTGCGCCCTGTTCTTCCTTTTGCCGGTTACCTGCCATGACTTTCGCCGCCCTCGGCCTGATCGACCCCCTGCTGCGTGCCCTCGACAGCCTCGACTACCGCACCCCGACACCGGTGCAGAAGGAGGCGATCCCTGCCGTACTCAAGGGCCGCGATCTGCTCGCCGCGGCGCAGACCGGCACCGGCAAGACCGCCGGTTTCGCTCTGCCGTTATTACAAACGCTGACCATGCAAGGCGGTCAGGTGGCGAGCAACTCGGTGCGCGCTCTGGTGCTGGTGCCGACCCGCGAGCTGGCCGAGCAGGTGCACCAGAGCATCCTGCAGTACGGGCAGAACCTGCCGCTGCGCACCTATGCGGTGTACGGCGGGGTCAGCATCAACCCGCAGATGATGAAGCTGCGCAAGGGCATCGACCTGCTGGTGGCCACGCCCGGCCGGCTGCTCGACCTGTACCGGCAGAACGCGGTGAAGTTCAACCAGCTGCAAGCGCTGGTGCTGGACGAGGCCGACCGCATGCTCGACCTGGGCTTCGCCCGCGAGCTGGATGAAGTGTTCTGCGCCCTGCCGAAAAAGCGCCAGACCCTGCTGTTCTCCGCGACCTTCTCTGACGCCATCCGCAGCATGGCCAAGGAGCTGCTGAACGACCCGCTGAGCGTCGAGGTCAGTCCGCGCAATGCCGCGGCGCAGAGCGTCAAGCAGTGGCTGGTGACGGTGGACAAGAAGCGCAAGAGTGAACTGTTTCTGCACCTCTACCGCAGCCAGCGCTGGGATCAGGTGCTGGTGTTCGTGAAGACGCGCAAGGGCGTCGACGAGCTGGAAAAACTGCTGCTGGCCGAAGACATCGCCGCCGACTCGATTCACGGTGACAAGCCGCAGCCGTCGCGCCTGCGCGCCCTGCAGCGCTTCAAGGACGGCGAAGTGCGGGTGCTGGCGGCCACCGATGTAGCGGCGCGGGGCCTGGATATCGACGACCTGCCGCTGGTGGTCAACCTCGACCTGCCGATCGTCGCCGAGGACTACGTGCACCGCATCGGTCGTACCGGTCGCGCCGGCGCTACTGGCCAGGCGGTGTCGCTGGTGTGTGCCGACGAAGTGCAGCTGCTCTCGGCCATCGAAGTGCTGATCCGCCAGACCTTGCGTCGGGTCGACGAGCCCGGCTTCGAGCCGGATCACCGGGTGCCGCAGACCGACGCCAGCGGCCAGGTGCTGAAGAAGCCGAAAAAGCCGAAGAAACCCAAGGTGGTGGGCGGCAAGGCCGGCCTGGGTAAGTGGCTGGAGAGCGAAGAACCGGCCGCGCCGGTGGTCAAGGCGGTGCGCAAGGCACCGAGCTTTGGCGGCAAGGCGAAGAAGAGACCCTGACCGGTCTGACCGCGTAGGGTGCGCTGTGCGCACCTGGGGGCTTGCGGGTGCGCGCGGCACACCCCAGCGGCCGTGGCGCTGCGCTATGTGACCTAGTGGCCGAGCTTGTGCATGGCCGCATCGGTCATGTCGTAGAGCATCACGCAGACATGTTCGATCTCGCCCATGGCGGCCAGCGGCAGGATGGTGACGTTCTGGTACATGAAGTCGGCCTGCCCGGTGATCGGCTGGTAGCTCTTGAAATGCAGCAGGTAGGGGCGCTGCTCCCACAGGCTGAAGGCGCGGGTGCCCAGTTGCACCACGGTTTCCACCTTGCGCCGGAACCAGGCTTCGTCGACTTCGGTGAACAGCTCGAACAGGTTGTGCCCCTGTACCTCGTCGGAGCCCAGGCCAGAATGGTTTTCCATGAAGCTGTTCCACACCTCGATACGGTAGGCACGATCCAGCACGATCACCCCGACATCCAGGCACTGCACGATATCGAGCAGCCAGTGCAACTCCTTGATGTCGATCTGCGCGGGCATCGGCGTTACTCCATCAGGTACTGGATTTTATGGGTCAGGCGCGCCAGCGAGTCTTCGGTGAACAGCAGCAACAGATCGAAATGCACCGCGTGGCCTTCCAGGCTGTAGCTGATCTCCACGGCCAGGGTCTGCTTCCAGCGTTGCTGGTTGAGGCCGATCAGTTGTTCGATGGAGGCGTGCTGGCCGAGTAGTTGCGGGTGGCCCTGGGAGAAGCGCACGTCGATCTGTTCGGCAATCCCGGACAGGCAGGCGCCGATCAGGATGCTCGCCAGGTCGAGCAGCATCTCCGAGGTTTCCGTGTCGTTCTGTGGCTGCCAGCCGAGCAGGCGGGCGATGTCGCCGGTCTCCGAGTCATGGAACAGCAGCAGTGCTTCGCCGGCAATCGCATCGCCGATGAAGCCCTGGCACACCGCGCTCAGGCGCTGGCCGCTCTGCGCATCGAGCAGGGCCATGTGCAGTTCGCTGACCTCGAAGAGGTTGACGTTGGGGATTGGCAGGCGCACGAAGACCTTCAGTACCTTGGCCAGTAGGGCCGCGGCACGGCCCATGGCGACGTTGCTGACCTCGCGCAGGGCATCGCGGAAGTTGACCTTGAGCGCCAGCTCGGCCCGTGGCTGGGGCGGCTCATGGATCGCGGGCGGGTGGTACAGGCCCAGGCGAATCAGCGTGGCGCGCAGTTCCTCGGGCGCTGCCGGCTTCTTGATGAAACCCAGTGCGCCGAGTTCCTGCACGCGGCGCAGGGCTTCCTCCTGGACATCGCCGGAGACCACCACCACCTTGCTCAGCAGGCCTTCGCTGCGCAGCTGGGCGAGTACCTGATAGCCGTCCATGACCGGCATGGTCAGGTCGAGCAGCACCACCTGGCCAAGGCCCTGGCGGATGGCCGCGAGGCCTTCCTCACCCTGGGTGGCCTGGGTGATGCTCACCGGCCAGTCGGTTGGCAGGGCGCGAATCAGCTGTTTGCGCGCCATGACGGAGTCGTCGCAGATCAGAAGCGGAATCACGGGGCGATACCACGCTGAAGATTCGAGAGGAGTTACCGCCCAGCATAGCTGCTGGGCGGCCCTAGCTCGGCGTATCCGACAGGTTGAAGGCGTAGGTGTTGCGGCCGGCATTCTTCGCCGCGTACATGGCGCGGTCGGCCTGCTGCACCAGGGCCTCGATGTCGTCGCCGTCGCGCGGGAACAGGCTGACGCCCATGCTGGCCTGCACCTTCACCTCGTGGCCGTCGATCAGCATGGACAGCTGGAAGCGATCATGCAGTTTGTCGAGGATGGTGACGATGTGCTGCGGGTCTTCCACCACCTCGAAGAGGATGACGAATTCATCGCCGCCCAGGCGTGCCACCGTATCGCTTTCACGGGTGGCCGAGCGCAACAGGTGGGCGACTGCCTGCAGCACGTGGTCGCCGAGGCTGTGGCCGAGGTTGTCGTTGAGCTGCTTGAAGTGGTCGAGGTCGACGAACAGCACGGCCAGCTGTTTGCCGCTGCGGCGTGAGTTGGCCAGGGCATGTTCGAGGCGCTCGAAGAACACCCGGCGGTTGGGCAGGCCGGTCAGCGGATCATGCCGGGCCAGGTGCTCGAGGGCGCTGCGGCTCTCGGTCAGCTCTTGCAGGTGGGTAAGAATTTCTTCCTGCATCTCGCGAAAGCTGCGGGCCAGCACGCCCAGTTCATCGCGCCGCGGCGGCAGGTCGCTGACGCGGCGCTCGCGGGAGAACTGTTGCACGGCCTGGGTCATGCTCTTCAGCGGACGGGTCAGCGCCCGCGAAGCGATAAAGGCAGTGAACAGGGCCAGCAGGCTGAACAGCAGGACGACCTGGGCGATACGCAAGCCCAGGCGTGAGGCCTCGGCCAGTACATAGCTCTGTGGTTGGGCCAGGCCGAGAATGACGAAGCGTTCCTTGGATTGCACGTTGGCCTGGACCCGGACGAACGCGGCCACCTGACGGTCCTGCTGCGCCTGTTCGACGCTGCGCGCGACCAGGTTCTCGTGTTTTTCGTTGGTAATCAGCTGGCTGGCGTCCGGGAACTCCTCCTGGAGGAACAGGCGGCGGCCCTGGTCGAAGCCGAAGGTGCGTCGTTTGTCCGGGTGGATCAGCAGGTCGCCCCAGCGGTTGCTCAGGTACACCTTGTACTGCGCGGGCAGGTCGCTTTGCAGCTGGCTGAACAGGCGGTCGAGGTCGATGTTGATGACGATCAGGGCGAACACCTTGCCGCTGCTGTCGGCCACCGGGGTGGACACATGCAGCGTCGGTTGGCCCAGCCCGGAGTGGGCACCCCGCTCATGGTTGATCACGATCGGCGACAGGCGCACCTCGCCGGGTTGCAGGCGCAGGGCATCGAAGACGTAGGGGTAGTGGCCTTTTTCCTGCAGATCGGCGCCTCTGACTGCAATCAGCTCTTCGTCGTCGCGATCCACCCGCACCTGCTCGAGGCCGTGGCCGGACGCGCTGATCAGGCGGATCTGGACATACTCGGGGTGCACCTGGAGCATGGCGCGAAACAGTTGGGCCAGTTCGCTTTCGACCTCCTCGCGCAGTTCCTGATCGGTACTGCCGGGTAGCTGCAGCGCCTGCGGCGCGCCGGCCAGCAGGCGGGTGTCGCGGGCGATGCTCTCGAGGCTGCTGCCCAGGTTGCGTCCGAGCACCTGGGCGGCGGTCAGCAGGTCGCGCTCGGCGGCCTTGAGCAGCATGCTGCGGCTGCTGTTGTAGGAGTAGTAGCCGGTGAGGCCGGTGACCAGGATGCCGAACAGCGCCAGCAGGCAACCCAGCTTGAAGGCGATGCCGTATTTCATGGCGCCTCCTGCAGGGGCGGGCGTTCGCCAGAGAGGATGCGTTGCCAGAGAGCCGCACGACGGGCGTCATCCTCGACCGGGCGCAGCCAGATCAGTTGTCCCGGCTTCTCCGCGCCCGGGGGTTCTTCCAGGGTGTTGGACAGCCCCTGGCGTTCGGTCAGCGCCCGGCTGACGTGGGCTTCCAGGCTGAAGTTGATCCAGGCTTCGGCCAGTGCCACATCCTGTGCGCCGCGGCTGATCGCCCAGCAGTCGAGCCAGGCAAGGGCGCCTTCGCGGGGGATCGCATAGCCGACATCGGCACCGGCGTCCTGCAGCTGCTTGAGTTGCTGGCGGCCGTAGTTGGCGAACAGCAGGGCCACGGAGTGTTCGCGGAACAGGTCGGCGGCTTCTTCCGGCAGGGAATAGAAGGTCAGCACGTTGCGGCGCAGGGCAATCAGTTGCTCGGTGACCTGGGGGAAATCGTTGTTGGCAATGCGGAACGGGTCGCGGCCACGGGCCAGGCTGGCCAGCGAGAAGTTGTGACTGCTGGCGTTGAAGGCCAGCACTTTGCCGCGGTATTGCGGATCCCACAGGCTGGTGATCGATTGCGGCGGGGTACTGAACTGCTTGCGGTCGTAGATCAGGCCCATGTCCGAGTAGGTGTAGGGGATGGCGTAGACCTGGCCGGCGGCCGTGATGCCGGGAATCTTCTGGTAGTCGCGAAAACGCCAGAGCTGGCGGGTGGTGTTGGCAATGCGCGTGGGCTGCAGCGGTTGTAGCAGTTGCTGGCCGATGTAGTACTCGATTTCCGCGGTGTTGGCGGCGATCAGGTCGTAGTCGGCGCCCTGGTTGTGCGCCAGTTTCTTGCGCAGCACATCATCGCTGCCGACCAGGGTGACTTCGACATTGACCTGGTGGCGTGACTCGAACTCTTCCACCAGGTCGGCATCGGCGTAGCCCGGCCAGACGAGCAGGCGCAACGTCTGGCTGTTGGCCTGGGTCAGGGCAGGCGCCAGCATCGTGAGGAGAATGAGTGGAAGCAGGCGTAGGTACGTCATGGACGAGGCCAAAACCGAGGGAGCTTCTGCAGTGTATACGATGGCAATCTGCCTTGCGCGCCCCTGTAAATGGCCTTTTTCAGCCTGCAGACATGCACTGGCGGGTAATCCCGGCGGGGCGTGCTAGCGTTTTGCGGGTCATTCACTTTTTGCAGGTAATCCAGCATGGAAGAAAATGCACTGATCAGCGCCGGTACCACCAAGGCCAACCAGTTGATGGAACTGGTGGCCCAGTATGGCGCCGCCTTCGGCGTGAAGATTCTCGCGGCCATCGCCTTCTGGGTCATCGGCCGCTGGTTGATCGGCTTTGCCGTCGGCCTAGTGCAGAAGGCCCTGGGCAAGCAGTCGGTGGACCCGACCGTGCTGCGCTACGTCGGCTCCTTTATCACCGTGACCCTCAACATCATCCTGGTGATCGGCATCCTCGGCTACTTCGGGGTGCAGACCACTACCTTCGCCGCGCTGATCGCCGCGGTCGGCCTGGCCATCGGCATGGCCTGGTCGGGGCTGCTGGCCAATCTGGCGGCAGGCGGTTTCATCATCGTCCTGCGTCCGTTCAAGGTCGGCGACTTCATCTCGGCGGGCGGGGTGACCGGTACGGTGATGGAAATCGGCCTGTTCGCCACCGCGATCAATACCCCGGACAACGTGCTGACCCTGGTCGGCAACAACAAGATCTTCGCCGACAACATCCAGAACTACTCGCACAACGCTTTCCGCCGGGTCGACCTGCAGGCCCAGCTATCTGGGGCGGCAGACTGGAAGGCGGCGGCGGCCCTGCTCAAGCAGCGTATCGCCGCCATCGACAACGTCCTGGCCACGCCGGCGGTGGATGTGGAGATCCTCGAATTCAACCTGGTCGGGCCGGTGCTGGCGGTACGCCCGTATTGCCATACCGACCACTACTGGCAGGTCTACTTCGACACCAACAAGGTGCTCAAGGATGCCCTGGGCGAGGCCGGCTTCCCGGCACCGATGCCGGCACAGATGGTGATCATGCAGCAGGCGGTTAACACCTGACTGGCTTGTAAGGGTGGCGGGTCAGGCCGGCTGGTCGAGTGCTTTGCTTAGTTCCTGCAGCTCGCTGCGCGCCTGCGCCAGGCAGGCCTGGTGCAGGTTGCGGTAGTGCTTGGGCGCGCGGCGGGCGTAGCTGTCGATCTGCTCCAGCAGCTCACGGGCCTCGCGGTTGCGCCCCAGCTGCTTGAGTAGCAGGGCGTAGTGCAGGGGCGCTTCGGGCCCGGCGAAGTAGCCGAGCAGGGCGCGGTACTCCTCTTCCGCTTTGAGCACGTCACCCAGCTGCGTCAGGGTCTGGGCATACAGCAGGTGGCCATCGGCGCTGCGGAAGTCGGGATTGTGCTCGCGCAGTTGTTCCAGGGTCAGGCGACAGGCGCTGGCATCGCCGTGGGCGAAGTGGGCGCGGGCCAGACCGAGCATGATTTCCGGGGCGTGGGCATGGATGCCGCGCAGGGCCGCCTGGTAATGGCTGGCGGCTTCCTCGGCCTGGTTCAGGCGCAGCAGTTCATCGGCGAGCAGCACGCGGGTTTCACGGGTGTCGCTGATGTCCAGGTCGTTGCGCAGGACGCGCAAGTGGCGCTCGGGGTCGAAGCGGTCGTGCAGCTGGTTGACCGCGCGCCGGCCACGGCGGCTGCGCAGCATGTCCGGCAGCATGATGCCGAGAGCGTAGATCAGGCAGCCCAGGCCGGGCAGGGCGATGATCAGGTAGATCCAGTAGCGCTCCTGGCCGCTGCGCACCACGTGCAGACCGCAGATAACCTGGCAGGCGATAAGTAGCAGGGCGAGTAGGGGCATGGTTCGGCATCCGTGCTGAAGGGGGGCACTGTTTATCATGGCTGCGGCGTGCTGTCAGGCCGCGCTGTGTGATCGGGTTCAGGTTGGCGTGCTGTCGGCCCATTTGGGTTTCGCATCGGGTTGCCAGGCGCTGAGCTGATCGAGCAGTTCATCGGCCGACTCACTGCGCTGCAGCATGTCGCGGTGCGGAGGGCGGACGAAGCCTTCGCTGACCAGATGATCGAGGAAGCCGCTGAGCTGCTGGTAGAAGCCGTTCACGTCGAGCAGGCCGAGCGGTTTGCCGTGGTAGCCGAGCTGGCCCCAGGTCCACACTTCGAACAGTTCTTCCAGGGTACCGAGGCCGCCGGGCAGGGCGATAAAGGCGTCGGCCAGTTCGGCCATGCGCGCCTTGCGTGCGTGCATGCCGTCCACCACTTCCAGGCGGGTCAGGCCCTTGTGGCCGACTTCCGAGCGTTCCAGGCTTTGCGGGATGATGCCGATCACCTGGCCCCCGGCGGCCATGACCGCATCGGCGACCACGCCCATCAGGCCCACGGCGCCACCGCCGTAGATCAGGGTCAGGCCGCGCTCGGCGAGGGTGCGTCCGAGCAGGGTTGCTGCTTCGCGGTAGAGCGGATTATGGCCGGTGCTGGCACCGCAGAATACGCAGACGGATTTGAGGCTCATGCCGAATTCCCTGTGGGCAAAGGCGCACAGGGTAGTCCGGAGCTGCGTCTGGCTTCAATGCGTGTAGCGTTCTTCCGGGCAGCTGCCGCAGGCGCCCGCGGCGTAGGCGGCAAGCAGGCTGTGCAGCAAGTTACCGAGGTTCATGGCCAATCTCCGGATGGATGACTCTGTAAGCCTAGGTCGCTGCGGCAGGATTGCTCGGTAGATTGTTTCGATCAGTCTGATAGGAAGGCTCAGAACCTGTTTAGGGTCTTTTGAGCTAGAGCCAGGCAAGGCGAAATTGGCCGAGGGCGCGGAGTTTACAACTGTAAATGAGCAGCCCGAGGCCAATTTCAACGCAGCATGGCCGACGATCAAGAGATCCTGGGCAGGTTCTCAGTGCGGTAGCGAGGTCAGATTGCTTTGCCCGCGCTGGGCAAAGAACTGATCCAGCCAGGCCTGATAGTGCTGCAGGGTGGTGGCCGGGACATAGGCTTTCTGCGCCTGCTGGAAGTAGGCGATCACTGCCGGCTGGCGCGCGATCTGATCGATCTGCCGAACCAGCTCTGCGCCCTCGGGGGTGCGGCTGCAGTAGATGCCGCTGACCAGTGGCGTGCTCGCCTCCTGCAAGGGCAGCAAGCTGAGCCCCTGGGCCGCGCCCTGTTGCTGGACGAACTGGGTGACTTCGGCATATTCCAGCAGGTAGTCGATGCGCCCGTGCGCGAGCATGTCGAACAGGTTGTTGCCGGCGCTGCTGGTCTGGATGCGCAGCAGTTGGGGCTGTACCGCCGGATCATTGAGCAGCGAGTCGAGGTTCGGGCCATAGCTGCGGTCCTGGATCAGGCCGCCACGCAGCTGGGAGTCCTGCAGCAGCGCGCGTAGCGAGACTTCGCTCTGTCCGGCGGCAAGGCGCGCCTGGTCGCTGCTGCGTACCAGCAACTGATGGGGCATGGCGACGAACAGGCCGACAAAGTGGCCGAGCTGGTCGCGCTCGGGCGTGCGGATGGTCGGCAGCAGGCAGGTGGTGCCCGGCTGCTTGAGCTGTTCGAGGCCGCGACTGAGGTTGACCAGCTGGAGTCGGTGGCGGTACTGCGGCAAGCGTTCGGTCACTTGCTTGAGCAGGTCGATGATGATGCCGCTATGCGGCTGGCCGTCGCGCAGATTGACCAGGCCGGGCCAGGGGTTGGTGCCCCAGACGATCTCCTGTGGCTCGGCCCGCAGCTCAGCGCCCAGGGTGAGTAGCGAGAAAACCAGCAGGGTGCGAAGCAGGCGAGCAGGCATGGTCTGAACCAGCAGGGGGAGGCCTGTGCAGTCTAGCAAGGCCCTCCGCCGGCGTTTCGCAGAGTGAGCGGTGCGGGATGCTCAGCCCGCCAGCAGCCAGGCCCCGGTGATCGCCGAAGCGCCGCCGGCCAGGCGAACCAGTGGCGCCGCGGCCTGTGGCAGGTAGCGCACCAACGCGTAGCCAATAGCGTGCAGGACTGCGGTGGCGATCACGAAGCCAACGGCATAGCCCCAGGGGCTGGCCAGCTCGGGCAGTTCCAGGCCGTGGGCCACACCATGAGTCAGAGCGAACAGGCTGGTGAGGCTCAGCGCCACCACCATCGGCAGGCGCGCGGCGACCGCTACCAGCAGACCGAAGGCCAGTACCGAACCGGCGATACCGGTTTCCATTAGCGGGATCTGCACGCTGGCGAAGCCGAGCAGGCCGCCTAGCAGCATGCTGGCGACGAAGGTCAGCGGCAGTGCCCAGCGCGCGGCGCCGCTCTGTTGCGCGGCCCACAGGCCGACGGCGAGCATGGCCAGCAGGTGGTCGAGGCCGAAAAGCGGGTGGGCTAGGCCGGCCATCAGCCCGGCGTGGTCGTGGCCGGTATGGGCAAAGGCCACGGCCGGGGTGAGGAACAGGGCTAGGGCGTAGAGGGATTTACGCAGGTTCATGCTGATTCTCCTTGGCAATATGGCGGGGGCGGTCACCCTCTCCCCCGGTCCCTCTCCCGCAAGCGGGAGAGGGAGAGGGAGGTTTTAGGCCGCGCTGAGCATGCCGTGGCGTTCGATGAAGGCGATGATCTCGTCGAGACCCTGGCCAACCTTCTGGTTGCTGAACACGAAGGGCTTGTCGCCGCGCATCTTGCGCGCGTCGCGGTCCATCACTTCCAGCGAGGCACCGACCATCGGTGCCAGGTCGACCTTGTTGATCACCAGCAGATCGGACTTGCAGATGCCCGGCCCGCCCTTGCGTGGCAGCTTGTCGCCGGCGGATACGTCGATCACATACAGGGTCAGGTCCGACAGCTCGGGGCTGAAGGTGGCTGAGAGGTTGTCACCGCCGGATTCGACGATGATCAGGTCGAGGCCAGGGAAGCGCCGGTTGAGCTGGTCGACCGCTTCCAGGTTGATCGAGGCGTCCTCGCGGATCGCCGTGTGCGGGCAGCCGCCGGTTTCCACGCCGATGATCCGCTCCGGCGCCAGGGCTTCGTTGCGCACCAGGAACTGGGCGTCTTCCTGGGTGTAGATGTCGTTGGTCACCACGGCGATGTTGTAGCGCTCGCGCAGGGCCAGGCACAGGGCCAGGGTCAGGGCGGTCTTGCCGGATCCGACCGGGCCGCCGATGCCGACGCGCAGGGGTTGGCTGTTCATACAAGCTTCCTTATCAAGAACGGAATAGACGGCTGTACTGGCGCTCATGCGCCATGCTCGCCAGGGCCAGGCCAAACGCGGCGCTGCCCCAGTGGGCGGGTTCGAGTGCGCTGGCCAGGCGCTGTGCCTGTTCCAGTTGGGGTAACAGTTGCGAGGTGAGGCGCTGGGCGGCTTGCTGGCCGAGCGGCAGGGTCTTCATCAGCACCGCCAGCTGGTTTTCCAGCCAGCCCCAAAGCCAGGCAGCCAGGGCATCCTGGGCGTCGATCTGCCAGGCGCGGGCGGCCAGGGCCCAGGCAGCGGCCAGGCCGATTGCGTGTTGCCCGGCGAGAAAATCGCGGGCGGCCTGGTCCAGTTCCGGCAGGCCGTCGAGCAATTGCCTGAGCGAGTAGCCCATCTGCCGGCTTTCCAGGGCCAGCTCGCGTGTTTCGCGGCTGGCGCGGTGTTGCTCGGTCAGCTCGCCCAGGGCCTGCCAGTCGGCGCTGGCGGCGGCCGTGCAATGGGCCAGCAGCAGCGGCGCTTCGAAGCGCGCCAGGTTGAGCAGCAGCTGATCGGCGATCCAGCGCGCGGCGCTGTCCTGGCTGTCGACCAAGCCCTGCTCGACGGCCATTTCCAGGCCTTGCGAGTAGCTGTAGCCGCCGATCGGCAACTGCGGGCTGGCGAGTCTGAGTAGAGCCCAAGCCTTATTCATGGCATGGCCTGCCTGAGGAACGCCCAGGCCTTGTTCACAGGCGCACGCCGAACTGGTGCAGGCGCGGGGCGTAGCTGAACTCGGCATCGCCGGCGTGGGAGTGATGGTGGCCGCCGCCATAGGCGCCGTGTTCCGGCTGGAACGCGGCCTCCACCGTGCAGGTGGTGGCGCCGAGCTGGTCGAGCATGGCCTTGAGCACGTAGTCGTCGAGCAGGCGCAGCCAGCCGTCGCCCAGTTGCAGGGCGACGTGGCGATTGCCCAGGTGGTAGGCGGCGCGGGTCAGTTCGAAATTGCTCTCGCAGGTGACGTGCAGCAGGGTTTCCGGGCGGGCGCAGACGCGCACGATGCGACCGTCCTGGGCGCGCAGGAAGTCGCCATCACGCAGCGGCGACTGGCCGCGGTCGAGGAACAGGCCGACATCCTCGCCGCTCGCGCTGAAGCAGCGCAGGCGGCTCTTGCTGCGTGCATCGAAGTTCAGATGCAGTTCTTCGTCCCAGTGCGCCTGGGGTTCGAGGCGGTGGTGAATCACCAGCATGTCAGGCTTCCAGCCAGAGGAGAGTGCTGGAACTAGAGCAAGGGGCTTGCCAATTCAGGTTGGGCGCGGGCAGGCGGGCCACTGTGCCTGATTACGGGGCTGGCCGATGAGCTGTTGTGGTGCGCTGTCTGTGTCGGCGCACCTTGTTGGTGCTTGCGTGGTCGAGTGTGCCCGCAGCTCTGTTGGGCGGGTGCGCCGACACCCTTCCTGGGGCTGCCAGCATGACCAGCGCGGTGCGCACGGCACATCTCGCAACCGATCAGCTCAGGTGTTTATTCGTCGCCGTTGCCCAGGCCGCGCCACAGCTTGGCGCCGACGAAGATGAAGCGCAGCTGCTGGATCATCTTCGCTTCCGGGGTCAAGTGTGCCGGCAGGGATGGCGCCGGTGGGTCGATCAGTTCCGGCAGGGTGGCGAAGATGGTTTTCACCACCAGGTCGGCGAGTACGTCCAGCGCTGGGCGGTCGAGGTGCTGCAGCTTGGGCATCTGGCTCAGGTCGGCGACCAGATCGGCGGCGATGCTCGCGCGCAGGGTACCGATCGCCAGACGCACCGACAGCGAGCCGCCGTATTGCTCGCGGGCAAGGAAGAGGAATTGCGAGCGATCGGCGGCGACGGCGGTGAGGAAGATGCGCACCGAGGCGTCGATCACCCCGCCCAGCTCGAACTCGTTGTGGCGCACTGCGCGGATGGCGTTACGGAAGGTCTCGCCGACCTCGGCGACCAGCGCCAGGCCCAGCTGGTCCATGTCTTCGAAGTGGCGGTAGAAGCCGGTCGGCACGATCCCGGCGGCGCGGCTGACTTCGCGCAGGCTCAGGCTGTCGAAGCCGCGGTTGCTGTCCATCAGCTCGCGGGCAGCAGCCATCAGGGCTTGGCGGGTCTGCTGTTTCTGTGTGGCGCGTGGCGACATGGGCTCTCGGTGTTCCGGCCTGGTGCGGGTTAGCGCCGCACTCTAACAAATGCGCTTTATGGGCGTCGAACCGGCTTTTCAGTGTACGAGTGTTGACTGAGTGGCAAGTGTCTGCCATTTTTGTGTACAAGTGTTCACTGGAGTCGTGCCATGACCCTAATCCCGATGAGCTGGTCGCGTGTTCTGAGTCCTCTGCTGCAGCCGCTGCGCTGGCTGGTTAGACGGCGTTGGTTGCGTGAGGCCGAGGTGGATGCCGTATTGGCCTGGCTGCAGCCAGGCTGGCGGCTGAACCGGGTGTTCGCTCGCGTCGAGGGGCGCGAATGGGTGGCCGAAGACATGCTCGCGCTGCGTCTGCGCTGCAACGGCAATGCGCGCGGTTGGCGTGCCGGTCAGCATGTGCAGCTGTATCTGCAGCTGGACGGCGTGCGCCACAGTCGCAGTTACAGCCTGACCCATGTCGGCCGCGCTGGGCGCATTGAGCTGGCGATCCGTCGCCAGCCGGGTGGGCGCCTGTCCAATCGTCTGCTCGACCATCTGCCCGTGGGCGCGCTGCTGGAGCTGGGCCAGGCCCAGGGTGAACTGTGCTGGCCGCAGGAGTCCACCGGTGTCGTTCTGCTGGCTGCCGGCAGTGGCATCACGCCCTTGCTCGGTCTGCTACGTGAGGCGCTGGCTCGCGGCTTTACCGCCCCCATAAGCCTGCTGCATTACATCCGCGAACAGGGTCAGCGGCCGTTTGTCGAGGAGCTGCAGCAACTGATGCAGCGCCATCCGAACCTGAGCGTGCGCTGGGCGCTGACCGGCCAGGTGCAGTCCGACGCCGAACTGCAGGGGCGCTTCAGCGCCGAACACCTGCAGGGGCTGGCGCTGGACAGCGTGCTGGCCTGTGGGCCGGCCGGCTTCGTCGAGACAGTCGCCCAGCACTGGCGCGGGCCGCTGCAGGTGGAAGCTTTCACCGCCCCTGAGCGCAGTGTCGAACCCGGCAGCGCGGTGCGCCTGGGCTTTGCCCGCACGCGCCGGCAGGTCACGGGGGATAGCGCGCGCAGCCTGCTCGAACAGGCCGAGGCCGCCGGCCTGCGCCCGGCCCATGGCTGTCGCCAGGGCATCTGTGCCAGCTGCACCTGCACCCTGCTCAGCGGCACGGTGCGCGATTTGCGTAACGGCGCGCTGTTCGCCGAACCGGGGCAGTTGATCCGCCTGTGCATCAGTGCGCCGGCGAGCGATGTGGACATCGATCTGTAATTTTCGCCTGCCGGAGCGGCAGGCAAACCGAGGTGACGACTATGCGTAGCGATCGCGAACTGAGCCGCGTGGAACTGGATGCCTTTGGCGCCGAACTGGATGCCTTGCGCAGTCGTACCCTGGCCGATCTGGGCGAGGTGGATGCCCGCTATATCCGGCGGGTGCGCGGTGCGGTGCGGCTGTGCTGCTGGAGCGGGCGGGCGCTGCTGATACTCGGCTGGTTTCCGCCGACCTGGCTGCTCGGCACGCTGCTGCTGGGGCTGGGCAAGATCCTCGAGAACATGGAGCTGGGCCACAACGTCATCCATGGCCAGTACGACTGGATGAACGACCCGGAATTCGCCGGGCGCCGCTACGAGTGGGATATCGCCGGCCCGGCCGATTTCTGGCGGCACACCCACAACCATGTGCACCACACCTGGACCAATGTGCTGGGCATGGACGACGACGTCGGCTACGGCCTGGTGCGCCTGTTCCCCGAGCAGCGCTGGAAGCCTTTCTACCGCTGGCAACCGCTGTGGGTGACCTTGCAGGCGCTGCTGTTCCAGTACTCGATTGCCATCCAGCACCTGCGCCTGGATCAGGTCTACAAGGGCAAAATGAGCAAGGACGAGCTGCGTCCGCTGCTGCGCCAGTTCAATGCCAAAGTGCTGCGTCAGTGGTGCAAGGACTATCTGTTCTTCCCGCTGCTGGCCCTGCTGCTGGGCGCCAACGCCCTGGCCGTGCTGGCGGGGAACGTGCTGGCCAACCTGCTGCGCAACCTGTGGACCTTTGCGGTGATCTTCTGCGGTCACTTCACCGAGCAGGCGGCGGTGTTCAGCAAAGCCTCGGTGATCGGCGAGAGTCGCGGCCACTGGTACCTGCGCCAGTTGCGCGGGTCGAGCAACCTGAGCGGCGGCAAGCTGTTTCACATCCTCACCGGCAACCTCAGCCACCAGATCGAGCACCACCTGTTCCCCGATCTGCCGGCGCGGCGTTATGCGGCCCTGGCCGTGGAGGTGCGCGAGATCGCCGCGCGTTATGGCCAGGTCTACAACTGCGGCAGTTTCAGTGCGCAACTGACCACGGTGCTGCAGCGGATCTGGAAGTACCGTGTGCCGGAGGCGGACGTGGTTGCTGCCTAGGGGGCGCCAATGTAGGAGCGAGCTCTGCTCGCGAAGCTCTGTCCGGGCCTGATTCGCGAGCAGAGCTCGCTCCTACGGCATGGTTCGGATTGTTAGCGCTGGAACGAGCAGGTCAGGTAACGGTTGCTGAAACCGTAGCGCAGCATTGAGCCGAGGCGGGCGAACAGGTACAGCGGGCGTCGTTTGTAGTACAGCAGTACGGCATTGCCGACGCCTTCCGAACGGTGCTGCTTGGCCTGGTCCGGGCGCTTGGAAAACAGCCCCTTGAACTGCCACCACTGGATCTGCTCGAAGTGCTCTTGCGGGCGCAGGCCATGCTGGCGGAACAGGGCGAAGAACGAGCGGCGGCTGAAATCGTGCAGGTGGTGCGGATTGCCATCCAGGGTCGGGGTGATCGGCACCGAGGCGATCACTCGGCCACCTGCGGCCAATAGGCGGGCGTAGTTGTCGACCAGGCGCTGCGGGCTGGGCAGGTGCTCAATGGTTTCCAGGCTGACGATGCTGTCGAACGGTTGCTCGGCGGCAAACTGCTCGGCATCGGCGCAGACATAGCGCAGGTTGGGCAACTGGTAGTGCTGCTGGGCATAGGCGATGGCGGCCGGGTCGATATCGACACCGGTGACCTGGCGCTGCGGGTTGCGTTCGGCCAGCAGGGCGGTGCCGTAGCCGCAGCCACAGGCCATGTCGAGGATGTATTCGCCGCTCAGCTGCCGGGCCGCGAACTCGTAGCGCTCCATGTGGATACGCAGGGTGGTCTGGTCGTCGCTGCTGTGTGGGTCGAGATCCTTGGGGTAGATCCGCTCGATCGTGTGCATGGCTGCCTGCCTGATTCTGGTCGGCTAGGACTATAAGGCAGTCAGCTACGACGCGCCCAGCCGGGGCTGTCGTCGGCCATGAAAAAGCCGGTGAATGCTGGGCAGTCACCGGCTGGTTCGGCTGGGTTGTGTTGCTTCACGGGTGCGACCTTACTGCTAGCGGATATCGATCAGCTTGAGAGGCCTGTGGGCTTCAGGCTACGCGGAAGGCCTTGGTGCGCTCGGCGCCGTTCTCGGCGACAGCGTCACGCTGGTGCAGGCGGTCGGCACCGCCTTCGGCCACGCGGAAGGCCTTGGTGCGCTCGGAACCGTTCTCAGCGACAGCGTCACGCTGGTGCAGACGGTCGGCACCGCCTTCGGCTATGCGGAAGGCCTTGGTGCGCTCGGAACCGTTTTCGGCGACATCGTCACGCTGGTGCAGGCGGTCCGCACCATCTTCGGCTACGCGGAAGGACTTGGTACGTTCTGCACCATCTTCGGCAACGCGGAAAGCCTTGGTGCGCTCGCTACCGTTCTCGCTGAGGGTTTCGCTGCTGTGGGCGGCTTTGACTTCGGTCAGCGGTGGCTGATCTTTGCCGGGCAGGGCGAAGGCGGAAGTGGTCAGGGTGGCCAGGATCAGGCTGGCGAGAATCTGCTTTTTCATTTTGGGCTCCTTGTGGGGGCGTAAGTGAGTACGGAGCCCATACTACTCACGGAGCCTGAATACAGAACTTGACCCTCCTAATAGTAACCATCGATACGCGTGATGGTCCGCTTTGGAGGCTCTACAGCGGGGCTTTCGGCCTGATCAAGGCTGCTCTCGCTGCTTGCGCCGGCTCGACCACTGGCCCCATTCGAAGCCCAGTACCACCAGCAGCGACAGGGCAAACGGCAGCAGCAGGTAGAAGCCGCGGAACACGATCAGCGCGGCCAGCACGTCGGCGGTGGGCAGTTCCGGCATGGCGGCGAGGAAGGTCACCTCTAGCACGCCGAGGCCGCCCGGAGCATGGGACAGCAGGGCCAGGGAGAAGGAGGCGAGGAACACACCGAGCACCACCAGATAACCTGGGTTGTTATCGGCCGGCAGGGCGAAATAGATGATCGCCGCCGCGCAGGCCAGCTCCAGCGGGCCGGCCAGCAGTTGCTTGGCGACGATGCCCAGGCGCGGATATTCGACGTGCAGCTTGCCCCATTTCCAGGGTTTGAACTGGCGCCAGGAACCGAGCACATAGAGCGCCACCAGACCAAGCATCAGCGAGCCGATCAGCACCGATAGCCAGGGGCTGACATCGGCGACGCGCTTGATCAGGTCAGGCTGGCAGACCAGCACGGCACCGCCGGAAAGCAGGGTGCCGAGGGCGAAGGTGAAGGAACAGAAGAAGATCAGCAGGCCGATTTCCTGGGCGCCGAGGCCCTTGCTGCTGTAGGCGCGGTAGCGCACCACCGCGCCGGAGAACACCGAGGCGCCGATGTTGTGGGCCAGGGCGTAGGTGGTGAAGGAGCACAGGGTGATGAACCACCAGGAAATCTTCTTGCCCAGGTGGGCGATGGCGATGCGGTCGTACCAGGCCAATGCGACATAGGCGCCCAGCGTCGCGCCGGCGGCCATCAACCAGTTGTGCGCGCGGATGGCGTGCAGGCTGTCAGTGAGCTCGTCGAGGGAGATGGTGCGGATTTCCCGGTACAGCAAGTAGCAGGAAAATACGACTGCGGCCAAACCGATCATGGTCCAGATCCAGTCGCTTCTTTTCATCATCAGCGGTGGCTCCTTGAACCAGTGCGGTCATCCTGGGTGGTACGCGGCCGGTACGTTGTTTGGGTATAGCAGGCCGGCTGGCGTGAATCGGGCTGCAGTATCAGGGAGGTAGGCGCCCGGCTCAAGCGATTCACTGGGCACGGGCGTAACCAGCTGTTACGGCATCTGAACAGATACCGCACAGGCGGGCCTTGCCGCAGGTCAGTGGATGCGCTGATCGGGGCTGGCGGGGAGCAGGCGGATGGCGATGAACTTGGAGGTGGGCGTGTGGCTGCCGACGCCGAAGCTGTCCAGCGGCACCAGTGGGTTGGTCTCCGGATAATAGGCGGCGGCCTGGCCGGCCGGAGTGTCGTAGGCGAGCAGGGTGAAGCCTTTGACCCGGCGCTCGATGCCGTCGTCCCACAGTGACAGCAGATCGACCTTCTGTCCCGGTTCGAAACCCAGGCGCTGGATGTCCGCGGCGTTGACGAAGAGCACCTCGCGCATGCCATGCACGCCGCGATAGCGGTCATCCAGGCCGTACAGGGTGGTGTTGTACTGGTCGTGGGAGCGCAGGGTCTGCAGCACCAGGTGGGGTTTCTGCTCCTGGCTGCGCACCTCGGCTGGTAGCAGGTGCTCGGGCAGGGCGTGGGCGATGAAACGCGCCTTGCCGCCCTCCGTGTTCCAGCGTCGCGCGCCGGCCGCGTTGCCCAGGTAGAAACCGCCGGGCTGGGTAATCTGCTGATTGAAGTTGGCGAAGCCGGGCAGGGTGTCGGCGATCAGCTCGCGGATGCGCGCGTAGTCCTCGATCAGCCACAGCCAGTCCACTGGCTGGCGGCCCAGCAGGGCGTGAGCGATGCCGGCAATGATCGCCGGTTCCGAACGCATCTGCGCGGACAGGGGAGGCAGCTGGCCCCAGGATGCATGCACCATGCTGAACGAATCTTCCACCGTCACCGCCTGCGGGCCATGGGCCTGGCGGTCGATGTCGGTACGCCCCAGGCACGGCAGGATCAGCGCCTGCTTGCCGTGCATCAGGTGGCTGCGGTTGAGCTTGGTGCTGATCTGCACGCTCAGCTCGCACTGCTGCAGGGCTGCGTGGGTGCGCGGGCTGTCCGGGGTGGCCTGGGCGAAGTTACCGCCCAGACCGATGAATACCTTGGCCTGGCCGGCCAGCATGGCGTTGATCGCCTCCACCGTGTTGTGCCCGGCGGCGCGCGGCACCGGGAACTGGAATCGCCGCTGCAGCGCATCGAGGAGGGCAGCCGGGGGCCGCTCGTTGATGCCCATGGTGCGGTCGCCCTGCACATTGCTGTGGCCGCGTACCGGGCACAGGCCGGCGCCGGGCTTGCCGATATTGCCGCGCAGCAGCATCAGGTTGGCGATTTCCTGGATGGTCGCCACCGAATGGCGGTGCTGGGTGATGCCCATGGCCCAGCAGGTGATCACCCGCTCGGCGCCTGCATACAGGCGCGCGGCCTGTTCGATCTCGCCGCGGGCCAGGCCTGACTGCTGCTCGATCTGCGCCCAGTCGCTGGCCGCCACCGCCGCCAGCCAGTCGGCCAAACCGTCGGTATGGGCGTCGATAAAGGCCTGGTCGAACACGCTGCCCGGCTGCTCGCGTTCCCACTGCAGGAGGAACTTGGCCATGCCGCGCACGGCCGCCATGTCGCCGCCCAGGTGTGGGCGGAAGTAGGCGCTGCTGGTCGGCCGGTCGCCGTTGCTGAGCATTTCCAGCGGATGCTGCGGGTGCTGGAAGCGTTCCAGGCCGCGCTCCTTCAGCGGGTTGAAGCAGACCACGAGGGCGCCGCGCTCGATCGCCTCGCGCAACGGTTCGAGCATGCGCGGGTGGTTGGTGCCGGGGTTCTGACCGAACACGAAGATGGCGTCGGCATGCGCGAAGTCGGCGAAAGTCACCGTGCCCTTGCCCACCCCGATGCTCTCGCCCAGGGCCACGCCACTGGCCTCGTGGCACATGTTCGAGCAGTCGGGGAAGTTGTTGGTGCCATAGGCGCGCACCATCAACTGATAGAGGAAGGCCGCCTCGTTGCTGGCCCGGCCGGAGGTGTAAAACTCGGCCTGGTGCGGGCTGTCGAGGCCCTTGAGGGTGTCGGCGATCAGGCCGAAGGCGGCGTCCCAGCTGATTGGCAGGTAACGGTCGCTGGCCGCGTCGTAACGCAGCGGCTCGGTCAGCCGGCCCTGGTGCTCCAGCCAGTAGTCGCTCTGTTCGCGCAGCTGGGCAACGCTGTAGCGGGCGAAGAACTCGCGACCGATACCGCGCTTGGTGGCTTCCCAGTTGACCGCCTTGGCGCCGTTCTCGCAGAACTTGATATGGCCGCTTTCCGGCGAGTCGCCCCAGGCGCAGCCGGGGCAGTCGAAGCCGCCGTTCTGGTTGGTCTTGAGCAGGGCGCGCAGGTTCTTCAACGGCTGTTTGCTGTCCAGCCAGTGCTGGGTCACGCTGCGCAATGCGCCCCAGCCGGCGGCGGGGCCAGTGTAGGGCTGGTAGCGTGGCTGGCTGTTCATGCGGGTACTTCCTCTATTACCGGGGCCGGGCTGTAGACCCGTGGTGCGCTGTGATGCGGCAGGTGGATCAGGTTGAGCTGCTGGCGGCGTGCCCAGTCCACGGTCAGCGCGGTCGGTGCCGACAGGCTGACCAGGCTGCCGATGCCGGCGCGCACGGCCTTGTGCAGCAGCTCCAGGCTGCAGCGGCTGGTGACCACGGCAATACCGCGGCTGCCGTCCAGGCCTTCGCGCTTGAGTGCGCCGATTAGCTTGTCCAGGGCGTTGTGCCGGCCGATGTCCTCGCGGCACAGGCGGATCGCTCCGTCGCTATCGACAAACAGCGCGGCATGCAGGGCGCCGCTTGAGCGGGCCTGGTGCTGTACGGCGGCGATGCGCTGGCGCAGCTCATAGAGATGAGCGGCAGGCGGCAAGGGGCTGGCAGGCAGCACGGGTAGTGGCGGCAGTGCCTGTTCCAGGGCCTCGACCCCGCACAGGCCGCAACCGCTGGTGCCGGCCAGCTGGCGGCGCTGCTGCTTGAGCGCCCAGAAGGCGCGACTGCTGATCTGCACCTCGGCGCGCAGGGCGGCGCCGGTGCCACTCAGCTGGATGTCATAAATATCGTCGATGGAGTCGATCAGGCCGGCACCGAGGCTGAAGCCGTGGACGAAGTCCTCCAGCTCGCCGGGCGAAACCATCATCACCGCCTGGCTGATGCCGTTGTAGCTGATAGCCAGCGCCGCTTCCCCGGCCAGGCTGGTCTGGCCCAAGGTTGGCGTGCCTTGCAGCTCGGCATAGGCATAGCCGGAAACGCTGGCGTGCAGGTCACTGGGGGCGATGGCTGGGGTTGGGCAAGCGGCGCGACGTGGCATGGGCGCGACCCTCGGTCGTGGGGGTAAGCGCACAGCCTAGGCCGCCTGGCAGGGGGCGTCTAATTGCTGTTGCCGATGTGCTGATCGAGCCTGTCTATCGAGTGCCTTTGGTGGGAGCGAGCTCTGCTCGCGAAAGGGGCGCGTGCGCTGGTTCGCGAGCAGAGCTCGCTCCTACGGTTGCGGCGATTCGGCCAGCAAGCGCTGCGCCTCGGCGAAGCAGGCTTCGGCCAGTGCCGAGCGGGGTGCGCTGTTGCGCAGGATCAGGCCGAGTGGGGCGAGGGTGTGGGCGTCGACGATGGGCGTCAGGGCCAGGTGCTGGTTGAGCTCTTCCAGGCCACTGGCCAGCGGCATGATCGCGCAGCACAGGCCGGCGTTCACCGCCTGCAGCAGCTGGTGCACGGCGTCGCTTTCCAGGCGCGGCTGTGGGGTCAGGCCGCGGCTGCGGAAGCTGTGGTCGATCGACTGGCGAAAGTGCATGCCGGCCGAGAGCAGGCCGAGCGGTAGTTCGCTCAGCTCTTCCCAGCTCAATTGCGCCTGTTCGAAGCAGAAATGTCGCCGATCATGCAGCAGGCCCATGCGTGTCTCGGCCAGCTCCAGGCTGCTGAAATGCTGGCGGTCCAGGCGCTCCAGATAGGACAGGCCGAGATCGAGCTGGTTGCGCCCGAGGCGTTCGAGGATCTGCTCGCTGCTCAGGGCGAACAGCTGGAAGCGCAGCCCCGGATGCTCCTCGGCGAACAGGCTGACCAGGCGCATCGGGTCGAAGCCGCCGAGCGGCACCACGCCCAGGCGCAGGGTGCCGACCAGCTGTCCACGGCAGGCAGCCGCCTCGGCATACAGGCCATCCTCGGCCGCCAGCAGGCTGCGCGCCCAGGCCAGCACGCGCTGGCCGGCCTCGGTGAAACCCTCGAAACGCTGGCCGCGCTGCACCAGCTCCAGGCCGAGCTCTTCTTCCAGATTGCGCAGGCGCATGGACAGGGTTGGCTGGGTCACATGGCAACGCGCTGCGGCCTGGCCGAAGTGGCGGGTTTCATCGAGGGCGACGAGGAACTTGAGCTGTTTGATATCCATGGGATCGACTGGCCGGGCGACCGGCTTGGCCGCCTGCCGACGATACTGGCCTGGCCGGCGCGTGTCAGCCCTTCATCGTCTGTCAAAAATATACAACTACCCAGAGCGCTGCTATTTGGCGCAACCGTAGCAATTACAGTCCGTTACACAGTTCAATCGGACGAGTGACCGATTGGCGCGCAGGTAATTCGTCGTTTTTGTTTGACATATTTTACGTATTTGCCAGACTGCGCGGCCTTGAGTGGCGCGTGCAGCCCCTCATGCATGGCCATAACAAAAACCTGTAGTCCGCCGTTCCCTCCAGTGCCTCCTTGCGTGGGCACGCTTGCGGCGGACTGACGTCTGTGGAACGGGAAACATGCTGATCTGGTTCGTTGCGCTCTATCTGCTGGTCACCGTAGGCATCGGCTTTTACGCTGCCACCCGAGTGAAGAACTCCCGCGATTTCGCCGCCGGCGGTCGCAGCATGGGCTTCCCCATCGTCGCTGCCATGGTGTT
The DNA here is from genome assembly GCF_013200955.2 of Pseudomonas campi. NCBI lineage: Bacteria > Pseudomonadati > Pseudomonadota > Gammaproteobacteria > Pseudomonadales > Pseudomonadaceae > Aquipseudomonas > Aquipseudomonas campi. Next base: position 783,470 of record NZ_CP053697.2, read on the forward strand.
CGCCACCTGGTTCGGCTCCGAGGCGGTGCTGGGTATTCCCGCTACCTTCATCGAAGAAGGCTTTGCCGGGATCATCGAAGACCCGTTCGGCTCCTTCGGCTGCCTGATGCTGGTCGGCCTGATCATTGCCCGCCCGCTGTACCGGATGAACCTGCTGACTATCGGCGACTACTTCCGCAAGCGCTTCGGGCCGAATGTCGAGTTGATCATCAGCCTGGTCATCGTGGCTTCCTACTTGGGCTGGATCGCCGCGCAGCTGACCGCGCTGGGCGTGGTGTTCAACGTGATCTCCGACGGCTCCATCAGCACCACCCAGGGCATGTTCCTCGGCACCTTCATCGTGCTGCTGTACACCCTGTTCGGCGGCATGTGGTCGGTGGCCCTGACCGACTTCTTCCAGATGATCATCATCGTCGTCGGCCTGGTCTACCTGACCTGGCTGATCGGTGACATGGCCGGCGGTGCCGACAAGGTGATCGCCCACGCAGCCAGCGAAGGCAAGTTCACCTTCATCCACGGCTTCGAGGCCAAGGACATCGTCGCCTTTATCGGTGCGGCGCTGACCATGATGCTCGGCTCGATCCCGCAGCAGGACGTGTATGCCCGTGTGATGTCGGCCAAGACCGAGAACATCGCCGCGCGCGCCTCGATGTTCGGCGCCGGCTTCTACCTGTGCTTCTGCATGCTGCCGATCTTCCTGGCCTACGCCGCCTCGATGATCGACCCGGCGATGGTGCAGCGCTGGCTGGCCGAAGACGCGCAGATGATCCTGCCGCACCTGATCCTGGAGAAGACTCCGCTATTCGCCCAGATCATGTTCTTCGGTGCGCTGCTCTCGGCGATCATGTCCACCGCCTCGGGCACTCTGCTGGCACCGTCGGTGACCTTCACCGAGAACGTGCTCAAGCGCTTCGTGCCGGTGATGAGCGACCAGCAGTTCCTGCTGGCCATGCGCATCACCATCGTGGTCTGCGCCATCGCCACCCTGAGCTTCGCCCTGTACTCCGACGCGAGCATCTATGAGATGGTCGGCAACGCCTACAAGGTGACCCTGGTTGCCGCCGTGGTGCCGCTGTTCGCTGGCCTGTTCTGGAAGCGCGCGACTACCCAGGGCGCGCTGTTCGCCATCTTCTTTGGCCTGACTTCGTGGATTTACCTGGAGTACAGCCTGACCGACGAGGCCTTCTGGCCGCCGCAACTGGCTGGCCTGCTGTTCAGCCTGGCGGGCATGCTGATCGGTACGTTGCTGCCGCAGTGGAGCAGCAACCGCAGCAATACCCTGGTGACTCAGCCGGAATAAGGCTGGTTGCTGGATAACCAACCCCGCCCTTTGGTGTAACGCTGTTCATGTAAGGAAAGCGCCGCGATTTCGCACAGGAATCGCGGCGTTTTTTCTGCTGCGGCCAACCTGTAGGAGCGAGCTCTGCTCGCGAACGGGGCATCCCGTAAAGCTTCGCGAGCAGAGCTCGCTCCTACGGTCTGGGGGCTTTATCCGCCCCGATACCGCTGCAACGGGTTTTTATCCAGTCGTAGCCCGGATGCAATCCGGGAAACAGGCAGCTCCGCTCCCGGATTGCATCCGGGCTACAGTCAGCCCCCTATCCCCCGGCCCCTCTCCCGTGAACGAGAGAGGGGGCGCAAAGCGCTTAAGTGAACGGCATTACCCCCCTTTGGTGGGTTTTTCCACTGCTGGGCCTCAGGCTTGGCGATAGAGATGGGCGATATAGAGTTGCGTGCCGGCGGCGCCGCTCAGTGTCAGGGGCCCGCGCTCGTCTTCCAGCAGCAGACCCTGGCCCTCGCTCAGTGTTTGCACGCTGGCGTCTGGCAGTTGCACGGCGAGTCCGCCCCGCTGGCAATAGAGCAGCAGAAGGTCGGCGTCATTGTTCAGCCTCTGTACGTCGTCCAGCTGCAGCCGCTGCAGCTGGTGGCGCCAGAGGCTGCGCCGGGTCATCAGGTTGAAGTCGCCGACCGGGCCGTCCAGCAGCTCGGCGCTGACCGTGTCCTCGCCGGCGAACGTCAGCGGTGGATCGCCGGGGCGTAGTTGCCTGGGTTGACCGTTTAGCTGCAGATCCAGGCCGGCACCTTCGAGCAGCGCCAGGCTGCGGTCGACCCCGGCAAAGTGGGAGAACGGCCCGCCGCTGGCCACCTGGGCGCAACTGATGCGCCAGGCGAAATCCTCCAGGCTGGCTCGCGCCGGGCTGATCGCCAGTTCGTAGGTGCTGCCGCCGCCATTCTTCCAGGGCATCTGGCGCGCCTGGCGGCGGTCGAGTCGCTGAATCGGCATGCCGTTCGTCCCTTTGTTAAATGTATATACATATTGTTCGGCCGCCTTCTGTCTGGCAAGTCTAGCCGACAGCAGGCTTTCGCGGCTTTCTCTCGGGCATGCCTGGCAGCGCTGAACGGCTGTGCTATAGCTTGACTCCGCTGTGGTTTCGTTTTAAATGTATATACATTGAAATGTGAGAGCGCTTCCATGTCCCTGTCTCCCCAGCCGCGCCGGCTCTGGCGCGACGTCATTCTGTTCGATGGCCTCCAGGTGCAGCCGACGCCGATGACCGTGCTGGTCGAGGGCGGCCAGGTCGCCGGCCTGTGGCCGCAGGGCGCGTTCGATGAACGTCTTGCCGTAGGCGCCAGCGAGTCCGGCCGTGGCGGGGTGATGACGCCCGGTCTGGTCGATTGCCATACGCATCTGGTTTACGCCGGCAACCGCGCCGCCGAATTCGAGCAGCGCCTGGAGGGCGTCAGCTATAGCGAAATCGCCCAGGCCGGCGGCGGCATCCTCAGCACCGTGCGCGCCACTCGCGCCGCCAGCGAGGAGCAGCTGATCGTCGCCAGCCTGCCGCGCCTGGATGCGCTGCTGGCCGATGGCGTGACCACGCTCGAGATCAAGTCCGGTTACGGCCTGACCGTCGCCGACGAGCTGAAGATGCTGCGCGTGGCCCGTCGTTTGGGCGAGCTGCGCCCGGTGCGGGTGCTGACCACCTTGCTCGGCGCGCATGCCCTGCCGCCGGAATATGCCGGCCGCGCCGACGACTACATCAGCCTGGTCTGCGAAGAGATGATCCCGGCAGCCGCGGCCGAAGGGCTGGCCGATGCGGTGGACGTGTTCTGCGAAGGCATCGCCTTCAGCCCGGCGCAGTGCGAGCGGGTGTTCCAGGCCGCGCAACGCCATGGCCTGGCGATCAAGGCACATGCCGAGCAGCTGTCCAACCTCGGTGGCAGCGCCCTGGCCGCCCGCTACGGCGCGCTGTCTGCCGACCATATCGAATACCTCGACGAAGCCGGCGTGCAGGCCCTGGCCGCTGCCGGCACTGTCGCCGTGCTGCTGCCCGGTGCCTTTCATTGCCTGCGCGAGACCCAGTTGCCGCCCATCGATTTGCTGCGCCAGTACGGCGTACCGATGGCGCTGGCCAGCGACGCCAACCCCGGCACCTCGCCCATCTGCATGCCCACGCTGATGGCCAACCTGGCCTGCAGCCTGTTCCGTTTGACCCCGCGCGAAGCCTTGGCCGGTATGACCGCCCATGCCGCCCGCGCACTCGGCCGCCCTGACCTGGGGCGGATCGAGGTTGGGGCTCCCGCCGATCTGTGCCTGTGGGATGTGCAGCAACCCGCCGAGCTGGCCTATGCGGTCCAGCCGGGCCGGTTGCGTCAGCGCATCTTCAACGGCGCCATCAGTTACCGCAAAGAGGCCACCAGCCATGCACGCTGATCGTCATTCCATGCAGCTGTGGCAGGGCCGTATCGACCCGGAAGCCGACAGCCCGCGCTGGCACCAGCGCATTCAGCCACTGAGCGCGGACAGTCAGCCCGGCGTGGCCCTGCTCGGTTTCGCCAGCGACGAAGGGGTGCGCCGCAACCATGGCCGCGTTGGCGCGGTAAATGGTCCGCTGGCCATCCGCAAGGCCCTGGCCAATCTGGCCTGGCATCGCCAGGGTGCGGCCTATGACGCCGGCGATGTGCTCTGTGCCGATGGCGATCTGGAAAGCGCCCAGGCCCGTCTCGGTCACAACGTCTGCGCGCTGCTGGATGCCGGGCATTTGCCCATCGTGCTCGGCGGCGGCCATGAAGTGGCTTTCGGCAGCTGGCAGGGCATCGCCGAGCATCTGGCGGGCTGCTCTTCACAAATAGCCGCGCCGCGTATGGACGCCCCGCGTATCGGCATTATCAATTTCGATGCGCACTTCGACCTGCGCGACCCGGCCCACGCCCGCTCTTCCGGCACGCCCTTCGCGCAGATCGCCGAGCAGTGCGCCGCGCGCGGCTGGCCGTTCGCCTACGCCTGCCTCGGTGTCAGCCGCGCCAGCAACACCCGCGCCCTGTTCCAGCGCGCCGCCGAACTGGACGTGCTGGTGCGCGAGGACCGCGAAATCCGCGAAGCCAGCCTGGACGTCATTGCCCAGCAACTGCAGGCCTTTATCGCCGGCTGCGACGCCATCTACCTGACCATCGATATCGACGTATTGCCCGCCTGCGAAGCCCCCGGCGTCAGCGCCCCGGCGGCGCGTGGGGTGCCGCTGGCGCTGCTCGAACCGCTGCTGGAAAGCGTGCGCGACAGCGGCAAGCTGCGCCTGGCCGACCTGGCCGAACTCAACCCCGAACACGACATCGACAGCCGCACCGCCAAGGTCGCGGCGCGGCTGATCCACCTGTTGACCCTGACCGGCTAAGCGCTGCTTGGCCACTTCCCTGACAACAATAAATACAGAGGAATGCACCGATGACACCCTGCACCCAGCCCTGCCACAGCGGCAGCCCGACACTCCGTTCGTCGCGCACGGAGAGCCGTCATGTCTGAACAACTCACGGCGCTCGCCAGCGTGTCCAGGGGGCGTGCCCTGGCCCGGCTGCTCGGTTATAGCCTGATCGGCCTGCTGCTGTTCTTCGTCCCGTTCGACATCGGCGGGCGTTCGACCATCCTCATCGACCATGCCGCCAGTGCCCTGCAGCTGCATGCGCGGCCTCTGGTGATCGGCCTGGCGCTGCTGTTCATGTTCTACGGCGCGCTGGCGCCCTGGTTCGACGGCAGCTGGCGCCGCAGCCTGACCCACAAGGTATTCAGCGTGCTCAAGGTGTTCGGCCTGCTGATCGGTGTGGCTTATCTGTTGCAGCTGGGCCCGCAGGCCCTGTACCAGCCGGGCATGTTGCCGTTCCTGTTCGACAAGCTGGTGCTCAGCCTGGCGCTGATCGTGCCGCTGGGCTCGCTGGCGCTGGTGTTCCTGATCGGCTTCGGCCTGCTCGAACTGGTCGGCGTGCTGATGCAGCCGGTGATGCGGCCGATCTGGCGCACGCCGGGCAAGTCGGCCATCGACGCCGTGGCCAGCTTCGTCGGCAGCTACTCGGTGGGCCTGCTGATCACCGATCGCATGTACCAGCAGGGCCATTACAGCGTGCGCGAGGCGGCGATCATCGCCACCGGCTTCTCCACCGTGTCCGCGCCGTTCATGGTAATCATCGCCAAGACCCTGGGCCTGATGGAGCAGTGGAACCTGTACTTCTGGGGCGCGATGCTGGTGACCTTTGCCGTTACCGCCGTCAGTGCGCGCATCTACCCGCTGTCGCGGTTGCCCTCGACGGCTCAACCGGAAGCGCAGCTGCAAGCGGGCGAGAGCCGCCTCGGCAGCGCCTGGCGTGCCGGCCTGCAGCAGGCCGGCAACGCGCCGTCGCTGTGGTCGGCGCTACGCGAAACCTTCCTCGACGGCCTGCGCATGACCGCCGCGATCCTGCCGAGCATCCTCGCCGTGGGCCTGCTCGGGCTGCTGGCCGCCCAGTACACCCCGTTGTTCGATGTGATCGGTCTGCTGCTCTACCCGGTGATCTGGCTGTTCGACCTGGCTGAGCCGATGCAGGTGGCGCGCGCCATCTCCGCCGGGCTGGCCGAGATGTTCCTGCCGGCCATGTTGCTGAAAGACGCCGACGTGCTGGTCAAGTTCGTCACCGCCATCGTCTCGGTGAGCAGCGTGCTGTTTCTCTCCGCTTCCATTCCCTGCGTGCTGGCCACGCGGATTCCCCTGAGCCTGGGCCAGCTGTTGCTGATCTGGCTGCAGCGCACGCTGCTCAGCCTGCTGTTCGCCATCCCGCTGGGCTACCTCGCACAATTTCTGGGCTGGCTCTGACCGCCCACCCACTACTGCCATCTCCACAGGAGCCGCAAGATGACCAAGTTCCGCGATATCGAAATCCGTGCCCCGCGCGGCAATAAGCTGACCGCCAAGAGCTGGCTGACCGAAGCGCCGCTGCGCATGCTGATGAACAACCTCGACCCGGACGTGGCCGAGAACCCCAAGGAGCTGGTGGTGTACGGCGGCATTGGCCGCGCCGCGCGCAACTGGGAGTGCTACGACAAGATCGTCGAGAGCCTGACCAACCTGAACGACGACGAGACCCTGCTGGTGCAATCCGGCAAGCCGGTCGGCGTGTTCAAGACCCACAGCAATGCGCCGCGCGTGCTGATCGCCAACTCCAACCTGGTGCCGCACTGGGCCAGCTGGGAACACTTCAACGAGCTGGATGCCAAGGGCCTGGCCATGTACGGGCAGATGACCGCCGGCAGCTGGATCTACATCGGCAGCCAGGGCATCGTCCAGGGCACCTACGAGACCTTCGTCGAGGCCGGGCGCCAGCACTACAACGGCAACCTCAAGGGTCGCTGGGTGTTGACCGCCGGGTTGGGCGGCATGGGCGGCGCCCAGCCGCTGGCCGCGACCCTGGCCGGTGCCTGCTCGCTGAGCATCGAATGCCAGCAGACCAGCATCGACTTCCGTCTGCGCAGTCGCTACGTGGATGAGCAGGCCACCGACCTCGACGACGCCCTGGCGCGCATCGCCAAGTACACCGCAGCAGGCAAGGCCATCTCCATCGCCCTGCTGGGCAACGCCGCCGAGATCTTCCCGGAACTGGTCAAGCGCGGAGTGCGCCCGGACATGGTCACCGACCAGACCAGCGCCCACGACCCGCTCAATGGCTACCTGCCAATCGGCTGGAGCTGGGCGCAGTACCGCGACCGCGCACAGACCGACCCGGCCGCCGTGGTCAAGGCCGCCAAGCAGTCCATGGCCGTGCATGTGCAGGCCATGCTCGACTTCCAGCAGATGGGCGTGCCGACCTTCGACTACGGCAACAACATCCGCCAGATGGCCAAGGAGGAGGGCGTGGCCAACGCCTTCGATTTCCCCGGCTTCGTCCCGGCCTATATCCGCCCGCTGTTCTGCCGCGGTGTCGGCCCGTTCCGCTGGGCGGCGCTGTCCGGCAACGCCGAGGACATCTACAAGACCGACGCCAAGGTCAAGCAACTGATCCCCGACGACGCCCACCTGCACCGCTGGCTGGACATGGCCCGCGAGCGCATCGCCTTCCAGGGCCTGCCGGCGCGTATCTGTTGGGTCGGCCTGGGCCTGCGCGCCAAACTCGGCCTGGCCTTCAACGAGATGGTGCGTAGTGGAGAACTGTCGGCGCCTATCGTCATCGGTCGCGACCATCTGGATAGCGGTTCGGTGTCCAGCCCCAACCGCGAGACCGAAGCGATGATGGATGGCTCCGACGCCGTGTCCGACTGGCCGCTGCTCAATGCCCTGCTGAATACCGCCAGCGGCGCCACCTGGGTCTCGCTGCACCATGGCGGCGGGGTGGGCATGGGCTTCTCCCAGCATTCCGGTATGGTCATCGTCTGTGATGGCACCGACGAGGCCGCCGCGCGCATTGCCCGCGTGCTGACCAACGACCCGGGCACCGGGGTGATGCGCCACGCCGATGCCGGTTACCAGATCGCCATCGATTGCGCCCGCGAGCAGGGGCTGAACCTGCCGATGATTGGTAAAGGAGAGTGATAGTGACTGCTCTGAATCTGCACCCTGGCCAGTTGACCCTGGCCGACCTGCGCGCCGCCTACCAGGCCCCCGTGCACCTGACGCTGGACGCCGCGGCCTACCCGGCCATCGACGCCAGCGTCGCCTGTGTCAACCAGATCATCGCCGAGGGCCGCACCGCCTACGGCATCAACACCGGTTTCGGCCTGCTGGCCTCGACTCGCATCGCCAACGACGACCTGGAAAAACTGCAGCGCTCGCTGGTGCTGTCGCACGCCGCCGGCATCGGCGAGCCGTTGAGTGACGCCATGGTGCGGTTGATCCTGCTGCTCAAGGTCAACAGCCTGGCGCGCGGCTTCTCCGGCATTCGGCGCAAGGTGATCGAGGCGCTGATCGCCCTGATCAACGCCGAGGTCTATCCGCACATTCCGCTCAAGGGCTCGGTCGGTGCCTCCGGCGACCTGGCGCCGCTGGCGCATATGTCGCTCGTTCTTTTGGGAGAAAGCCAAGCTCGACACAAGGGTGAATGGCTGCCGGCCACCGAGGCGCTGGCCATCGCCGGTCTGGAACCCATGACCCTGGCCGCCAAGGAGGGCCTGGCCCTGCTCAACGGCACCCAGGTCTCCACCGCCTACGCCCTGCGCGGGCTGTTCGAGGCCGAGGACCTGTTCGCCGCCGCCAGCGTCTGCGGTGCCCTCACCGTGGAGGCCGCGCTGGGGTCACGGGCGCCTTTCGACGCGCGCATCCATGCTGCCCGTGGCCAGCGCGGGCAAATCGACGCGGCCGCTACCTACCGTCATCTGCTCGGTGCCAGCAGCGAAGTCGGCCGTTCCCACGCGGCCTGCGACAAGGTGCAGGACCCGTACTCGCTGCGCTGCCAGCCGCAGGTGATGGGCGCCTGCCTGACCCAGTTGCGCCAGGCCGCCGAGGTGCTGGCGGTGGAGGCCAACGCGGTGTCGGACAACCCGCTGGTGTTCGCCGCCGAAGGCGAGGTGATTTCCGGCGGCAACTTCCACGCCGAGCCGGTGGCCATGGCCGCCGACAATATCGCCCTGGCCATCGCCGAGATCGGTGCGCTGGCCGAGCGGCGCATTTCGCTGATGATGGACAAGCATATGTCGCAGCTGCCGCCGTTCCTGGTGGCCAATGGCGGGGTGAACTCCGGCTTTATGATCGCCCAGGTCACGGCTGCCGCCCTGGCCAGCGAGAACAAGGCTTTGGCCCACCCGCACAGTGTCGACAGCCTGCCCACTTCGGCCAACCAGGAAGACCACGTGTCGATGGCTCCGGCCGCCGGCAAGCGCCTGTGGGAAATGGCCGCCAACACCCGTGGTGTGCTCGCCGTGGAATGGCTGGGTGCCTGCCAGGGCCTCGACTTCCGCGCCGGTCTGCACAGCTCGCCAGCCCTGGAGCAGGCACGCCAGCTGCTGCGGGCCAAGGTGCCGTACTACGTCGAGGACCGCTTCTTCGCCCCCGACATCGCCCTGGCCGACGCGCTGCTCGCCGAACGGGTGCTGACCCCGTTGCTGCCGGCGGGGCTGCTGCCTTCCGGGCTACTTCTGGGTTGAGTGTGTGCTCGGACTGCCCCCTCTCCCGTTCACGGGAGAGGGTTGGGGAGAGGGCGGGCCTGTACCCTCTCCCCCGGCCCCTCTCCCACAAGTGGGAGAGGGGGGAGGCTGCAAGTCGCTCCATGTGGGCGCTATCATCTGCGCACCGGGCGTATTCACCCAAGGAGCCGCAGTGGCCAGCACGACCCCCCGTTACCAGGCGATCGAAGCCTTCCTGCTCGAACGTATCCACAACGGCACTTACCCGGTCCACCACCAGATCCCCCCGGAAGAACAGCTGGCCCGCGACTTCGCCGTCAGCCGCATGACCGCCAACAAGGCGATCAACAACCTGGTGCAGCAGGGCTATCTGGTGCGCCAGGCCGGCCTCGGCACCTTCGTCACCGACCGCAAGGCCGAGTCCTCGCTGCACGAGGTGCTCAATATCGCCGCCGAAGTCCGTGCGCGCGGGCATGTCTACAGCAACGACGTGCTGCGCTGCGAAGCCATCGAGGCCGACGACGAAGTGGCCCTGCGCCTCGGCCTGCGCCTGGGCGCCCAGGTGTTCCACAGCATCCTGGTGCACCGCGAGAACGGCGTGCCGATCCAGCTGGAAGACCGCTTCGTCAACCCGCGCTGGGTGCCGCATTATCTGGACAGTGATTTTTCCCGGCAGACGCCCAACGAGGTGCTGGTCGCCAGTTGCCCGATTTCCGATGTCGAGCATGTGGTGGAAGCGGTGCTGGTGGATCAGCAGGTGGCCGGCTGGCTGGATATCGAAGCGGCAGCCCCCTGCCTGAGTGTGATCCGTCGCACCTGGTCGGACGATCACCTGGTCAGCTACGCGCGCCTGCTGCACCCCGGCGACCGCTACAAGCTGCGCTCGCGGATGACTCGCCGCTAAGGCCTGATGCCGTTTCGCCCAACGCGGCTGGCCTAGCAACTGAGGCTGAAAAAGCGCGGTGCTACCCTTTGTCGGGCGCGCCGCCGGGCGCGGATTTCTGGCCTATGGTGGGCTGACACTCACTCCCAGTAGCGAGGAACCTGCCATGACTACCCTGCATTGCACCTATCGCGACCACGCCATCCGTGCCCATGTCATCGAGCATCCGGGCATCCCCACCCCCTGGGCTGGCGGCTGCCAGATCACCACACCGGAAGGGCAGACCACGCGGCGCCTGGTGCTGCCGCTGAACTACCGCTTCCTGGCCGAACTGGACAGCGCCCAGCAGGCCTCCATCGCCCACGGCAAGTGGCTGGTGGATCAGCGCCTGGATGGCGGTCGCGAACTGCACTGACTGACTAGGGTCTGTTGCCGCTTCGTCGCGGCCGTGAACGAAGCGGCAACAGACTCTAGAACCGGGGCAGGCCTTGGCCGCCTGCTCCGGCGCACTTCGAAAAGCCGGCGTGCTGTTCTGCCGCGCGCGGCACCTCCTATCTGCATGCTCGCTAACCTGGCCACGGCCCGTCCCGTCAGGGCGTTCGCCCCCGGCCAGCGCAGCCCTGCCTGGCCGCTGGCGGGCACCCCAGTTTTTACCTAGCCAGCGAGTACAAAAATCATAATTTCGCCAATCCCCGGCTCCGAACAGAATGCGGCCAACACCCACAGATAGCCGCAGCAGTGGAACAACCCTGTTCGGAGTCAGAGGAGGCACATCATGACCGACCTGAATCAACCCGTCTTTGCGCAGCACACAGGCGTGACCCTTGAAGGAACAGAAATCGACACCCTGGTGGTGGGCGCCGGGCAGGCCGGCGTGGCCCTCAGCGAGCACTTGAACAAGCTCGGCGTGCCGCACCTGGTGCTGGAGCGCAATCGTATCGCCGAAGCCTGGCGCACAGGTCGCTGGGATTCGCTGGTGGCCAATGGCCCGGCCTGGCACGACCGCTTCCCGGGCCTGGAGTTCGATGATCTCGACGCCGATGCCTTTGCCCCGAAAGACCGCGTAGCCGCCTATTTCGAAGCCTATGCGCAGAAGTTCGCCGCGCCGATCCACACCGGCGTGGAGGTGAAGAAGGTGGTGCGCAATAGCGACCGCGCGGGCTTCACTGTCGAAACCTCCGCGGGCGTGATCCAGGCCAACCGCGTGGTGTCCGCCACCGGGCCGTTCCAGCGCCCGGTGATCCCGCCGATCGCGCCCAAGGACGACCGACTCACGCAGATCCACTCCGCGCAGTACTTCAACCCGCAGCAGCTGCCCGAGGGCGCGGTGCTGGTGGTGGGGGCGGGTTCATCCGGCGTACAGATCGCCGATGAGCTGATGCGTGCCGGGCGCAAGGTCTACCTCTCGGTCGGTCCGCACGATCGTCCGCCGCGCGCCTACCGCGGTCGCGACTTCTGCTGGTGGCTGGGCGTGCTCGGCCTGTGGGATGCCGAGGCCGCGCAGCCGGGAAAGGAGCACGTGACCATCGCCGTCAGCGGTGCCCGTGGCGGCCATACCGTCGACTTCCGTGGCCTGGCCCATCAGGGCATGACGCTGGTGGGGCTGACCCAGGCCTTCGACAACGGCGTGGTGACCTTCCAGCAGGACCTGGCCGACAACCTGGCGCGTGGCGACGAGAACTACCTGGCGCTGCTCGATGCGGCCGACGCCTACATCGCCCGCAATGGTCTCGACCTGCCGGAGGAGCCGGAAGCCCGTGCCAGCTACCCGGAGCCGGCGTGCGTGAGCCAGCCGCTGCTTGAGCTGGATCTGGTCCAGGCCGGCATCCGCACCATCATCTGGGCCACCGGCTATGCCGTCGATTTCAGCTGGCTGCAGGTGGATGCCTTCGACGCCAAGGGCAAGCCGCAGCATCAGCGCGGCGTGTCCAGCGAGCCGGGCATCTACTTCCTCGGCCTGCCGTGGCTGTCGCGCCGGGGCTCCACCTTTATCTGGGGCGTATGGCACGACGCCAAGCACATCGCCGGGCACATCGCCACGCAGCGCACCTACCTCGCCTACCGCGATGCCGTGCAGCGCCAGGCGCAAGACTGAGCCCAGCAACAGCCCCACTGGCACATGCCCGATGTGCCAGTTCCAACAGTCGGAATACAGGAAGCAAGTCGATGCCTACCCATACCCGCATCCGCATGTTCAACACCAAAGACACCTACCCCAACCAGAGCCTGGACAACGACCTGTGCCAGGCCGTGCGCGCCGGCAACACCGTGTATGTGCGCGGCCAGATCGGCACCGACTTCTCCGGCAAGCTGGTCGGCCTCGGCGACCCGCGTGCCCAGGCCGAGCAGGCCATGAAGAACGTCAAGCAACTGCTCGAAGAGGCCGGCAGCGACCTGTCGCACATCGTCAAGACCACCACCTACCTGATCGACCCGCGCTACCGCGAGCCGGTCTACCAGGAAGTCGGCAAGTGGCTGAAGGGCGTGTTCCCGATCTCCACCGGCCTGGTGATCAGCGGCCTCGGTCAGCCGGAGTGGTTGATGGAAATCGACGTGATCGCGGTGATTCCAGACGACTGGCAGGCACCGGCCTGAGGACATCTTCGCTCCCACGCGCCGCGTTTGCAGGACGTAGGGTGGACGGCGCTCTTCCCGTCCACCGAGCGGGCTTATGGTGGATGGGTGAAGCGTCATCCACCCTACCGAACGGGGTGCTTCGACGTTAACCACGGCGCCTCGCCTATAAAAGCTTCAAGGAGTTTGCATGACCTTTTCCATCGTCGGCCGCTGTGCCGAAACCGGCCAGCTGGGCATCGCCATCAGCTCGTCGAGCATCGCCGTCGGTGCGCGTTGCCCCTGGCTGCGTGCCGGTGTCGGCGCGGTGGCCTCGCAGAACATCACCTTGCCGGCTCTCGGCCCGCAGATTCTCGATGCCCTGGCCGCCGGCCAGGAACCGGCGGCGGCGCTGGACCAGGCGCTGACCCGCAACGGCTACAGCCAGTACCGCCAGGTGGCGTTGCTCGACAGCCAGGGGCGCAGCGCGCTGTTCTCCGGCAGCGAGGCGCTCGGCACGCACAACGCGCTGGCCGGCGAGCAATGCGTGGCGGCCGGCAACCTGTTGTCTTCGCCGGCGGTGATTGCGGCCATGGTCGCTGCCTTCGAGCAGGCGCCCGGCGCCCTCGCCGAGCGCCTGCTGGCCGCCATGCACGCGGCCATGGTCGCCGGTGGCGAAGCCGGGCCGGTGCATTCGGCGGCGCTCAAGGTGGTCGGCGACCTGGTCTGGCCGATCATCGACCTGCGCGTGGACTGGGCCGACGACGACCCGATCGGCGCGCTGGATCAACTCTGGCAGGCCTACCGCCCGCAGATGCAGGACTACATCACCCGCGCCCTCGACCCCACCGCCGCGCCCAGCTATGGCGTGCCGGGGGATGAATGACGGGGGAGCGCGCCCTCTCCCCAACCCTCTCCCGCTATTCATATGTGAAGAAGGGGAGAGGGGGCTGTCCGAGTGGGCAGGCAGCGATGTGCTGTCCTACTCCATCGCGTTCGCGCCCCAGTCACCCCTCGCCCGTTTACGGGAGAGGGGCCGGGGGAGAGGGTAGGGGTAAGGCAATTCCCATATTTCCCCAAATCCGACAACCACAGCCCCAGGAGCCCCACCCATGCCCACCAGCCGTGACCTGCTGGCCCGCCTCGTGGCCTTCCCCACCGTCAGCCGCGACTCCAACCTGGCGCTGATCGAGTTCGTCCGCGATTACCTGCATGACCTGGGCGTGGCCTGCGAGCTGGACTACAACGCCGAGCGGACCAAGGCCAACCTGTTCGCCACCATCGGCCCCAGCGACCGTGGCGGCGTGGTGCTCTCCGGGCATACCGACGTGGTGCCGGCCGACGGCCAGGCCTGGACCCTGCCGCCGTTTGAACTGAGCGAACGCGACGGCAAGCTGTACGGCCGTGGCACCGCCGACATGAAGGGCTATATCGCCTGCATGCTGGCCGCCGTGCCGCTGTTTCTGCAGGGCAATCTACGCCTGCCGCTGCACCTGGCGCTGTCCTACGACGAGGAAGTCGGCTGCCTCGGTGTGCGCTCGCTGCTGGCCGAACTGCAGCGCCGTCCGCACCCGCCAGTGCTGTGCATCATCGGCGAACCCACCGAACTCAAACCGGTGCTCGGCCACAAGGGCAAGCTGGCCATGCGCTGCCAGGTGCACGGCGCGGCCTGCCATTCGGCCTATGCGCCGCAAGGCGTCAACGCCATCGAATACGCCGCGCGGCTGATCGGCAAACTGGGCGAGATCGGCCAGCGCCTGGCTGCGCCCGAACACCACGATGAGCGCTTCGATCCGCCGTACTCCACGGTGCAGACCGGGCTGATCAGCGGCGGCAGGGCGCTGAATATCGTCCCGGCCGAATGCCAGTTTGACTTCGAAGTGCGCGCCCTGCCGGCAGCTGATCCGCAGCAGGTCGCCGCCGAGCTGCAGGACTACGCCGAACGCGAATTGCTGCCGCAGATGCGCGAGCGCAGTGCCGATACGGCGATCCGTTTCCAGCCGCTTTCGGCCTACCCAGGCCTGGCCACCGACCCGCACAGCGAGGCGGCCGAATTGCTCGCGCTGCTCAGCGGCAGTCGCGAGTTTGCCACCGTGGCCTACGGCACCGAAGGCGGCCTGTTCCACCAAGCCGGCATCCCCACCGTGGTCTGCGGCCCCGGCAGCATGGAACAGGGCCACAAGCCAGACGAATTCGTCAGCCAGCAACAGCTGGATGGCTGCGATGCGATGTTGCGGCGTTTGGCCGATTGGCTGCAGGGCAGTGCCTAGGCCGGATCAGCAGCGCACTCCCCATAAATAAATGCCGCAATATGCGCTGCGCTGGCCTCGGGATATTGCGACTGCGGGCCATGCCCCGAGCTGGGCAGGGTCAGTAGTTGCAGGGTGGGTAAGGCACGATTGAGCGCGTACCAGTTCTCCACGGGAAACACGATGTCGTGATCGCCACCCACGTGCAGCACCGGCGTTTGCGTCTGTTTGAGCGCGTCCAGTGCCGCCTGCAGCGGGAACATTGGGTTGCGCGGCCCGTCGCCCAGGGACTGTGCGGCCCAGGCATAAGGCACCGGCGTGCAGCGGCCTTCACTGCGCTGGGCAATGCGCTCGGCCGAACGCAACGCAGCTTCGCGGCTGCTCGCCGAGGCCGGCTCGAAGAACAGGCTGACGAAGTCCTCGAAGTCGTTGTCGCGGGCGGCCAGTTGGTAGAACAGCGGCTCGCCGGTCTTGACCAGCGGGCCGGGTGGCGTGGTGGCGATCAGCAGCAGATGGCTAAGCAGTTGCGGCGCCAGCAACAACACCAGTTGCGCCGCTATGCCACCGATCGACCAGCCACCCAGCACCACTCTGCCCAGCTGCAGCGCTCCGATCAGGTCGATGGCATCCTTGGCCAGCGCGGCCGGGTCATAGGTCGGCTGGCCTGTCGACCAACCGAGGCCGCTGTAGTCGAACACATACACCTGAAAACCCCGGCTGGCGAGCGCGTCGAGAAAGGCCGGATCCCAGTCGTCCATGGTGCCCCTGAAGCGCAGGCACAGCACCAGCGGCGTGCCGGCACCGATGACGCGATAGGCCAGACGGCGTTCCTCGACCTCGACGAACTGATTGGGCACTGCGCAGGCAGATGGGGAAAGACTCATGATTGTTCGCTCCATGTCAAAAACTGTTCCGACGATCTTCTAG
Source organism: Pseudomonas campi (assembly GCF_013200955.2). NCBI lineage: Bacteria > Pseudomonadati > Pseudomonadota > Gammaproteobacteria > Pseudomonadales > Pseudomonadaceae > Aquipseudomonas > Aquipseudomonas campi. The sequence goes on from NZ_CP053697.2 coordinate 799,434, forward strand.
AGCGCCTGCAGGTACTCGGCCGTGGAAATCACCGGGGCGTAGCCGAAACTGAGCGCGGCCATAAAGGCGGCGTGTACCTGCTCGGCGGGCACTTTGACGCCGTTGAACTCCAGGTCGAGAGTGGCGCAGGCATCGTGCAGTACCGTGGTGGCGTAGCCATAATCCACGGCGGCGCGGGTAATGCCGTCCACACACATATGGCTCATATTGCCCACCACCACGACGGCCTCGATGGCGTGCCGATCCAGTACGGCCTTGAGCTCGGTTTCCCGGAACGAGTTGATGTAGTGCTTGAGCACCACCGGCTCGTTAGGCTGATTGATCACGCTGGGGTGCAACTGTGCGCCTTCACTGTCAGGGCGGAAGAACGGCGCGTCGGCACTGGTGAACTCATGGCGGATATGCACCACCAGGTCGCCACGCTCGCGAAACACGGCGATCACCTGCGCCGCCTTGGTTGCCGCGGCCTCGACCTTGCTCAGGGTCCACAGGCCGCCGGGGAAGTAGTCGTTCTGAATATCCACCACGATCAGGGCGGTTTTGCTGCTCATCTGCCTGTCCTCTCAATAGATGTGAACCGGCCACTTAGCTGCGCAGGAAGGCCAGCATGTCGGCGCTGAGTTTTTCCTTGTGGGTATCGGTAATGCCGTGCGGCGCGCCGGGGTAGATCACCAGTTTGGCGTGCGGCACCAGCTTGGCCGCGGCCCGTCCGGCGGCATCCACGGGGACGATCTGGTCGTCGTCGCCGTGCAGGATCAGCGTGGGGATGGAGAACTTCTTCAGGTCTTCAGTGAAATCGGTTTCGGAGAAGGCCTTGATGCAGTCGTAGGCGTTCTTGTGCCCGGCCAGCATGCCCTGCATCCAGAAAGCGTCGATCACCCCCTGGGAGGGTTTGGCGCCGGGCCGGTTGTAGCCAAAGAACGGACCACTGGCGACGTCTTTGTACAGCTGCGAACGGTCGGCAATCGAAGCGGCGCGGATGCCGTCGAACACCGAAAGTGGCAGGCCGCCTGGATTGGCCTCGGTCTGCACCATCAGCGGCGGAACCGCCGAGATCAGCCCGGCCTTGGCCACTCTGGCAGTGCCGTGTTTGCCGATATAACGCGCCACCTCGCCGCCTCCAGTGGAAAACCCGAACAGCGCAGCGCCGTGTATATCCAGGTGCTCAAGCAACTGAGCCAGATCATCGGCGTAGGTGTTCATCTCGTTACCGTTCCAGGGTTGGCTGGAGCGGCCATGGCCACGGCGGTCGTGGGCGATCACCCGATAACCGTTGCTGGCCAGAAAGAACATCTGCGCCTCCCAACTATCGGAGTTGAGTGGCCAGCCGTGGCTGAGGACCACAACCGGGCCGGTGCCCCAATCCTTGTAATAAATCTCGGTGCCGTCGCGAGTGGTAATAGTGCCCATGGTCTTGCGCTCTCCATTCTCAGGTTGCGGATCGGTTGCTGCGGAGCCACTGCCGCGCATGCAACCGCCTAGGGGTAACAACATCGTCGTAGCGAGTGCGGCCGAGCCGAGCAGCAGTTGGCGACGGCCTTTATTCAGAGGTTGCTCAGGGTGTTGCGGCATGGTCGGGCTCTCCCTTGGTTGGCAATTGCGGCAGACGCACGCGCATCAGGTTCCAGGTGCTCACCTGTTCTTCCCACTCATCGCCCTCGGTAGGCGTCAGCGGCAAGGCCAGGTTGCTGACCACCATCCACTCGCCCAGCACCACACTGCTGGCGGGAAACAGCAGGCCACGCGGCGCACCGTTACTGGTGAGGCCTTGAAAGCCCCCCGCACGCACGCGGATCAGACCGCGCTCGTCGAGCCCGAGCAGTTGGTCGATCTGATTGGCCAGCAGCCACAGCAAGCCGTCGTGAAACAACAAGCCATCGGCCCCGGGCAAGCTCTCGGCCAGCACCTGCACCTCTCCGTTCGGCAGGCGCATACGCAGCAGGCGGCCGTCACCGGCGTTGTTGATATACAGCTGACTTTGGTCAGCATTGAAGGCCAGGCCGTTGGCTCCGAAGGGCAGAGAGTCGGCCGTGGCTAATAGCGGATCGCGCGACAGCACCTCTAGCGCGCAGGGTTTGCACCGCGTGGCGTTGGCGATGCGATACAGCGCGCCCTGGAAGGAATCGGAAACATAAAGGTCGCCATTACTGGCGAACACCAGACCGTTGGGTGCGGGCATGCCGCTGGAGCCGAAGTGGATCTGATCCTGGCTGCCATCCGGGTTGGCTACCGCGCGCGCAGCCGGTGCCGCTGGCTTCAATTGCGGGAAGTCGAGCAAGTCCTCGACTGGGGTGTTGGCCGCGAACTCCGCCGGGATGCGTTGCAGCTTACCCGCACCAAAATTGAGGATGTAAACCTGCCCATCGGCATAGCCCAGACCGGTCAGCGGGGTAACGGCAAACGCGCGTTGCGCCAGTAGCCGGCCGTCCGCCGCATAACGCAATAACTGGTTGTTGCGGGCGCTGGCGGGTTGGCGAGCATCGAAGGTGCCGACGTAGATTTCGCCGTTGTGTGGATTGACGGCGAGCCCTTCCGGATAACGCACACCGGCTGGCAGCTCGGCGAACGGCTCGACATCAAGCAGCTGCGGCCCCTGCGCCTCGGCCCATGCAGCGACGGATGCGCCGGCCAGAACTAGGCAGAGGATGCCCATACTGCGCTTCGACAGACTCATATAGCCTCCACTCGCGTCGATGATGTTCGAACGCTTCTGGGGGCTCGTCAGGACGCCGAATGCGGGGCAGCGGGTGGCGAGCGATGGTCGGATACTGGCGGCACTCACCAGTAGTCGGCTACGTAAAATCGGCAAAGCTGCTCAGCCTGTAGATTTGCCTGTTTTACGTATCGGTGCAGTGCCGCTCAGCGCAGCCTGGAGCCATCACCCACAGCCAGGACGCCGCCATGCCACCACGCATCACGCCGCGTCAGCGTGCTCGTCAGGCCACCTACGAGAACCTGCTAAGCCAGGTGCTGCAGCTGCTACCGATCACCACCGGCCGCACACCGCGCCTGGCCGAGTTGTGCCGCGCAGCGGGCGTCAGCGAACGCACACTGCGCACGGCCTTTATCGCCACCCTGGGCATGGCGCCGGCGCGCTATCTGCGTCTGCGCCGCTTACACCTGCTGCGCGCCGCTCTGGCGCTGGCCGACCAGAGCCACACCAGCGTCGCAGTGATCGCCCAACGTTTCGGTTACACCGATTGCGGACGCATGGCAGCGGACTATCACGCGCTGTTCGGTGAGTACCCCAGCACAACACTGCTGCGTGGCGTCAACGGTGGATAAGCGGCAAAGCCCTTGGCACAGGCCGCCGACTGCGCAGCGAATGTGACGGCAGTTCGCCGAAGTAGCTACGGTAGAAACCGGCGAAACGACCGAAATCCCACACGCCAAAACGTGCGCAGATATCGGTGATGGTCTCCCCCGGAGCCGCGCGCAATATGGCGCGGCGAATCGCGTGCAGGCGGTGCTGCATCAGATAGCGGTGCGGGCTCATGCCCAGGTAGCGGGTGAACAGGTTGCGCAGCGTACGCTCCGAGGTATTGCAGGCCTGGCACAGATCGGCCATATGCAACGGGGCATCCGGCATGGCGTCCAGTAATTCCAGGGCCCGTCGCAGAACCTGCTGATGGCTGTGCTGGGCGGCCACACCGCGCTGCGCTGGGGTCGCCGGCAACAGGCTGCGGAACACGTGGTCCATCAGCTCGCTGCGTGCCGCACTCTCGGCCGCCGGGGCATGCAGCTCTTGCGGCGCGCAATGATCGATACGCAGCAGACGCAGCGCCAGCCAGACCAGCGGTGCCAGGTCCTGCTGGGCCCTACAGATCAGGTTGCGCGAGAGGAGCGACGAATCGAACTCGTCCTCATGCTGCTGCGCCCAACGCAGCACCAGCTCGCAGGACATGGCCACCGTCATCCAGCTCGCCGGCTGGCTGGCGTCGATATGGAACATCGCCTCGGGCACCATCCAGCCGATCAAGCGCCGGTCCAGGCGCTGCCCACCTAGCACGGTGCACTCGTGGCGGCTCAGCGGCAGGAAGATATTGAAGAAACCCGGCAGGCCGACGCCGCTGTAGACGGTGCCAGCGCCCTCACGGCCGAACATCAGGGCCACGCCGTCCAGCTCGACAACGCGCAGACGCCAGTCGCGCTGCTGCCGCGAACGCAGCACGTAATGCCCCTCTACCCCATACAAAGCCTCTTCGAACTCATCGAAGTCGGCGCAGATCAGCCGGCTCATACCGCCCCCAGAAAAGCGCCCTACGCCGGTACTGGACATCCGCAGATCAACGCGCGGATTCAGTGTAGAAGCATTCGCATCTGCTTGCTGAGCTCGCGGCTCGGCGGCAGCAGGACAACTGAGGCGGGTGCGTGAAATGCATCCCGCGATGCTCCTGCTTCCACTGGTGGTGCTGTGCCGGCCCGGTAAAAATCCCCTCTCCCATGAACGGGAGAGGGGGCTAAAGCGCTCCGCGTTGGCGCGGCCAGCGTTAACCACCCGACGCAGCCACGAGGGATGGCACGCAAGCTCCCCTCTCCCACTTGTGGGAGACGACTGCATGAATGCAGGCGTTAGAGTGACGGAGGAAGCCCAAACCGAGGGGCTGGGGGGAGGGCGCCGGCAGGCCCGTAGCCCGGATTCCATCCGGGAAAGGTTGTCAGGCCCCCGGCCAACCCGCCTTGCCCAGGGCTTCCAGCAGGGTTTCGCGATCCAGCGCCTGCACCCGATGGCCATTGCCTTCCATGGTATTGGCCGCCAGCAGCGCATTGATGATGGCCTCTTCAACCGCCTCCGAGGCGGCGAGGAACAGGTCGCCGATATGGTCGTTGTTGACCATGCGCAGGCCGTCGCAGGTGAAGGCGCCCTTGCGTTCGTAGGCGGTGGCCTCCAGCTGCTGATTTCCGGTGGAGAAGGCGACGAAGATATCGCCGCTGCAGTCCTCGTTGCCGCCGCCGGTGCGGGCGATGCCGATGCTGGCGCGCTGGGCCAGGCGAGTGCACTGGTGCGGCAGCAGCGGCGCATCGGTGGCCAGGCAGACGACGATCGAACCCATCCCCGGATGCGGCAGGTCGGCGCGCAGGAAGGGCGACGTGGCCTTTTCCATATAACGCCCCACCGGGTAGCCATCCACGCGCAGCTCGCGGCGGGTGCCGTGGTTGGCCTGGACGATGGCGCCGACGGTCCAGCCACCCTGTGCCGCGTTCAGGCGCCGCGAGGCGGTGCCGATGCCACCCTTGTACTCGTGGCAGATCATGCCGCTGCCGCCGCCGACCGCGCCTTCGGCCACCGGGCCGCCCATGGCGCATTCCATGGCTTCGGCCACATGCTCGGGGCGCACGTGGAAGCCGTTGATGTCATTGAGCAGGCCGTCGAAGGTTTCCAGCACCACCGGCATGTTCCAGTACAGACGACCGTCTGCGGGCTGGTGCTGGCGGTCCAGGGCGATCAGCGCATCGCGCACCACGCCGACGCTGTGGGTGTTGGTGAAGGCGATCGGGCTGGTCAGCAGGCCGGCCTCACGAATCCACTCCAGGCCGGTGGCGTCGCCGTTGCCGTTGAGGATATGCACGCCGGCGAAGCACGGCTGCTGGGTGGTGGAACCCGGGCGCGGCTCGATCAGGGTGACCCCGGTGTTGATGTCGCGGCCACTGGCGCTGCGCCCTCTTACATTGCTGTGGCCGACGCGCACGCCGGGTACGTCGGTGATGGCGTTGAGGGGGCCTGGGGGCAGTTGGCCGAATTGGATATTCAGGTCGCGGGCACGCAGTTTCATGGTCTTTCTCGTTCTCAGGGTGTTATCAGGAAAAATCAGCGTTGTCGGGTGGATAACGCTCTGCTTATCCACCGTGACGGCGGCACGGAGCGAACCAGGGCGTGGCGCTTACTGGCCGCTCTTCACCTTGCTCCACACACGGGTGCGGATACGCTCGGTCTTCTTCGGCAGGGGCTGCAGGGTGAACAGGCGCGCCATGGTCTCTGCCGCCGGATAGACGACCGGGTTGTTGCGAGCCGCCGCACCCACCAGCGGCGTGGCGTCGAGTGCCGTTGGGGTAGTTGAGGTGGTCGGTAATCGGCGCGACGACTTGCGGGCGCATCAGGTAATCGATGAAGGCCTGGCCCTGGGTCGGGTGGGGCGCATCCTTGAGCAGCACCAGGGTGTCGAACCACACCGGCGCGCCTTCCTTCGGCAAGCTGTAGGCAATGCGCACGCCGTTGCCGGCCTGCTCGGCGTTGGTCTTCGCCTCCAGGGCGGCGCCGGACCAGCTCACGGCCGCGCAGATGTTGCCGTTGGCCAGGTCGCTGATGAACTTGGACGAGTCAAAGTAGCGGATATGCGGGCGCAGCTTGAGCAGCAGCGCCTCGGCCTTGCGGTAGTCGTCCGGGTTGCTGCTGTTGGGCGGCAGGCCCAGGTAATGCAGCGCCACCGGCAGCATCTCCGCGGGGGAGTCGAGCAGGGCCACGCCGCACTGGCTGAGCTTGGCCAGGTTGTCTTCCTTGAACAGCAGGTCCCAGGAATCCACCGTCGCCTGCTCGCCGAGCACGGCGCGCACCTTGTCGATGTTGTAGCCAATGCCGTTGGTGCCCCACAGGTACGGCACGGCATAGCGGTTGCCCGGGTCGTTGCTGGCCAGCTTGGCCAGCAGGGCCGGGTCCATGTGCTTGAGGTGCGGCAGCTTGGCCGGGTCCAGCGGTGCGAGTACGCCGGCCTTGATCAGCGTTGGCAGGCTGTAGTTGCTGGCCACCACCACGTCGTAGCCGCTACCACCGGTGAGCAACTTGCCCTCCAGCACCTCGGCGCTGTCGAAGGTGTCGTACACCGGGGTGATGCCCTGGTCGCGCTTGAAGTCGGCCAGGGTGGTGGGGCCGATGTAGTCGTACCAGTTGTACACATGCACGCTGGGGCCATCGACCGCGGCGCTGGCAGTGGCCAGCCAGAGCGTCAGGCCGGCAGCCAGAGCGGTGTTGAGATACAGGCGATGACGAAGCATGATGCGGCACTCCTGGCCTGCTGCAGGCCCGTTGATTCAGAGGTCCTCAGGCTAGTGCCAGGCCTGCGGCAGACCAATTCCCACCATGGGTTACACGAAAGGGGTAGAGAGTGGACGCCTTGCTCAAGGAACTGCCGGTGCATCAGGGCCTGGCGCGGGTATTCGCCAGCCTGGGGCAGGACAGCTTCTGGCGCAGCCTGGTGGATTGCCTGCGCCTGCTGGTGCCGCTGGACAATGCCTTGGCCGCCCTGATGCAGGCGGGCCGGGTGCCCAGCCTGCTGGCCGACTTCGAGTTCCGCGCGGTGTCCGGCGAGGGCGAGGACCTGGCCCACTACTGCGCCGGTATGTACCTGCTCGACCCCTTCTACCAGGCCGCCTGCGCCGGCATCGCCGATGGCCTGCACAGCCTGGAAAGCGTGGCGCCCGACCAGTTCCAGCAAAGCGAGTACTACTTGAGCTACTTCCGCGCGGTGGTCGGCAGTGGCGAGCTGCAGTTCATGGTCAACCACCAGGGCGCCGTGCTGGGCCTGTCCCTCGGCCGGCAGACGTCCTTCAGCCAGGAAGAGTTCGGTCGCCTACTCTGCGTGCGTGACTGGGTGCTGGCGGCGATGCGTCGCCACTTGCAACTCTGTGCCCTGGAAGTGCCCGCCAGCCAGCCGGCAGCGGGCGACTTCACGGCGATGCTGGAAGGGCTGGGCGCGCGTCTGTCCGAGCGCGAAAGCGAAACGGCGCGGTTGATCCTGCAGGGCTTCTCCGGCAAGGCCATAGCCCAGCGCATGGGCATCTCCCCGGAGACGGTGAAAGTGCACCGGCGCAACCTCTACCACAAGCTCGGCGTCAGCGGCCACGCCGAGCTGTTCGCCCTGCTGCTGCGGCGGGACTGAGAGGCGGCGGGCCAGTCGCCGGCGGCGCGTGACACAACTATGTGGCGGTGTGGTGACGCGGGGTAACTTGCGCTGCTACCTTGCGGGTTGTGCCTTCTAAGGGTGTCGCTATGTGGCCTGTATCTGGGGTTGCGTCAATGTGCCGGTGGCCACTGAATGGGTGGTCAAAGGCCTTTCGAGCAGTCCTCGCGTTTTTCTGCGCCAGCTTGCTGAGTCTGCCGATTGCCCAGGCCGAGGAGGCGCGGCTGTTGCGTTTCGCCCTGTCCGCCGAGAGCCCGCCGACTTCCTATGCGCAGAACGGCGAGGCGCAGGGAATTCTCCGCGACATGTTGCTCGCGCTGTTTGCCACGCTGCCGGAATACCGGCTCGAATTTATCAGCCTGCCCTGGGCGCGTGCGCAACTTGAAGTGACACGCGGGCAGGCGGATGGCTTCTGCACCTTTCCGTCGGAGAATCGCAAGGGCTATGCCCGCTTCGCGGCCAGGCCGGTATACGTGTGGGACTACGGCAATCTGGTCTACAGCCGCGATAACGCCCAAGGCGGCGTGATCGCCAGCGCCAAAAGCTTCGACGATCTGCGCGATCTCCGGCTCATTTCCCAGGAAGGGGTCGATTGGGAAAGCGAAAACGTGCCGGGCTTCATCCAGCGCTACCCGGTGAATACGCCGCCGCAGATGATCCACATGCTGCTGCGCCGTGGCGCCGGAGACTTCCTGATCATGAGTGCCGAGCAGGCGCAGTACTACGCCAATCTATTCGGCTACACGGAGCAGTTGCGCAACGCCAAGGTGGACTTCATTCCCAACAGCCAGGTGCAGTTTCATATCGGCTTGCGCCAGAGCCTGCCGGATGTCGAGCAGATCATGGCCCGCATAGACCAGGCCATGGCCGATCCGGCTTTTCAGGCGCGCCAGGAAGCAATCATTCTGCAGTATCGGGCCGCGGGGATACGTTGATGCCCCTTTGCGGGTACTCGACGAGTCAAGCCTTTAACACCGCCCCGGCCCCGCGCGATCGATCGTAGGGTGCGCCGTGCGCATCGGGGCCACTCGCCGACTTGCTGGCGCGCTACAGATGAGCGCAGCACGCCGGCGCGCTCTGCCAGCGATCATGCAGGCCATCCACATAGGTGATCGGGATACCTGCCAGCGCCTCCTCGCTCACTCCCTCCAGGCAACCGAGGTTGACCCCGATCATCTGCCCGATCGGCGTGTCGTTGCCCACCCCGAAAGCCCGCACGCCACAGTGCTTGCAGAAGAAGTGCTGGTTCTTGCGGGTGTTGAACAGGTACTCGGTCAGCGCCTGTTTGCCGGCCAAAAGGCGGAAACCCTCGGGCCTGGCCACCGCCACCCAGAAGCGCGTACGCCGGCAGATCGAGCAGTTGCAGCGGTAGGAGCTTTGCGTGAGGTCGAGGTCGGCTTCGAACTTGACGGTGCCACAGTGGCAACTGCCGGAGTAGGTCGTGAGCATGGCGGTGTCCTCGGGCGGAGCTTGATAATTGATCCGTGTATTGCCAGTCCCCTGCCGGGCGAATTACCCGGCCAAGTCGCTGCAGTCCATGGGTATCGGGGTGCCGAGCTGTTCGCTGAAGTAGGCCACCTGCTCGTCCCGCCAGGCCTCGGCACGTTCGCGGATGCGGGCATTGTGGACGGCGGGATCTTCATCTGCGGCCCGCACGGGCTGCATGACCGGGATCTGCCATTCGGCCGGTCCGTCCCGATAGCGGTGTTCTCCCACTGCCACAAACTCGGCCAGTTCCTCGTTCCATTGCCAGCTGTGCTGATAGTCCGCCCCCCAAGCGCTCCAGGCGACCAGCTCGCCTTGGGCGCCGTAGCTGAGGAAGCCACCGACAGGCCGTGCGCCGGAGCGCGTCACCTCCATGCTGAAACCCGAGAGCATCCCGCCTTCGATTCGCTCATAGGTCCTGCCGCCGAAGAAGTCGGAGGCCTGCAGAACCTCTCCATTCTTCGCGGCGTTGATCTGACAGGGCGAGCTGTGTTGGTCCTGTCGGTAGAGGATCACGCTAACCCCGTTGCCACTCTCCGGATACTCGCCGAAGTCGTTGGAGGAGGCCCGCCCCATCGCGGTCAGCAACCAGGGGCAGGGGCCGTAGTCCATGCTGAAACGCTGTGCCTGCCGGCAGCGCGGATGGATCGTCCCGCTCAGAACGACGCCATCGACACTGACATGGCGCCAGTTGCCATAGGTGGGGGAGTAGATCAGCGCCAGCACCGACGCGGTCATCAGGGCGAGCGGGGCGGCCAGATGGACATATTTCACTAGTGGGTTGTCCTTAACGTTTAAAAAACCATCGGGTTAGCCGGTCCCGCGAGAGCCAAGCGAGCGAATTGCCCTGTTGTTATCCGCTAAAAGTTATGAGCGCTAGTAACGGTCAAAGTGATTTTTTCATAGTCCTGAGGAGTTTGCTTCTCGCAGTCGCAAGAGATTTGGAAGTTCTCTGCTTCCTGAGGCTGTATTTTCTTGTCTATGTACTCTGATCGTTCCATGACAAATTCGCCGTTTTTGTTGAAGAATTCTGCCTCTATTTTGATTGAGCCAATGGGTTCGTTGCCGGTATTGAGAAGGGAGCCGACAATATCGATTACGCCATTTTGGCTTTGATCTTTGAAGTGTTCTATCTTGATCAGCTTCGTGTAGTCGGTAGCGATATGGGTGTAATTGGTATCTGCATCTCTATTGCTATGCAAAATTCCTTCTGAAGTTCTAATGAGTTGGCTGCCCAAGGTCATTCCGAAACCTATTGGAATTATCAGTCCGATACCGAGCCAAAAGCCTTTGCTGATGAGTGTGGGTTTATTATCGGTCACAAGTTTTTCCTTTTTTGTGCATGACGTTTAGCTTGAGTGGGTCGCGGAACACGGTCCCGAGTGAGCGAGGCGAACGACGTGAATCGTGTGTTAGGCTTTTGCTTGGTGAGACTTCCAGTGAGTCATTTCTTCTTCTATGAAGTGATTTACCAGATCGGTGTAGAGTTTTTCGACTGCGTCAGGGTTCAGGCCTTCAATTGCAGCCCATTCTCGACGCTTGGCTAGCATAGCTATGAAGCGTTCAGGGGCACGCACGGAGGTTTCCGATGTCTTGAATTTTGCTGCCGCCAGCACGTACTGGAAGCGGATTCCCAGAATTTTAATTACAGCCCTGTCAAGACGATCTATTTCGTCGCGAATGTTCTCCATTCCAGTGCATTCGTTGGGGGCCAAACGGTTTACTACTTCCATGTATATACCTCTGGTTCAGGTTGAAGAGGGCCTAGCATTTCATCTGATGTTGCCTTGAGCTGGTCCCGCGTCAGCCGGGCGAGCCAGTAGCATCCTGCGTTAACAGGTTTCCAGTCGCTTATCGAGCAGTTCATAACCGGACCTCGGCGCATAGCCTAGGCGGTGATAGAACTCACGTGCGGAATCGTTGTTGCGTGAAAGTTGCAGGGCGATGTTTGTGCAGCCGCGTCGCACGCACTCCGTTTCAGCGTTTTGCAGAAGTTTTCCGCCAATGCCCTTGCCCCGCTGTGAGGAATGTACGAACAGTTCGTCGATTTCTGCAGTAAGGCCTAAATGCTCAAGGCTGAACACATGAACGGCGAGCAGATAACCTACGGCCAGACCATCGACAAAGGCAATCCAGCCAGCGCCAAGCTCCGGGTTGGTGAACAAGCGAGTTAACTGTGCGGCGGCGCGCTCTTGTTCAAAATCGGCAATACCCTCGAAGCGCCAATACGTGGCCACGAGGGGAAGCAGTGTGGGTACATCATTCGCTGTTGCTTGTTGTATATGAGTCATGGTCTAGCTCGGGCTGTGAGCGTTTGGCAAGGGCTGTTGGCCGATCCCCGTGAGCGAAGTAAACGGTTTTCCCCAGTCGTTGACTTACGGGAACACATTACGCATTTCGCGGATGAGTAATGCCTTGGCGCCCTTTCCCATGAGTGCGCCATGCGCAGCAATAATCGCGTCAAAGTCGAGGGCTAAAAGGGCCTCGAAATCTTTCTTCAGTGTTGTGCCCTTTGGGGTGACGCGCTTCAACCAAGGTCCGCCAATGTTCATGCCTGTTTTGAAGCCGAGTAACCTGAAAACCAGTTTGGTAAACCACGAAAAATAGCTCCAGTCAGTATGGTATTGAATACTGTCCGTGGTTATTAATAGCCTGTGCTCTTTAATGAGAAGCGCGGCCTCTGGGTAAGTGGCAGATTCAAAAATGAAAAACTCGGAGTTTTCCACGGGGCCCGGAGTGGTGGAGTCGATGTCTCGTGTGGGGCAGGGTGTTTTGTATGTTTCCTGACCGGGTTGAGCCCAGAACTCGCAGGCATATCTGTCTAGGTAAAACGCATCGTCCAGGCCATGGAAGTCGCCCAGCCTAATTATTTTGCTGACCTTTCCAAGCGCGTCTAAGGCAGCGAGGCCTTCGTCGCTCATGCGCACGGGATTGATTAATGTAATGTCAGCGCCGCTTTGTAGAATGACCATGTTTCGGTTCATTCTCATGCCGGGCCCCATCTTGATGCTGCCATGCAGCAGATACACGCCAGGGTATAGATTCTGTATTTGCGCGTGGGGGCAGGCGGGCGGGTACATTACTCTTCCTTAAGTCAGCGAACGTTTGGTTAAGGGGTCGGCTTTAGCTGGTTCCGAGTGAGCGCCGCGAACGACTTGATCCATTTGATAGGGCTGCTCTACGGTACTTTTTTATAGAGCTTTGGGTCTTCTAAACATTGCTTCAAAAGTAATTGCTGACCACTGTAGACCTTTAATATCTCAAATTTTTCTTTATCCGTTTCTACGTTTAGACAGACGCAGGAGAAACCGTAGTGGCCATGTCGGCGCACAAATTCTTTGTCGTCAATTTCTGGCAAGTTGTCTATTGTTTCGTCGCTGGCAAATTTCCCGCCTTGGGTAGAAATGGTCCAATCAGAGTCGGCGTCAATTAACCATAGATTTGCAGGCGAGGGGTTATCCAGCCAGCCGCAGCGCTTTTCAGCGGAGATGGCGCTAAGCGGTACTGCTATAAGAGATATTAGGAGTAGTTGACGCAACTGTGTCTTCCCTAACTATAAATAGGCGGTGGCGAAGGCCGGAGACTTTGCGCCATTCGTTCCGCGTAACGTTCCTTGTCTTGCCTGCGTCGCTCTTTCGCCAGTGAAGCTGTCGTGGGAAGTACGGCAGTCCGGAGCAACGCGGCATGGCCGACAGCCAGGAGATCGTAAACAGGCTCTAAGAGCCTGTCACCCATCAGCGGCCCTCGCGCCCTAGTGGGAGCAACCTTTAACTGTTTCGATCAGGCCTGGCTACCCGCTGGCCGAGGCTGCGGCGGCACGGGTTGTTGCTCCACTCGCTCAAGTTGCGGGTCCAGGCAGGCCCACTCGGGCGCGCTGGATGCCCAGATGTTCAGCGTTGGCCGAATGGACGATGGCTCATCCAGATTGCCGGCCCGGACAATGCGGAACTCGGGTCGAGCCGCGGACTTGGCGAACAGGTGCGTGCCGCACGCCGGGCAGAACTGCCGGGTGGCCTGGTTACCGCTGTCTGCGGTCTTGCTGTACTCGGCGAGCGCTCCGCGAATGCTGAGCCCGTCAGCGGCAACCAGCAGGTTCACCGTGCCGTTGGCGGCCAGATGCTGGCAGTCGCGACACCAGCACACGCGGGTGGCCAGCGGTTCGCTGCTGAGGGTGAAACTGACTGCGCCGCACAGGCAGCGTCCGGTTCGTTCGGTCATGTACGAGGTCCTTTCGTGAGTGGTGTTGGTTTAACGATCAAATTGTGCGGAGGTTTTTTGCAGGTTTCGAGCGAGCTGAAGTTGAAAAATAAATCCGTTCCCTTTTTCCAATTGCTTGTTGGTTCATCATTCCATTAGCCTGAACCAGTCTCGGACAGTAAGCTTCAATCTCACAATTTCATCTTCAGCCAGAGGGCTACAGTGCGCTATTGGCCCCCGTAAAAGATTGAGGCTGTTCATGACGCGGTTGAACCCTTTCTGACTATTGAAAAGGTCACCAAATTTCTCCCAGTTTTTTCGCACAATCTCACCGAGCTCGCCAAACGTGGTGTAATCCAATTCATTTTCTGATCTTTGAGTGAAAGCTGAATCAATTTCTCTCTGAATGTTGTCCTTTACATTCTTACGAGTCTGATCAGGTATATCTGCTTTTTCCCACCAGTCTTCACCCGGTTCTGATAGTAGCTTTTCATTAATCATTTTTCTGATAGAAACTTCCAGGCAGTAAAATAACTCGTAATGAACCGCCATTTCTCGGGCTTCCACACGAATTAAATGTTGAAACTGTGGGTAGTATTCATCGTCTTTTTCTTCTGATAGATGGACGTTCCTACCTAAATCTATTTTGAGGTCGCGCTCAACATAGTCGAGGGATCTTTCTGCCATCTGGTTCGAAATTGCGAATAACTTTATCTTGTCTTCCATCATGATTTCTTCAGCAGGTTCTCTCGCAGGCTTTTGAAGATGGCATTGAAAACAGCCACATCATCGGTTTTAGGAAGTACTAAGTTTATTGTATAGGAAAGACTCAGGCCAAATTCATCTGCAACACCAAGAGAACCGTTCGTTTTTGGTCGCTCATGAGATTCTATTTCTTTATCTTCTGGTGGTTTCTCATGGACAATATCAGATGTGGAAACCTTGAAGTCTGCGAAACCCTTTAATGCTTCAAACGTACCAATGACTGCTTGTACCGTTTTATTTCCTTTTTCTGATCCTGTCATTTCGACAATCAACCCCTCAAGATCAGATTTACTAAGGCTGTGTGCGTATTCATTTCGAGAATATATGTCGGAGTATCCCTTCCGAATTGCTTCTGCCATGGCAGCTTTGGAAATTGCTTTATTGGTGTTCCTGAACTGCTTATATAAGTCAGTAGGGCTGCCGTCACTTGCAAGAAATCCAATTTTTTTCGCTAACGGTATAAATGCTTTAGCGCTACCTCCGCTAAACCCAAGCTCAGTAGCCAGATAGTCCTGTGTAAATCTGTCAGGTGTCGCCGCGAGCTTTATCTTCTCCAGTACCTTGCTTACCAATCCAGTGGCGTTCATATAAGGAGGGTACGATTTTGCCATTACAGTTTCCTCTTTTTTAAGGCGGGCTTCTAGAATTAACGTTTGGCTAAGTGGCCGCGGAACGCGGCCTCAGTGAGCGAGGCGAACATCTTGAACCAATTGTTATGCACTTTCACAACTGCCATAGTACGCAGAGAGGCCTGCAATTATATCGTTGATATTGGAGGTTAGATTATCCATGCATGAAACTTGCCCAAGTGGGAAGGCCAGAGTGAAGCGGAGTTTTAGGCATCGCTCTGGCTGATTTTGTCATGTGATTGATATGAATTTCGAAGAGCCAAAAGTTTCGGCTAAATCTGAATCTAAAGGTTTATCCCAGGACATATTATTTGCCAGTGCGCCAGTTATTTTTGATATTGCATCTAATTTATTCTTGATGCTTCTATTTCTATCAATATCGGGTGCCCGGTCTAGGGTGATCTTTAATCTTGCACCGTAGTTATCGATAGCCTTAGGGTTGTTCAGGGGCTCTGCAGAGAAATCAATTATAACTCTGCATATTTGACTGTCATCTAGGTCGTGCAAGCTAAATTCTTTGACTTGTCCTGCGCCCCTGCCAGAATAAAACAACTTCAAGATGTATCTCCTTTGTGATGATAGTGGTGCATAATTATAAACAGGCAGCACAGATGGCCTAATGTTTTGCGCCACTTTTTTCGCATAACCGTCCTTGTCATACCTGAGTCGTTATTTCGCCATGAGGCTGTTGCGAAAAACTCCACAGCTCTGAGTCGGAAACACCACAGGTGCAGCAAGAACGGAGTGCGGCTATTCACCCGCGCTTTCGCCCCGACGCTACTGTTTCAGCGACCGTCTGTCCATCGTGCGGGGGTTAGCCCTGCGTTGCGCGCAGCGTCTGTTGTTGCGGCAGTCTGCGTCTTTCATGAACAAAGCCCCTCTCCCCAGCCCTCGGCTTTGGCTTCCTGCGTCGCTCTACCTCCTGCATCCATGCAGTCGTCTCCCGTGACGGGAGAGGGGGCAAAAGCGCGCCGTGCTGGCGTCTAGCGGTTTCCGCCCGGAATAGCTGCGAGGGTCGTAGTGACTTACTCCGCCTGCGCCTGCCCCAACTGCTGCTGACAAAACTCGATAAACAGCTGCGCCGACTTGGTCGGTTGGGCGCGTTTGAGCCAGGCGGCGACCAGGCCGGAGCCGCTGACGGGTTCGATGATGTCTACCGTCACCACTTTCTTGCCGTCGTAGGTGCATTCCGAGTGGGGGCGGGTGACCAGCAGGGAGAAGCCGAAGCCCTGGCCGACCATGCCGCGCACCATTTCGATGGAGGGCGAGCTGAAGACGATATTGGGCGTCAGGCCCAGCTCTTCGAACAGGCTGACGAAGTAGGTGCGGCTCGGTTGCACGTCGAGCAGGATCATCGGTTCCAGTGCCAGGTCGCGCAGCGAGACCTGGGTCTGGGCGGCGAAGCGGTGGTCTGCCGGGAGCAGGGCGTAGGGTTTTTGCGGGGCCATCAGCGGTTCGCAGGCGATGGTCGCGTCGAGGTCGTGGTCGTAGAGGATGGCCAGGTCGAAACGCCCGGCGGTTAGGCCTTGCACCAGCTCCTGCTGTTCGCCGTCGCGCAGGCGGATTTCCACGCCGGGGTACTGGGCGTTGAAACCGGCGATCAGCCGCGGCAGGTAGAGCGGGGCGACGGTTTCGAAGCAGCCGATGTCGATCTGCCCGGCGACCACGTCGTTGTCGGCCAGGGCGTTCTGTTCGAACTCGCGGGCCATGCGCAGCAGCTCCAGGGCCTTCTTGTAGAAGCGCGAGCCGCCGGGAGTGAGCGACACGCCCTGGGCGTGGTGGCGGATGAACAGTTGCAGGCCGAAGCTGTCTTCCAGGCCCTTGATCGCGGTGGAGATCGACGGCTGGGCGATGTACAGCTTGCGCGAGGCTTCGGCCACGCTGCCGCATTCCACGGTGGTCACGAAATACTTGAGCTGGCGCAGGGTGTAGGTGGCCATGGGGTCTCCGCTGTGGTCGGTCGGGCCGTCTTGGCGAGTGATGGGGCGCGCCTGGTGGCCGTAGGAGCGAGCTCTGCTCGCGAAGCTGTTGTGGTGAATGGTTCGCGAGCAGAGCTCGCTCCTACAGATTCAGGCATTGCGTCACGGCCCTCAACATACTCCAGCGTGGCCTGGGGCGGGCTTGGCGGCTGAGCAGTTTTTTCATGGGCTGCGAACATATATTTACTAATTTCCGAGTTTTCGCCCCTGGGACACCATCAGCCTCGACAACCACCCAGGCCGCCATGTGCGGTCGGTATGAGGATCGAGGCGATGTTGCAACTCAGCGATTGGCAGCAGCGGGCTGCCGCCCAGGGCTTTATCACCGGTGCATGGATTGATGGCCAGGTGCGCGGCGCGCAGTCCGGCGCCACCTTTGCCTCGATCAACCCGGCCACCAACCAGTTGCTGGATCGGGTTGCCGCCTGCGATGCGGCGGATGTCGATGCCGCCGTGCGCAGTGCCCGCCGCGCCTTCGACCAGGGCCCCTGGGCGCGCATGGCGCCGCGTGAGCGCAAGCAGGTGCTGCTGCGTTTGGCCGAGCTGATCATGGCCAACCGCGAGGAGCTGGCCCTGCTCGATTCGCTGAACATGGGCAAGCCGGTGATGGATGCCTACAACGTCGACGTGCCGGGCGCTGCCCAGGTCTTTGCCTGGTACGCCGAGAGCCTGGACAAGCTCTACGACCAGGTCGCCCCCACCGCCAGCGATGCCCTGGCCACCATCACCCGCGAACCGCTGGGGGTGATTGGCGCCGTGGTGCCGTGGAACTTCCCCCTCGACCTGGCCGCCTGGAAGCTGGCTCCGGCCCTGGCTGCCGGTAACAGCGTGGTGCTCAAGCCGGCCGAGCAATCACCGTTCTCCGCCCTGCGCCTGGCCCAGCTGGCGCTGGAAGCCGGCCTGCCGGCAGGCGTGCTGAACGTGGTGCCGGGCATGGGCGAGACCGCCGGCAAGGCCCTCGGCCTGCATATGGATGTGGACTGCCTGGCCTTCACCGGCTCCACCGAAGTGGGCAAGTACTTCATGGCCTACGCCGCTCAATCAAACTTGAAGCAAGTTTGGCTGGAGTGCGGCGGCAAGAGCCCCAACCTGGTGTTCGCCGACTGCGGCGATCTCGACCTGGCCGCGGAGAAGGCCGCCTTCGGCATCTTCTTCAACCAGGGCGAAGTCTGCTCGGCCAACTCGCGCCTGCTGGTCGAGCGTTCGATCCATGACGAGTTCGTCGAACGCCTGATCGCCAAGGCCGCCCAGTGGCAGCCGGGTGATCCGCTCGACCCGGCCAGCCGCATGGGCGCCATCGTCGAGACGCGCCAGGCCGAACGCATCATGGCCTTTATCGATCAGGCCCAGGGCGAGCGTGCGCGGCTGGTCTGCGGCGGCCAACGGCTGAGCTTCAATGGCTCGGACAACTTCATCCAGCCGACCATCTTCACCGGCGTCAGCGCGAGCATGCGCCTGGCCCGTGACGAGGTGTTCGGCCCGGTGCTGGCGGTGACTGCCTTCGACAGCGAAGAGGAGGCCGTGCGCCTGGCCAACGACAGCCAGTACGGCCTGGCCGCCTCGCTGTGGACCGACGACCTGCACCGCGCCCATCGGCTGGCCCGCCGCCTGCGTGCCGGTACGGTATCGGTGAACACCGTGGATGCCCTCGACGTGTGCACCCCGTTCGGCGGCTGCAAGCAGTCCGGCTTTGGCCGCGACCTGTCGCTGCATGCCTTCGACAAGTACAGCCATTTGAAGACGACCTGGTTCCAGCTGCGCTCCTAAGCATCCCGGCGGCGCCTGCCTGGCCCATGCCCGCGCGGCAGGCCGGCAGGCATTGCCCAGGTGCTCCCGGAGCGCGGCATGTCCGCGCGAGTCGCTACGCAAGTTCCACCTCGCACAACAATAAAATCGCAGGAGAACACCCCATGTACGATCCCGATATCACCCTCTCGCCCCCACGGGCCGCGGGCGTCGAGGCCAAAGGCAAGTTCAGCAAGAGTCTGGGGCTCGGCGCCCTGTTGTCGGTCTCCATTGGCCTGGTGGTGTCCCAGGGCGTGATGGTGCTGATGCTGCAAGGCGCCGGCATCGCCGGCGTGGGCTTCCTCATCCCGTTGTTCATCGCCTTTCTGCTGGCGCTGAGCTACATCTTCTCCTTCGCCGAACTGTCGCTGATGATCCCCCGCGCCGGCAGCCTGAGCAGCTACACCGAGGTGGCCCTGGGGCATTTCCCGGCCATCGTCTCGACCTTCTCCGGCTACGTGGTGGTGGCGATGTTCGCCCTCTCGGCCGAACTGCTGCTGCTCGACCTGATCATCAACCAGGTCTATCCCGGCGTGTTCCCGCACATGAGCATCGCCTTCGGCGTGCTGGTACTGTTCACCCTGCTCAACCTGCTCGGCATCGATATCTTCGCCCGCCTGCAGACCGCCCTGGCCACGATCATGGTGATCGTGCTGCTGGCCCTCGGCCTCGCGGCAGTCAGCGGCAGCGGTAGCGAACCGGCGCTGAGCAGCAGCCTGCCGCAGGACTGGAACCCGATGGGTGCTGGCGTACTGACCCTGGTGGCGCTGGCCATCTGGGGCTTTGTCGGCGCCGAGTTCGTCTGCCCGCTGGTGGAAGAGTCGCGGCGCCCGGAGCGCAACATTCCCTGGGCGATGATCATTGGCGTCACGGTGATTTTCGTCACCATCGCCCTGTATGCCATCGGCGCGCTGTACTACGTGCCGCAGGACAAACTGGCCAGCGATGCGCTGCCGCACTTCCTGTATGCCACCGCGCTGTTCGGTGAAACCGGCAAGCATGTGCTGGTGATCGCCGCACTTACCGCCACCTGCAGCACCCTCAACACCTCGCTGGCGGCCATCCCGCGCATGCTCTACGGCATGGCGCAGAACGGCCAGGCGTTCCCGCAGTTCAAGCTGCTCAGCCGGGGCTTCAACACCCCTTGGGTGGCCGTGCTGTTCGTCGCCGCCATCACCGGTATTCCGGTGCTGTTCATGGGCGATAACCCCGGCGCGGTCAATCTGCTGCTGATCGCCGCGGCCATCGCCTGGCTGCTGGCCTACATCGTCTGCCACCTGGACGTGATCGCCCTGCGCCGCCGCTATCCGCACCTGGCGCGCCCGTTCAAGACGCCGTTCTTCCCGCTGCCACAGCTGCTCGGCATCGTCGGCATGCTGGTGTCGATCTACTACGCCTCGCCGACTCCTGAGATGGCCGCGTCCATCTTCACCAGCGCCGGTGTGGTGCTGGGCCTGGTGTCGCTGATCGCCGTCGTGTGGATCAAACTGGTAATGCGTAAACCGCTGTTCACCCCGGTGCCGCTGGACGAGGTTCTGGCGCGCAAATGAGTCATCCGCCGGGGTGTTGCGCCCCGGCCATTCAACAACATGTAAACAGGCGAGGCCGCTGTCATGACACTCCCCCAGAACCCCACCCGCACCACCCGTGATTACCAGGCGCTGGATGCGGCTCACCACATCCACGCCTTCGTCGACCAGAAGGCGCTGAACGCCGAAGGGCCGCGCGTGATGGTGCGCGGCGAGGGCCTGCACCTGTGGGATAACGAAGGCAAACGCTACCTCGACGGCATGTCCGGCCTGTGGTGCACCAACCTCGGCTACGGCCGCAAGGACCTGGCCGCCGCCGCCACCCGTCAGCTGGAGCGGCTGCCGTACTACAACATGTTCTTCCACACCACTCACCCGGCGGTGGTGGAGCTGTCCGAGCTGCTGTTCAGCCTGCTGCCCAGCCACTACAGCCACGCCATCTACACCAACTCCGGTTCCGAGGCCAACGAGGTGCTGATCCGCACCGTGCGCCGCTACTGGCAGATTCTCGGCAAGCCGCAGAAGAAGGTGATGATCGGCCGCTGGAACGGCTACCACGGCTCCACCCTGGGCAGCACTGCGCTCGGCGGCATGGGCTTCATGCACGAGATGGGCGGCATGCTGCCGGACTTCGCCCATATCGGTGAGCCGTACTGGTACGTCCAGGGCGGCGAACTGACGGAAGAGGAATTCGGCCTCAAGGCGGCCCGCGAGCTGGAGGCGAAGATCCTCGAGCTGGGCGCCGACAAGGTTGCCGCCTTCGTCGCCGAACCCTTCCAGGGCGCCGGCGGCATGATCTTCCCGCCGGCCAGCTACTGGGCGGAAGTCCAGCGCATCTGCCGTCAGTACGATGTGCTGTTGTGCGCCGACGAGGTGATCGGTGGTTTCGGCCGTACCGGTGAGTGGTTCGCCCACCAGCACTTCGGTTTTGAGCCGGACACCCTGACCATCGCCAAGGGCCTGACCTCGGGTTACATCCCCATGGGCGGCCTGGTGCTGAGCAAGCGCATGGCCGAGGTGCTGGTGGAGCAGGGCGGCGTGTTCGCCCACGGCCTGACCTACTCCGGGCACCCGGTGGCGGCGGCCGTGGCCATCGCCAACATCAAGGCGTTGCGTGACGAAGGCGTGGTCAACCAGGTCAAGAACGACAGCGGCCCGTACCTGCAGCAGTGCCTGCGCCAGGTGTTCGAGGGCCACCCGCTGGTTGGCGAAATCCAGGGTACCGGCCTGGTCGCCGCCTTGCAGCTGTGCGAGGACAAACCCAGCCGCAAGCGTTTCGCCAACGAGACCGACATCACCTGGCGTTGCCGCACCATCGGCTTCGAGGAAGGCCTGATCATCCGCGCCACTGGCGGGCGCATGATCATGGCGCCGGCCCTGGTGGCCACGCGCGGCGACATCGACGAGCTGGTCAGCAAGACCAAGCTGGCGCTGGACCGCACCGCCCAGGAGTTCGGTCGCCTGTAACGGCAACTGCAAGCAAGCTGGCCGCAACCCTTGGCGCCCCACCGGCGGCGCCAAGGGTTTTTTATTGGGCGTTGTCCCGGTCGCGTAGGGTGCGCCGCGCGCACCAAGGGCAGCTGTAACACATAACGTGATCTCCTCTCCTTATGGGCAATTGGCCAGCGTGCCGCTTGTCGATTTCGTTTCCTCTGGTTCGACCAATAGGTAGGCTTTGGTGGGCTACCCTTGCCTGCCTCTGGCCGAACGAGACGTACCATGGACCTGGATTCCAAGCAGCTGGAACTGCACCTTGAGCGCCTGTACCGCGAGGAGTCGCGGCGGGTGCTGGCGACCCTGATTCGCCTGCTCGGCGACTTCGACCTGGCCGAGGAGGCGCTGCACGAAGCCTTCCGCGCCGCCCTGGAACAGTGGCCCAGCCAGGGTGTGCCGGCCAACCCGCGCGCCTGGCTGGTCTCGGCCGGGCGCTTCAAGGCCATCGACCAGCTGCGCCGCCAGGCGCGCTTCCAGGCCCTGGAGGACAGCCCCGAACCGCTCGCCGAGGGCGAGGTCTGGGATGGCGAGCATCTGGAAGACGACCGCCTGCGCCTGGTGTTCACCTGTTGCCACCCGGCCCTGGCCTTCGAGGCCCAGGTGGCGCTGACCCTGCGCGAAGTCTGCGACCTCACCACCGAGGAAATCGCCCGCGCCTTCCTTGCCACGCCCAGCACCATCGCCCAGCGCATCGTGCGGGCGAAGAACAAGATCCGCGACGCGCGCATCCCCTACGAAGTGCCGGGGCGCAACGAGTTGGCCGAGCGCCTGCAGGCGGTGCTGCAGGTGGTCTACCTGGTGTTCAACGAAGGTTACTTCGCCAGCTCCGGCGCCGAGCTGACCCGCCAGCACCTGTCTGCCGAGGCCATCCGCCTCGGCCGCCTGCTGCTGGAGTTGCTGCCCGAGGCGGAAGTGCAGGGCCTGCTGGCGCTGATGCTGCTGCACGAATCGCGGCGCGCTGCGCGCACCTCGGCGGCCGGCGAGCCGATTTTGCTGGAGGAGCAGGACCGCAGCCTGTGGGACAAGGTGCTGATCGCCGAGGGCGAGGCGCTGGTGCTGGCCGCGCTACAGTCGCGACGCTTCGGTCCCTACAGCCTGCAGGCGGCCATCGCTGCGGTGCACGCCGAGGCGGCGAGCATGGACGCGACCGACTGGGTGCAGATCGTCGGCCTGTACGACGTGTTGCTGCGCGCCACGCCTTCGCCGGTGATCGAACTCAACCGCGCGGTGGCCCTGGCCATGCGCGATGGCCCGGCAGCCGGCCTGCAGCTGATCGAGGCGCTGCTGGCGCGCGGCGAGCTGGCCGACTACCACCTGGCGCATGCCGCCTGCGCCGATCTGAACCGGCGCCTGGGCCATTGGGCTGCCGCCCGCGCCGCCTATCAGCGCGCCCTGCAGCTGAGCCAGCAGGGCGCTGACCGGCAGTTTCTTGAACGGCGGTTGGCCGAGTTGCCGACGATGTAGGAGCCAGCTTGCTGGCGATCGCTCTGTGCGGGCTGCTGATCGCCAGCAAGCTGGCTCCTACATAAAACAGGGCAGCGGTCGTGGGCCGCTGAAAAATATTTTCGGGCCTGTCGATTCCGCGTTGCGCCAGGCGACTAGTGGATAACCGCAGCGAAAAACGCTGCCAGGGAGGAAGCCAATGAAATACCTGTGCCTGATCTACAGCGACGAAAAACTGCTGCACAGCCTGCCGGAGAGCCCGCGCGATGCGGAGTGCCTGGACTATGCGCAAACCGTCCAGCAGAGCGGCCGCATGCTCGCCGCCGAGCCGCTGGAACCGGTCGCCACCGCCACCACGGTGCGCATGCGCGGCGGCAAGCTGAGCATCACCGACGGGCCGTTCGCCGAAACCAAGGAGCAGCTGGCCGGCTTCTACCTGATCGAGGCGCGCGACCTCAACGAGGCGTTGCAGATTGCTGGCGGCATTCCCGCGGCGCGGGTCGGCAGCGTCGAAGTGCGGCCGGTGCGTCAGCTGCAACTCGAGGGCTGAGGCCGTGTGCCCGTTCTGTCTGGCCGCCCTGGTCGTGGGTGGCGCCAGTGTCGCTGGAGCCAGTGGCCTGGGCTTGTGGCTGGGCTGCCGCCAAGCGGCCACCAGGAGGAATAACGATGAAACCTGAATACCCGAAAATCGCCAGCCGTGAACAATGGCTGGCCGTGCGCCTGGCCCTGCTGGAGCAGGAAAAGGCTTTGACCCATCAGCGCGATGCGCTCAATGCCGCGCGCCGGCAGCTGCCGATGGTGGAGGTCACGGCGGACTACCGCTTCAATGGCCCGGATGGCGAGGTGCCGTTGCATGAGTTGTTCGCCGGCCAGCGCCAGCTGATCGTCTATCACTTCATGTATCACCGCGACAAAGGCGAGGGCTGCCCCGGCTGCTCCTTCCTGGTCGACAACATCGGCCATCAGGCCCATCTGCAGGCTCGCGACACCCGCCTGGTACTGGTCTCGCGGGCGCCACTGACCGAGCTGGAGACCTTCAAGCGGCGCATGGGCTGGACGTTGCCCTGGTACTCGTCGTTCGGCAGCCGCTTCAACTACGACTTCCACGTGACCATCGACGCGGCCGAGGCGCCGGTCGAGTACAACTACCGCGACCAGGCCGAGCTGCAGCGTCTGGGGCAGCTGGATGACGTCAAGGGCGAGCTGCCCGGCGCCAGCGTGTTCCTGCGCGACGGTGAGCGGGTGTTCCATTGCTACTCCACCTATGGCCGCGGCCTGGACATGCTGATGAACACCTACCACTACCTCGACCTCACCCCGTTCGGCCGTGGCGAGGGCTGGGACGGCATGCCCGACCTGGACGGCAAGGGGCTGTTCTGGAACCAGCACCACGACCGCTATGGCGAGGCCCCGGTTGCCACGCATGACTGCTGCGCCTGAGCGCACAAGGAGAAGAGCATGAGCACCACGACAGAACTGCGCGGCCTGATCGACACCTGGGTGGCGGCCAACCTGGCGAAGAACCTGGACGCCATCATCGAACACTACGCTGAGGATGTGCTGGCCTTCGATGCCATCCTCCAGTTGCAATTCAAGGGCCGCGCCGCCTACCGGGCGCACTGGCAGATGTGCCTTGAGATGTGCGCCGGGCCAACCACCTTCGATGTGCGCGAGCTGGAGCAGGAAGCCAGCGGCGAGCTGGGTTTCGGCCACTTCCTCGCCCATTGCGCCGGCACCGACGCCGAAGGCAAGAGTCAGGGCTGCTGGTTGCGCGTCAGCCAGGGTTACCGCAAGCAGGGCGGGCGCTGGCTGATCGCCCACGAACACTTCTCGGTGCCGTTCGACCCCGAGAGTGGCCAGGCGCTGTTCGGCCTGGAGCCTTGAGGGGGCAGCAAGCATCTAGAGTGCGCCGTGCGCCGTGCGCACTCGCAAGTAGCCCGGATGCAATCCGGGGAAAGGGGCGTGTCGGGCTCCCCGGATTGCATCCGGGCTACGGACTGCTTGTCTCCCCTCTCCCACTTGTGGGAGACGACTGCAGGGATGCAGGAGGTAGGGTGACGCAGGACGCCAAAACCGAGGGGCTGGGGGAGAGGGAACGATCAACGTAGCCCGGATGTAATCCGGGGAATTGGTACGTGCCGGGTCCCGGATTGCATCCGGGCTACACGCCACTCAGGACTCAACAACTACACAAGGAGAAACCCATGACACTTCTTATTTTCGCGGTACTGATCCTCGCCGGCCTGGCGGTATTCATCGCCTCGCGCCCGGCCGAATTTCGCATCGAGCGTTCGGCGCTGATCCAGGCCGCGCCGGAAGCCGTATTTGCCTGGGTCAATGACTTCCACCGCTGGCACCAGTGGTCACCCTGGGCCAAGCGCGACCCGGCCATGCAGGTCAGCTACGAGGGGCCGGCGAGCGGGGTAGGGGCGATCTATCGCTGGCTCGGCAACCGTGAAGTGGGCGAGGGCAGCTGCCGCATCAGTGCCAGCCAGCCCGGCGCGCTGGTGCGCATGGACCTGCAGTTCATCAAGCCATTCCAGGCCGACAATACCGCCGAGTTCCACCTGCAGACCGAGGCCGGTGGCACGCGGGTGAGCTGGAGCATGAGCGGCAGCAACGGCTTCGTCGGCAAGGCCATGGGCCTGCTGTTCAACATGGACAAGATGGTCGGCAAGGACTTCGACCAGGGCCTGGCCAGCCTCAAGGCATTGGCCGAGGGCGAAAAAACCTGACGCTGGCGCCAAGCTTGCCGAGCAGCTGCGGCGACTCCTGCTCTACAATCGGCCTTTTGCTGCCTGCCAAGGAGCTGCCGTGGAATCGGTAATCTCGGTCGAAAACCTGAGCAAGACCTATGCGTCCGGCCATCCGGCGCTGAAACAGATCAATCTGCAAATCGAAAAGGGCGAGATCTTCGCCCTGCTCGGCCCCAACGGCGCCGGCAAGACCACCCTGATCAGCATCATCTGCGGCATCGTCAATCCGGGCGCAGGCCAGGTGCGGGTGGCCGGCTATGACATCAAGGCCGACTACCGCGCGGCCCGCTCGCAGATCGGCCTGGTGCCGCAGGAGCTGGTCAACGACGTGTTCGAAACCGTCTGGGCGACGGTCAAGTTCAGCCGCGGCCTGTTTGGCAAGAAGCCCAATCCGGCCTATCTGGAACAGCTGCTGCGCGACCTGTCGTTGTGGGACAAGCGCGACGCGAAGATCTTCGAACTGTCCGGGGGCATGAAGCGCCGGGTGATGATTGCCAAGGCGCTGTCCCACGAACCGTCGATCCTGTTCCTCGACGAGCCCACCGCCGGGGTCGATGTGGAGCTGCGCCGTGACATGTGGAACATGGTGCGCCAGCTGCGCGAGCGCGGGGTGACCATCATCCTCACCACCCACTACATCGAGGAGGCCGAGGAAATGGCCGACCGCATCGGGGTGATCCGCAAGGGCGAGATCATTCTGGTGGAGGACAAGCACGTGCTGATGCACAAGCTCGGCAAGAAGCAGCTGACCCTGCAGCTCAAGCACCCGCTGGCGAGCATCCCCGCCGAGCTGGACAGCTACGGCCTGGAACTGGCCGACGCCGGCCACGCCCTGGTGTTCACCTTCGACGCCCAGCGCGAGCACACCGGCATCGCCGAGCTGCTCAAGGACCTGGCCCAGCACGGCATCGACTTCAAGGACCTGCAGTCCAGCGAGAGTTCGCTGGAAGATATCTTCGTTAATCTGGTTTCCGGCCGTTGAAAAGCGTAGCGAGCGAAGGTCAGGCAAGGCGAAATCAGGCGAGGCCGCGGAGTGTACAAACCGTACATGAGCAGGCCGAGCCGGATTTCAACGCAGCCTGGACGAGCGCAGTAGCTTTGCAACGACCGGATGAGGGAGCCGTATGAATTTTCACGCGATCAAGGCCATTTACCTGTTCGAGCTGCACCGCACCTGGCGCACCCTGCTGCAGAGCATCGCTACCCCGGTGATTTCCACTTCGCTGTACTTCGTGGTGTTCGGCTCGGCCATCGGTTCGAGCATGACCGAGGTGCAGGGCGTCAGCTACGGCGCCTTCATCGTGCCGGGGCTGATCATGCTGGCGCTGCTCACCGAGAGCATTTCCAACGCCTCGTTCGGCATCTACATGCCGAAGTATTCGGGGACCATCTATGAGCTGCTCTCTGCGCCGATTTCCTACCTGGAGATCCTCATCGGCTTCGTCGGTGCGGCGGCCACCAAGTCGGTGATCCTCGGCCTGATTATCCTGGTCACGGCGCGCCTGTTCGTCGACTTCGAGATCGCCCATCCGCTGGTCATGGCGCTGTTCCTGGTGCTGACGGCGATCACCTTCAGCCTGTTCGGCTTCATCATCGGCGTGTGGGCTGACGGCTGGGAGAAGCTGCAGGTGGTGCCGGCGCTGATCGTCACGCCGCTGACCTTCCTCGGCGGCAGCTTCTACTCGATCAGCATGCTGCCGCCGCTGTGGCAGCAGGTGACCCTGTTCAACCCGGTGGTGTACCTGATCAGCGGCTTTCGCTGGAGCTTCTACGGGGTGTCCGACGTCAACGTGGCGGTCAGTCTGGGCATGACCCTGGGCTTTTTGCTGCTGTGCATCATCACCGTGGGTTGGATGTTCAAGACCGGGTATCGCTTGCGTCAGTGAGGGGCAGGAGTTCCCGAGAAGCGTAGGGCGGGTGAAACCCGCGGATTTTCACCCGGCCTATGGACTGCTGCTGTGCATCGTTACCGTTGGCTGGATGTTCAAGACTGGGTATCGGTTGCGCCAGTGATGGCGTAGAACACGGGGCTTTCATATCGCGTTTTGTTCCGATTCATTCGGGTTGGTAGGCCATCATTCATTTGACCCCGGTCCGCAGAGTGGAGTGGTAGCCAGGCTGGGTATAGCAACCCTGCTGAATAGGAATCGGCAACCATGCCCCAGCCAACCTGCTCTCCCACGAGGTCTGCATCCTCTCGTGTTTCCGCTGTATCTGGCCGCGCGCTTCTGTCTTTTGCTGGCGGGCATTACGGTATTTGTCCCGAACGGGCCAATGCCACGCCATCCGATTCAAGGACGAAGCGTTTCCACAGGGCCAAGTGGGCAAGCGGCGGGGCACTGCTGCTGGCTGCCGCCCTGGGCCTGCCGGGATGCACGCCCAACTCCAATACCGGCACCACCAACGTCATCTCGGACATCTCCTTCGGTGGCCGAACCCATCGCCCGAGTGATTGCTTCAGTGATGAGCCATCCAACCCGCCGCGGAATTGCTCCGCAGCTGAGCTCGAGTCCCTGCGCTTCGCCGAACTGGGTACGGAAATCAATGCGAGCCCCCTCGGGGCCGGTAGCTGTAGGCAGGCTTCGATTAACTTTGGCGATGGGAGCCCGACGCAGGTCTTCTTCAATCAGCGCCTGGATGGGCTGTTTCTCGTTAACCACACTTACAACGGCTGGCCCGGCAAGAAGCTGGTTCGGGTAAACAGCCAGGTCGATTGCCTGGGCAGTGTGAGTAAAGATATCGCGGTGGGGATCGGGCCCGATGGCCGCGAGGATTTCAGGTTCGGCTTCTGCGTCGGTCCGCAGTGCCAGGTGCCAGTCACCACCACGGTATGCATTCCCGTGGTGTCGCCAACGGGGCCCATGCCAGATATCCGTAGGGGCAGCGGCGTGCGTATCACCACCAATGGCCGCACGATCGATTACGGATCTGGTCATGTTTTCGACGCCAGCGGCGACCCGTCGGTGCTCACCCCAGCCGGCTATCTCTTTACCGATCGCAGGAAGTTCTCGCTGGTGTACCGCATTGGCTCCCAGAGTATTCAGGGCGAGGCCGGTTCGGTGAGTTTCATCGCGAATCAAACGGCGCCGCTGGAGATATGCATGAACGATAACCCCAGCCTGCTGACAGACAACCGCGGCAACATGCTGCTCACCATTACCGTGAACGAGCGCAGCGCTCAATAATCCTCGCCTGAATGCAGTCAGGCCTTGCGAGCAGGGTAGGCCTGGCTGTACCGACAAGAGCGATGGGCGTGCGGGTCAGCACTCGATGATATTCACCGCCAACCCGCCGCGTGCCGTCTCCTTGTACTTGCTCTTCATGTCCGCGCCGGTGTCGCGCATGGTGCGGATTACCCGGTCCAGGGAAATGAAATGCTGGCCATCGCCGCGCAGGGCCATGCGCGCGGCGTTGATTGCCTTGATCGAGCCCATGGCGTTGCGCTCGATGCACGGCACCTGGACCAGGCCGCCGACCGGGTCGCAGGTCAGGCCGAGGTTGTGCTCCATGCCGATCTCGGCGGCGTTCTCCACCTGCTGGATGGTGCCGCCGAGCACTTCGCACAAGGCGCCAGCAGCCATCGAACAGGCCACGCCGACTTCACCCTGGCAGCCGACTTCGGCGCCGGAGATCGAGGCGTTCTCTTTATAGAGGATGCCGATGGCGGCGGCGGTGAGCAGGAAACGCACCACGCCGTCGTCGCTGGCGCCGGGCACAAAGCGCCGGTAATAGTGCAGCACCGCCGGGACGATGCCGGCCGCGCCGTTGGTGGGCGCGGTGACCACGCGGCCGCCGCTGGCGTTTTCCTCGTTGACCGCCAGGGCGTAGAGATTGACCCAGTCCAGCACCGTCAGCGGGTCGCGCAGGCTGGCTTCCGGGTGTTCGCTGAGCTGGCGTTGCAGCGCGGCAGCGCGGCGACGGACCTTGAGCCCGCCGGGCATGATGCCTTCGTTGCGGCAGCCGGCGCTGACGCAATCCTGCATCACCTGCCAGATCTTCAACAGCCCGGCGCGGGTTTCCGCTTCCGGGCGCCAGGCTGCCTCGTTGGCCAGCATCAGCTGACTGATCGACAGGTGGTGCTCGCTGCACAGGGCCAGCAACTGCTTGGCGCTCTTGAACGGGTAGGCCAGTGGGGTCTGGTCTTCGACGATGCGGTCGAGGCCGGCGGCCTCTTCGTCGACCACGAAGCCGCCACCCACCGAGTAGTACTCGCGCGAGCGGACTTGCAGGCCGGCGGCGTCGAAGGCGCGGAAGATCATGCCGTTGGGATGAAAGGCCAGGGGTTTGCGGATCAGCGCCAGGTGTTCCTTCTCGACGAAACGGATGCGCCGCTCGCCGCCCAGGTTCAGCTCGCCGCTGGCGCGGATCGCCGCCAGGCGCGGTTCGATGGCAGTGGTGTCGACTGTGTCCGGCTGTTCACCTTCCAGGCCGAGCAGCACCGCCTTGTCGCTGCCGTGGCCCTTGCCGGTAGCGCCGAGCGAGCCATACAGCTCGACCTTGAGGGTGACCGTGGCGCTCAGCAGCTGTTCGCGCTTGAGCCCCTCGACGAAACGCGCGGCAGCGCGCATGGGCCCGACCGTGTGTGAGCTGGAGGGGCCAATGCCGATCTTGAACAGGTCGAATACGCTGAGGGCCATGCCGTGCTCCTGTGACTGATCAGTCAGAAGCTTACACCCACTGGCAAGACCCTACGGTCGAGGAAGCGACCTGCAGTTGCCTTTCCTCGCCGCTGCGGCTCAGCGCTCCTTGCGCTTGCGCAGCCGCTTGCGTGCCGGGGTCTCGTTGTTCGGTACATGCAGGTAGGACAGCACGCTTTCGGTCAGTTCGGCGGCCAGCTTCACCGCCTCCTTGTTGCGCGTCATCACGGCTGCGACCAGGCTCTCGATCAGCGCCAGCACGGCGGTGTTGGAGCTGATCAGCACCGGGTGGCTGGCCGGGGCGAACAGGCAGTGGTCGGCGATGGCGGCCAGCGGCGAGGCGGGCGAGTCGGTGATGGCCAGGACCTTGGCCCCCCGTTCGAGGGAGAAGCGCGCCAGCTGCAGGGTGTCCAGCGAGTAGCGTGGCAGGGAGATGGCGAGCAGGGCGTCGTGCTCGGTGATGGTAGCCAGGCGATAGGCGGCGTTCTCGTTGCCGCCCTCCATGCTCACCGCCACCGCGTCGGCGCAATAGGGCACCAGGTTGGCGGCGGCCAGGCCGGCCATGTAGGCGCTGTTGCCAAAGCCGAGGATGTAGATGCGGCGGGCGGCGGTCAGGCTGCCGACGAAGGCCTCGAAGGCGGCGATGCTGTTGCTGTTGGCGGTGCTGCCCAGGTTGCTGCTGGCGATCTGCATCTGTTCCTGCAGGCCGAAGGTGCCATCTGGGCGATGGGCCAGCTCGTTGCGCAGCTTGTCCACCGGCGACACCAGTTCCTGCAGGGTGGTCACCAGTGCCGACTTCAGGGCGCTGTAGCCGCCCAGCTGCATGGCGCGCGCCAGGCGGTTGACCGCCGCGGCGGAGGTGGCGGTTTCCTGGGCCAGCTCTTCGATGGTCAGGGTCGCCGCTTTCAGCGGGTGACGCAGGATGAAGTCGGCCACCTTGCGCAGCGAAGGTTGCAGGTCCGGGGTGATGGCTGCCAGCTTGCGCATGACGGGCGAGGCGTAGACGGTGACGTTGCTGGGCGTGGATGTCATGCGTGTGCAGGCCTGTTCGGAAAGGGCGGTAACCACCACGAGAAGGCCGCAGTGTATCCGAAGGTGCGTTGCCGGTGGCCGAGTGCCAGCCGGTGGCCGGAACTCGGCACGCTCGAAAAGGGTGGCGTCCCTGCCAGAAACATTACCTGCCGCTTCAGTCGCTGAGCAGGCGGCCCGTGCGGATCGGCGTGGCGCCGGCGACCTTGGCCAGCCACAGGCCGGGCTGGGCGAAGCGCAGGCGTTCGCGGGCGTAGAGCACGCCGTCGGTGGTGGCGTGCACCAGGGAGCGGCGGTCGCTGATCGGGTCGAGCACTTCGAACAGCGGGTCGCCGACCTTGACCTGGGCGCCCAGCGGCTGCAGGAAGCTGACCACGCCTGGGTGTGGCGCATAGGCGTACTGGGCGCCGGCAAAAGGCGTGGCGCTGCAGGTGCTGGCGGGGATGGCCGGCCAGTTGCCGCTAAGTAGTCCCTGGTCGGCGAGGAAGGCGAGGATCGCCTCGGCGTCACGGCTGGCACGTTGCGGTTCGGTATCGGCCATGCCGCCCAGTTCGATGGTGGCGGTCAGGCAGGCCAGCGGTACGGGGGCGCCGGGAAAGGCCTCGGCCAGTTGCAGCCAGGGCGCGGCGCAGGCTTCGTCGAAGGATTGACCGCCGGAGTCTTCGGCCAGCAGCACCGCCTTGGCCTCCAGGCGCGCGGCCAGGCCCTGTAGGCGTGGCCAGGCTTGCGGCAGGGCGTAGAGCAGCATCACCGACTCGAAGTCGCAATGCAGGTCGAGCACCACGTCGGCGTCGCAGGCGTGTTGCAGCAGCAGGCGCTGCAGGCCGTCGAGCTGCGATTGCGGCTCGGGCAGCTGGCTGATCGCACGGCGCATGGCCTGGCGGATCAGTTCGATGTTGCGGTCCGCGTCATCGCCCAGCTGGCCTTGCAGGCTGTGGATCAGTGGCGCAGCCAGGTTGGGAAAGTCGCGGTTGAAATTCTTGCCGCTGGAGAAGTCGAAGCGGCCCTGGTGGGTGGCCTGGAACATCTGCGCCAGGCCGATAGGGTTGGCGGCGGGGACCAGCTCGATCACCCCGCGCAGGCAGCCGGCGTTTTCCAGCTCCTGCAGACGCCGCTTGAGTTCCACTGCGACGCGCATGCCCGGCAGCTCATCGGCATGCAGGGCCGCCTGGATATAGGCCTTACGCGCACCGCTGCCGAAACGGAACACCGACAGGTTGCGCTGTGTACCGAGACCGCTCCAGGGCAGGGAATACTCAAGGTGTTGCATGTTGCTTCCTTGGAGCCTGTGCCTCTGTGCGCGACGCGGCCGGGCCTTCTACGAGGATTTGGCGGGTGCGCGGGCGGGCAGGCTCGGCGAGTGAATGAGGAGTCTTATTATGCAGTGTACCCGGCGCTGGGCCGGGTGCACGGTGTGGACGGGAGTTACTGGCCGTAGATGTCGTAGGTGAAGTACTTGCCCTGGATTTCCTGGTACTTGCCGTTGCTGCGCAGGGCGGCGATGGCGTTGCTGAATTTCTCCGCGGTGGCGGCGTCGCCCTTGCGTACGGCGATACCGGCGCCATTGCCGAAGTACTTCTGATCGTTGAAGTCCGGGCCGACCAGGGCGAAGCCCTTGCCGGAGTCGGTTTTCAGGAAGCCTTCGCCGATGTTGACCACGTCGGCCAGGGTCGCGTCGATGCGGCCGGAGGCGAGGTCGAGGAAGGCTTCGTTCTGCGAGCCGTAGCGCACCACCTCGATGCCCGCTTCGGCGAATTTGTCGCTGGCGTAGCGATCATAGGTCGAGGCGCGCTGCACCCCGACTTTCTTGCCCTTGAGGTCGACCAGCGGGTCGTTGATCACGCTGCCGGCCTTCATCGCCAGCTTGCCGGGGGTGTGGTAGTACTTCTTGGTGAAGTCGACCGACTTCAGGCGGTCCGGGGTGATCGACATGGACGACAGCACGGCGTCGACCTTGCGCACTTTCAGGGACGGAATCAGGCCGTCGAAGGCCTGCTCGACCCACTCGCACTTGACCTGCATCTGTTCGCACAGGGCGTTGCCGATCTCGTAGTCGAAGCCGCTGATCTTGCCGTCCGGCGTCTTGAAGGCGAAGGGCGGGTAGGCCGCTTCGATGCCGATACGCAGATCGGCTTCCTCCGCCTGGACCATGGCGCTGAATGCGGTAAGCGCCAGGGCGCCGAGAAGTGCGATTTTTTTCATTGTGATGACTCCTTTAAGTGGCGATTGAGCTCGTCGGAGCGGCCTGTGGCCGTCTGGCGGGCGGTGCTGCTTCGCGCGCTGGCGAAAGGTGCAGCAGGAACCTTGTGGGCGCCTGCCCTGTCGTGGCTGCCTCGGTACAGCAAGCCCAGCAGTAATTTGTAATTGAGTGACACGTTTTTGTTCGTTAACGGTACTTATAAGAAAAAAACGTGTCAATCAGGATTCATCTGTGGATTGTGTGCGTGACGCAGCGAATCCGACTTAAATAACTGTTTAATAGTGATTTTGTTAGATATTTCCTGATCATTTGGTCGATTAAATGACCTGATTCGGGGGTTGCTTGTCGCTTTTTGTTGATATACAAGATTTCAAAAATATGATTATTTGAAAAAAAACATTCAGTGCGGTTGCGCCCCGTCGAGCGGGTTTCGGGGCAAGGGAGTGGTCGGTGCGCGGTTGGCGTGCCGGGGTATCAGGAGGATGCGCTGGGTCTGCTGGGCTGGGCCGTCAGGGCCCGTGGTATTCACTACAAGAAGAGCAACAAGAATGACAATGCAGCCGAAACGTGGCGCCCTGGTCGCCGCCCTGATCCTTTGCGGTTTTTCTGCGCCGGCCCTGGCCGATGGCAACCTGCTGGCCGTGGGCGGCATGCTGCGCGCCAGCAACAGCGCGGTATACGAGAAGCTCATCGAGCTGGCCGGCGGTGCCGACCAGGCCCGCATCGCCATCATGCCCACCGCCAGCGGCAGCCTGAGTTCGAGCAAGCGCTTCCAGGGCGAGCTGCAGGCCCTGGGCGTACCGGCCGCGCACATCAGCATCGTCGGCATCGACAAGCAGAACTACCAGACCAGCATGAACGACCCGGCCGCGGTCAAACCGCTGACCGAGGCGACCGCCGTATGGTTCGTCGGCGGCGACCAGGCGCGTATCGCCCGCGCCCTGTACAACGCCGATGGCAGCGAGTCGCTGACCCTCAAGGCGGTGCGCCAGGTGTTCGCCAAGGGCGGCGTGGTGGCGGGCAGCAGTGCCGGTGCGAGCATCCTCGGTGCGACCATGCCGACCGCCTACGGGGTGGTCATGGACACCCTCGACTTCGGCGTCGCGCAGCAGGCCGACCAGCGCGGTACTGCCCTGCTCAAGGGGGCCGGGCTGTTCAAGGCCGGCATCATCGACCAGCACTTCGACCAGATCGAGGAAACCAGCAGCGGGCGGGCCGCGCGCATGGCCAGTTACCTGGTGGGCCAGCAACCGGCCAAGGGTTTCGGCCTGGATACCAACACCGCGATCTGGATCAAGCCCGATGGCCAGCTGGAAGTGCTCGGCGAGGGCTACCTGACGGTGATGGATGCCAGCCAGGCCAGCAAAGATTTCGGCGTCTACGGCACGCGTCTGCAGAACGTGCGCCTGGCCATGCTCGGCCATGGTGATCGCTACGACCTGAACAGCGGCGAGGTGCAGCCGGCCGAGGGCAAGGAGGCGATCGCTGCCGGCAATGAATACCTGGTCGGCAACCAGCTGCTCACCGATCTCTCCGCCGTCTCGGCCATGTCGCGTGCCGTGCTCTATGGTCTGGCCGACAACACCGCCACCCGCCAGGTGGGCCTGATGACCCGCTACAACCCGGCCAACGGCTACCACTACGGCTACCGTTTCGAGTTCAGCGAAACCGAGGGTTTCCGCGCCCACAGCCGCTTCCAGGATTCCCTGACCAACTACACGGTCAGTGGTGTGCGCCTGGATATCACCCCGGTCGATGCGGCCCTGCGCGACCCGGCGCGCAGCACGCCGCAGGATGTCGGCAGCAGCCGCTGGCCGCAGGCGGTGCGCGCGGTGACTTTCCGCGGCCTGATGACCAGCGATGCCAGCAACCGTTTCGAGCCCAAGCGCGCGCTGACCCGTTTCGAACTGGCCAATGCCCTGCAGATGACCCTGGCCGCCGAACCGGCGCTGGACAAGCTGCCCAAGCTGGTCGACGTGCCGGCCGAGCATCCGCTGCGCGAGCAGATCGAGGTGGTGCTTTCCAATGGCTGGCTGCAGGCCGATGGCCGCTTCGAGGGCGAGCGCGCGGTCACTCGCCAGGACTGGGCGCTGGCCTGCAAGGCGCTGGTCGAGGGCTTCGCCAAGACCAGCCTGGTCCAGCGTGCCGAACTGCAGGATGTGCAAGGCCTGGATCCGGCCGTGGCCGAGGCCGCGGCGCTGACCGTCGGCGCCGGCTGGCTGAGTGCCGAGCAGGGCCGCTTCGAGCCCGAGCGTGTGGTCAGCCGCGAGGAAGTGGCCTACAGCCTGGCGCGCCTGCTCGGTCTCGCCAAGCCGTCCTGACTCCCTGAAACAACCTTGATTTCGCCCTGCTGCGGCAGGGCGAGCGGGGCCCTTTGTGCCCGAGAAAAGCAAGTCGAGAAGGTGCTCATGCAATTAACCCATCTGGAGTTGTTCGCCCTGGACAAGCTGCTGCACGACCACGAGCCCGCGGTGGAGGCCCTGAAAAGCCCGGTCGCCACGGTGCTCGAACGGGTCGAGACGCCAGCCGGCTTCTACTCGGTGATCCAGCTGCAGCAGCGCCTGGCCAATGCCGGTGAGCTGTTGGAACGCGAGTGGAAGTTTCGCCTCAAGCGCCTGAAAAGCGCGGGTTACTTCGTCTGCTGGCTGGATGGCGAGTCGACGTTGTGCCTGGAGGCGGTGATCAGCAGGGGCGTACGGCCAGCGGTGTTCACACCGGAACTGTTTGTCTGACCGGGTCGGCAAAAACCTGAAGCCCTGTGAGGGGCTTTCCAATAACACTAAACGGAGTAAGTCATGAATCTTGTAAAACTGAGTTGTCTCGCGCTGGCCATCAGTGCCGCCAGCACCCAGCTGGCGCTGGCGGGCCAGGCCGATGCCAAGGGCTTTGTCGAAGACAGCGAGCTGAGCCTGCTGAACCGCAACTACTACTTCAACCGCGACTTCAAGAACAAGCCGGACAGCCAGAGCTACCGCGAGGAGTGGGCGCACGGCGTGATGGCCGAGTTCGCGTCCGGCTTTACCCAGGGCACCGTTGGTTTCGGCGTCGACACCTACGGCTACATGGGTATCAAGCTGGACAGCGGCCGTGGCCGTACCGGCACCGGCCTGCTGCCGATCAGTGACGAAGGCCGTCCCCAGGACGAATACGGTGAAACCGGTGGTGCGGTGAAGCTGCGCGTCTCCGAGAGCGTGCTGAAGTACGGGGAAATGCGCACCGAAGCGCCGGTGTTCGCCACGTCTCACAGCCGTCTGCTGCCGGAAACCGCCACCGGCTTCCATGTCACCAGTGGTGAGATCGAGGGTCTGTCCCTCGAGGCTGGTCACTTCACCGCGTACAACAACCGCAACTCGACCAACAGCGATGACGAGCTGAACCTCAACTACGGCAGCGGCGAGATCGGCCAGACCCTCGACTTTGCCGGTGGCTGGTACAGCGTCAACGATGACCTGACTCTCGGCTTCTATGCCTCGCAGTTCGACGAGACCTGGAACCAGTACTACGGCAACCTCAACTACAACCTGGCGATCAGCGAAGGCCAGAGCCTCAACTTCGACTTCAACCTGTACCAGACCAACGACACCGGCGATGCGCTGCAGGGCGACATCGACAACACCACCTTCAGCCTGGCGGCTACTTACGCCCTGGGTTCGCACAGCCTGCTGCTGGCCTACCAGGCTGTCGATGGCGACACCCCGTTCGACTACGTCGGCGGCGACTCGATCTTCCTCTCCAACTCCATGCAGTACTCCGACTTCAACGCGCCGAATGAGAAGTCCTGGCGCATCGGTTATGCCTACGACTGGAGCGAAATGGGTGTGCCGGGCCTGACCACCAAGGTCACCTATGTCAAAGGTAGCGACATCGATGGCACCGACGCCGACGTCAACGGCGGCTATGTCGGTTACTACGGCGCCGACGGTGAGCACAGCGAAACCGACCTGGACATCAAGTACGTGATCCAGGAAGGCCCGGCCAAGGATCTCTCCGTGCGTCTGCGTCAGGCGTTCCACTATGCCAACGGCGACCAGGGCGAGGGCGATATCCACGAGTTCCGGGTCATCGTCGACTACCCGCTGAGCATTCTGTAACGCGTCACCCAGCCCGTGGTCGTGCAACCCAGGGTTGTGCAGCCACGGCCTGCAGCCGTTTTTCTTAAGGTCTGCTCCGATTGCTCCTTTGACCTTACGGCGCCCGTATGGCGCCGTTTTTTTCCGGTAGAGGGCACCTGGCAGTACCGGCCGACCTGCAACAAGGAGGCGTGAATATGCGTGCGTACGGGTTGTTATCCGGATTGTTAATGGCAGGGTTGCTGGCCTTCACGGTCCAGGCGGAGCCCCTGCGAATCGCCATGGAAGGACAGTTTCCGCCCTTCGAGGAGCTCGATCAGAACGGTCAGCTCAAGGGCTTCAATGTCGACATCGCTCATGCCCTGTGCGAGCAGATGAACACCGACTGCCAATTGCAGCGGTTCGCCTGGGACGACCTGATCCCGGCCCTGCAGGAGCGGCGCACGGACCTGATTCTGGCGTCCATGTCGATCACCGAGGAACGCCTCAAGCAGGTGGACTTCACCGCGAAATATGCGCAGACGCCGGCGTTCTTCTTCGCCCGCGCAGGCGCCATCAACGAAGTCATCATCACCCCACGGCGCATCGGTAACCGACGCCTGGGTGTGCAGCGTGGCACCACCTATGACCGCTACCTGAGCGAGCGCTTTGCCAAGCATGTGGCGATCGAGCGTTTCGACAGTGCGGCGGCCACCTACCAGGCGCTCCACGCAGGGCGCGTCGACCTGGTGCTGGACGATGCAGTGTCCGGTTACTTCGGTTTCATCGATACGGCCAACGGTGCCGGCTTCGAGCGGGTCGGCAATGCCGTGGTCGCACCGAAGTTCTTCGGCAAGGGCCAGGGCATTGCCCTGCGCAAAGGTGAGGAGGCGCTCAAGGTCCGCTTGAACCGGGCGCTGGTGGCCATTCTCGATAACGGCGTGTATGCGCGCATCGAGAAGCAGTACTTCAAGCAGTTCAGCGTGTATTGAGCGGCCACCACGGCCGTGTACCTGGCAAGCAATTCCGTTCTACGACAACCCACAACAGCAGTGCAGAAACCCCCAACAGTTCAGAAGCCCACAACAACAGTTCAGAAACCCACAGCCACAGTGCAGGCAACTGCACGTCTCGGAGAAATCACGATGACGATAAGAAAGAAGGTATGGCGTTCCGCGGTTCTACTCATCGCCCTGTTGCCCGGACTGGGGCAAGCGGCCGGTGCTCTGTTGCTGGTCGGTGGCGGCCTCAAGGATGACAACGCGGCCATCTATCAGCGCTTCATCCAGCTGGCCGGCGGCACTGGCCAGGCCAAGATCGGCGTGATCACCGCCGCTTCCATTCCGGAAAGCCAGGACCCGGATGCCGGTACCGCCGATGCCGCCAACTCGCGGGCCAATGGCGAGTATTACGCCAATCTGTTGCGCAGCACCTATGGCGCAGCCAATGCGCAGTGGATTCCCATCGATCTGGACAATATCGCCAACAGCAGCAACCCGACGGTGGTCAGCCAGATCAATGGCATGACCGGCTTCTTCTTCGGTGGCGGCGACCAGTCGCGCCTGACTCAGGTGCTGCAGACCAGCAGCCGCGCCGATACCCCGGCGCTGGCGGCGATCCGCGCCAAGTACAACGCCGGCGCCGTGCTGGCCGGTACCAGCGCCGGCACCGCGATCATGGTCGACGGGCCGATGGTCACCGGTGGCGAGAGCTACGAGGCACTGCGCTACGGGCCTTACACCACGCCGTCGGGTGATGACCTGGCGTATGACCCGCAGGGTGGCTTCGGCTTCTTCAACTACGGCCTGCTGGATACCCACTTCAGCGAGCGCGGTCGCCAGGGACGCATCGTGCGTCTGGCCGACTACACCAACGTGCCGTTCGCCTTCGGCGTGGACGAGAACACCGCTCTGCTGGTGCAGAACAATGCCAGCCTCGGCCAGGTCGAGATGGAAGTCATCGGTGCCGGCGGCGTGTTCGTCTTCGACCTGCGCAATGCCGAGCTGGGCAGTGGCAGCACCTGGGCCCTGTACGACGTGCTGGCCAGCTACCTGACCCGTGGTGACAAGTACCGTCCGCAGACCGGCCAGTTCGTCATCGGCAGCGGCAAAACCAGCCTGCGCGGCCGTGAGCAGTACAGCGCGGCGCTGACGGCTACCGGCGACATCTTCAGCAGCCCGAACAACAGCGGCGCCGATGGTCGACGCAAGCCGCGCGAGTTCGTCAAGGTCAGTGCCGATCTGTTCAACAGTCGCTCCACCAGTACCCTGGGTCGCACCTATGAAACCAACCCGCGCTATCGCGTCGATCTGATCAAGAGCACCCAGTTCGACAGCCATGGCTACAAAGGCACCGTGGGCGGCCAGAGCCTGACCTCCTACCTGCGCCTGCTGGTCGATATACGCCTCAACTGATCTTCCCTGACTGATCTTCCCTCCTGCCTGGCCGGGCTCTCTGGTCGGGCACTCTGACGCGGGGTGCCGGCATTTCGGCGCCCCGTTCAGGTCTCGTGAAAATATTTAACTAGTTGGTCAGGAAGTGCCGCTTGGCTGCGAATTGGTCACGCGCAGATTGGCGCGCTTGTGGATTTGCGGCACACTTTTTCCGGCAGTCGAGACATTTAGGCGCATGATGACTGCGTAAAAGCCCAGTGCGCGCGTATCAGTAACTGGCTGATTGCCACTATCTGCCGCATCAAGCAGGATCGCCGCCCTCGCCGCGTCTGGTACAACCAGTGGCGGCACGCGAAACGTACCCAACCAGGGAGAGGTGGTACCCGATATTGCAGGGGCAGAAGACCCCGTCTGAGGAGTGAGAACATGCCCGCGCGGGTTGTATTGGTCGATGATCACGAATTGGTCAGAGCTGGAATTCGCTCGCTGTTGCTGGAAGCTGGTTATGAGGTGATCGCTGAGGGGAGTGATGGCGATCAGGTCGAGGCGCTGGTGGAGACGCATCGTCCGGATGTGCTCTTGCTCGATCTGACCATGCGCCGCTGCTCCGGTCTGGAAGCCCTGAGCGTCGTGCGTTCGCGCTGGCCCGAGCTGCCGGTGATTCTGCTGTCGATGCACGACACCCGCGACTATGTGATCAAGGCCATGCAGATGGGCGCCTCGGGCTACCTGCTCAAGGACGCCGCAGTGATCGAGCTGAAACTGGCGCTACAGGCCGTGCTCGATGGTCATCGCTACCTCAGCCCGCGGGTGGCGGGGCAGGTGATCGATGCTGCGGCCGGGGTAGGCGAGACCGCACCGCTGGAGCTGCTGACCAATCGCCAGCAGGAGGTGCTGTACTGGCTGGCCAAGGGCAAGAGCAACAAGGAAGTGGCTTTTATCCTCAACCTCAGTGTGAAAACCGTCGATACCCACCGCGCGCAGATCATGGATCGCCTGGCAATCCGCGATCTAGCGGGGCTGGTGATGTATGCCCTGCGCCGCGGCATCATCAAGCTGGACGAGTGAATGTCCGTTCATCGGATGGGTAAAACTACCTAGGGGCGCCCGCCAAATCACTGATAAGGATTTTGACGCCAATTTAATAAGCTCCGGCAGTAATTTACGGCGATGGCAGTTTGCCATCCGCCGCCGGCCAAAATCTCAGCTACCGTTAATCCAGTGAGTCGGCCTTCCTGCTGCAGTGCGCGGGTTGGCCCAAGGCCAAAAAATAACAATAAAAGGGGATTCGCTCGAACCCCTTCCGCTGCCTGGAGAATCATCGATGGTCACGAGTTCGCGGCTAATCGCCCATGCCCCGCGTTCCTGGCTGTTTGCCGGCGTTCTATTGATCCCTCTTGCCTGTGTGCTGCTGGCTGCTACCTGGTGGCACGGTGCGCTGGTAGCTCTGCTGTTGCTGGCCTGGCTGTGGTTGTTCCTCAATAGTCCGGCCGTGGCCCAGGCGCCCACTGTTGACCCAGATGCAGCGGCCCTGGCGCAGACCCAGACCAGCCTGGTGGCGCTGCGTGAGCTGCTGGATGCCGTACTGCCACTCTGGGTGCGGCATATCGAGCTGGTGCATGGCCAGACCTACCAGGCGGCCGAAGGCCTGACCTCGAAATTCATCGGTATGAGCCAGCAGATCCACCAGGTACTCGATCTCGGCGGTGGCGAGGATGGCGCCGGGGTGTTCGAGGTGCTGCGCCATGCCCAGGTCGAGTTACCGCGTGCGGTGAAGATGCTCGATGACACCAGTGACGAGCGGCAGCGCTTCCTGGTCGAGATCCGCGAACTGAGCGGCTTCGTCGGCGAGCTGCACGGCATGGCCGAAGACGTGGCGAAGATCGCCTCGCAAACCAACCTGCTGGCCCTCAATGCGGCGATTGAAGCGGCGCGTGCCGGCGAGTCCGGGCGTGGCTTCTCGGTTGTCGCCGACGAGGTGCGCAAGCTGTCGTCGATGTCCGGGGAGACCGGGGCGAAGATCACCGAGAAGGTGCAGGGCATGGGCCGTTCGATGGAGTCCATGGTGGCGCGGGCCGAGCAGATGGATGTGGTCAGCCAGAACACTATTAAAGCGGCGGAAAATATCGTCGGCCAGGTACTCAGTGAGCTGGCGGCCGGTGTCAGCCAGCTCGAACAGCGTCTGCAGCTGCTGCAGGGCAACAGCCGCGAGGTCGAGCACACGGTCAATGCGGTATTGGTCGACCTGCAGTTCCAGGATCGGGTCAGCCAGATCATTTCCCATATCACCGACGACATCCAGCGCCTGCAGGGCTGCATGGGCGATGAGCAGGTGCCGTCCAGTCGCG
The DNA here is from genome assembly GCF_013200955.2 of Pseudomonas campi. Lineage (NCBI taxonomy): Bacteria > Pseudomonadati > Pseudomonadota > Gammaproteobacteria > Pseudomonadales > Pseudomonadaceae > Aquipseudomonas > Aquipseudomonas campi. The sequence goes on from NZ_CP053697.2 coordinate 842,047, forward strand.
ACTGGCTGAGGCGTCTGGAGTCCAGCTATACCACGCTGGAGCAGCAGCGCGCGCACAGCGGGCAGGCCGCGGCGGGCGTCGAGCAGTCGTCCGTGACTTTCTTCTGACTATCTGAACGGAAACAGGAATCTCGTAATGGGCAAGACCGTATTGGTGGTGGACGACTCGACGAGCTTTCGCCAGGTCGTCGGCATCGCGCTCAAGGGCGCCGGCTATGACGTGGTGGAAGCCTGTGATGGCAAGGACGCGCTGAGCAAGCTGGATGGTCGCAAGATCAACCTGATTGTCTCCGACGTGAACATGCCGAACATGGACGGCATCACCTTCGTCAAGTCGGCCAAGTTGCTGCCGGCCTACAAATTCACCCCGGTGATCATGCTCACCACCGAGGCCGGCGAGGCAAAGAAGGCCGAGGGTAAGGCCGCTGGCGTGCGTGCCTGGGTGGTCAAACCCTTTCAGCCGCCGGTGCTGCTGGATGCCGTGTCCAAACTGATCCTGCCCTGAAAGGTTGCGCAATGAGCGAAATCCATGGTCGCGAAGAGGCGGGGCGCTACGTCGCCGCCGTGCAGGGCGAGTTCAATATCTATAGCGCGGCGCAGCTCAAGGACGAGCTGCTCGGCGTGCTGAACAGCCATAAACAGCTGGATATCGACCTCGGCGCGGTCGAGGATTTCGACAGCAGCGGCGTGCAGATACTGTTGATGCTCAAACGTGAGGCGCAGCGCCAGAAACGCAGCCTGACTTTCGTGCAGCACGCGCCGAGCGTGCGCGAAGTGCTCGACCTGCTCAACCTGGTTGCCGAGTTGGGCGATCCGCTGGTCATCCCGTTGGACGCCACCGGAGGTCGCCCATGAATCTGGATCAAGCCCGTGGCGCCCTGGTGCAGGAAGGCCGCGAACTGCTCGGGGCGATGGAAGACGCGCTGCTGGAAATCGAGAACGACGGCTACAACAGCGAGCGGGTCAACGCGATTTTCCGTGCCGCGCATACCATCAAGGGCTCGGCCGGGCTGTTTGGCCTGGAATCGCTGATCAACTTCACCCATGTGGTGGAAAGCCTGCTGGATGAGGTGCGCAACGGCGAGCAGATTCTCGACGGGGCGATGCTCTCGCTGTTGCTGACCTGCGGCGACTATATCGGCAGCCTGCTTACCGCTGTCGAAGAGCGCAGCGAAGCGAACGAACCCAACCCTGGTTTGCGGGCGCATCTGCTGGCACAGCTCAACGAATACCTGCAGCCGGCTGTTGCCGCCACCGAGTCTGTCCCCGAAGCCACCGCCGAGCTGGTTGCCGGCACTGCGGTATCCGAAGTACAGGCGACCGGGCGGGTCGATGTCATGGAGGGCGAGGCGGTCAGCAGCGACCTCTGGCACATCTCCCTGCGCCCTAATAGCGACGTGCTGCGCAACGGCATGGACCCGCTGTCGTTCCTGCGCTATCTGGGTAAGCTGGGGCGCATCGTCTACATCCATACGCTGACCGACCAGGTGCCGGACGCCGCGGGCTTCGATGCCGAGACCAGTTACCTGGGCTATGAGCTGGAGTTCGAGTCCAGCGCCAGCAAGCAGGAAATCGAGGATGCCTTCGAGTTCATCCGCGAAGACAGCCAGTTGCTCATCCTGCCGCCGCACAGTGCCATCGATGCCTATATCAAGCTGATCTCCAGCCTGCCGGAAGCACCGGGGCGCCTGGGCGAAATGCTGGTGCGCAGCGGCGCACTGACCACCCACGAGCTGCAGCGTGTGCTGGAGCGGCAGAGCAGCGGCCGGCAACCGGCACCGCCCTTGGGCACCCTGCTGGTCGAGGAGCAACTGGTGGCGCCGCCGGTGGTCTCGGCGGCCCTGCACAAGCAGAAGCAGAGCGAAGAAAAGCGCAGCCAGGAACAAGTATTCATCAAGGTCGAAGTGGGCAAGCTCGACCAGCTGATCAACCTGGTCGGTGAACTGGTGATCGCCGGTGCCGCCGCCAGTCTGTCCTTGCGCCAGGGCGATCCGGCGGCCATGGCCGAGGCCAACGAAGGCGTGGCCACCCTGGTGGAACATATCCGCGACGCCAGTCTGTCGCTGCGCATGGTCGCCATCGGCGAAGTGTTCCAGCGCTTCCCGCGGGTGGTACGCGATATCAGCAAGGAACTGGGCAAGGACATCGAGCTGCTGATCACTGGCGCCGACACCGAGCTGGACAAGTCCATGGTGGAGAAACTTGCCGACCCGTTGATGCATATTGTGCGCAACGCCATGGACCACGGCATCGAACCGGCGGATACCCGCCAGTCGTATGGCAAGACCGCGCGTGGCCTGCTGCGCCTGAACGCCTTTCACGAGTCGGGCAGCATCGTCATCGAAGTCAGCGACGACGGCCGCGGCCTGGATCGCGAGCGGATCCTCGCCAAGGCCATCGAGAAGGGCCTGGTGCAGGCTGACCAGGTACTGAGCGACGCCGAGGTCTATCGGCTGATCTTCGAACCAGGCTTTTCCACCGCCGCCCAAGTCACCAACCTGTCCGGGCGTGGCGTGGGCATGGATGTGGTGCGGCGCAATATCGAACAGCTGCGTGGCGAGGTCGAGGTACTCAGCGAGTTCGGCCAGGGCAGCACGGTGCGCATCCGCCTGCCGCTGACCCTGGCAATCATCGATGGCTTCCAGGTCAAGGTGGCCGGCGAGGTGTTCGTCCTGCCGCTGGATCAGGTCATCGAGTGTGTCGATCTGGGGGCGCAGCAGGACCTCCACGAGCTGTTCAACCTGCGTGGCGAGGCGCTGCCCTATGTGCGCCTGCGCGAGCTGTTCGGCCTGGAGACCGCTGTCGATGGGCGCGCCAGCCTGGTGGTGCTGCAGTTCGGCGCCAGTCGTGCCGGTGTGGTGGTCGATGAGCTGGTCGGCGAGTTCCAGGCGGTGATCAAGCCGCTCGGGCAGATATTTGCACGCAACAAGATTCTCAGCGGCTCGACCATCCTCGGCGATGGCAGCGTGGCGCTGATTCTCGATGTCCCCCAGCTGATTCATCGGGCGAGTCACGCCGTTGTTTCGGCAGGCAATCTTAGCAATGGCCCACTCAAGGCCGAGTCCCCAGCAGTAGTTTCGACCTACTAAAGGAACGTCAGGAGATGACTATGTTCAGCAACATGAAACTGGCGACCAAGCTGATTCTGGCTTTTCTGGTCGTTGCCACCATCGCTGGGATTATCGGCTTCATCGGTACTCGCAGCGTCAATACGGTCAACGACATGATGACCGATATCTACGACAACCAACTGGTGCCGATCGATGACATCGGTAACGTACGCGTCCACGTTTCCGACAATTTCCGTCGCGTGTACCAGCTGGCGACCCAGCAGGATCCGCTCGCTGCTGAGAAGATCAAGGAAAAAATCCAGGACAGCGACAAGGCCATCGCCGAGGGCTACAAGAAGTACCTGGCGACCGTTTTGTCCCCTGAAGAGCAGGCCGTGGTGCCCAAGCTGGATGCGGCCACCGAGAAGTATCACCAGCTGACCGAGCAGGTCATGCGGCTGATCGACAATGGCAATCAGCCGCAGGCCTTGGAGCTGGTGGGTGGTGAGCTGAACACTGTCTACAACGAGCGCCGTGCCCTGGCAGCTGAGTTGTCGGAGATCATGGCCAGGAATGCCGCTGTCACCAACACCGCATCTGATCAGATCGTCGGCAATATCATGACCCTGCTGACCGGCCTGATGATCGGCGGCTTCATCATCTCCCTGGCCCTGGGCCTGCTGGTGACACGCGTGATCGTGCGTCAGCTGGGTGGCGAGCCGGCCTATGCCGCCGAAGTGGTCAGCCGCGTTGCAGCCGGCGACCTGACCGTCGACGTGCAACTGCGCCAGGGCGACAACAACAGCCTGCTGGCCAGCATGCGCCAGATGACCGAAAAGCTGCGCGCCATCATGGGCGATGTACGGATGACCGCCGACTCCCTGGCCTCGGCATCCGAGCAGGTCGCCGCCTCGGCTCAGGCACTGAGCCAGAACGCTTCCGAGCAGGCGGCCAACGTCGAGGAGACCAGCGCTTCGGTTGAGGAAATCGCCGCCACCGTGGCGCAGAACAGCGAGAACGCACGGATCACCGACGGCATGGCCAGCCAGTCGTCCAAGGACGCCGAGGAAGGCGGCGTGGCGGTGCGCGAGATGGTCAATGCCATGCGCCAGATCGCCGGCAAGATCGGCATCATCGACGACATCGCCTACCAGACCAACCTGTTGGCGCTCAACGCCGCCATCGAGGCCGCCCGTGCTGGCGACCATGGCAAGGGCTTCGCCGTGGTGGCGGCCGAAGTGCGCAAGCTGGCCGAGCGCAGCCAGGTGGCCGCCCAGGAAATCGGTGCGGTGGCCGGTGACAGCGTGACCCTGGCCGAGCGTGCCGGGCAACTGCTCGACCAGATGGTGCCGTCGATTCGCAAGACCGCGGATCTGGTGCAGGAAATCTCCTCGGCCTCGCGCGAGCAGAACACCGGCCTGGAGCAGATCAATCTGGCGGTGACCCAGTTGGCGCAGACCACCCAGGTCAACGCATCGGCGTCCGAAGAGCTGTCGTCCACCTCCGAGGAGATGAGCGGCCAGGCCGTGCAGTTGCAGGAGATGATCCAGTTCTTCCAGCTGTCCGAAGGTGCCTCGCGCAGTCATGGCCATGCGCCGAGCGCGTCCGCCAAGCCCGCTGGGCGCAAGGCGCCAGCCCGTGCTCCGATGCCGGCACGGCGCCCGCAGCAGGACGAGTCGGTCGATGAAACGGCATTTACCCGCTTCTAGGAGGCTGTGCGATGAGTAATTTGCCAGCCCATATGCAGGGCCGCCCGGCGGCTCTGGTGGAGACGCCGTTGACCCAGCAGTTCCTTACCCTGACCCTGGGTGAGGAACTGTTCGCCCTGCCGATCGAGCATATCCGCGAGATCATCGAGTTCGGCGGGCTCACCGAGATTCCGCTGATGCCGGCGTTTCTGCGCGGGGTGATCAACCTGCGTGGCGCGGTGGTGCCGGTGGTCGACCTGGCCGTGCGTTTCGGTCGCGAGCGCACGTCCATCGGCAAACGCACCTGTATCGTCATTGTCGAAGTGGCTCAGGCCGATAGCCTGCAGCTACTGGGCATCATCGTCGATGCGGTGAATGAAGTGCTGGCCGTTGAAGGCCATCAGTTGGAGAGTCGCCCGTCGTTCGGTGCGCGTATCCGCGCCGACTTTATCGCCGGCATCCTCAAGCAGAACGAGCAGTTCATCATCGTTCTGGATATTCCCCAGGTGCTGTCACTCGATGAGCTGGCGGATCTGGTCGGCACTCTTGATCAGGCGGCGGTGTGAGTAGGTGATGGCTGACGGCGGTGTGGCGATGAAATCTGGGCTGGATATCGTGCTGAGCGAGGCGGAGTTTCGCCTGCTGCAACAGCTGTTTTACGACCGTGTGGGTATCCAGCTGCCACCGGTGAAGAAACCGCTGATCTGCGGGCGCCTGTCCAAGCGCCTGGGTGCCTTGCGCATGCACAGCTACAAACAGTACTACCAGCACCTGATCTCCTCGCAGGGCGCGGCAGAGCTGGAGGTGGCAATCGATCTGATTACCACCCATGAAACCTACTTCTTCCGCGAGCCCAAGCACTTCGACTTCCTCCAGCAGACGATCATGCCGGCGGTGGCGACGCAGCCAGATTTCCGGGTGTGGAGCGCGGCCAGCTCCACCGGCGAGGAGGCCTATACCCTGGCCATGCTGCTGGATACCGGCAGGGCGAATCGTCCCTGGAGCGTGGTAGGCACCGATGTCAGCCAGCAGGTGTTGGCCGATGCCCGCCGGGGCCTGTATGTCATGGCGCGTGGCGAGAAAATCCCGGCGCACTATCTGAAGCGTTACTGCCTGCGTGGACGGGATCGCTATGAAGGTTACTTCCTGGTGGAACCAGCCTTGCGCGAGCGGGTTGAGTTCCGCCCGGGCAACCTGACCAAGCCGGTGCCGGAACTGGGCCAGTTCGACCTGATCCTGCTGCGCAATGTACTGATCTACTTCGATGTACCGACCAAGCATCAGGTGCTGAAAAATGTGGTCGACCGCCTCAAACCCGGTGGTTTTCTGATGGTCGGACACTCAGAGGCGCTGCACGACACTCAGCAGCCGCTGGAGTTGGTCAGCTCGTCGATCTACCGCAAGGTGGCGCGATGAGCGGAAAGCGCTTTCTTAATCCCGGCGACTGGTATTTCGGCGGGGGTGATCTGCGCGTGGAAACCCTGCTTGGGCCTTGTGTCTCGATCGTGCTGTGGTTCCCTGCAGTGCGTAAAGGTGGCATGTGCCACTTCCAGCTGCCGGGCAAGCGCCGGGTTACCGAGCATGCGCGCGATCTGGACGGCCGTTATGGCGGCGAAGCCTGGATGTGGCTCAAGCAGCAGGCCCGCGCGCATGCCCTGCAACTGGGTGACGCGGAAGCCAAGCTATTCGGTGGTTCGCGCACTCTGGCCACGCCCGGCGCCTCCTCGCGCCAGGAAATTGGTGTGCAAAACATCGAGTTCGTCGAAGGGCTGATGGAGGAGGCCGGTCTGCGGGTGGTCGGGCGCGATTTGGGCGGTGACGGATATCGCTATGTGCGTTTCGATCTGGCCACCGGTGAAGTTTGGGTGCGTCGTGGTGGGGTGATGAGTCTCAAGGCGCTCGAGGAAATGCAGTAATGACCATCAAGGTAATGATTGTCGATGACTCGGCGGTGATGCGCGAAGTGATGCAGCAGCTGCTGGCGCCGCACAAGGATATTGAAGTGGTCGGCGCGGCCATGGATCCGTTGCTGGCCTTGCAGAAAATGCAGACGGTCTGGCCGGATGTGATCCTGCTCGATGTGGAAATGCCGCGCATGGATGGCATCACCTTCCTGCGCCAGATCATGGCGACCCGGCCGACGCCGGTGGTGATCTGCTCGACCCTGACCGAAAAGGGCGCCGATATCACCCTGCAGGCCTTGTCTGCCGGGGCGGTGGAAGTCATCACCAAGCCGACCATGGGCCTGCGCGACTTCCTCAAGGACAGTGCTCAGGAAATGCTCACCGCCATTCGCACGGCGGCCAGGGCGCGGGTCAAGCCCAGCGTGCCGACTACGCTGAAGAAAGAAGAGAAGCTCAGCGCCGACGTGCTGGTCAATTTACCGAGTAGCAGCGGCCTGCTGAATCAGCGCACCACCGAGAAGATCGTGCTGCTGGGGACCTCAACCGGCGGCACCCAGGCGTTGGAGGCGGTACTGTGCGAATTGCCGGCGAACAGTCCAGCTATCGCCATTGTCCAACACATGCCGGAAAAATTTACCCGCAGTTTCGCCGAGCGTCTCGATTCGCTCTGTGCCATCGAGGTTCGTGAGGCCCAGGACGGTGACCGCATGCTGCCAGGGCGGGCGCTGATCGCACCGGGTGGTCGACATATGCTGATCAAACGCAGCGGAGGGCAGTATTTCGTGGAGGTCAAGGATGGTCCGTTGGTCAGTCGTCACCGCCCGTCAGTCGATGTGTTGTTCCGCTCCGCGGCGGTGCAGGCTGGGCGCAATGCCCTGGCGGTGATCATGACCGGCATGGGCGACGATGGCGCGCGAGGCCTCAAGGAGTTGCATGAAGCCGGCGCGCGAACCTTTGCCCAGGACGAAGAAAGTTGTGTGGTGTTCGGTATGCCAAAAGAGGCTATCAAGTTGGGGGGCGTGGAGGAGATTGTCGCGCTGGACGAAATTCCCAGGGTAGTGATGAGCTGGCGATGAAGAGGCGATTGCAATGATTCCGAACAGATTGCCCCAGCACCTGCTGGTGATCGATGACAGCGAACTGCAGCGTCAGTTCATGGCTGAGTTGTGTAGCGACATGGGCATTCCCCATGTATTGCAGGCCGTGGATGGCCACGATGCGGTGGCTCAGTTGAAGACCAACCCACAGATCGAGGCCATTATCCTCGACCTGGAAATGCCTGGTATGGATGGCGTGGAAGTGCTCCACGAGATGGCGCGGTTGCGGCTCGACCCGGCTGTGATAGTGGCCAGCGCACGCGAAAGCGTGTTGCTCAATGTGGTCGAAAGCATGGGTAAGAGTCTGGGCTTGCGCCTGCTGGGGGTGCTGCAGAAACCTGTGCTGTTCGAGCAGCTGGCTTCCAGCCTGAGTCGCTTTTCCGTTGTGCAGCAGCGTGCGGAGCATAACGACTCCCAGGTGGCTGGGCCGCAGCTGGACGAGCAGGATATCCAGCGTGCCCTGCGCGAGGGCGAGTTTGTCGCCTACTTCCAGCCCAAGGTGAGCCTGCTCGATGGTCAGCTCAAGGGCGTCGAGGCCCTGATCCGCTGGCAGCATCCGCAGCATGGCCTGCTCGCCCCCGTGCATTTCATCGAAATGGTCGAGCGCAGCCAATACATTTCCGAAGTTACCCTGCAGATGCTCGATATGTCGTTGCAGCACTGCCGGCGCTGGCATGACGCCGGCCTACCGCTGAACTTTTCGATCAACGTATCGGCCCGCTCCCTGGCGGACTCCAAACTGGCCGATGCGATCATCGAACGGGTCATGGCCAGTGGCATCCCGACTCATCATGTGATTCTGGAGATCACCGAGAGCGCCATCATGGTCGATCTCGGCATCACCCTGGGTACCCTGGCGCGCCTGCGCCTGAAAGGCTTCGGCCTGTCGGTGGACGACTACGGCACCGGCTTCTCCTGCATGCTGCAATTGTCTCGGGTGCCCTGTTCGGAATTGAAGGTGGATCGCGCCTTCGTCAATGGTGCGAGCCAGAGCCTGCACCTGCGTATCCTCCTGGAGAGCGCCCTGGATATCGCCCGCAAGCTCAACCTGCACGTGGTGGCCGAAGGCGTGGAAACCCGCGAGGACTGGCTGTTGCTGCGCAACCTCGGCTGTGGCGAGGCGCAAGGCTACTTCGTGGCCAAGCCGATGCCCGGTGAAGCCTTGCTGCCCTGGTGGCGGGCCAACCGCGAACGCGTCCAGCTGCTGGGCATCGCCGTTGAGTAGAGCCCTCGGGTTGCCAGGCGTTTATGTAGAAGTGGCTTTAGCCGCGATGCTCTCAGCTAGAGGGCATCGCTGCTACACAAGCAGAGTGCGGCGCCGTCCCTGTACTGTTTCCCCGCGAGGTTTTCGCCGCCTGCTGGCGCCGTCAGTGCGCCCGGGCCTGGCGGATGCGCAGCATGATGGCGCACAGGATCAGCAGGGCCAGCGGGCCCATGCCGAGCATCGCGGTCTTCACCGGGATCTCCAGGCCGATGCCGTGCAGGCCTTCATACAGCAGCTTGAACAGGCTTAGCAGGTAGTAACTGATGGCGATGATCGAGAGGCCCTCGACCGCCTTCTGAATGCGGATTTGCGTATCGGCGCGGGCATTCAGGCTGCGCAGGATGGCCGAGTTCTGCTCCTCCACTTCCACCTGTACCCGTGCCTGCAGCAGGTCGCCGAGGTTGGCCACGCTCTGCCCAAGGCGCACCAGGCGCTGGTCGGTGGCAGCGCAGTAGCGCACGGTCGGGCGGAAGCGGCGCTCGATGAATACGCCCAGGCGCTGGCAGTCGTCGACATGGCTTTCGCGCAGTTCGGCAATGCGCTCGAAGACGATCTGCGCATAGGCCTCGGCGGCGCCGAAGCGCTGACGGGTGCGCGCGGTGCTGCGCACGATGCGCGCCGACAGCTGGGCGATGGCGGCGGAGAGTACCTTGGCGCTGTCGCGGCCCTCGGCATTGCGATCGGACAGGCTGGCCAGCTCGCGGTCGTAGTCTTTCAACTGCTGGCTGACCTGCTGCGCCACCGGCAGGGTCAGCGAGGCCATCATGCGGTAGGTCTCGATCTCCAGCAGACGGCGGATCATGCGCCCCAGGCGATAGGCATTGAGCTGGCGGTTGACCAGCAGCATGCGGTTGATGCCGTGCTCGTCGAGGCAGAAATCCGACCAGGCGGTGGCGTCACCACTGCCCAGATGGGAGCCGGCCGGGTCTTTGAAGCCATACAGGGTGGCGTCACCGGCCCAGTCCCGCTCGGCTTCCACCAGCACCTGCACGGCGCTGATCAGCGCGGGGCGATGGGGTTCGATCAGACTGGCCAGTGACGCGGGTAGCGGCGGCCAGGCTTCGCCTTGGGGCGGGCGTGGCACCACCAGGGTGAGGGTGAAGAACTCGCTGTGGCGTTCCCACTTGAGGGTGTCATCACCCAGGCGCAGCAGACCCTGCACGCCGTTGCTCGGCAGCACGTCGCTGGCCAGCTGGCCCAGTTGTTCGATCAGTTCGTCGCAGGCCAGTTCGGCATCGACGAAGGCCAGGTGATAGACGTGCGAAGGCTCGCGAAAATAGATCGAGGGCCGCGCGTGCAGTTCGTTGTGCAGGGTTTTGCGTAAAGGATGCATGGTGAAAGGGAGGGCCAGAAAGGGAGGTTTCTGGGTGACGCGGTTTTGTGACTGCCTGGTCACATTGGTCTGGTGGGGCTGTGCGCCGGGACGGAGGGGCCCGTATGTCAGCGCAGGCTGCTTGATGCTCTTGTAGGAGCCAGCTTGCTGGCGATCCAGGCCCGTGCAGGCTGCCAGATCGCCAGCAAGCTGGCTCCTACAGGTGCGGGGCTTTCACGCCCGCTCTGTCATGGCCGATAGCGCGACTGAGGTGGCGGCGGTGCGGGTTTCCACGCCTAGCTTCACGTAGACGTGTTCCAGGTGTTTGTTCACCGTGCGCGGGCTGAGGCCGAGGATGTCGCCGATGTCGCGGTTGGTCTTGCCGCAGGCCACCCAGCGCAGCACTTCCACTTCCCGTTCGGTGAGCTGAAAACGCGCCGATAGCGTGGCGTAGGCCGGCTCGTCGTTGAGCGTCAGCGGCTGCGCCTGGCTGGCGGCGCGCGCCGTTTGCAGGATGCGCGCGGTGCGCAGGTGCGAGGCCACGCGGGCGAGGACTTCCTCGGTGTTGATCGGCTTGGTCACATAGTCGATGCCGCCGGCGGCGAAGCCTTTGACCACGTGCTCGCTGTCGGTCAGGGCGGTCATGAACAGCACCGGAATATCGGCGGTAGCAGCGTCGGCCTTGATCCGCTGGCAGGTCTCGAAGCCGTCCAGTCCTGGCATCATCGCGTCGAGCAGGATCAGGTCCGGGCGCCGGCGCTGGATGCGGCTCAGCGCGCTCAGGCCATCCAGGGCCACCAGCACCATATAGCCCACTTCATCGAGGGCGTCGGAAAGCAGGGCCAGGTTGTCCGGGGTGTCGTCGACGATCAGGATCACCCCGCGCTCGGCCGCGCGGGTGTGAGGCTCAGAGGGATGGGGCAGCACGTTCATGCTCGGCCTCCTTGAGTTGGCGGTTGAATTCGTCCAGGCGGTAGCTTTTCACCAGGGCGCGCAGGGGCGCGGTGAAGCCGGTGCTGGCGGGTGTCAGCCGATCAATGGCGTCGAGTTTCTCCTGAATGCCGCGGATATAGCCCATGGCCCCGAGCTCGCGCAGTGCATCCAGATCGCTGGCACTGGGCAGCACCAGGGGTGCGAGTGTCGGCGCAGGTAGCGGCGCGGTGCGCCGCAGCCAGTGCAAATCCAGTTGCTTCTGGATGCGTTCGAGCAGTTCCGGCGTGTGTACCGGCTTGGCCAGGTAGTCGTTGCAGTCGGCGCTTACGCTGCGCTCACGGTCATCGGCAAAGGCGTTGGCGGAGATCACGATGATCGGCGCCTGACTCTGGGCGTTGCGGCGAATCAGCCGGCTGGTTTCCCAGCCGTCCATCTGCGGCATCGACAGGTCCATCAGGATCAGGTCGGGGTGCAGCAGGGCGGCCTGACGAATCGCTTCCTGACCGCTGGCGGCCTGGGCGATGGTGAAGCCCAGCGGTTCGAGCATGCCGGCCAATACGCGGCGATGTTCGATATGGTCGTCGACCACCAGAATCAGCCGGCGCGGGCCCTGGTAGCCGATGATGTCGTGCTCCACATGCACCACCGCCTGCGGCACGCGCACCTCGGAGAGGAACAGGCGCACCTGGAAGCTGGTGCCCTGATCCAGCACGCTTTTCACCGACAGCTCGCCGCCCATCAATGAGGTGAGCATGCGCGTGATGGTCAGGCCGAGGCCGACGCCGTTGTCCTGGCGCATCAGATCGCCGCGCTCGAACGGCTGGAAGATCCGTTCGATCTGCTCCGGGTCGATACCGATGCCGGTGTCGAGGATCTCGAAGCTGGCGGTTTCCCGCAGGTAGCTGACGCGCAGACAGACTTCGCCGCTGTCGGTAAAGCGCACCGCATTGCCCAGCAGGTTGATCAGAATCTGCCGCACGCGCTTCTCGTCGCCGCGTACCACTGCTGGCATGCGCCCGTTGGTGTCCAGGCGAAAGCGCAGGCCCTTCTCTTCGGCCTGCGGGCTGAACATGCGTTCGAGCTGGTGGATAAATTCGGGGAAGGGGATTTCCGAGAGTTCCAGGTTGAGCTTGCCGGCCTCGATCTTGGCCACATCGAGCAGCCCGTCAATCAGCGACAGCAGGTGCGAACCGCTGCGAAAAATGGTGGCCAGGGCGTCCTGATGCTGCCCCGGCATGCCGGCGTCGCGCTGCAGAATCTGCGTATAGCCGAGGATGCTGTTGAGCGGCGTGCGCAGCTCGTGGGACAGGCCGGTGACGTAGCGGCTCTTGGCCGCGTTGGCGGCTTCGCTGGCTTCCTTGGCTTTCTGCAGGGCTTCGTCGGTTTTGCGGTGGGCCTCGATTTCCTGCATCAGCAGTTGGGTCTGGCGGTCGGATTCTTCCTGGGCCACCCGGCGGCTTTCGCGGGTCAGCACCACCCACCAGGCGAGGATCGCGGCGAACAGCGAGAGGGTCATAAAGGCTTTGAGGAAGGCCAGGTAGAGGGTGTCCTGCGCCTGCGGCGATTGCGCCACCAGCCCCTGCGACACCTGGCTGTAAATCAGCGCCAGGGCGACGAACAGCAGCGCCACCAGCACCGTCAGCAGGCCCAGATACTGGGCCAGGCGGCTGTGCAGGCGCGGTATCGACACCTGCGGGAACAGCCAGTGGATAAAGTCATCGAGTTGTTCGGCCAGCCGTGCCCGCGGTTTGCAGGCATCGCCACAGCGGGCGTCGAGCGAGCAGCACAGCGAGCAAATGGGCGTGCTGTAGGCCGGGCAGAAGGCCATGTCTTCGCTTTCAAAGGCATTGCTGCACAGGCCGCATTGTGCGGTGGTGGTCACGCCAAGCGGGTAGAGCAACAGCGGGTCGCTGCTGCGCGCCAGGTAGTAGCGGCCGTTGGTCAGCCAGGCAATCAGGGGCGCGAGCAGCAGGGCCGAGCCCAGCGCGACGACGGGCGAGGCGGCTTGCGCCAGTTGGCCGAACAGGCCGCCGTGGGCCAGCACCGAGAGCAGTGAGGCGATGAGCATGGCGCCCACCCCCACCGGGTTGATGTCGTACAGATGCGCGCGTTTGAATTCGATGTGCTTGGGCGACAGCCCCAGCGGCTTGTTGATCACCAGGTCGGCGACCACCGCACCAATCCAGGCGATGGCGATATTGGCATACAGGCCGAGCACTTCCTCGATCGCCTGGAACACCCCCAACTCCATCAGGATCAGGGCGATGGCCACGTTGAACACCAGCCACACCACGCGGCCGGGGTGGCTGTGGGTGACGCGGGCGAAGAAGTTCGACCAGGCCAGCGAGCCGGCGTAGGCGTTGGTCAGGTTGATCTTCACCTGGCTGACGATCACGAACAGCACCATGGCCGCCAGCGCCCACTCCGGTGAACTGAACACATAGGTGAACGCCACCAGGTACATCTGCGTTGGCTCGGCGGCGCGCTCCATGGGAATTTCATGCTGCAGGGCGAGAAAGGCCAGGAAGGCGCCGGCGAGCATTTTCAGCGCGCCGGGGATGATCCAGCCGGGCCCGGCCATCAGCAGGGCGGCCCACCAGCGGGTGCGATTGCGCCGGGTTTTTTCCGGCAGAAAACGCAGGTAGTCGACCTGTTCGCCAATCTGCGTGACCAGCGCCAGGGCCACGGTGCAGGCCGCGCCGAAGTGCAGCAGGTTGAAGGCGCCGCCATCGCCCTCGCGCCCGGCGAAGCTGGTCCAGTCGCTGAATGCCTCGGGGTTCTTGCCGATCACGAACACGTACGGCAACAACAGCAGGAACAGCCACAGCGGCTGGCTCCACATCTGCAAGCGGTTGATCAGGGTGATGCCGTAGGCCACCAGCGGGATGACGATCAGCGAACAGATGACATAGGCCAGCGCCAGCGGAGTGTTGAAGTACAACTCCAGGGCCAGGGCCATGATCGCCGCTTCGAGGGCGAAGAACAGGAAGGTGAAGCTGGCGTAGATCAGCGAGGTGATGGTCGAGCCGATATAACCGAAGCCGGCGCCGCGGGTCAGCAGGTCCATGTCCACGCCATAGCGCGCCGCGTAGTAGCTGATCGGCAGGCCGGTGAGGAAGATCACCAGGCTCACCGCGAGGATGGCCCACAACGTGTTGGTAAAACCGTAACTCAGCGCCAGGGCGCCGCCGATGGCCTCCAGGGCGAGAAACGACACCGCACTCAGGGCCGTGTTGGCGATGCGCAGTTCCGACCATTTGCGAAACGACTTGGGAGTGAAACGCAGGGCGTAGTCTTCCATGGTCTCGTCGGCGACCCAGCTGTTGTAGTCGCGGCGGATCTTGACGATGCGCTGGGTGCCGGTTGGTTGCACAGCGGTGATTCCTGGGAGTCGGGGCGAGGGATACGACGAAGTAGCAACAACCATGCCCCGACCCTAGGAGCCAGCTTGCTGGCGATCACGCGGCTGCCTGCAATGCGGATCGCCAGCAAGCTGGCTCCTACGGTAAGCGCGAGCGGGCGGGTGCTCGGGCGCGAGCTTGCACCAGTGTGGGGCGTTGGGCAGTACGTCAGATGACGTATGCCGTTACGTCAAGCTGCGTATACCGCCCGCGTCGGTGGCAAACGCATGCTGGTGGCGAACCGAACTGACAGCCGCAGGGCTGGCCGGGGAGGAAAACCACCCAGAGGAGCATGACCATGGATTCACCGACTCGCTTTCTCCCTCGTCGGCTAGCGTTGGGTGCTGCGGCACTCTCGCTGCTGGCGGCCACCGTGTTCGGCCAGATGGCCGTGGCGGCCGAGGTCAACACCACCGGACTTGCTGTCACCGACACCGAAGTCACGGTCGGTCAGCTGCACTCGGCCACCGGCACCATGGCCATTTCCGAAACCGGTTCGATTCAGGCCGAGCGCCTGGCCATCGAGCAGATCAATGCCGGCGGCGGCATCCTCGGCCGGCAGATCAAGATCATCCAGGAAGACGGCGCCTCCGACTGGCCGACCTTCGCCGAAAAAGCCAAGAAGCTGCTGGTTGGCGACAAGGTCGCCGCCGTGTTCGGCTGCTGGACTTCGGCCTCGCGCAAGGCGGTGCTGCCGGTGTTCGAGAAGGAAAACGGCCTGCTCTACTACCCGACCTTCTATGAAGGCCTGGAGCAGTCGAAGAACGTCATCTACACCGGCCAGGAAGCCACCCAGCAGATCCTTGCCGGTCTCGACTGGATCGCCAAGGAGAAGGGCGCCAAGACCTACTACCTGATTGGCTCGGACTACATCTGGCCGCGCACCTCGATGAAGATCGCCCGCAAGCACATCGAAAACGTGCTCGGCGGCAAGGTGGTGGGCGAGGAGTACTACCCGCTGGGCAACACCCAGTTCGGCTCGCTGATCAACAAGGTCAAGCTGAAGAAGCCTGATGTGGTCTTCACCGCGGTGGTCGGTGGTTCCAACGTGGCCTTCTACAAGCAGATGAAAGCTGCTGGCGTGACCAGCGCCAAGCAGAACCTGCTGACCCTGTCGGTCACCGAGGATGAACTGCTCGGCATTGGCGGCGAGAACATGGACGGTTTCTACGCCTCCATGAAGTACTTCCAGAGCCTCGACAACCCGAACAACAAAGCCTTCGTTGAAGCCTTCAAGGCCAAGTACGGCAAGGATGCAGTGATCGGTGACGTGACCCAGGCCGCCTACCTCGGGCCCTGGCTGTGGAAAGCCGCCGTCGAGAAGGCCGGCAGCTTCGATGTCGACAAGGTCGCTGCAGCCTCCCCGGGCATCGAGCTGGCCACCGCGCCAGAGAGCTACGTCAAGGTGCATGGCAACCATCACCTGTGGAGCAAGACCCGCATCGGCCAGGTGCAGGCTGACGGCCAGTTCAAGGTGGTGTTCGAGTCCGACCTGATCGAGCCGAATCCTTTCCCCAAGGGCTACCAGTAAGCGCTGTCGACCACCTGTAGGAGCCAGCCTGCTGGCGATGAATGGATCGCCGGCAGGCCGGCTCCTACGGGGTTTTCTCTTCTCTTCTGGGGACCATCATCATGGAATGGCTATCGGAATTTGGTGCCATCGCGGCCATGCAGGGCTTCAACGGTTTGTCCGTGTTCTGCGTCCTGCTGCTGATGGCCCTGGGGCTGGCGATCATCTTCGGCCAGATGGGCGTGATCAACATGGCCCACGGTGAGTTCCTCACCATCGGCGCCTACACCACTTTTGTGGTTTCGGTGCTGACCGAGCAATACGCGCCGTTTTTCGGCCCGTACTACTTTTTTCTCGCCATCGTGCTGTCGTTTTTTATCGCCGGCGCGATTGGCTGGCTGGTGGAGTGGGCGATGATCAGCAAGCTCTACCAGCGCCCGCTGGATACCCTGCTGGCCACCTGGGGCCTGTCGCTGGTGATGCAGCAGGCCTTCCGCTCGATCTTCGGCGCCCGCGAAGTCAGCGCCACCCTGCCCGAGTGGCTGATGGGCTCGTGGAACCCCACCGAAGCCATCGACATTCCGCGTAACGGCCTGTTCGTCATGGGCCTGACGGTGCTGATCACCGCCATGATCTTCCTCATGCTCTACCGCTCGCGCTGGGGCCTGCAGGTGCGCGCCACGGTGCAGAACCGGGTGATGAGCCGCGCCGTGGGGATCAATACCAAGAAGGTCGACCGCATGACCTTTGCCCTCGGCTGCGGCGTGGCCGGGGTGGCGGGCGCGGCCTTCACCACCATCGGCTCGACCGGCCCGACTGCCGGTTCCCTGTACATCGTCGACACCTTCCTGGTGGTGGTGTTCGGCGGCGCGTCGAGCCTGCTCGGCACCATCGCTTCGGCCTTCAGCATCGCCCAGGCGCAGTCGCTGATGGAGTTCTTCATGAGCGGTTCGATGGCCAAGGTGTTCACCCTGTCGGCGGTGATCCTGATTCTGATGCTGCGTCCGCAAGGGCTGTTCTCCATCAAAGTGCGCAAGTAAGGAGCCGTCCCATGAACCCGACACTCGATAAGTTTCTCGGCGGCAAGCAGGGCGCGATTGGCCTGGCGGTGCTGGCCACATTGATCCTGGTGGTGTTCCCGCTGGCGCTGGATGCCTTTCGCTTGAACATGGTCGGCAAGTACCTGACCTACGCCTTTGTCGCCGTGGGCCTGGTGCTGTGCTGGGGCTACGGCGGCATTCTCAGCCTCGGCCAGGGCGTGTTCTTCGGCCTCGGCGGTTACTGCATGGCGATGTTCCTCAAGCTCGAAGCCAGCGACCCGGAAAGCACCAAGATCCAGTCCACCCCCGGCATTCCGGATTTCATGGACTGGAACCAGATCACCGAACTGCCGCTGCTCTGGCAGCCGTTCCACAGCTTCGGCTTCACCCTGCTGGCGGTGATCGCGGTGCCGGTGATCCTGGCGCTGGTGATCGGTGTGGCGATGTTCAAGCGCCGCGTGGGCGACGTGTACTTCTCCATCGTCACCCAGGCGATTGCATTGATCCTCACGGTGCTGATCATCGGCCAGCAGGGCCTCACCGGTGGGGTCAACGGCATCACCGATCTGAAAACCCTGATGGGCTGGGACATCCGCGACGACAGCTCGAAGCTGATCCTCTACTTCATCAATGCCTTCCTGCTGTTTGGCTGCATCCTGATCGGCCGCTTCATCCTCGCCTCCAAGCTCGGCCGCCTGCTGATGGCGATGCGCGACAAGGAAGAGCGGGTGCGCTTCTCCGGCTACGACGTGGCCAGCTTCAAGATTTTCGTGTTCTGCGTGGCGGCGGCGTTCTCTGCTATCGGCGGGGCGATGTTCGCCTTGCAGGTGGGCTTTATGTCGCCGAGCTTCGTCGGCATCGTGCCGTCGATCGAGATGGTGATCTTCGCCGCCGTCGGCGGGCGCATGTCGCTGCTCGGCGCGGTGTACGGCGCGCTGCTGGTCAACTACGGCAAGACCTACTTTTCCGAAACCTTTCCCGAGCTGTGGCTGTACCTGATGGGCGGGCTGTTTATCGCCGTGGTCATGTACTTCCCCAACGGCCTCGCCGGCGTCTGGGAAAGCCACGGGCGCAAGCACCTGGAAAAGTTGCTGCAACGTTTTGAGCGCAAATCCGTGGCCCCGGTCGCGGCCGTTAGCCCGGCTCCAGCACCTGCCCCTGAAGCTAAACAACTGGAGACCACCCCATGAGTCAGCCAAGTGGATTTCAGATGCCCAAACCGGTGCTGGCCATCGAGGGCCTGACCGTGTCGTTCGATGGTTTCAAGGCGGTGGATGATCTCAACCTGTATATCGACCGCAACGAAGTGCGGGTGGTGATCGGCCCTAACGGCGCCGGCAAGACCACGGTGCTTGACCTGATCTGCGGCAAGACCAAAGCCACCGCCGGCAGCATCCAGTTCGAGAACCGTGAGCTGACCAAGATGCGTGAGTTCGACATCGTCCGTGCCGGCGTCGGGCGCAAGTTCCAGAACCCCTCGATCTACGAAAACCTCACGGTATTCGAGAACCTGGAAATGTCCTACCCCAAGGGGCGCAAGGTATTTGGCGCGCTGTTCTTCAAACGCAGCGCCGAGGTGATTGCGCGGGTCGAGCAGATTGCGGCGGAGATCATGCTCACCGACAACCTCTACCTGCAGGCCGACCTGCTGTCTCACGGCCAGAAGCAATGGCTGGAGATCGGCATGCTGCTGATGCAGGACCCGGCGCTGCTGATGCTCGACGAGCCGGTGGCGGGCATGAGCGTCAACGAGCGCATGCAGACCGCCGAGCTGCTCAAGCGCATCAGCAAGGGCCGTTCGGTGCTGGTGATCGAGCACGACATGGAATTCGTCAAAAGCATCGCGCACAAGGTCACGGTGCTGCACCAGGGCAAGGTGCTGGCCGAGGGCAGCATGGAGGCGGTGCAGAGCAATCCCAAGGTCATCGAGGTGTACCTCGGGCATTGAGGTGCTTTTCGTAGGAGCCAGCTTGCTGGCGATCAACCCGCTATTTGGCCGCTGATCGCTAGCCCCGTAGCCCGGATGCAATCCGGGAGCAGTGCCCGCATCGAGTCCGAACCCCGGATTGCATCCGGGCTACGTTCAGCAAGGAGTTTTCCATGTTCCAGATCAGCAACCTCGCTTCCGGTTACGGCCAGAGCCAGATCCTCCATGACCTCAACCTGAATGTGGAAAAGCGCGAAATCGTCGCGGTCATGGGCCGCAACGGCATGGGTAAGACCACCCTGTTCAAAAGCCTGATGGGCGTGCTGCCGCAATGGGGCGGGCAGATCAGCGTGGACGGTCGCGACATCTCCAAACTGGAAACCCACCAGCGGGTCGAGAGCGGTATCGCCTACGTGCCCCAGGGGCGGATGATCTTCCCCAGCATGAGCGTGCTGGAGAACATCCAGACCGGCCTGCCGGCCGCCGCCAAGGGTAAGGTGCCGGAAGACCTCTATGCGTTGTTCCCGGTGCTGTTTGATATGCGCTCGCGCAAGGGCGGCAACCTCTCTGGCGGCCAGCAGCAACAGCTGGCTATCGCCCGCGCCCTGGCCACCAACCCCAAGGTGCTGCTGCTCGATGAGCCGACCGAGGGCATCCAGCCCTCGATCATCAAGGACATCGCCCGCACTCTGAAGGAGATCCGCAACCTGCGAGACCTGACCATCGTGGTCTCCGAACAGGTGCTGTCCTTTACCCTGGAAATCGCCGACCGCTTCCTGGTGATCGAGAAGGGCAAGTTCGTGGTCGAGGAAACCCGCGACAGGGTCGATGAAGCGACCATCAGCCGCTATCTGTCGGTGTGAGTACTTTTCCCTCTCCCTAACCCTCTCCCGCAAGCGGGAGAGGGGACTGTTCCGCGCTAGGCTCATGCCTGACGGCGCTTTGCTCCCCTCTCCCATTTATGGGAGAGGGGCTGGGGGAGAGGGCAAGATTTCCTGTTTACGGCTGGCGTGTTCTTTATGCGCTGGCCGCTTTTTCGTGCCCTTCAAAAAGCTGCAAGCCGCGTCATCGCTGGTGCTGCGCATACGTCATCCGACGTATTTGCCGATTTCCTCGCCCGTTCAAGACTAGCTCCGTACCCCGGCGCCAAGGCGCCACGCCCCCTTCCATGGTCCCAGGAGCTTTGTCATGACCGAAACGCTGATCAAGGTCGACCTCAACCAGCCCGCCACCGAAAACGAGCAGATTCACAACCGCTGGCACCCGGATATTCCGATGGCCTGCTGGGTCAAGCCGGGTGACGACTTCATCCTCGAAACCTATGACTGGACCGCCGGCGCGATCAAGAACAACGACGACGCCAGCGATGTGCGCGATGTGGATTTGTCCACCGTGCACTACCTGTCCGGCCCGGTCGGTGTGCACGGTGCCGAGCCGGGTGACCTGCTGGTGGTCGACCTGCTCGACATCGGCGCCATGGCCGACTCGCAGTGGGGCTTCAACGGCTTCTTCTCGCGGCAGAACGGCGGTGGTTTCCTCACCGACCACTTCCCCATGGCGCAGAAAGCCATCTGGGACTTCAAGGGCATGTTCACCAGCAGCCGGCACATTCCGGGGGTGAACTTCGCCGGCCTGATCCATCCCGGCCTGATCGGCTGCCTGCCGGACCACAAGATGCTCGCCGACTGGAACAAGCGCGAGCAGGAGCTGATCGACACCGACCCGCACCGCGTCCCGGCCCTGGCCAACCCGCCGATGGCGCCGACCGCGCACATGGGCAAGATGAAGGGCGAGGCCCGCGACCTGGCTGCGCTGACCGGCGCACGCACCGTGCCGCCGCGCGAGCATGGCGGCAACTGCGATATCAAGGACCTGTCGCGCGGCTCGAAGATCTTCTTCCCGGTGTATGTAAATGGTGCCGGGCTATCGGTGGGCGACCTGCACTTCAGCCAAGGCGATGGTGAAATCACCTTCTGCGGCGCCATCGAAATGGCCGGCTGGGTGCACATGAAGGTCGAGCTGATCAAGGGCGGCATGGCCAAGTACGGGATCAAGAACCCGGTGTTCAAGCCGAGCCCGATCACCCCGCACTACAACAACTACCTGATCTTCGAAGGCATCTCGGTGGACGAGGCCGGCAAGCAGCACTATCTCGACGTCAACATCGCCTACAAGCAGGCCTGCCTGAATGCCATCAACTACCTGACCAAGTTCGGCTACTCACCGGCCCAGGGCTACGCGCTGCTCGGCTCGGCACCGGTGCAGGGGCATATCAGCGGCATCGTCGACGTGCCCAACGCCTGCGCCACGCTGTGGCTGCCGACCGACATCTTCGACTTCGACATCAACCCCAATGCCTCCGGCCCGATCAAGCACCTCGACGGCAGCATCGACCTGCCCATCGCGCCGGACAAGTGAGTTCTCTACCCGGGCGGGGATGGGGCTTTGGACGGCGTTCATTCCGGCCCGGGTGGCGAACACTCGGGACCTGTCACATCGCACTACCGGCTTGGCGGCCACGCGCCGCCGAACCGCTGCCCAGGAGTCCGTTATGCCGATCTATGAATACGACTGTGCCGACTGTGGCGACTTCACTCGCTTGCGGCCCATGGCCGAGCGCGACCAGCCCTGCGATTGCCCGTCCTGCGGCATGCAGAGCGGCCGGGTGATTCTTTCCGCACCGTGCCTGGCGACCATGCCTGGCAGCCAGCGCCGCGCCATCGCGGCCAACGAACGCAGCGCCAACGCACCGCAGACGCTCGACGAATACAAGCAGACGCGCAAGCACCCCAAGGGTTGTGGTTGCTGCACCCCGAACAAGCCCCTGGCGCCGACCAAGGCTAACCCGCATGCCATGAAAGGCAAACCGGCCGGCCGGCCGTGGATGATCAGTCACTGACGCGACGTGCCATCCGATCCCTCTAGATCAGGGCTTAGTGGTGCTCGCGGGTGGCGCGGAATTTCACGTCTGGCCAGCGCTCTTCCATCAGTGCCAGGTTGACCCGGGTCGGCGCCAGGTAGGTGAGGTGGCCGCCGCCATCCAGGGCGAGGTTTTCCACGGCCTTGTTGGAGAACTCCTCGAGCTTCTTCTTGTCGCTGCAGTCGATCCAGCGCGCCGACCAGACGGTAATCGGCTCGTAGGAACACTCGACCTTGTATTCCTCCTTCAGGCGGCTGGCGACCACGTCGAACTGCAGCACGCCGACCGCGCCGAGGATGATGTCGTTGCTGCGCTCGGGGAAGAACACCTGGGTCGCACCTTCCTCGGCCAGCTGCTGCAGGCCCTGGCGCAGCTGCTTGGATTTCAGCGGGTCCTTCAGGCGCACGCGGCGGAACAGTTCCGGGGCGAAGTGCGGGATACCGGTGAAGCCCAGGGCCTCGCCTTCGGTGAAGGTATCGCCGATCTGGATGGTGCCGTGGTTGTGCAGGCCGATGATGTCGCCGGCATAGGCCTCGACCAGCATTTCACGCTCGCTGGAGAAGAAGGTCAGGGCGTCGCCGACGCGCACGTCCTTGCCCAGGCGCACATGCCGCATCTTCATGCCCTGGCTGTATTTGCCGGAGCAGATGCGCATGAAGGCGATGCGGTCGCGGTGCTTGGGGTCCATGTTCGCCTGGATCTTGAACACGAAGCCGCTGAACTTCTCTTCCACCGGCTCCACGGTGCGCTCGTTGGCCACCCGGGCCAGCGGCTTGGGTGCCCAGTCGACCACCGCGTCGAGCACATGGTCGACGCCGAAGTTGCCCAGCGCGGTGCCGAAGAACACCGGAGTCAGCTGGCCGTTCATGAACTCGTCCTGGTCGAACTCGTGGCAGGCGCCCTGCACCAGTTCCAGCTGCTCGAGGAAACGCTCGTACTCGTCACCCAGGTGGGCGCGGGCTTCGTCCGAGTCGAGGTGCTGGATGATCTTGGTCTCGGTGCGTTCGTGGCCGTGGCCCGGGGTGTAGACGATGATGTAGTCGTCGGCCAGGTGGTACACGCCCTTGAAGTCGCGGTAGCAACCGATCGGCCAGGTGATCGGTGCGGCCTTGATCTTCAGTACGGCTTCGATCTCGTCGAGCAGCTCGATCGGGTCGCGGATATCGCGGTCGAGTTTGTTGATGAAGCTGACAATCGGCGTGTCACGCAGGCGGCACACATCCATCAGGGCAATGGTGCGTGGCTCAACGCCCTTACCGCCGTCGAGCACCATCAGCGCGCTGTCTACTGCAGTCAGGGTGCGGTAGGTGTCTTCCGAGAAGTCTTCGTGGCCGGGGGTGTCGAGCAGGTTGATCATGTGCTCGCGGTAGGGGAACTGCATCACCGAGGTGGTGATGGAGATGCCGCGCTGCTTTTCCATTTCCATCCAGTCGGAGGTCGCATGGCGGTCGGACTTGCGCGACTTCACCGTACCGGCCACGGCAATCGCCTTGCCCATCAGCAGCAGCTTCTCGGTAATGGTGGTCTTACCGGCGTCGGGGTGGGAAATGATCGCGAATGTGCGGCGTTTGCCGACTTCGATGGCCTGGGTGGTCATGGATGCGTGCCTGGCTGGAAACGGTTGCGGGCCGCGAACAGCCCGAAAAGCGCGGGATTATAGCGGGAAACGCCAGCGCAATCAGGCCCGGCAGTCCGACGCCGGCGGCTGCCATGCCGATGTGCCAGGGCCGCGCAGGAGTAGCCGCGATCCAGGCTGCATTTAACCCGCCCGGGATGGGCTGTTTACGGGAACCCTGCAAACCGTCGTCTGCCTGTCAAAAAAGAGGTGGATGCTGAGCTTGCCCGCGGGTATCGGTACTGCCCGTGAAATGCGGCCTGCAGGTCTGTTTTGTGCAGCATTCCGGACGTTTTGTTAAGGATTAAAAACAGTCAATCAGGCAGGCGACAACCGGGTGCAAAACAGCGGCAATTTTTGATTGATCTCAGCCCCCCATGGTCCTAAAGTTCGCGCCCGAACGTCCATGCTGGAAACGATCCATCCGGCTCAAGTACTGACGACGAGAGGCCCACAGGGTTCTCGGCGACATGCCTTGGGAAGTAGGCGAACCAAAGTGGGGAAACGGATTAGGCGTTCGCGGCTCTTTATCCAGAGCCATCCCTGTTAAGCACCCATTGCTTGCTTTTACCCATTTGGAGTCCCGCATGCCGATCGCGATCGAAGACTACTACCCGCGCGCTACCTTCCAGAAAATGAAGGCCTTCGCCGACACCCAGGAAACCCCCTTCGTGGTGATCGACACCGCGATCATCAGCCAGGCCTACGATGACCTGCGCGCCGGTTTCGAGTTCGCCAAGGTGTATTACGCGGTCAAGGCCAACCCGGCCACCGAGATCATCGAGCTGCTGCGCGACAAGGGTTCGAACTTCGACATCGCTTCGATCTACGAGCTGGACAAGGTGATGGCCACCGGCGTCGGCCCGGAGCGCATCAGCTACGGCAACACCATCAAGAAATCCAAGGACATCCGCTACTTCTACGAGAAGGGCGTGCGTCTGTATGCCACCGACTCGGAAGCCGACCTGCGCAACATCGCCAAGGCCGCGCCGGGGGCGAAAGTCTATGTGCGCATCCTCACCGAAGGCTCGACCACGGCCGACTGGCCGCTGTCGCGCAAGTTCGGCTGCCAGACCGACATGGCCATGGATCTGCTGATCCTCGCCCGTGACCTGGGCCTGGTGCCTTACGGCCTGTCGTTCCACGTTGGCTCGCAGCAGCGCGACATCTCCGTGTGGGACGCGGCGATTGCCAAGGTCAAGGTGATCTTCGAACGCCTGAAAGAAGAAGACGGCATCGAGCTCAAGCTGATCAACATGGGTGGCGGCTTCCCGGCCAACTACATCACCCGCACCAACAGCCTGGAAACCTACGCCGAGGAAATCATCCGCTTCCTCAAGGAAGACTTCGGTGACGACCTGCCGGAAATCATCCTGGAGCCGGGCCGCTCGCTGATCGCCAACGCCGGCATCCTGGTCAGCGAAGTTGTGCTGGTCGCGCGCAAGTCGCGTACCGCCGTGGAGCGTTGGGTTTACGTGGACGTGGGCAAGTTCAGCGGCCTGATCGAAACCATGGACGAGTCGATCAAGTTCCCGATCTGGACCGAGAAGAAAGGCGAGATGGAAGAAGTGGTGATCGCCGGCCCGACCTGCGACAGCGCCGACATCATGTACGAGAACTACAAGTACGGCCTACCGCTCAACCTGTCGATCGGTGACCGCCTGTACTGGCTGTCCACCGGCGCCTACACCACCAGCTACAGCGCGGTGGAGTTCAACGGCTTCCCGCCGCTGAAGGCCTTCTATCTGTAAGGTTTTCGTCAGCAGTACAAAAACCCGCCCTTTGGCGGGTTTTTTATTGGCCCTTCTAGTCCGGGCTTTGCACGTTAGTTCCAGATTGAATGTAAAGAAATTGTAAAGAATGCAGTTTTATCTTGTTTGATAATCATTCCTAAATAAAATCACGCCTCATTTTGAACGGGGAGTGATTCTTATGTACAAGAAAGTCGCCGCATCCGCCTTGCCGCAGCGTCGCCTGCTGGCCTCTGCCATCGGCTTTGCCATTGCTTCTTCTGCGGGTCTGAGCCTGGCTGCCGAACAGTCCGACGGCACCCTGCAGCTCGACAAGGTGAGCATCGAGGGCAAGCAGGAGCAGTCCTACAAGGTCGATCAGGTGTCCTCCCCGAAATACACCGCGCCGCTGCTGGACACTCCGCAGACCGTCACCGTGGTGCCGGCCGAAGTGATCAAGGAGCAGAACGCCCTGAGCCTGCGCCAGGTGCTGTCCAACGTCTCCGGCATCACCTTCGGTGCCGGCGAGGGTGGCAACTACGGCGACAGCATCAACATCCGCGGTTTCAGCGCCACCAACAACCTGATGGTCGACGGCCTGCGCGACAGCGCCAACATGACCCGTTCCGACATGTTCAACCTGGAAATGGTTGAAGTGGTCAAAGGCCCGAGCTCGGTGTATGCCGGTGCCGGCGCCACTGCCGGTTCGATCAACATGGTCAGCAAGACCCCGAGCCTGCGCGAGTCAAACAACCTGCAGGCCGGTCTGGGTACCGACGGCTATCACCGCCTGGCCGCCGACATCAATCAGCCGCTGGACGGCATCGAAGGCGCTGCCTTCCGCCTCAACCTGATGGCCCACGAGAACGACGTGGCCGGCCGCGAGCAGATCAACTACGAGCGCTGGGGTATTGCCCCGTCCGTGGCCTTCGGCCTGGGCACGCCGACTCGTCTGACCCTGAGCTACCTGCACCAGTCCGACGAGAATCTACCCGAGTACGGCCTGCCCGCCATCGCCGGCAAGGTGCTGGATGGCGTCGACCGTGACGACTACTTCGGCTTCCGCAATATCGATACCGAAGAAGTCGACGTCGACTCCTTCACCGCCAAGGTCGAGCACGACTTCAACGACCTGGTCAGCCTGAACAGCATCACCCGCTACAGCGAGACCGATAACCGCACCGTCACCACTCGCAGCTACGTGGAGACACTGGGTAACGACCAGTACAAGTACCGTTCGGGTAGCGGCAATGGCCGCGATACCACCAGCAAGCTGGCGATCAACCAGACCAACCTGGTGTGGAATTTTGCCACCGGCTTCATCGACCACTCGCTGGTCACCGGTATGGAAGTCTCCCGCGAGACCGTCGACAAGACCAACTTCAGCAACAACCTGGACCTGGACTTGGTCTACGACCTGGACAATCCGCCCGGCTACTACAGCGGCCCACGCCATAAGACCAACACTTCCACGGTGGACGCCGAGCTGACCGATCAGGCGTTGTACGTGTTCGACACCCTGGCCCTGAGCGACCAGTGGGACCTGACCCTGGGCGCCCGTTGGGAGCGCTATGAAGGCGAGAACGACGAGAAGGATTTCGAAGAAGATACGCGCACCCAGCTGGAATCCACCGACGAGATGCTCAGTGGTCGTGTCGGTCTGGCCTACAAGCCAGTGGAAAACGGCACTATCTACGTGGCCTGGGGCAACTCCTACAACCCTTCGGCGCAAGGTCTGGCCACCACCGGTACCGGCCTGGAGGAAGGCAACCAGAACCTCGACCCGGAAAAGAACGAGACCTGGGAACTGGGCACCAAGTGGGAACTGTTGGATCAGCGCCTGGCCCTCAACGCCGCGATCTTCCGTGTCGACAAGACCAATGGCCGCGTCGAGCTGGATGACGGTTCTTACGAGCTGCAGGGCGAGCAGCGCGTCGAAGGCTTCGAACTGGGCGCCTCCGGCAAGCTCACCGACAAGTGGCAGGCCTTCGCTTCCTATACCCAGCTGAGCAGCGAAGTGCTCAAGGCCGCTCCAGGCGAGGATCAGGTGCAGGAAGGCCAGGCTCTGGCCAACACCCCGCCGCGCTCGTTCAGCCTGTGGACCAGCTACCAGCTGCCGGCTGATTTCGAGATTGGTTACGGCGCGCAGTTCGTCGACGAGCGCAATGTGGCCGTGGCCACCCGTGAGACGCCGTCGCAGGCCAGCCGCGGCAAGATCGACGCGTACTGGGTACATGGCGCCATGCTCGGCTACCAGGCCAGCGAGGAGCTGCAGCTGCAGCTGAACGTCAACAACCTGTTCGACGAGGAGTATTACGATCGCGTCCGGACCAGCGCCGGTAGTGCCGACAGCACCGGTGGCCTGGTACCGGGCGATGGCCGTTCGGCCGTGCTGAGCGCCAACTACTCGTTCTAACCGTTAGCTGTTCTAACCGGAGCCCCGCCTGTGCGGGGCTTTGGCTTATCAGGAGAAACGCCAGATGATGGTGCATATTCCCCGGGTGCTGAGCCCGGAGCAGGTTGCCGAATGCCGCCAGTTGCTGCAGCAGGCGCAGTGGGTCGACGGCAAGGCCACCGCCGGCTTCCAGTCGGCCATGACCAAGGACAACCTGCAGTTGCCGCAGGACTCGGTGCAGGCCCGGCAGATGGGCGAGCTGATCCTCCAGGCCCTCAGCCGCAATCCGCTGTTCATCTCCGCGGCCTTGCCGAGCAAGGTGTTCCCGCCGCTGTTCAACTGCTACCAGGGCGGCCAGTCCTTTGGCCTGCATGTGGATAACGCGGTACGCGAAGTACCGGCAACGGGCGAGCGCATCCGCACCGACCTGTCGGCCACCCTGTTTTTCACCAATCCGGATGAGTACGACGGCGGCGAGCTGCTGGTCGAAGACACCTACGGTGCGCACAGCGTCAAGCTGGCGGCCGGTGACATGATCCTCTACCCGTCCACCAGCCTGCATCGGGTCAGTCCGGTGACTCGCGGGGCGCGGGTCTGTTCGTTTTTCTGGCTGCAGAGCATGGTGCGCGACGACGGCCAGCGCAGCCTGTTGTTCGATCTCGATTCGAGCATCCAGCAGCTCAACCGCGAGCTGGGGGCCGGGCATGCCAGCAGCGTGCAGTTGACCGGGCTGTACCACAACCTGCTGCGGCGCTGGGCGGATGTCTGAATCCTGTCGGCGCAGGGTAAAGACTAGGTAAAAGATCTTAGGTGCAACTAATTCGCAACTAGAATCGCCGCCCATTGGCTCCGGCTGTCGTTGTGCAAGGTGTCCGTCGTGTTGAAGAAAATCCTGTTCCAGCTGCACTGGTTCTTCGGTATCACTGCCGGCCTGGTCCTGGCCCTGATGGGCATCACTGGTGCGCTGTATGCCTTCGAAGGCGAGATCCTGCGCGCGCTTAATCCCGACGTGCTGCGCGTCCAGGTGCGCGAGGCCGGGCCGCTGGCGCCGGCCGAGCTGGTCGGCAAGATCGAGGCGGCGGCGGGCAAGACGGTCTCCGGCCTGTGGGTCGATACGCGGGCTGACAGCGCCGCGCGGGTGTTCTTCACCCCGCCGCCGGGTGAGCGCCGCGGGCCGATGCGTTTCTTCGACCCCTACACCGGCGAGCTGCTCGGCCAGCCGACTGGCGAGCCGTTCTTCCGCCTGATGCTGCAGTTGCACCGCTTCCTCGCCATGGGCGACAGCGGCAAGCAGATCACCGCGGCCAGCACCCTGGCGCTGGTGTTCTTCTGCCTCTCCGGGCTGTACCTGCGCTGGCCGCGCCAGGCGCTGAACTGGCGTACCTGGCTGACCCTCGACTGGGCGAAGAAAGGACGTGCCTTCAACTGGGATCTGCACGCGGTGTTCGGTACCTGGGCCCTGTTGTTCTACCTCTGCGCCAGCCTGACTGGCTTGTACTGGTCCTATGACTGGTACAAGGACGGCCTGACCCGCCTGCTCTCTGACAGCCCGGCGGGTCAGCACGAGGGCAAATCGGCTGAGCGCCGTGGCGGGCGCGACGAGGCGCCGTCCGGGCCAGCGCCGACGGTCGACTATCACGCTGTGTGGCAGAGCGTGCAACAGGCCGCCGGCCCGCAGCTGGTGGCTTGGAACCTGCGCCTGCCGCCAGTGGCTGGCGAACCGGCGACGGTGTTCTATCTGCTGGAGGATGCCGCCCACCCGCGTGCGCTCAACCAGCTGCGTCTCGATCCGCTCAGCGGCCAGGTCAAACAGCATGAGCGCTACGGAGACAAGAGCTTCAAGGCGCAGCTGCTGGCCAGCGTCTACGCCCTGCATGTCGGCGAATACTTCGGCATGCCCGGGCGCATCCTGATGGCGCTGGCCAGCGGCCTGATGCCGCTGTTCTTCATCACCGGCTGGCTGCTCTACCTCGATCGCCGGCGCAAGAAGCGTGCAGCCCAGGCTGCACGCGGCGCGGTGGCGACCCAGGGCGGCGCCGAGAGCTGGCTGATCGGCTTCGCCAGCCAGAGCGGCCTGGCTGAGCAACTGGCCTGGCGCACCGCCGGGCAGCTGCAGGCCGCGGGCCTGCCGGTGCAGGTGCAGCCGCTGGCGCGGGTGGATGAGCAGGCGCTGCGGCAGGCCAACCGCGCGCTGTTCGTGGTCAGTACCTTTGGCGACGGCGAAGCGCCGGACACTGCCCGCGGTTTCGAACGCAAGCTGCTCGGCAGCCAGCTGGCCCTGGGCGAGCTGAGCTATGCCGTGCTGGCCCTGGGTGATCGCCAGTATCAGCAGTTCTGTGGTTTCGCCCGACGCCTGCACGACTGGCTGGATCGCCAGGGTGCGCGCAGCCTGTTCGCCCCGGTGGAAGTCGACAATGGTGACCAGGCCGCCCTGGCCAGCTGGCAGCAGCAGCTCGGCGAACTGACCGGCGCGGCCGTGCTGGCGCCGGTCGAGCAGCCGTTTGGCGAGTGGCGCCTGCTCGGGCGCGAATGCCTGAACCCCGGCAGCAGCGGGGCGCCGACCTTCCTGGTGCGCCTGCAGATGCCGGCGGGTGCGCACTGGCAGGCTGGCGACCTGCTCGAAGTGCTGCCGCGTAACGAGGCAGAGTTGGGCGCGCGCGACTATTCGATCGCCTCGCTGCCGCGCGATGGCGCGCTGGAGCTGATCGTGCGCCTGGAGCGGCGCAGCGACGGCAGCCTCGGTCTCGGCTCCGGCTGGTTGTGCGACGAGGCGCGCATCGACCAGCCGTTACTGGCGCGGGTACGCCGGCACGCGGGCTTCCATGCGCCACAAGGTGACTGCCCGCTGCTGCTGATCGGCAACGGCAGCGGTCTGGCCGGTCTGCGCAGCTTGCTCAAGGAACGCATCGCGGCCGGTCGGCAGCGCAACTGGCTGCTGTTCGGCGAGCGCAACGCGGCCCATGATTTCTACTGCCGCGACGAGCTACAGGGCTGGCTGACGCAGGGAGATCTGGCGCGCCTCGATCTGGCCTTCTCGCGTGATCAGGCGGCCAAGGTCTATGTGCAGGATCGTCTGCGCGAGGCGGCCGACGAGCTGCTGCGCTGGGTCGATGCGGGCGCTGCCATCTATGTCTGCGGCAGCCTGCAAGGCATGGCCGGCGGAGTCGACCAGACGCTGCGCGAAGTGCTGGGCGACACCGGCATCGAGCAACTGCAGGAAGCGGGGCTATACCGGCGCGATGTGTACTAGGCCGTAGCCCGGATGTAATCCGGGGGATGCCGCCGAGCTGGCCGGATGAATTGTATCTGGGGCAAGGTGCTGGCCACTCCCCGGATTGCTCCGGGCTACTGGTGTCGCCCCGGTGGTGGCTCTAAGCTTGCCGACATGAACAGAATCCTCCTCAACTGCGACATGGGCGAAAGCTACGGCGCCTGGCGCATGGGCGACGACGAGCACGCCATGCCGCTGATCGACCAGGCCAACCTGGCCTGCGGCTTCCATGCCGGCGACCCGCTGATCATGCAGCGCAGCGTGGCCCTGGCCGTGCGCCACGGCGTGAGCATTGGCGCCCATCCGTCCTATCCCGATCTGCAGGGCTTCGGTCGGCGCCACCTGGCCTGCTCGACGGAGGAAGTCACGGCCCTGGTGCTGTATCAGCTCGGTGCGCTGGATGCCTTCTGCCGCGCGGCGGGCACCCAGGTCGCCTACGTCAAGCCGCATGGTGCGCTGTACAACGACCTGGTGCGCGATGACGCCCTGTTCGCCGCCGTGCTCGAAGCTTGCGCCCGCTACCGCAGGGGCCTGCCGCTGATGGTGCTGGCCCTGGCCGACAATCGGCGTGAGCGGGAACTGGCGGCCGCCGCCGATGTGCCGCTGCATTTCGAGGCCTTCGCCGATCGTGCCTACCTGGCCGATGGCCAACTGGCGCCACGCCGCCTGGCCGGTGCGGTGCACCAGGATGCCGAGCGCATTCTCGAGCAGGCCCTGGCCATCGCCCGTGGCGAGCCGTTCGCCGATATCGATGGCCGGCCGTTGCAGTTGCGCGCCGACAGTCTCTGTGTGCACGGCGACAACGCCGAGTCGCTGGCGGTGCTACGGCGTTTGCGAGCCCAGCTGGACGCCGCATGATCCGCCTCGAACCGGCCGGTGCCGAAGCGCTGTTGCTGGTGCTGGCGGATCGGCCGGACGCGCAGTTGCCGCAGCGTCTGGCCCAGCTCGCCGAGGCTGTCCGCGCCGAGCTGGGCGAGCTGCTGACCGATCTGGTGCCGGGCTGGACCAGCCTGCTGTTGCACTACGACCTGTGCCGCACCGATCACCTGGACCTGGCTGCCCGGCTTACGCCGTTGCTGGAACGATGGCTGGCCGAGCCGCTGAGTGTGCAGCCGGGGCACCTGCATGAAATCCCCATCTGGTATGCCGGGGCGGACCTGCCCGAGATCGCCACGGCCTGTGACCTGAGCGTGGCGCAGGTGATCGAGTTGCACAGCAGCACCGAGTACCGGGTCGGCGCCATCGGTTTCGCGCCGGGCTTCGCCTACCTTGGCGAGCTGCACGAGCGCCTGGCTCTGCCGCGTCGAGCCACCCCGCGCACCCATGTACCGGCCGGCAGCCTGGCCATCGCCGAGCGGCAGACGGCCGTCTATCCACAGGCGTCGCCGGGCGGCTGGCACCTGCTCGGTCTGTGTCCCCAGTCATTTTTCGATGTCCGGCGCACACCGCCGTGCCCGCTGTTGCTCGGTGACCGCGTGCGCTTCCTGCCTATCGGCGAGAGCGCCTTTCGCGCGGCGGGCGGCCGCTCATGAGTGGCTTGCGCGTGCTCAAGCCTGGGCCGCTCAGTCTGTTGCAGGACGCCGGGCGGCGCGGTTGGCAGCACCTCGGGGTGTCGCCGAGCGGCGCGCTGGATGGGCATGCCGCGGCCTGGGCCAATCACCTGCTGGGCAATCCCTGGGGCACGCCGCTGCTGGAAATCGCCCTGGGTGATGTGCAGTTGCGCAGCGAGGTGGACACCTGGCTGGCGCTGACCGGCGCGGACCTGCCGGCCAGCATCGAAGGTCAGCCACTGCCGGGCTGGTCGCGGTTTCCGCTGCGTGCCGGGCAATGCTTGCGTCTGGGCTTTGCTCGCAGTGGCCAGCGTGCCTACCTGGCGGCGGCCGGGGGTTTTCAGGCGGCGGCGGTGCTGGGCAGCGTCAGCGCGCAGAGCCGCGAAGGCTTCGGCGGCCTGGATGGGCAGGGTGGCAAACTGCGGGTCGGCGATCTGCTGCCCTGTGCGGCAGCACATTTGCCCCGTGCGGCGAGTGTGCCCTGGCCCTATCAGCCGAGTTACCGGGGCACGCCGTTGCTGCGGGTGATCACCGGTGGCGATGCCGTGGAGTTTGCCGAAGAGCAGTTGCAGGCGTTCTTCGAGCAGGGCTGGCAGCTCAGTCCGCAATCCGACCGCATGGGCGCGCGTTTGCAGGGTGAGCCGCTGCAGGCACCGTCCCGGCAATGGTCGCTGGGGGTGAACCGTGGGGCGATCCAGGTGCCGCCGGATGGTCAGCCGATCATCCTGCAGGCCGATCACCAGACCATGGGTGGCTACCCCATTCTCGGCTGGCTGCATCCGCTTGACCTCTGGCGCCTGGCCCAGAGTCCGGCCCAGCAGGCCGTGCGTTTCACGCCGGTGAGTGTCAGCGATGCCCAGGCGGAGCTGCGCGAGTTCTACCGCTTTTTCGGCCGTTGAGCGCTCCGATCACTGGTTTGGGATGGCGGGCCACGAGGGTTTTACCCAGAAAAAGCGAAGGCGCCATAGAGGCGCCTTCAGCCGGTCGAGGTATGCAGACATCTTCGATTGCCAGCCTCTGATTGCGGGTAGTTCCGGTCTCAGCTGATGCGAGCGGTTGCGCTGCGCTCGGCGCCATCGGCAGCGATGTGCTTGCCACCGATACGGTCGGCACCGTCAGCGGCGATGTGCTTGCTAGCAGTGCGATCGGCACCATCGGCAGCGATGTGCTTGCTGCCAATGCGCTCGGCACCATCAGCAGCGATGTGCTTGCTACCAATGCGATCGGCACCGTCAGCGGCGATGCGGTTGCTGCCAGTGCGCTCGGTACCATCAGCAGCGATGTGCTTGCTACCAATGCGCTCGGCGCCATCGGCGCCATCGGCGCCATCGGCGGCGATGCGGTTGCTGCCAGTGCGCTCGGCACCGTCGGCGGCGATGTGGTTGCTACCAATGCGGTCGGCACCATCGGCAGCGAAACTGAAAGCGCTAATGCTGAGGGTGGAGAGGAACAGGGCGGCGAGGATTTGCTTTTTCATCTTGGGGCTCCGTTTTCGGGCTGGAAGGTGAGTACGGGGCCCATGTTACGGATAAGAGTTCGATATAGAACTTGATGCTGCCGATGGTCGATATCGATCAGCGTGATAGTGCTAGGAGGTCGCTCTGGATCAGGGTTTCAAGTCGTTCTTCTGGCTTTTCAGGGTGGATTTGGAAAGGGTGAAAGGGGATTCTGGCATCGACTAATTCGATTGTTTTGTGGGCGTGCCGCCTCGCTGCAGGCGGTACGGATTTTATCCGCACAGTTACTGTGGTATTGCTTGCGCCAGGTGGGGCCGTAGGAATCGGGATATTGGCCGGCAGAGCGACTGGCTATGCTGGGCAGCCGGCGGGCTGCTTGGCTTGCGTCAGGCTTTGCCAGCAGACGACCTCAACGCCCGCATAGCTGCTTCAATAAAGGAATGGACCGCGGTGCCGTGCACCTGCAGTGAGAGTCCATACGCAATCGATCAGGGAGTTTCGATGACGTTCCGCACGCTGTTTTGCGTATTGGCCACGATGGCCTGGGGTTTCTCGCCTGCGGCTGCCGTCCAGGCCGAGCCCGGCATCAGTGCGCAGGAAGTGCGGGTGGGCATGGTCAATGCCCTGAGCGGTCCCGCTGCGGGTTTGGGGTCTGGCATGAAGGCCGGCGCCGAAGCATATTTCGCGCGGGTCAATGCGGCCGGTGGGGTCAATGGCCGGCGCATAGTCCTGGTCAGCCGGGACGATGGTTACGAGCCGGCACGGACGGCGGCCATGACCCGTGAGCTGACCGAGTCGGGCGATGTCTTTGCCCTGCTCGGGTATGTTGGTACCCCCACCTCGAGGGCGGCCATGCCCATCGCCTTGCGCGCCGAGATTCCTTACCTGTTCCCCTTTACCGGGGCTGAGGTGTTGCGCGCGCCGGTGCACCGCTGGGTGTTCAATGTGCGCGCCTCCTACTTCGACGAGACCGAGGAAATGGTCGAGCGCATGACCGGTGATCTCGGCATCAGCAGCGTCGCGCTGCTGATGCAGGACGATTCCTTTGGGGAGACGGTCAAGAGCGGGTTGGTCGGGGCCTTGTTTAAGCGCACTCTGCATATCCAGGCCGAGGCGCGCATCCAGCGCAACTCCCTGGAGGTGGCTGCGGCTGTCGAGTCCCTGCGCCAGGCGGAGCCCGATGCCATCTTCTTTGTCGGTACCTACAAACAGCTGGCGGCGTCCATCAAGCAGGCCAAGGCCTTGGGCATCAAGGCGCGCTTTTTCACGGTGTCATTCATCGGCACCGAGAACTTCATCGCCGAGGCCGGGGCGGATGGCGACGGGGTCTATATCAGTCAGGTCATGCCCTCGCCACACGATGCCTCACAGGTCCTGATCAGGGATTATCGTGCGGACATCGCGCCTGCCGATATTGGCTATACCTCGCTGGAGGGCTATGTCGGCGCCGCCGTGTTCGTCGAGGCCCTGCGTCTGGCCGGCAACGCGCCGACGCGGGCGAACCTGATCAATGCCCTGGAGTTCCTCCGCACGGATGTCGGGGGCTTCAAGGTCGAGTTCTCCCCCACCGACCACCAGGGTTCCGATGCGGTCTTTCTGACCCGTATCCAGAACGGCAAGGCCATGCCGGTCGAGCGCATGCAGTAGCCTGGGGTCTGGCCGGGCAGGCGTATGACTGACCTGGCCCGGCGGCTCAGCTGTTGATCGCTTCCGCGTGGTGACAGGCCACCTGCCGCGCCTCGAGCAGGCGCAGTGGCGGTACCTCCTGTTGGCAGCGCGCGCTGGCGTGCGGGCAGCGCTGGTGGAAGGCGCAGCCGGACGGCGGGGCGAGCGGGTTGGGCAACTCGCCGACTATCTTGATCTTCGGCTTGCTCGGGTCCGGGTGCAGGGTCGGCGTGGCCGACAGCAGCGCCTGGGTGTAAGGATGCAGCGGGCGTGCATAGATCTCTGCACTGGGGCCCATCTCCACCGGGCGGCCGAGGTACATCACCAGCACATCGTCGGCGACATGGCGCACCACCGAGAGGTTGTGCGAGATGAACACATAGCCGGTCTCGTACTGTTCCTGTAAGTCCATAAACAGGTTGAGCACCTGGGCCTGGATCGACACATCCAGCGCCGAAGTCGGCTCGTCCGCCACCAGCACCTTGGGGTTGAGCATCATCGCCCGGGCCAGGGCGATGCGCTGGCGCTGGCCGCCGGAGAACATGTGCGGGTAGCGCTGGTAGTGTTCGGGGCGCAGGCCAACCTGCTGCATCATCGCCTGCACCCGCTCGCGGCGTTCGGCGCGGGACAAACGGGTATTGATCTGCAGCGGTTCGGCCAGCTGGTCGCCAATCTTCTGCCGCGGGTTGAGCGAGGCGTAGGGGTTCTGAAAGACCATCTGCACGTCGCGGCGCAGCTGCTTGCGCTGGGCCTTGTCGGCACCGGCCACCTCCTGTCCGGCGATCTGCAGCGAACCGGAGCTGGGTTGCTCGATCAGGGTCAGGGCGCGGGCCAGGGTCGACTTGCCGCAACCGGACTCGCCGACCACCGCCAGGGTCTTGCCGGCGGCCAGGTCGAAGGACACGCCATTCAAGGCACGCACCAGGGCGGCGGGCTTGAACAGGCCGCGGGAGATTTCGTAGTGGCGGGTGAGGTCTCGGGCCGTCAGTACAATGCTCATTAGGCCACCTCCGCAGTCAGGTTGAGGGGGTAGAAGCAGCGCACCGCGCCACGCTCATGCGGCTCCAGGGCTGGGCGTTGCGCGCTGCAGTTCGGCTGGGCGTAGGGGCAGCGTGGTGACAGCAGACAGCCGGCAGGGCGGTCGTAGCGGCCGGGAACGATGCCCGGCAGGGTGGCCAGGCGACTGGCGCCCAGGCTGTGCTCTGGGATCGCCTTAAGCAGCGCCTCGGTATAGGGGTGGGTCGGCGCATCGAACAGGGTCGGCACGCTGCCGATTTCCACGGCCTGGCCGGCGTACATCACGCAGACCCGGTCGGCGGTTTCGGCGACCACGGCCAGGTCGTGGGTGATCAGCACCAGGCCCATGCCTGCGTTGCGCTGCAGGTCGAGCAGCAGGTCCATGATCTGCGCCTGGATGGTCACGTCGAGCGCGGTGGTCGGTTCGTCGGCGATCAGCAACTTGGGTTCGGCGGCGATCGCCATGGCAATCGCCACGCGCTGGCTCATGCCGCCGGAGAGCTGGTGCGGGTAGGCGTCCAGGCGGCTGGCGGCGGCGGGGATTTCCACCCGTTCCAGCAACTGCAGGGCGCGGGTGCGAGCGGCCTTGCCCTTGAGGTCGAGGTGCTGGCGCAACACTTCCTCGATCTGGAAGCCCACGGTGTAGCTGGGGTTGAGGGCGGTCATCGGGTCCTGGAAGACCATCGCCAGGTCCTTGCCGACGACAGTCCGGCGCTGCTTGCCCTTGAGCCTGAGCATGTCGTGGCCGTCGAAGGTCAGGCTGCTGGCGCTGACGATTCCGGGGGCGTCGATCAGGCCCATCAGCGCCATCATGGTCACCGACTTGCCGGAGCCGGACTCACCGACGATGGCCAGCACTTCGCCCTTGTCCACGGCCAGGTCGAGACCGTCGACCACCGGGATGGCGGTGGAGTCGCCGAAGCGCACGCTGAGGTTCTGAATATCGAGAAGACTCATGCTGATCTTCCTTCGACTACGGACTGCCCCCTCTCCCATTTATGGGAGAGGGTTGGGGAGAGGGCGGAGTATGTTGCCATACCCTCTCCCCCGGCCCCTCTCCCGCAAGCGGGAGAGGGGAGGAAAAGCGCCGCCGCTCTGTAGCCCGGATGCAATCCGGGGCAGGTCGGCTCGGCGGTATTCCCGGATTGCATCCGGGCTACATGATTGGTCATGGCGGGCTCCTTACTGCGCATTCTTCAGTTTCGGGTCGAGCGCATCGCGCAGCCCGTCGCCCATCAGGTTGATTGCCAGCACGCTGAGCAGGATGGTCAGGCCTGGCAGCGAGACCACCCACCAGGCCCGTTCGATGTAGTCGCGCGCCGAGGCCAGCATGGTGCCCCACTCGGGCGTTGGCGGTTGGACGCCGAGGCCGAGAAAGCCCAGCGCGGCGGCATCCAAAATGGCCGAGGAAAAGCTCAGGGTGGCCTGCACGATCAGCGGCGCCATGCAGTTGGGCAACACGGTGACGAACATCAGGCGCAGGGTGCCGGCGCCGGCCAATTGCGCGGCGGTGACGTAGTCGCGGCCCAGCTCGCCCATCACCGCGGCGCGGGTCAGGCGTACATAGGACGGCAGCGAGACCACGGCGATGGCGATCACCGTGTTGATCAGGCCGGGGCCGAGGATGGCGACGATGGCCACTGCCAGCAGCAGCGAGGGCAGGGCCAGCATCACGTCCATCAGGCGCATGATCGAGGGCCCGAGCAGGCGCGGGAAGAAGCCGGCGATCAGGCCCATGAGAATGCCCGGGATCAGCGACAGCAGCACCGAGGTCAGGCCGATCAGCAGCGACAGGCGCGCACCGTGGATCAGTCGCGAGAGCAGGTCACGGCCCAGCTCGTCGGTGCCGAGGAGGAATTGCGCCTGGCCGCCTTCCAGCCACGCCGGTGGAGTGAGCAGGTAGTCGCGGAACTGCTCGCTGGGATCATGCGGCGCCACCCAGGGCGCGAACAGCGCGCAGAAGACGATGACCAGCATAAACAGCAGGCCGGCGACGGCGCCCTTGTTGTGGGCGAAGGCCTGCCAGAACTCCTTCAGCGGCGAGGGGTAGAGCAGGGCCTGGTCGAGGGCGGTGGAGGTGGTCATGGACGTGCCTCCTGTAGGGTGGATGACGCTTTTTTCATCCACCTGTCGGGTGTCGTGATGGTGGATGGGTGAAGCGTCATCCACCCTACGCAATCGATGCAGTTGTGCATGGTGCCTTCCTTACTTCTGATGGCGAATGCGTGGGTTAACCAGGCCATAGAGGATGTCCACGACGAAGTTGACCAGGATCACCAGGCAGGCGATCAGCAGGATGCCGTTCTGCACCACCGGGTAGTCGCGGGCGCCGATGGCCTCGATCAGCCATTTGCCGATGCCCGGCCAGGAGAAGATGGTCTCGGTCAGCACCGCGCCGGCCAGCAGGGCGCCGACCTGCAGGCCGAACACCGTGAGTACCGGGATCAGCGCATTGCGCAGGCCATGCACGAACACCACGCGCGCCGGCGACAGGCCCTTGGCGCGGGCGGTGCGTACGTAGTCCTCGCGCAGTACTTCGAGCATGGCCGAACGGGTCATCCGCGCGATCACTGCCAAAGGAATGGTGCCGAGCACGATGGCCGGCAGGATCAGGTGCTGGAGGGCATCGACGAAGGCGCCTTCCTCGTCGCTGAGCAGGGTGTCGATCAGCATGAAGCCGGTGACCGGGGTGATGTCGTAGAGCAGGTCGATGCGCCCGGATACCGGGGTCCAGCCCAGGTACACCGAGAAGAACATGATCAGCAGCAGGCCCCACCAGAAGATCGGCATGGAGTAGCCAGCCAGGGAAATGCCCATCACCCCGTGGTCGAACAGCGAGCCACGCTTGAGCGCGGCGATCACCCCGGCGATCAGACCCAGCGTGCCGGCGAACAGCAGGGCGGCCAGGGACAGCTCCAAGGTCGCCGGGAACAGGGTGAGGAACTCGTCCCACACCCCTTCGCGGGTGCGCAGCGACCGGCCCAGATCGCCCTGTGCCAGCTGGCTGATGTAGTCCAGGTACTGCGCCGGCAGTGGCTTGTCCAGGCCCAGACGGTGCATGGCTTCGGCGTGCATCTCGGGATCGACCCGGCGCTCGCCCATCATCACTTCCACCGGATCGCCGGGGATCAGGCGGATCAGGGCGAAGGTCAGCAGGGTGACGCCGAAGAAGGTGGGGATCAGCAGCCCCAGGCGTCTGGCTATGAAGGACAGCATTGCGTTGGGGTACTCCGCATCATCGGGTTTTGCCCTTGTGGGGCGTTGGTTGTGGTCAGGGTCATGGTTTGTGGGAGCGAGCTCTGGTTCTTCTATTCACTTCACGCGCCGCACATGGGCGAAATTATTGGAGCCCAGCGGGCTTTGCACAAAGCCTGCGACATCGGCGCTGAGGGCGGTGAACTGCTTGGGGTGGGCCAGGGCGATCCATGGGACCTGTTCGTGGAAGATCGCCAGCGCCTGCCGGTACAGCTCGGCGCGCGGTGCCGGTGCGCTGATCCGGCGGGCCTCGACGATCAGCGCATCGAACGCGGGGTTGCACCAGCCCGCCTGGTTCTCGCCACTCTCGGCGGCAGCACAGGACAGGTTGGGGGTGAGGAAGTTGTCCGGGTCGCCGTTGTCGCCGGCCCAGCCCATGAACACCAGGTCGTGCTCGCCATTCTTTGCCCGCTTGATCAGCTCGCCCCACTCGAACACGCGGATCTCGGCCTGGATGCCGATGGCGGCCAGGTCGGCCTGCAGCATCTGCGCGCCGATGCCCGGGTTGGGATTGGTCGGCCCGCCGCCGGGGCGGGTCCAGATCGCCAGCTTGAAGCCGTCGGCATGCCCGGCCTCGGCCAGCAGCCGACGCGCGCGCTCGGGGTCGTGCGGCCAGGGCTGCAGTTGGTCGTTGTAGCCGAGCAGGGTGGCTGGGTAGGGCGCCACGGCCAGGCTGGCGTTGCCTTCGCCGTACTGCGCGCGCAGGTAGGCCTGGCGGTCGAAGGCCAGGTTGATGGCCTGGCGCACGCGCACATCGTCCAGCGGTGGGTGGCGGGTATTCAGGGCGACGTAGGCGACCAGCAGCGAGTCCAGCTCCTGCACCTGCACACCGCTGCTCTGGCGCAGTGCCGGCACATCGATCGGCCGCGGGTAGAGCGCCACCTGGCAGGCGCCGGCCTTGAGCTGCTGCACCCGTACATTGGGATCGGGGGTGATGGCCAGCAACAGCTTGTCCAGCGCCGGCCTGCCGGCCCAGTAGTCGGGGTGGGCGCGAAAGCGCACCTGGGCATCCTTGCTGTAGCGCTCGAAGACAAATGGCCCCGTGCCCACCGGCTGGCTGTTGAGCTGGTCCGGGGTGCCGGCCGCAAGCAGCTGCGCGGCGTATTCGGCGGAATAGATCGAAGTGAAACCCATGGCCAGGTCGGCGAGGAAGGGCGCCTCGGGGTGTTTCAGGGTGAAGCGCACGCTGTATTCGTCGAGCTTGTCGATCCGCTCGATCAGGCTGGAGAAACCCATGGCTTCGAAATAGGGGAAGCCACGCGGCGCCAGTTCATGCCAGGCATGCTGCTTGTCCTGCTGGCGCTGGAAACTCCACAGCACATCGTCGGCATTCAGTGCGCGGCTCGGCTTGAACCAGGGCGTCTGGTGGAACTGCACCCCGCGGCGCAGGTGGAAGGTGTATTGCAGGCCATCGGCGCTGATCTCCCAGCGTTCGGCCAGGGCCGGGATGATCCGCGTGCTGCCGGGAGCGAACTGCACCAGGCGCTCGAACAGGGTTTCCGATGAGGCGTCGGCAGTGGTGGCAGCGGTGTACTGGACGATGTCGAAGCCTTCCGGACTGGCTTCGCTGCACACCACCAGGGTCTGCTGGGCAGTGGCGTAGAGGGGCAGGCAGAGGACGAGTGACAGCAGGTCTCGACGCATCGGTTTTCCTTGGCGCGGCGAATATCGGTTGAACCGGTAGCCCGGATGGAATCCGGGGCTTTATGGATGATGTGCCCCCGGATTGCATCCGGGCTACAGGCTGCAGAATGAGTCCGGGCGGCGCGGGGCCGCCCGGTAATCGGCTTATTTGCCGACGCCCACGCCGTAGAAGGCGTTGAGCGCGAACGGGCTGATCTTGAAGTCCTGCACGTTCTTGCGCATCGGTTGGTACACGGTGGAGTGGGCGATCGGAGTGATCGGCACCTGGGCCTTGAGGATGTGCTGCGCCTGCTTGTACAGGGCGGTGCGCTCGGCCACGTCGGTGGTGCGCTTGGCCGCCTGGACCAGCTTGTCGTAGGAGGCGTCGCACCACTTGGAGAAGTTGTTGCCGTCCACCGCGTCGCAACCGTAGAGGGTGCCCAGCCAGTTGTCCGGATCAC
Source organism: Pseudomonas campi (assembly GCF_013200955.2). NCBI lineage: Bacteria > Pseudomonadati > Pseudomonadota > Gammaproteobacteria > Pseudomonadales > Pseudomonadaceae > Aquipseudomonas > Aquipseudomonas campi. Next base: position 884,131 of record NZ_CP053697.2, read on the forward strand.
CGTTGTCGCCGCTCCAGCCGATCAGCATGGCGTCATGTTCGCCGGCCTTGGAACGCTTGAGGTATTCGCCCCATTCGTAGCTGACGATCTTCGCCTTGATCCCTGCCTTGGCCCAGTCGGCCTGCAGCATTTCGGCCATCAGCTTGGCATTGGGGTTGTACGGGCGCTGCACCGGCATGGCCCACAGGGTGATCTCGGTGCCTTCGGCCACACCGGCGGCCTTGAGCAGGGCCTTGGCCTTCTCCGGGTCGAAGGCCGGGTCCTTGACGGTCTCGTCGTAGGACCACTGGGTCGGCGGCATGCCGTTCACCGCCAACTGGCCGGCACCCTGGTAGACGGCGTCGATGATCGCCTGCTTGTTCACCGCCATGTCCAGTGCCTGACGTACTTCGAGCTGGTCGAACGGCTTGTGGGTGACGTTGTAGGCGATGTAGCCGAGGTTGAAACCGGCCTGTTCGGGCATAGCCAGGTTCGGGTCTTTCTTCAGCGACTCGAGGTCAGCCGGGCGCGGGAACAGGGTGATCTGGCATTCGCCGGCCTTGAGTTTCTGCATGCGCACCGAGGCATCGGTGTTGATGGCGAAGATCAGGTTATCGATCTTCACGTCTTCCGGCAGCCAGTAGTCCTTGTTGCCGGTGAAGCGGATCTGCGCATCCTTCTGGTAGCGCTTGAACACGAACGGCCCGGTGCCGATCGGCTTCTGGTTGATGTCGGCGGCCTGGCCGGCCTTGAGCAGCTGGTCGGCGTACTCGGCGGACTGGATCGAGGCGAAGCTCATCGCCAGGTTCTGGATAAAGGCCGCGTCGACGTTGTTCAGGCTGAACTTGACCGTCATGTCGTCGAGCTTTTCCAGCTTGGCGATATTGGCGTCCATGCCCATGTCGGTGAAGTAGGGGAATTCGCTGGGGTAGGCCTTACGGAATGGGTGTTCCTTGTCGAGCATGCGCTGGAAGGTGAACAGCACGTCGTCGGCGTTGAATTCGCGAGTCGGCTTGAAGTACTCGGTGCTGTGGAACTTCACGCCCGGACGCAGGTGGAAGGTGTAGCTGAGGCCGTCTGCGGCGATATCCCATTTCTCGGCCAGGCCGGGGACTACGGCGGTGCCGCCACGCTCGAACTGGGTCAGGCGGTTGAACATGGTTTCTGCGGCGGCATCGAAGTCGGTGCCGGTGGTGTACTGACCGGGGTCGAAGCCGGCGGGGCTGCCTTCGGAGCAGAACACCAGGTTGCTGGCGGCGCTGGCGAAGGGCGCGCTGGCGATCAGCCCAGCGGCAAGCAGTGTCTGGATGACGGCGTTTTTACGCATGTTGACCTCAGGGTTGTTGTGGTTGTCATCGTGAGGGGCACCTTGTGGGTGCCTTGCGCGAAACTATGCACGGCATATGCCGGGCAACAACGTTAAGCCGAGATCAGTGTAGAAGACGGGGGGAAGCTGTAAGTCGGTGTCGCATTTGTACAAATCGGGCGGTGGTTGCCCTGGCTGGCCGCTACCCACGGAGTCACCGCAGGTAACGGTGCATGCACAGATTGAGAGCCTGTTTGGGGTCTTTTGAGCTAGAGCCAGGCAAGGCCATGGCGGGGCCGACGATCAAGAGATCGCAGAATATCCTTCTGACTCTTTGGCATCGTTATGGCTGTGTGTAGGGCAGGTGCAGTGCGCTTTTGCCCTCTCTCCCACAAGTGGGAGAGAGGAGTTTTCGAGCGTTCTCAGGGCATCTGTACCTCGATTACCCCATCAGCCGCCATGCTCACCTTGCTGCTGCCGGCTTCGATCTGCGGCGCCGGGGCGCTCTTGCTGAAGCTGCCGCTGTCCATGGCCATGGCCCGCATCGGCATCACCGGCTGGAAGCCGCCACTGTTGAGATTGAGGCTGACCAGCTTGTAGCCCGAACCGCCGAGTGCTTCGGTGGCCAGCTGGGCGCGGGCCTTGAAGGCGGCGACGGCTTCCTTGATCAGGGTGTCTTCGCTCTGCTGGCGAGTGGTATCGGCCACGGCGAAACTCATCTCGGCCATCTTCAGCTCGCCGAGCAGGTCGGCACTGAGTTGCGCCAGGCTAGCGAAGTCGGCGCTTTCCAGGCGGACTTCGGCGCGTTCGCGCCAGGCGCTGATCTTGGTACCTTCTTCCTCATAGACCGGGTAGCTGTTGCGATTGCCCAGGCTGACGCTGACGCCCTCGACCTTGCGTGCCTGCTCGACGGCCTTGTTCAGGGTGGTGGTGATAGCCGCGGCCAGTTTGCCCGGGTCCTTGTCCTGCGCCTCGCTGTAGAGGGTCACGTACATGCGGTCATGGGCCACTTCCTGGCCGACTTCGGCGCGCAGGGCGATCTGGTTGTAGCGGGCCTCGTCAGCCAGGCTCGACAGGCTGGTCAGGGCGATGACACCAAATACCACGGTGGCGGCGAGGCGGTTGAGCGTGTGCATAGAGACTCCTTGCGGGTAATTGTCCTTAGAGCCTGTTCACGATTGGCTGCGCGTCGGCTCTACTGCGTTAAAAACAGGCTCGGAATGCTCATTTACAGCTCGTAAACTCCGCTTCCTCGCCTGTTTTTGCCTTGTATAGCTCTAGCTCGCGAAATCGTGAACAGGCTCTTTGGGGTAGACGCGATTATCTGACCAGGCGGGTTAGCTCCGGTTCGCTATTTTCTTCGCTTTGCCGGATGCGGCGAGTTGCCGCAGGCAGGCGGCCGGCATGGGCCTCTGGTTATACTCGCCGCAGTCCGCCGGAGCCACCATGTACGCACCCGTTCAACTGCTGTCCGCCAGTCGTCAGAATCTCTGGCGCCTGACCCTGATCCGCATGCTGGTGCTGTCCGCCCAGGCCGGCTCGGTGGGCATTGCCTACCTGTCCGATCTGCTGCCTCTGCCCTGGTTACCGCTGAGCATCGTCCTCGGTATTTCCCTGTGCCTGTGCCTGTTCACCGCCCTGAGGCTGCGCGGGCCTTGGCCGGTGACCGAGCTGGAGTACGCCACTCAGTTGGCCTGCGACCTGATCGTGCACAGCGTGCTGCTGTATTTCTCCGGTGGCTCGACCAACCCCTTCGTCTCCTATTACCTGGTGCCGCTGACCATTGCCGCGGCGACCCTGCCGTGGTTCTACTCCATGGTGCTCAGCGGCCTGGCCCTGAGCGGCTACACCGCGCTACTGATCTGGTACCACCCGCTGCACCTGAACAACGTGCAGCACGAGGCCATGCTGATCAGCCTGCACCTGTTCGGCATGTGGATGAACTTCGCCCTGTCGGCGGCCTTCATCACCTTCTTCGTGGTCAAGATGGCCGGCGCCCTGCGCAGCCAGGACGAGCTGCAGGCCCTGCGCCGTGAGGAGGGCATGCGCGATCAGCAGTTGCTCGCCGTGGCCACCCAGGCCGCCGGCGCCGCCCACGAGCTGGGTACGCCGCTGGCGACCATGAGCGTGCTGATCAAGGAACTGCGCCAGGAGTACCGTGACAAGCCGGCCCTGCAGGATGACCTGGCGCTGCTCCAGGAGCAGGTCAAGCTGTGCAAGGAGACCCTGCAGCATCTGGTGCGTGCCGCCGAGGCCGATCGCCGCCAGGCGGTGTTCGAACAGACCGCCGTGCAGTGGCTGGAAACCACCCTCAACCGCTGGCACCTGATGCGCCCGGAAGCCACCTACCGCTTCCAGCCCCTGGGCTTCGGCGCTGTGCCACGCCTGGCGCCGCCGGCCGACCTGACTCAGGCGCTGCTCAACCTGCTGAACAATGCCGCCGATGCCTGCCCGGACAAGCTGGATATCCGCCTCGACTGGGATCATCTGTGGATCGTTTTGAGCATTCTCGACCATGGTGCCGGCGTGCCGCTGGCCATCGCCGAGCAGATCGGCAAACCTTTCTTTACCACCAAGGGCAAGGGCTTCGGCCTTGGCCTGTTTCTCAGCCAGGCCAGCGTGACGCGGGCCGGCGGGTCGGTAAAACTCTACAACCATGAAGATGGCGGTACGCTGACGGAACTGCGTCTGCCCAGACTGGCCCCCGGAGATGAACATGAGTGACGAGCAACTGATCGACGGCGAAGAGCAGCCGCACCTGCTGCTGGTAGACGACGACGCCACCTTTACCCGCGTCATGGCACGGGCCATGGACCGTCGTGGCCTGCGCGTCAGCGTGGCCAACTCGGCCGAGGAAGGCCTGGCCCTGGCCAAGGAAGACCTGCCCGACTACGCCGTGGTCGACCTGAAGATGGAAGGCGACTCCGGCCTGGTGCTGCTGCCCAAGCTGCTGGAGCTGGACCCGGAAATGCGCGTGGTGATCCTCACCGGTTACTCGAGCATCGCCACCGCCGTGGAAGCGATCAAGCGCGGCGCCACCAACTACCTGTGCAAGCCGGCCGACGCCGACGACGTGCTGACCGCGCTGCTGTCGAAACATGCCGACCTGGACACCCTGGTGCCGGAAAACCCGATGTCGGTGGACCGCCTGCAGTGGGAACACATCCAGCGTGTGCTGGCCGAACACGAAGGTAATATCTCCGCCACCGCCCGCGCCCTGGGCATGCACCGGCGCACCCTGCAACGCAAGTTGCAGAAGCGTCCGGTACGCCGCTAACGCGCATTTGTTCGCGGACATCGGTATTGCTTGCCGCTAGTATTCCTGGCCGCGTGTCGCCATTTCAGGTGACACCGTGTCATAGGAGATGGCGCCATGAGCAGGATGCTCGACAAGTCGCAACTGCGGAAAGTCTACCGTCACCCCAAGCCAGCTAGTCGCTCGACCGAGACCTGGTGCTCGCTGGTGTTGATCTTCGGATTTACATTTGCCTGCGTGGCCAAGCTGGGTTTTCCGGGCAGCTTGTTTGCAGCGGTGGTCTTCGCGCTGGCTGCGTTGCTGGTAGGACTCTGGGTAACCGCCCCTGATGGCCGCGCCAAATCCGGCGATCCGCATGTCGAATTCCGCCAGGACGGTGTAAATGTCAGTCGCCGGTTCGACAACCAGGCTGTATGGGAGGAGCGCATTAGAAGAGCACGCGTTACCAGTGTGGCTCCGTATGTGCAGACTGGTTGGTTGTTCCCGCGGGATCATGGGCTGGTCATCGAGAACAGCGACGGCGTGCAGTGGCGCATCGCTCTTCGAGTGCCGCGAGCAGAGCTGGAGGTTCAGCTGGAATCCCTGCAGTCGACGCTGCAGAAGTGGGGCTATCCTCTAGCGCCTCTGCGTCGTTTCCAGCCTTGAGCTGAGGGCAATATGCGGCGAAAGCCTTTTTCCTGTCCGCTCGGTTATCATTAGCGCCCTAAGCAGTTAGTCGGGGCCCGCCATGCTCGCCGTTGTCCAGCAGACCCTCGCCGTCACCGCCCCGGTGTTTGCCATGTTGTTCCTCGGCGTGGGTCTCAAGCGCCTGGGCTGGATCGACGCGCGCTTCATCGATACCGCCTCGGCCCTGGTGTTCAAGGGCACCATGCCGGTCATGCTGTTCCTCGCCATCCTGCATGCCGACCTCAACACCGCCCTGCAGCCGGCGCTGCTCGGCTACTTCCTGCTGGCCACGCTGCTGGGTTTTCTGCTGGTCTGGGGCTGGGCGATCCTGCGCATCCCGCGCGAGGAACGCGGCGTGTATACCCAGGGCGCCTTTCGCGGCAACAACGGCATCGTCGGCCTGGCCCTGGCCACCAGCCTGTACGGCGACTATGGCCTCTCGCTGGGCGGCATCCTCGGCGGGGTGGTGATCCTTTCCTACAACAGCCTGTCGGCCATCGTCCTGGCCATCTACAGCCCGAATGCCAAGGCCGACGTGTGGAGCATCAGCAAGAGCATCCTGCGCAACCCGCTGATCCTTGGCGTGCTGGCAGCGATCCCGTTCGCCTACTGGCAGGTCAAACTGCCGGCCTGGCTGCTCACCTCCGGCGACTACTTCGCCAGCATGACCCTGCCGCTGGCGCTGATCTGCATCGGTGGCACCCTGTCGCTGGCCTCGCTGCGCAAGGGCAGCGGCCTGGCCCTCAGCGCCAGCCTGTGGAAAATGCTCTGGCTGCCGCTGCTGGCGACCTTCGGCGCGTTCCTCTGCGGCTTTCGCAATGCCGAACTGGGCATCCTCTTCCTGTATTTCGCCAGCCCCACGGCGGCGGCCAGCTTCGTCATGGCCAAGGCCAGCGGCGGCAACCATGAGCTGGCGGCGTCGATTATCGTCATCACCACCCTGGCGGCGGTGCTGAGCACCAATATTGGTTTGTTCGTGCTGCAGTGGGGCGGCTGGATCTAGGTTCTGTCGCGGGGTGCGGTAACTCCCCTCTCCCACTTGTGGGAGACGACTGCATGGATGCAGGAGGTAGGGTGACGCAGGAAGCCAAAACCGAGGGGCTGGGGGAGAGGGCGTGGGCTGACTAACCCTCTCCCCAGCCCTCTCCCGTAAACGGGAGAGGGGGCAAAAGCGATCCGCGCCGCCTTACACGCCCTCATGTTGCTACATGGCTGTGCTCAACCCAATTCACAGCAGGCCGTAGCCCGGATGCAATCCGGGGACGAGCCATCGGCATTCCTCCCTTCCCGGATTGCATCCGGGCTACGTGAATCGCTACCTACGGCAGGAATTCCACGCGCAAGGCGCGGCTGGCGCTGCGGCCCTGGTCGTCGCTGACGCGGATCTGGTACTGCCCGGAACGCGCGGGGCGCCATTGCAGGGCGCTTTGCGGCGTGCCCTGGCCGAGCAATGTGTGGTCGGCGAACCAGTACAGCCGGCGCGCGTCGCTGGCGGCGTTGGCGCTCAGGGCGATGCTCTCCTGCGGTTGCGACAGGCGCAGGCTGTAGGTCACCTGGGTCAGTGGCGAAGTGATGCGCGGCACCTCCTGCAGATTAACCGCTGCCTGCACCTGGCAGTCGCGCTGGGCGTCCGGCGGCGTGCGCCGTGGCAGGCCGGCGGCGGTGAACAGGCGCTGCAACTCGGACGGCCAGAATTCGAAGACCTGCAGTTCGCTGGTCGCCGGGTCGAACGGCGGGCAGGCGGCCTTGCCGGTGAGCCGGTCGACCATCACTGGGCGATGCAGGTCGGACACCCGAATCGGCGATACGCCGGGGATGTACCAGGTCTTGCGCGTCTGCGGGCACCAGCGGTTGGGCAGCTCGCCGGAGGCAGCGCAGACCTCGACCCGCGTCAGTCCCGGCGGAGGCCGGTCGACGGCCGCCTGGACCTCGGGCAGGGCCAGCGGCAGGGCATCGGCGATGCGGAAGAACAGCGGCGCGGCGGTCTTGATGCCGACGAAGGCCGGATTGGGTGTGGCGTCGAAGTTGCCGACCCACACCACCAGCACGTAGGGGCCGACCAGGCCGGCGCTCCAGGCATCGTGGAAACCCCAGGAGGTGCCGGTCTTCCAGGCCACCGGCCAGTTGCGTCCGCGGGCATCGGCGGGCAGGCCGTCCGGGCGCGGGTTATGCCGGAGCATGTCGCGCACCATGAAGCTGGCCTGCGGCGACAGCAGCTGCGCGCCTGGTTCGCTGCGGTCCTCGCGGGTCCAGCGCAGTGGACGCAGGCGGCCGTCGCCAGCCAGCAGCAGGTATAGCTTGGCCAACTCGGCCGGGGTCATCTCGCCGCCGCCGAGGGCCAGGGCCAGGCCGTAGAACTCTTCCTCGCGCAGGCGCTGGATGCCGGCGCGCTGCAGCAGGCCGTGCAGCGACGGCTTATCGAGCTGGCTGGCCAGCCACACGGCAGGCACGTTGCGGCTGCGGATCAGCGCGTCCTGGGCGGTCAGCGGGCCGGCGAACTTGCCGTCGAAGTTCTCCGGCTGGAAGGCGCCGAAGGCGCTGGGTGCGTCCTTGATGATGCTCATCGGCTGGATCAGTCCCTGGTCCAGGGCCAGGGCATAGAGCAGAGGTTTCAGCGTCGAGCCCGGCGAGCGTCGCGACTGCACGCCATTGACCTGACCGTGGATGCTCGCATCGAAGTAGTCGGCCGAGCCGACCAGCGCCTTCACCGCCTGGTCGCGGCTGTCCACCAGGATCGCCGTAGCGTTGCGCACGCCCTGGCGGCGGTGGTCGCTGACGAACTGCTCGATAAGCTTTTCCAGGCGGGTCTGCAGGCGCAGGTCGAGGGTGCTGTGCAGTTCGGCGCCGCTGTGGCTGGCCAGCAACTGTTCGCTCAGGTGCGGAGCGCGGAACGGCAGCTGCTGACGCGTGCGTGCCTGCAGCGGCAGCTCCAGCAGGCCGTCATTGCGCGGGTCGTCGGCATGCTCGCTGCGCCATTGGGCCATCAGTTGCAGGCGGGCCTTCTGCAGCGACGGGCCGAACTGGCCGCGCCCCGGCTGCTGGGGAATCACCGCCAGGGCCAGGGCCTCGCTGAGCGACAGCTGCTCGGCGGACTTGGCGAAGTAGATGCGGCTGGCGGCCTCGACTCCCTCGATATTGCCGCCCATGGGCGCCAGGTTGAGGTAGGCCTCAAGGATGTCGTGCTTGCTGTGGCGTGCTTCCAGCCACAGGGCCAGGGCGATCTGCTGCAGCTTGCCGGGGATCTGCCGCGAGTTGAGGCCATACAACCGCCGCGCCAGCTGCATGCTCAGGGTCGAGCCGCCCTGGCGCATGCCACCGCCGTAGGTGGCCAGGGTGGCGCGCAGCAGCGCCGTCGGGTCGACGCCGGGGTGACGGTAGAAGTGGCGATCCTCCTTGAGCAGCAGGGCATCGATCATCGCCGGGGCGATGCGTTCCAGCGGCAGCCACAGGCGGTACTGGCCATCGCTGGCCAGGGTCATGCGCAGCAGCTCGCCATTCTCCGCCAGCACCAGACGCGACAGCGGCGCCGCCTCGCGCAGCGGCGCGTGCGGCCACAGGCGCAGGGTCAGCAACAGCAGGCCGGCAGCCAGTAGCCAGCAGGCGATGCGTTGCCAACGACGTGGAGCTAGGGTGGCGGGAATCATGGGGTTCAGAGCGGAGGGTGGTCGTGCAGGTGCTGCAACAGCTCGGCTTGCCCGGCATAACGCTGGCTCAGTGCGCTGCGCTGGGCTTCCAGGCCTGTGCAGGATTGCTCGATCTGCTCGTTTAGAAAGGCGCGCCGCTCTGCGTCGTAGGGTTCCTCGCCGCTGAAATGCTCGCAGCTCTCATAGTCCTGGATAAAGGCCACGAGATCCTCGGGCAGAGTCTGCTGCGAGCCTGCCGCGACGGGCATTGTCAGAGCGAGCAGCAGATAAGGCATGAGTCTGCGCATGGGGCGTTCCTGGCAGAAGTGAGGGAAGCCCCCGTCGCCTATGGCGACGGGGGACGAGCCATCAAGGTTTGACGATGGTCAGCTTGCCCGCCTTGCCACGCGCCTGCTGGCTGGTGTCGTACATGCCTTCGGCGTAGGCCGGCGGCGTGCCGAAGGTGCCGGCGTTGGTGGCGCGTACGCGGTAGACGAAGGTGGCGGCGTCGCGGTAGACGGTGCCGTAGAGCACCACGCGGTCATCACGCACATCGGCGAAGTCCGGGTTCCAGTCGCTCAGCGCGCTTTCACCGACCGGCGGCTGCCAGCTCGGTTCTGCGTATTCGCCTTCCTCGCTGTATTCCTCCTCGGACGACTCCTCGTCGGTGCTTGCGGTCACCACGGCCGGCTGGTTGTACACCGGCTCGGTGCCGCCCGGCAGCAGGTCGACCACGGCCACCTGCTGCACCTGGTCGAAGTCCTTGGCGCGCAGGCGCAGGCGGACGAAGAATTCGTCGCCGACCTTGACCTGGTCCACTGGCTCGCCATCCAGGTCGGTGTACTCGTGGGTCACTTCCAGGCCGTCGGCAATCACCTTGTTCGGCGCGCCGCGGTCGTAGCCGGCTTCGCTGAGCATGTAGAACACCGGCGCGTCGCTGTCCTTGCGCAGCAGGAGCATCTTCGCCGCGATCGGCACCTCGCTGATCGGCGGCTTGCCGCTCAGTTCCAGCGGCTGCTCGCCCTGCTTGCCCAGCCAGGCGCTGACCTTGAGGTTGAGACCGACTTCGGCGCGCTCGCCGTAGCTGTCCAGGGCGCGCAGCAGCAGGGCGGCGGACAGCGAGTTGTAGCGCTGTTCGCTGAGGCGCTCGCCGAGGCTGTCGAGCAGTTTCACCGGCACTTCGTCGAGCTCGCCGGGGAAGTGCTTGCTGAGCAGGCGCAGGTGCTCGGCGTCATGCACCAGCGGGTCGTAGTACAGGCCGTAGCTGCTCCAGTTCTTCTCCAGGGTGCGCCACTGCTGCTCGCCGAACAGCTTGTCGGCCTGCTTGTCTTGCTTGAGCAGCTTGTAGCTGGCGGCCAGGTACGCGGCGCCGATGTCCTGTTGCCAGTTCTGCCTGTGGTAGGTCTCGTAGCGCTCGCGGATATCGGCCAGGGCGCCGCTGGTGACCACGCCCTGGCGGGTCAGCAGGTAGGCGGCGTAGGCGCGGTCGCGCAGCTCGCCGAGGCCTTCGCTGGGGCCGTTGGCCACTTGCGACAGGTAGGCGTTGGCGCGGTTGAGCAGGTCGCCCGGTACCGGGTAATTGCGTTCCTTGGCCTCGATCAGGAAGTCGCTGGCGTACAGGCTGGCGAACGGCACCACTTGCGGGTTGGCCGCCCACAGGCCGAAGCCGCCTTCCAGGTTCTGCCGCGAACGCAGGATGCGCACCGCGTTGTCGAAGGCCGGCAGGGCGGCCTGGTCGACGCCGGCCGCCGAGCTGCCCCAGACCAGCGCCGGCATGGCCTTGGACACCAGTTGCTCGGTGCAGCTGTAGCCGTAGTCGGCCAGGTAGCTCTGCAGGCCGTCGGCCCACACCAGCGGCGAGCCGGCGGCGCCGAAGCGCACGTTGCGCAGCTGCGGGTACAGATCACGGCTGATCTGCACTTCGCCACTGGAGTCCTCAGTGCGGCCCAGGGTCAGCGCCACGCGGCGCTCCACCAGCGGGCGCACCGAGGTGGTTTCGCCGATCTGCACGCGCTTGCCGTCGGGCAGGGTGGCGACGAAGTTGAGATCGGCCGAACCCAGGGCTTCCAGGGCCAGCAGGTCGATTTCCACCACGCCTTCCTTGCGCGGCGCCAGTTGCAGCTCGGCCTGGCTGATGGCTTGTACCTTGAGGCCGGCGCTGGTCTCCACGCTGACTTTGACCGTGGCCGGTTTATCCAGGTTGCTGAACACTCCGGCGCTGACCTTGAACACATCGCCCGGGGCGACGAAGGCCGGCACGTTGGGGGTGATCACCAGCGGCCCACGCACGGCCGTAGCGCCTTCAACCACGCCGATGCGCGCATCGTCGACGGCCACGGCGAACAGGTGCAGCTTGCCGTTGAAGTAGTCCGGCACCGGGTAGCTGAAGTGGTTGTCGCCGGGCTGCAGGTCGACCAGGCCGGACCAGTAAGCCACCGGCGGCTTGCGCTTGCGCTTGAACGGATTGAGGTGGGCGCCGAGCAGGTCTTCGCCGTCACCGCCGACTGCCGCAGCCTGCAACAGGCGGCTGAATTCGGGCAGGAGCAGGTCGAGGATCTGGCTGGTTTCCACTTCCAGGGCGCGTTTCTGGAAGAACTGCGCCAGCGGGTCGGGCGCCTTGTAACGCGCCACCTGCAGGATGCCTTCGTCCACCGCGTAGATCACCGCGCGGCCGGGGCGGTCGCTGCGCACATTGATATCCAGGGTCTGCCCCGGCTCGATATGCCCGGCGGCCTCCAGTTGCAGCGGGATGCGCCGGGCGTCGAGGTCGATACGGAAGGCCGCGGCGCCATAGGACAGCGGGCTCATGTAGACCTCGGGCGAGGCGCTGTCGCGGACGAACTGCACGTTGACGTAGGCGTTGCCTTCCAGTTCGGCGGGCAGACGTATGCGCTGCACGCTGCTGGTGCTGTCGGCCTTGAACCACTGGTGGGCGTAGACCTTGTCGCGCTCGATGGTGATCAGCCCGGCGCCGGTGTAAGGCGCGCGGATGCTGATCTCGATCTCGCCGCCCTGGGCGTAGCTGTCCTGGTCCAGGCGCAGCTGCAGTTCGGCGTTACGCTCCAGCGAGCGGCTGGCGTTGCCCTGGCCGGCGACGCTGTAGTCGACCTGGTTCAGCGGCGTGCCATCGGCGGCCTTGAGGGTCAGGGTGTAGTCGCCGGGCTCGCTGGTGTTCAGCGTCTGCTTGCTGCCGGCGGCGGCAATCGCCAGCGGCTGGCTGCCGAGCGGGATGTTCTTGATCCGCGACTGGTACTTGTAGGTGCCGTTGGACTGCTTGACCAGTACCGACACGTAACGGTGCTCGACCAGCTCGGTGGAGAGGCCGTCCACCGCCAGCGGCTTGAGATCCGGACCGATGGCCAGCCACTCGATCTCGCGCTTGGCGCCCTTGCTCACGTAGCTCAGCGAGTCGACGCTCTTGATCCCGACCAGCCAGGGCGCGGAAGACACCATCAGGCTGCTCTGCGCGGCGACGTTGCGTCCGCCCTCGGCCTCGAACACCCGCGCCAGCAGGCTGAGGCGGTAGGTGCTGGCGGCGTAGCGATCCAGCTTGAGGTCGAGCAGGGTTTCGCCGTTGTCGTCGGTCTGTGCTTCCGGCAGTTCCTCCGTACTGCTTTCGTTCAGCGAGTTGTTCAGACGGAAGCGGTAGTCGGCATAGCCGTCGAAGGCGGCATAGGCCGGCGACAGGGTCATCTCGGCGGTGACCCGGCGCGCCGAGGCCGGCGCGCCGAACAGGTGCATGGCCTTGACCTTGGCCTCGACCTGCGCGGGGGCGATCCAGCCCTTGACCGGCGTCTTGGCCAGGGTGGTCGTGACCTTCATGCGGTCCGGTTCGAAGTCACGCACCTTGAAGTCGACGCTGCCCAGTTCGGTACGTCGCTGCTCTTCGTCGATCAGGCTCAGGCTGGCGGTGTAGGTGCCGGCCGGCGCTGCTTCGCTGCTGTGGAAGTCGAGGCTCTCGAAGCCGCTGCTGGACAGTTTCAGCTGCTGACGCAGCACGCTCTGGCCACGCGGGTCGCGCACGTCCAGTTCGACCGGCAGGCCCTGCAACTGGCCGCTCCAGTTGGCGGTGCGGACGATCATGCCCAGGTGCGCGGTCTCGCCCGGACGGTACAGGCCGCGGTCGCTGAACAGGTAGGCGCCGAGGCGATCCGGCTCGCCGGCCTCGTACTGGCCGCCGATATCGAAGCGCGACAGGTCGAGGCGATGCTGGCTGCGCGCCACCGGCAGGAACGACTGGTCGTTGCCGTAATTGACCACATACATCAGCGGGGTCTTCTCGCGGCGCAGTTCGTCGAGCCTGGCGAAATGCGCCTGGCCGTTGAGGTCGGTGTAGGCCGTAGCCACCGGCAGGCCGTTGCGGCCGATGATCTCGACTTCGGCACCGGCCACCGCGCCGCCCTGGCTGAGCGACTGGACGAAGATGTCGTGGCTGCCATTGCTGCTGCGTTTGGCGATGATGCCCAGGTCGGTGACCACCACGAAGCGCAGGTCGCGGGTCGGGTTGTCGTCGTAGTAATAGTCGAAGGTGTCCTGGCTCGGATCATCCTCGGAGCTGAGCTTGATCACGAAGATGCCGCGGCGACCGCCGTCGGCATTCAGGTAGGGCGCCAGGTCGACATGGCTGTACTGGGTCTTGGCCGGGTCGCCGGCATCCAGCGGCAGGCGGACCTCCATGCGCTCGACCAGGCGGTCGAAGTAGCCGTTGGAGAACTCGGGGCGGGCGAAGCTGCCATGGTTCTGATCGACCAGGTGGTGCAGCTGGTTGGGCAGCAGGCGCGAGATTTCCACTTGGGCGCCGGGCACGCCGCGACCGAGGATGCCCAGCTGCTTCTCGCCATTCAGGCTGAGCAGGGCGCCTTCGGAAAGGAAGGCCAGGGCGCGCGGGTACTTGGGCATCTGTAGCAGGCTGTAGGTCGGGTCCTTGGCCAGGTAGCCACCGACCGCCTCGACCTTGGCCGCCACCTTCACATAAAGGAAGCGCCCCGGCGCGGCCTTGAACTTGAAGGCGTGCAGGCTGTTCAGCGGTTCGATGCTGGGGATATGGGTCAGCTGCAGGCGTTCGGCCTTGGCCAGGGTCTTTTCGTCGACCTGGTAAGCGTCCCAGAACACGCTGCCCTGCGGCGTGCGCTCGGGCAGCAGCCAGGCCTGTACCTGCTTGGCGATGGCCTCGTCGGCCACGGCGCTGGAGCTGCTGAACATCAGCACCGGCTCCGGCTCGCCGCGGTCGTTGTCGACGAACTGGACATTGCTGGCGCTGAAGGTCAGGCGATAGCGACCGGGTATGGTGGCCGAGGTGTGCAGCTGCTGCAGGGTGGCGTTGCCACCGTCGCGCGCCTGGATGCCCTTGTCCACGACCAGGCTCACAGTGCTGCTTTCCAGCGGAGTGGCCAGCGGCGCGGAGTGCACATAGGCCTGCAGGCCGTTCTTGCTGAAGCTGATTTCCGCTACAGGCGGGACATCCTTGTCGCGGTACTCGAGGCCTCGGTCGAGGTTGATGGCGACCCGCTCGCGGAAGGATTGCTGATCCACCGGGTGAGTGAAGCGAATGGTGCTGACCAGTTTCTTCAGGCTCGGCACGACCGGGTCCTGGTACAGCTCGCGGCTGCTGACTTCTGCGTCGAAGGCCTGGGTGCGCAGGCGTTGCTCATATTGCTCAAGCAGCACGCCGTCGGCCAGCAGGCCTTCCTCGGCCATGATCACTTTGTAGCCCTGGGCAATCGGCCAATCGCCGGCCGGGGTGAACACCAGGGCACGATCGCTCGCCCAGTGCCAAACGCCCTTGATCGCCGGCTGCAGTTCGATGCCCTGATGCACCGGTTTGCCGATGGCTTCCAGGGGCGCTGCCGAGTCGCGGAAGTCGATGCGCAGCGGGGCGATGACTGGCGTTTCCTGGGTGTAATCGGTCAGCGCCGGTGCTTCCACCGAGTAAGCCACGCTGTAGGGCACCGGCAGGTTCTGGTACCAGTGCCAGGCATAGGCGCCGGCGCCACCGAGCAGGGCCAGCAGCGCCAGGGCCGCGGCCGTCTGCTTGGGTCGGGCGCGCAGCCAGCGGCCTCCGGCGCACAGGCCCTGCCACAGCTTGCGCAGCCACAACGGCGGCTGCCAGCTGCCCACCAGGGCGCCCAGCAGCCAGCGCACCAGGCGCAGGATGCCGAGGATGACGAAAGCGAAAATGGCGAAAATGCGGCGGCAAGCCGACTTGATCGAAGCGAGCATATGCATCCCTGCAACATGGAGGTGCGGACCTTGCGTCCACGGGATCGACGGCACTGCCTGTCGAGGCGCGGATTATGCGCCTGACGGCCCTCCTGGCGGCGGGGCGCTGATAAAGAAATTCGAAGAGTTTGTGCACTGCGTCACGCTTGACCAGGTCGTCAGGTTGCGTGGCTGTGCGGCTGGCTTCGCCGGTAGCGCGTCGTTACTCCGCCGGCAATTGAGCAAGCTGGTGGCGGTAGTGCTCGAGCAGGTATGCGGGTAGCCAGCGTTCGTAGCTGGCCTGGAACACCGCCTGATGCCCCTGGCCCTCCAGTACGTGGCTCAGCTCGGCAAAGACCCGATCGGTTTCCGTGCTGCGCGTGCAACTGAGCCGGCCGGGCAGTAGCTGGTTACTGCCGGCGATGGGGTAAAAGCGCAGGAGCTGGTGGCTGGCGGCGAAATAGACCATTTCGTTGGGGTAGCTGAAGGTGTAGTCGATGCGCCGGCGGTCGAGCATGTTGAACAGGGCGCTGGTGGACTCGCCCTGGTGGACCCTGGCGAAACCGCTGTGCGCTGTGTCGTGGGTGGTTTTCAGCAGGTCGTCGATCAGGCTGCCATAACTGCGGCCACTGGCAATGCCGGGGCGCATCTGCGGGTCTTTGAACAGGCGTTCGAGTTGCACATGCCCGGCCGGGTCGAGGTAGGGCTTCACGCGTTCGATCTGTTCCTGGCTGATCACCACACCCAGGGGCAGCACATGGCCGTAGGGCTTGCTGAAGCGCAGAAAAGCCTCGCGTTCCGGGGTCTTGAAAGCGGCCAGCAGGCAGTAAGGGCCGCCTTGCTCGGCCATGTGCATCGCCCGCGGCCAGGGCACGACCGACTCGGTGAAACGGTGCTGGGGAAGCGCCTGCTGCAGGTAAGCGAACAGGCTGTTTATGTAACCTTGATTGGCATGGGGCCCCTGGGTCATGGACATGGGCGGAAATTCCGCGCTGAGCCAGACGATGCTGTCGGCCTGCGCGGTAGCAGCGATGCAGGTCAGGTTCAACAGCAGGGCTTTCAGTCGTTTCATCTCGCGCTCATGTCGGCATGCAGGCCGCCTCCATGGCCGGGTTCAACCCTGATCAGTCTAGGGGGCGGCAACGGCTTGCGCGAACGCTGCTCAGGGTTTGCCCTGTGCGTCGATCACTTCCTGCGCCGCGCGGAAGGCGTCGATGGCCGCTGGGACGCCGGCGTAGACCGCGCAGTGCAACAGCGCTTCGCGGATTTCCTCGACTGTGCAGCCGTTGTTCAGGGCGCCGCGCACATGGCCTTTGAGCTCCTGCGGGCACTTCAGCGCGGTCAGCGCGGCCAGGGTGATCAGGCTGCGGGTCTTGCGGTCCAGCCCTTCGCGGTTCCACACACCGCCCCAGGCGTGTTCATTGACGAAGTCCTGCAGTGGTTGGCTGAATTCGGTGGCATTGCCGAGGGCGCGGTCGACGAAGGCATCGCCCATCACTTCGCGGCGCACCTGCAGGCCACTGGGTTTTTCCTGGCTCATCGGTTATCTCCTTGATTCAGCGCTGGCGATGCCAGGCGCGGGCACCGATGACTGCCAGGGTGACGGCGGTCAGCGGCAGGACGAAGGTCAGCATGGCTTGCTGGAAGGCGTCGAGCCAGGGCGCGCCGCTGCTGTGGACGACCAGGTAGGTGGTGTAGATGGCGTAGTAGACAACGAACAGCACGCCTTCCCAGCGGTTAATCGAGTAGCCGTTGAAGAAGATCGGCAGGCAGGCCACGGCCACCGCGATCATCACCGGGAAGTCGAAGGCCAGGGCGTTGGCTGCCACCGGGATGGCGCTTGGCGACACCAGCGAGGCCAGGCCTAGCACGCAGAGCAGGTTGAAGATGTTGCTGCCGACGATGTTGCCCACGGCGATGTCGCGCTCACCCTTGATGGCCGCCATCACCGAGGTGGCCAGCTCCGGCAGCGAGGTGCCGATGGCGACCACGGTCAGACCGATCACCAGTTCAGACATGCCCAGGGCGCGAGCCATCTGCACGGCGCCTTCGACCAGGAAGTTGGAGCCGCTGACCAGCAGTACCAGGCCGGCGATGATCAGCCCCAGGTTGATGACCCAGGCATAAGGTTTGGCGGGCTCGTGCAGGCCGTATTCGTCTTCGAACTCGTCGCCGCCCTCGGCTTTCTTCTCGCGGCGGCTACTGATGATCAGGAAACCGGTGTAGGCCAGGATACCGGCGAACAACAGGGCGCCGTCCAGGCGACTGAGGCTGCCGTCATAGGCCAGGGCATAGGTGACCAGGCTGGCACCGATCATGATCGGCACGTCCAGGCGGATCAGCTGGCGCGATACCAGCAGCGGCGCGATCAGTGCGGTCACACCCAGAATCAGCAGCACGTTGGCAATGTTGCTGCCGACCACGTTGCCAATGGCCAGGTCGCCGCTGCCGTTCAGGGCCGCTTGCACGCTGACCGCGGTTTCCGGGGCGCTGGTACCGAAGGCGACCACGGTGAGGCCGATGATCAGTGGCGGTATGCCGAACTGGGCGGCCAGTTTGGCAGCGCCGCGAACCAGCACCTCGGCGCCGGCGACCAGCAGCACCAGGCCGGCGAGCAAATAGACGAAGGTCATCAGGGTCATGGTCAGGCTCCAAAAAAGATCGGCATAGCTTATTCATCCAGCGGGACAATGCCAGAGGCTGTAGCGCCTTGTTTCAATCGCGCAGGGTTTCGATGCGTACCTGTGCGGTGCCACTGGTGAGCATGTCGAGCTGCTCGGCGGCGGCTTTCGATACATCGATCAGGCGCCCGCGCGAGTAGGGCCCGCGATCATTGATGCGCACCGCTACGCGCTTGCCGTTGCGCAGGTTGGTGACCTGTACCCGGGTGCCGAAAGGCAGTTGGCGGTGGGCGGCGGTCAGCGCGTGCTGGTCGAAGCGCTCGCCGCTGGCGGTTTTGCGTCCGTGGTGCCGGGCGCCATACCAGGAGGCCTGGCCTTCGGCGCGGTAACCCTGCGGGTCGACTTTGCCCTGGCTGGCGCAGGCGCTGAGCAGCAGGGCGGCGAACAGGGCGAAAGCGAAACGCATGGCTGCTCCAGTAGGGTGGATGACGCTTTATTCATCCACCATGGGATTTGTGTAGTGGACCAGTGGTGGAAAACGCTGCGCGGTTTTCCACCCTACGGATAACACGACGCCGGGCTAACCCGGCGTCGTTATCGTTAGCGAGCCAATCCGACTCAGCCTTCAAGCTTCTTCTTCAGCAGCTCGTTGACCTGGCCGGGGTTGGCCTTGCCTTTCGAGGCTTTCATGGCCTGGCCGACGAAGAAGCCGAACATCTTGCCGCGCTTGGCTTCGTCGCTGGCGCGGTACTGTTCGACCTGCTCGGCGTTGGCCGCCAGCACTTCGTCGAGCATCGACTCGATGGCGCCGGAGTCGGTGACCTGCTTGAGGCCCTTGTTCTCGATCACTTCATCGGCCGTGGCGCCTTCACCGGCGGCCAGGGCTTCGAAGACCATCTTGGCGATCTTGCCGCTGATGGTGTTGTCCTTGATGCGCAGAATCATGCCGCCCAACTGCTCGGCGGAAACCGGTGACTGGTCGATGTCCAGGTTGTCCTTGTTGAGCAGGCTGGACAGCTCGCCCATCACCCAGTTGGCAGCCAGCTTGGCATCGCCGCATACGGCGTTGACCGCCTCGAAGTAGTCGGCCAGTTCGCGGCTGGCGGCCAGCACATCGGCGTCATAGGCGGACAGGCCGAACTCGCGCTCGAAGCGCTCGCGCTTCTGCACCGGCAGTTCCGGCAGGCTGGCGCGAATCTCGTCGAGGAAGCTCTGCTCGATCACCACCGGCAGCAGGTCAGGGCAGGGGAAGTAACGGTAGTCGTTGGCTTCTTCCTTGCTGCGCATGGAACGCGTCTGGTCCTTGTTCGGGTCGTACAGGCGGGTTTCCTGCACCACCTTGCCGCCGTCTTCGATCAGCTCGATCTGCCGTTGCACTTCGTGGTTGATGGCCTTCTCGATGAAGCGGAACGAGTTGACGTTCTTGATCTCGGCGCGGGTACCGAACTCGGCCTGGCCCTTGGGGCGTACCGAGACGTTGCAGTCGCAGCGCAGCGAGCCTTCGGCCATGTTGCCGTCGCAGATGCCCAGGTAGCGCACCAGGGCGTGGATCGCCTTGACGTAGGCCACCGCTTCCTTGGCCGAACGGATGTCCGGCTCGGAGACGATTTCCAGCAGCGGCGTGCCGGCGCGGTTGAGGTCGATGCCGCTCATGCCGTGGAAGTCTTCGTGCAGGCTCTTGCCGGCGTCTTCTTCCAGATGCGCGCGGGTGATACCGATGCGCTTCTGCGTGCCGTCTTCCAGGGTGATGTCGAGGAAGCCCTTGCCGACGATGGGGTGATCCATCTGGCTGGTCTGGTAGCCCTTGGGCAGGTCCGGGTAGAAATAGTTCTTGCGCGCGAAGACGTTGCTCGGCGCGATGTGCGCGTCGATCGCCAGGCCGAACTTGCAGGCCATGCGCACCGCCTCGGCGTTGAGCACCGGCAGGGTGCCGGGCATGCCCAGGTCAATCAGGCTGGCCTGGGTGTTGGGCTCGGCGCCGAAGGTGGTGGCGCTGGCCGAGAAGATCTTCGATTGGGTGCTGAGCTGGGCGTGGATTTCCAGGCCGATTACGGTTTCCCATTGCATGTGCGTCGTCCTCAGAAGCCGGTCGGTGCTTGTGTGTGCCAGTCAGTGACCTGTTGGTACTGATGGGCGACATTCAGCAGGCGACCTTCCTGGAAGTAGGGCGCAAGCAGTTGCACGCCAACCGGCAGACCGTCGACGAAGCCGGCGGGCATGGACAGGCCGGGGATGCCGGCCAGGTTGGCGGTGATGGTGTAGATGTCTTCCAGGTATTCGGCGACCGGATCGTTGTTCTTCGCGCCGATCTTCCAGGCCAGGTTCGGCGTGGTTGGGCCGAGGATCACGTCGACGTCGTTGAAGGCGGCGACGAAGTCGTTCTTGATCAGGCGGCGGATCTTCTGCGCCTTCAGGTAGTAGGCGTCGTAGTAGCCGGCGGACAACGCATAGGTGCCGACCATGATGCGCCGCTTCACTTCGGCACCGAAGCCTTCGCCACGCGAGCGCTTGTATAGGTCTTCGAGGTTGACCGGGTTCTCGCAGCGGTAGCCGAAACGCACGCCGTCGAAGCGCGACAGGTTGGAGCTGGCTTCGGCCGGGGCGATCACGTAGTAGGCCGGGATCGCGTGCTGCATATTTGGCAGACTGATCTCTTTAACTGTGGCACCGAGCTTCTTCAGCTCTTCGACCACGGCCAGTACTTTATCGGCGATGCGGCTATCGAGGCCGGCACCGAAGTATTCCTTCGGCAGGCCGATGCGCAGGCCGCTCAGCGGCTGGTTCAGCGCGGCGAGATAATCGTCCACCGGCTGATCGACGCAGGTACTGTCCTTGGCGTCGAAACCGGCCATGCCGCTCAGCATCAGCGCGCAGTCCTCGGCGGTGCGGGCCAGCGGGCCGCCCTGGTCGAGGCTGGAGGCATAGGCGATCATGCCCCAGCGCGAGACGCGACCGTAGGTCGGCTTGATCCCGGTGAGGTTGGTCAGCGCCGCCGGCTGGCGGATCGAGCCGCCGGTATCGGTGCCGGTGGCGGCCGGAATCAGACGGGCGGCGACGGCAGCCGCGGAGCCGCCGGAGGAGCCGCCCGGTACGCGGGTCAGATCCCAGGGGTTCTTCACCGGGCCGTAGTGGCTGGATTCGTTGGCCGAACCCATGGCGAACTCGTCCATGTTCAGCTTGCCGAGGGTCACGCTGCCAGCGGCGGCGAGCTTCTCGACCACGGTGGCGTTGTAGGGGGCCTTGAAGCCGCTGAGGATCTTCGAGCCGCAGCTGGTGAGGATGTTCTGGGTGCAGAACAAATCCTTGTGTGCGATCGGTGCGCCGAGCAGGGCGCCCGTTTCGCCGGCGGCGCGGCGGGCGTCGGCGGCCTTGGCCTGGCTGAGGGCCAGTTCTTCGGTGACGCTGATAAAGCTGTTGAGCTGCGGATCGAGTTGCTGGATACGCGTCAGCAGCGAGCGGGTCAGCTCTTCGGAAGAGAACTGCTTGCCGGCGAGGCCTTGGGCGATCTCGGCGAGGGTCAGTTGATGCATGGGGAACCCTTTCCTTTTATTCGATGACTTTCGGCACGAGGTACAGGCCGTTTTCCACGGCCGGAGCGATGGCTTGGTAGGCCTCGCGCTGGTTCTGCTCGGTAACCCGATCGGCCCGCAGGCGCTGGGTGGCTTCCAGCGGATGGGCCAGGGGCTCGATACCGTCAGTATCGACGGCCTGCATGGCGTCGATCAGGCCGAGAATATTGTTGAGGGTCTCGGTGGTTCGCGGAACTTCGGCCTCATTCAGGCCCAGGCGGGCGAGATGGGCGATCTTTTCCACGTCGGAGCGTTCAAGCGCCATCGGGAGTCTCCAGGGGGCTGGCCAGGGGGCCGGACGAATACGGGCGGGGAACGGATACCGCGTGTTGCGGTCGAAAGCCGCGAATTGTGGGCCGTAACGCCCGGAAAAGCAGGCAATTTAGCACATCACGCGCCTTGCCCAAAAGGCTGGTCATTGATAGAGTTTGCCGCACTTTTTTACCCAGCGTTTTCTCCACGCTCTGTCTAGGGTTTTCCCCAATGTTCAAGAAACTGCGTGGCATGTTTTCCAGCGATCTGTCGATCGACCTGGGCACTGCCAATACCCTGATTTATGTCCGCGATCGCGGCATTGTGCTGAACGAGCCGTCCGTGGTTGCCATCCGTACCAGCGGCAACAACCAGAAGAGCGTGGTCGCCGTCGGTACCGAGGCCAAGCGCATGCTCGGTCGTACCCCGGGCAACATCCAGGCCATTCGTCCGATGAAAGACGGCGTGATCGCCGACTTCAGCGTCTGCGAGAAGATGCTGCAGTACTTCATCAACAAGGTTCACGAAAACAGCTTCCTGCAGCCGTCGCCGCGCGTGCTGATCTGCGTGCCATGCAAGTCGACCCAGGTCGAGCGCCGCGCCATTCGCGAGTCGGCCCTCGGTGCCGGTGCCCGCGAAGTATTCCTGATCGAAGAGCCGATGGCCGCTGCCATCGGTGCCGGCCTGCCGGTTGAAGAGGCCCGCGGCTCGATGGTCGTCGATATCGGCGGTGGTACCACCGAAATCGCGCTGATCTCGCTCAACGGTGTGGTCTACGCCGAATCCGTACGCGTCGGTGGCGACCGTTTCGACGAAGCCATCATCACCTATGTGCGCCGTAACTACGGTTCGCTGATCGGCGAATCCACTGCCGAGCGGATCAAGCAGGAAATCGGCACCGCCTACGCCGGTGGCGAAGTGCGCGAAGTCGACGTGCGTGGCCGTAACCTGGCCGAAGGCGTACCGCGCAGCTTCACCCTCAACTCCAATGAAGTGCTGGAAGCGCTGCAGGAATCCCTGGCGACCATCGTCCAGGCGGTCAAGAGCGCCCTGGAACAGTCGCCGCCGGAACTGGCTTCCGACATCGCCGAGCGTGGCCTGGTGTTGACCGGTGGTGGCGCGCTGCTGCGTGATCTGGACAAGCTGCTGTCGCAGGAAACCGGCCTGCCGGTGATCGTCGCCGAAGACCCGCTGACCTGCGTGGCCCGTGGCGGCGGCAAGGCGCTGGAGATGATGGATCGTCACTCCATGGATCTGCTCTCTTCGGAGTGATCCTGACGACGTAAGCCGAAGCCGGAAGCCTGTTCTTCCGGCTTTCGATTTTGTGCGGTATGGGTGTGTGCGCCGCGTCTGTCCTGTCACCCTGGCTGGGGCGCTAGACTGCGCAGCAGGCTGTATCCATGCGGCATGATCGACGCGATGTCGGTCATCAACAGGTTCTAGGGGATTCGCCATCAAACCGCTATTCGCCAAAGGTCCATCGCTGGGCGTACGACTGCTTGTGCTGGTCGTGCTGTCGGCTGTGCTGATGGTGGTGGATGCGCGCTTCACCGTACTCCAGCCGCTGCGTGCGCAGATGGGCTTGCTGGTCGAGCCGGTGTTCTGGGTCGGCCGCCTGCCGGTGACCCTGTGGAAAGCGGCGACCCAGGAACTCAGCAGCCGCAACGAGCTGGTTGCCGAGAACGAAAAGCTCAAGGCGGAAATGCTCCTGCTGCAGCGTCGCGTGCAGAAGCTCGCCGCGTTGACCGAGCAGAACGTGCGCCTGCGTGAGCTGCTCAACTCTTCCTCGCTGGTGGAGGAGAAGGTGATTGCCACCGAGCTGATCGGCATCGATCCCAATCCCTTCACCCATCGCATCCTGATCGACAAGGGTGAGCAGGACGGCGTGTTCCTCGGCCAGCCGGTGCTCGATGCTCGTGGCCTGATGGGCCAGGTGGTCGAGGTCATGCCTTACGCGGCGCGGGTGCTGTTGCTCACCGATACCAGCCACAGCATTCCGGTGCAGGTCAATCGCAATGGCCTGCGTGCCATTGCGGCCGGCAGCGGCAACCCCGAGCGCCTGGAACTGCGCCATGTGGCCGATACCGCCGATATCAAGGTG
This sequence comes from Pseudomonas campi, assembly GCF_013200955.2. NCBI lineage: Bacteria > Pseudomonadati > Pseudomonadota > Gammaproteobacteria > Pseudomonadales > Pseudomonadaceae > Aquipseudomonas > Aquipseudomonas campi. The sequence goes on from NZ_CP053697.2 coordinate 907,702, forward strand.
GGTGATCTGCTGGTCAGCTCCGGTATGGGCCAGCGTTTCCCGGCCGGTTACCCGGTGGCCATGGTCAGCGAAGTGATTCATGACTCCGGCCAGCCGTTCGCCATCGTGCGGGCGGTGCCGACTGCGGCGCTGAATCGCAGCCGCCACATGCTGCTGGTGGATGTCGACCGGCGCAGCGCTGAAGAACGCGCCACCGCTGCCGCCGAGGCCCAGCAGCAAGCCGATAGCCAGGCGCCGGCAGTGCCTGACGCGGCAGTGCCCGCTCCAGGACCAGCAGTACCGGCAGTGCCCGGCGCGACTGCGGTGACGCCAGCTCCGGCGCTGCCTGCAGTGGAAGCCGCTCCGGCGTTACCACCCGCCGATAGTCAGGAGACCCACTGATGGTGGCGACACGTTCCGCTCACGGCTGGGTGATCTGGGCCAGCCTGGCGTTTGCCCTGTTGCTTAGCGTGGCACCCATGCCGGACTTCATGGCCATCGGCCGCCCGCTGTGGCTGGCGCTGTTTCTCTCCTACTGGGCGCTGGCGGTGCCGCACCGCCTGGGCATGGTCTCGGCCTGGGTGTTCGGCCTGCTGGCGGATGTGCTGAATGGCTCGCTGCTGGGTCTCAATGCCCTGGTCCTGACCCTGATCGTGTTCCTCGTGCTGTCACTGCAGCGGCGTTTGCGCATGTTCCCCATGTGGCAGCAGAGCCTGGTGCTGCTGGTGGTATTCGGCCTGGCCCAGCTGGTGCATCTGTGGCTGAATGCCCTGACCGGCAACCGCCAGCCGACCCTCGAATTCGTCTTCCCGGCGCTGGTCAGCGCCTTGCTCTGGCCCTGGGTGTTCGCCATCCTGCGTGGGCTGCAACAGCGCTTCGGCGTTCACTGAATCGGCGTCGGCCGCGGTGCCGACGACTGCCATTCCTCGACAGGGAGATGTCTGCATGGCCACCCTCTACCTGGCCTCGGGTTCCCCACGGCGCCGTGAACTGCTGGCGCAGATCGGTGTGCCCTTCGTCACGTTAAGCGCCTCTGTCGATGAAACCGCATTGCCTGGCGAGGCTGCACCTGGCTATGTAGAACGCCTGGCGCTGGATAAAGCGCGCGCCGGGCTGGCCACTCTGGGCGATTGCGGCGATGCTGTGGTCCTCGGGGCGGATACCGCCGTGGTGCTCGACGGGCAGATTCTCGGCAAGCCGCAGGATCGCGCCGAGGCGCTGGGTATGCTGGCGGCGCTGTCCGGGCGCGAGCATCAAGTGCTGACGGCGGTGGCGCTGGTCAGTCATTCGCGCAGTGCCGTGCAGGTGGTGACCAGTCGGGTCAGTTTCCGTGCCCTGCAGCCCGGTGAGGCCGAGGCCTACTGGGCCACCGGGGAGCCCTGCGACAAGGCAGGCAGTTATGGTATTCAAGGCTTGGCGGCAGTGTTCGTCAGCCAGTTGCAGGGCAGTTACTCGGCGGTGGTCGGTTTGCCCTTGTGCGAGACCGCACAGCTACTCAACGAATTCGCAATTCCGTGCTGGCAGCCACTGCCGGTCAACAGTTAAGAAGCTGCCGGCCCGGCATGTGGTTCGTGGCCGGCAGCTTCATCGCGCAGAGTGGGATGCATGAGCGAAGAGATCCTGATCAACATCACGCCGATGGAATCGCGCGTGGCGGTGGTAGAAAACGGTGTGCTGCAGGAAGTGCATGTCGAGCGCACTCAGCGCCGCGGCATCGTCGGCAACATCTATAAGGGCAAGGTGGTGCGCGTGCTGCCAGGCATGCAGGCGGCCTTTATCGACATCGGCCTGGATCGCGCGGCCTTCATTCACGCGGCCGAGATTTCCACCCGCGAAGGCAGCGCGGTGGAAAGCATCAGCGCCCTAGTGCATGAGGGCCAGAGCCTGGTGGTGCAGGTGACCAAGGACCCGATCGGCACCAAGGGCGCGCGGCTGACCACCCATCTGTCGATTCCTTCGCGCTACCTGGTGTACATGCCGCGTACCGCGCATGTCGGCATTTCGCTGAAGATCGAGGAAGAGGCCGAGCGCGAGCGCCTCAAACAGGTGGTCACCGATTGCGTGGCCGCCGAGGGCATCGAGGAGGCCGGTGGCTTTATCCTGCGCACTGCCGCCGAGGGCGCCAGTGCCGACGAGATCCTCGCCGATATCCGCTACCTGCGCCGTTTGTGGGAGCAGGTAGCCGGGCAGATGCAGAGCGCCAAGACGCCTTCGGTGATCTACGAGGATCTGTCCCTGGCCCTGCGCACCCTGCGCGACCTGGTCAACCCGAAGATCGAGAAGATCCGCATCGACTCGCGCGAGACCTTCCAGAAGATCACCCAGTTCGTCGACGAATTGATGCCGGAGATATCCGATCGCCTGGAGCACTACCCAGGCGAGCGACCGATCTTCGACCTGTACGGCGTCGAGGACGAGATCCAGCGCGCCCTGGAGCGCAAGGTGCCGCTCAAGTCCGGCGGTTACCTGGTGGTCGACCCGGCCGAGGCGATGACCACCATTGACGTCAACACCGGCGCCTTTGTCGGCCATCGCACTCTCGAAGAGACCATCTTCAAGACCAACCTCGAGGCCGCCACCGCGATTGCCCGCCAGCTGCGCCTGCGCAATATCGGCGGGATCATCATCATCGACTTCATCGACATGGAAGATGAAGAGCACCAGCGCCAGGTGCTGCGTACCCTGGAAAAGCAGCTGGAGCGCGACCACGCCAAGACCAACATCATCGGCATCACCGAACTGGGCCTGGTGCAGATGACCCGCAAGCGCACCCGCGAGAGCCTTGAGCAGGTGCTGTGCGAGTCCTGCAGCAGCTGTCAGGGCCGCGGCAAGCTGAAGACCCCGGAAACCATCTGCTACGAGATCTTCCGCGAAATTCTCCGCGAGGCGCGGGCCTATCAGGCCGAGGGCTACCGGGTACTGGCCAATCAGAAGGTGGTCGATTGCCTGCTCGACGAGGAGTCGGGCAATGTCGCCGATCTCGAGGCCTTTATCGGGCGCACCATCAAGTTCCAGGTGGAAAGCATGTACTCCCAGGAGCAATACGATGTGGTGCTGCTCTGAGATGACCCGCATTCGCCTGGATAGTCCTGCATGAGTCGGCTGGCGCGCCTGCTTGTCTCCCTGTTGCGCACCGCCCTCGGGCTGTGCGCCCTGGGTTTGGTGCTGGCGGCGCTGTATGCCAGCCTCGGTCGCGAACTGATCCCGCTGGTGGCGGAGTACCGCGACGAGGTGCAGAGCAAGGCCCAGGCCGCGCTCGGCATGCCGCTGAGCATCGGCAGTCTGGAGGGACGCTGGAGTGGCCTGGCGCCGCTGCTGTTTGCCCACGACGTGCAGCTGGGCAGTGGCGCCAGCAGTATTCGCCTGGATCAGGTGCGGGTGGTGCCCGATGTGCTGCAGAGCCTGTTGAGCCGCCAGTTGCACATCGCCAACCTGGAGCTGGATGGCCTGCAGCTCAGCCTGCGCGAGGATGAGCAGGGCGCCTGGAGTGTCGAGGGCCTGCCGGTGCGTGCCGCGGGCGCGCAGAAAGCCGATCCGCAACAGCTCCTGCAGAGTCTGCAGCGCATCAGCACCCTGTCGCTGCTGGACAGCCAGCTGACCCTCGAACCCTTCGAGCAGCCCCCCCTGAGCTTCACCTACGCTAACCTGACCCTGCGCAGCGGCGTACAGCGCCAGCGTATCGACGCCCGTCTGCTGCTGCCCGATGGTCAGCCACTGGCCCTGCGCCTGCGTACCCGCCTGCAGCCCACGGATTGGCAGAACAGCCAGGCCGAGTTGTACCTCAGCCTGCCGCAGAGTGATTGGGCGCGCTGGCTGCCGAAAGGCCTGACGCAGGCCTGGCGCCTGGAAAAACTGCAGGCTGGTGGCGAATTCTGGCTGGACTGGCACGACGGCCAGGTGCAACGCGCCGTGGCGCGCCTGCATGCCCCCGAGCTGAGTGGCGGCTATGCCCAGCGCAAGGCGGTCAAGGTGCAGGACCTGGCGCTGAGCGCCTTTTTCACCCGCACGGACACTGGCTTCGACCTGCTGCTCGACTCCCTGGCCCTGAGCCTGGGCGAGACCCGCTGGGGCGAGGTACAGCTGGCGCTGCGCCAGCAGAGCGCGGCAGAGGGGCGCGAGGCGCAATGGACGCTGAGCGCCGACCGTCTCGATCTGGCCCCGCTCGGCCCGGTGGTGAGCGCCCTGGCGCCGCTGCCCGAGCAGGCGGCCGAGGCGTTGCAGGCCCTGCGCCCGCAGGGGCTGCTGAGCAATATCCAGCTGACCTATCGTCCGCAGCTGACGAGTGCCGACCGCCTGCAGTACTCGCTGAATCTGGCGCAGGTCGGCATCAGTCCCTGGCATGGCATTCCGGCGGTGGAGAATGCCAGCGGCAGTGTCAGCGGCAATCTCACCGACGGCGAAGGGCGGCTGGTCAGTGAGAACTTCGGCCTGCACTTCGATCAGCTGTTTCCGGCCATGTGGCACTACCGCACGGCCGGTGCGCAGCTGCTCTGGCACTACGATGACGCCGGGTTGACCCTGCGCAGCCCCTATCTGCAGGTGGTTGGCGAAGAGGGCGCGGTAGCTGGCGACTTCCTCGTGCGCCTGCGCAAGGACCCGGCCGAAGAAGACTACATGGACCTGCGCGTGGGCATTCGCAATGGCGATGCGCAGTTCACCGGCAAGTACTTGCCGACCCGCTCCCCGGGCATGAGCCCCAAGCTCAGCGAGTGGCTGAACAGCGCCATTCGTGCCGGCAAGGTCGATGAGGGCTATTTCCAGTACCAGGGCTCGTTGCTCAAGGGCGCCGATGCCGCAGCGCGCAGCCTCAGCCTGTATTTCCGCGTGCATGATGCCGAGCTGGCCTTCCAGCCGGGCTGGCCGGTGCTGCGCGAGGCGCGTGGCGAGGTGCTGATCGAGGACAGTGGCGTGCGCGTGCGGGTCCCGGAAGGGCGCCTGCTGGATAGCCGGCTCACGGCGGTCAACGTCGATATTCCGCAGGTTGGTCCGGGGCGGGTGCCGCGCCTGAACGTGCAGGGGCAGGTGCAGAGCAGCGTGGTGGATGCCCTGAAAATTCTCCAGGAAGCGCCGCTGGGTACCGCAGATACTTTTGCTGGCTGGCGCGGTGAAGGGCCGTTGAGCGGCAAGCTCAACCTCGACATTCCCCTGGCTCAGGGCCAGCCGCCCAGGGTACAGGTGGATTTCGCCACCGAGGGCGCACGCCTGCAACTGAGCACGCCGGCGCTGCAACTGAGCCAGATCAAGGGCGCCTTCCGCTTCGATACGGCCAGCGGCCTGAGTGCCCCGGACATTCGCGCCCAGGTGCTTGGCCATGCCGTGCGCGGGCGGGCGATTGCCGGCGGCGCGCGGGGCAAGGCGCGCACGCGGATCGAGGCCAGCGGCCAGGTGCCGCTAGCGACCCTGAGCAACTGGCTGGGCGTGACCCAGGCGCTGCCACTGAGTGGCGAGCTGCCCTATGCCCTGAGCCTGAGCCTGGACGGCGCCGACAGCCAGTTGCGCGTCAGCTCCGACCTCAAGGGCCTGGCCATCGACCTGCCTGCGCCTTTCGGCAAGGTCGCTGCGGACAGTCGCGAAGCCGTCTGGCGCATGACCCTGCAGGGCAATGAGCGGCGCTACTGGCTGGATTATGCCGGTCAGGCCAGCCTGGCTTTTGCTGCCGCGCCGGGGCAGGTGTTGCAGGGGCGCGGCGAGTTGCGCCTGGGTGGCGTCGCGGCCAGCTTGCCCGGTGCCCCAGGCCTGCGCGTTGCCGGGCGCCTCAGTGAGCTGGACTGGTCCGCCTGGCAAGCCTTGAGCAAGCAGTATGGCGGTTCGCCCGGCGCGACCGGCAACCTGCAGTTCCTGCGTGGCGCCGACCTGCAGATCGAGCGTTTCAGTGGCTTCGGTACCCAGGTCGACAACCTGGCGGCCAAGCTCGCACGCAGCAGTCACGGTTGGCAGCTCGACCTGGCCAGCACGCTGCTGGAAGGACGGGTCAATCTGCCGGATGCCGCCGGCGCGCCGATCGTCGTTGATCTGGCACGCCTGAGTTTTCCCCCGGCCGCGCCGCCGAGTACGACCGAAGTAGACAAGCCGGATGCCCTGGCTGCGGTCGATCCGCGGCAGTTCCCGGCCCTGGATGTGCGCATCGCCCGCGTGCTGCAGGGTGATCAGCTGCTGGGCGCCTGGTCGCTGAAGGTGCGCCCGACAGCCCAAGGGGTGCGCTTCAATGAGCTGTCGCTGCAGCTCAAGGGCTTGCAGGTCAATGGTGCCGCGGGGTGGGAGGGCGCGCCGGGTGCCAGTAGCAGCTGGTACAAGGGGCGGCTCGAAGGCACCAACCTGGGTGACGTGCTACTGGCCTGGAACTTCGCCCCGACAGTCACCAGTGAGCGCTTCCGCCTGGATGTCGATGGCCGCTGGCCTGGCTCGCCGGCCTGGCTCAGCCTCAAACGCTTCAGCGGCCGCATGGACGCCAGCCTGCGCAAGGGGCAGATGGTTGAGGTCAAGGGCTCGGCATCGGCGCTGCGGGTGTTCGGTTTGCTCAACTTCAACTCGATCAGTCGCCGCCTGCGCCTGGACTTCTCCGATCTGCTCGGCAAGGGCCTCAGTTATGACAAGCTCAAGGGCCTGCTGGTGGCCAGCGACGGGGTGTTCGTCACCCGCGAGCCGATCAAGATGGAAGGGCCGTCCAGCGGTCTGGAACTGAATGGCACCCTGGACATGGCGCGCGACCAGATCGACGCCAAGTTGTTGGTGACTCTGCCGGTCACCAACAACCTGCCTCTGGCCGCGCTGATCGTCGGCGCGCCGGCGGTGGGCGGTGCGCTGTTCGTGGTCGACAAACTGCTGGGTGATCGCGTGGCGCGTTTCGCCAGCGTGCAATACAGCGTCAAGGGGCCCTGGCAGAACCCGGCCATCACCTTCGACAAACCTTTTGAAAAACCCCGATGAAGTCCGCTGCCCGTACTTGGAGTAGCATGCAGTCATCATCCCGTCGGTAGTCTTCATGTCGCTTGCCGTGATTCAGATGGTCAGCCAGGACGATGTGCTGGCCAACCTCGCCGCCGCCCGCCGCCTGCTCGAGCAGGCCGCCGCTGGCGGTGCGCGCCTCGCCGTGCTGCCGGAAAACTTTGCCGCCATGGGCCGGCGTGACCTGGCCGCCCTCGGGCGTGCCGAAGCCGAGGGCCACGGGCCGATCCTGCCCTGGCTGCAACAGACCGCCCGCGATCTGCAGTTGTGGATAGTCGCCGGCACCATTCCCCTACCGCCCGATGACCAGCCGAGTGCCAAGGCCCATGCCTGTTCGCTACTGATCGATGCCCAGGGCCAGCGCGTGGCGCGCTACGACAAGCTGCACCTGTTCGATGTCGATGTGGCCGACAGCCGTGGCCGCTATCGCGAGTCGGACGACTATGCCGGCGGCAGTCAGGTGGTGGTGGCCGATACCCCGATGGGTCGCCTCGGTCTGACGGTCTGCTACGACCTGCGTTTCCCCGAGCTGTACAGTCTTTTGCGGGAAGCGGGCGCTGAGCTGATCAGCGCGCCAGCCGCCTTTACTGCGGTGACGGGCGCGGCGCACTGGCAGGTGCTGCTGCGCGCACGGGCCATCGAGACCCAGTGCTATGTGCTGGCGGCCGGGCAGGGTGGCAGCCATCCGGGTGGCCGCGAGACCTTCGGCCATTCGGCCATCATCGACCCCTGGGGTCGGCCGCTGGCCGAGCAGCCAACGGGCGAAGCGGTCTTGCTGGCCGCGCCGGATGGTGCCGAGCAGGCGCAGATCCGCCAGCGCATGCCGGTGGCCAACCACCGACGATTTTTTGCCCCGGCCGTTCCAGGGCCGGCGCCTACGGAGAAGTTATGAGCGAGACATTGCTATCGGTCAGCCAGCACCTGCTGACCCCCGGCGGCCTGAGCATCGAGCAGTTGCCGAGCATCCTCGGCGAGCTGGCCGGTCCCGGCATCGATGCCGCCGATTTGTATTTCCAGAGCCAGATCTCCGAGAGCTGGGTGCTGGAAGACGGCATCGTCAAGGAAGGCAGCTTCAACCTCGACCAGGGCGTCGGCGTGCGCGCCCAATCCGGCGAGAAAACCGGTTTCGCCTACAGCAATGCGATCACCGCCGATGCCCTCAGCCAGGCCGCCCGTGCGGCGCGCTCGATTTCGCGAGCCGGTCAGCAGGGCAGCGTGCAGGCCTTCAGCAGCCCGCAGGTGACCGCGCTGTATGCGCCGGGTAATCCGTTGGACGTGCTGGGGCGAGCGGAAAAGGTCGAACTGCTCAAGCGTATCGACCAGGCCACCCGCGCCCTCGATCCCCGCATCCAGCAAGTCACCGTCAGCCTCTCTGGCGTCTGGGACCGCATCCTGGTCGCTGCCAGCGATGGCAGCCTGGGCGCGGATATCCGCCCACTGGTGCGCTTCAACGTCAGCGTGATCGTCGAGCAGAACGGCCGCCGCGAGCGCGGCGGCCATGGTGGCGGTGGGCGCACCGACTATCGGTTCTTTCTAGAAAAAGACGGCCTCGGGGAAGACCGAGCCATGGGCTATGCCCGCGAGGCCCTGCGCCAGGCGCTGGTCAACCTCGAAGCGCAGCCCGCTCCGGCCGGTACCTTTCCGGTGGTGATGGGCGCCGGCTGGTCTGGCGTGCTGCTGCACGAGGCGGTGGGTCATGGTCTGGAAGGCGATTTCAACCGCAAGGGCAGTTCGGCCTACAGCGGCAAGGTCGGCGAGAAGGTCGCGTCCAGCCTGTGCACCATCGTCGATGATGGCACCCTGGCCGGCCGTCGCGGCTCGCTCAGCGTCGATGACGAAGGCACGCCAACCCGCTGCACCACGCTGATCGAGAACGGCGTGCTCAAGGGGTACATGCAGGACAAGCTGAATGCCCGCCTGATGGGCGCGGCGCGCACCGGCAACGGTCGCCGCGAATCCTACGCGCACCTGCCGATGCCACGCATGACCAATACCTACATGCTGGCCGGCGAAAGCGACCCGGAAGAAATCATCCGTTCGGTGAAGAAGGGCATCTACTGCGCCAATCTCGGCGGCGGCCAGGTCGACATCACCAGCGGCAAGTTCGTCTTCTCTACCAGCGAGGCCTACCTGATCGAGGACGGCCGGATCACCGCCCCGGTCAAGGGCGCGACCCTGATCGGCAACGGCCCGGAGGCCATGAGCAAGGTGTCGATGGTCGGCAACGACCTGGCCCTGGACAGCGGCGTCGGTACCTGCGGCAAGGACGGTCAGTCGGTGCCGGTGGGCGTCGGCCAGCCGACGCTGAAGATCGATGCGATTACCGTGGGCGGGACAGGCGGCTGAGGAGTGAGCAGGGTTGAGCGCGTAGCAGGCTGTTGAAAAACGTTGGCTAGGCAGCCAGCGCAAGGCAAAAGCAGGCGAAAAAGCGCAGTTTACGAGCTGTAAATGAGCATTTTGAGCCTGTTTTTAACGCCGCGATGGCAACGCAGGTAGATTTTCAACGGCCTGCTAGCGGCCAACCCTGCCGGCAGAGCGGTTTAACGCAGGCCGCGCTGGGTTTCGTCCAGTTCGCGGATGTATTTGAAGATTTTGCGTGCAGCGGCTGGCGGTTTGTTCCGCGCCGCTTCGTGCTGGGCATGACGGATCAGGCCGCGCAGGTGCTGGCGGTCGGCCTCCGGGAATTCGCTGACGAAGCTTTCCAGGGTGGTGTCGTCGCCGCCGATCAGGCGATCACGCCAGCGTTCCAGGGTATGGAAGCGCTCGTTGTATTCGCGGGTGGAGCTGTCGACCTGGTCGATCAGGGCGAGGATGCCGTCGATGTCCTGGTCGCGCATGAGCTTGCCGATGAACTGCACGTGGCGTTTCTTCGCGGCATTGGCCGTGTGCTTCGGCGCTTCGGCCAGGGCCTTGCGCAGACCGTCGGTCAGCGGCAGCTTGGCCTGGATGTCGGGCTTGAGGGTGGTCAGGCGCTGACCAAGCTCCTGCAGGGCATGCAGTTCGCGCTTGATCTGGGTTTTGCTCTTCTCGCCAGAGAAGTCTTCGTCGTATGAATCAGCCATGGGGGCGGTCCGGATGGAAACGCCGCCATGATAGCAGCAAGGGGTGCGGCAAGCCTCAAACCGTAAGCACAGTGCTTGCCGGGTGGGCTGTCAGTTTGCAGTTTTGGAGCGAGTTATGAGTGCAGCAGAAGTGGTGGGCCCGCAGGCGTTGCCGGCCTTGCAGGCGCAGGTCGAACAGATAATCGCCGAGGCCCGGCGCCAGGGTGCCAGTGCCTGTGAAGTGGCGGTGTCGATGGAGCAGGGCTTGTCGACCACGGTGCGCCAGGGCGAGGTGGAAACGGTCGAGTTCAACCGCGACCAGGGTTTCGGCATCACCCTGTACGTCGGCCAGCGCAAGGGCTCGGCCAGTACTTCGGCGAGCGGCGATGCGGCCATCCGCGAAACCGTGGCGGCGGCCCTGGCCATCGCCCAGCATGCCTCCGAGGATGAGTGTGCCGGCCTGGCCGACGCGGCCCTGATGGCCCGCGAGTTTCCCGAGCTCGATCTCTATCATCCCTGGGCGCTGGCGCCCGAGCGCGCCGTCGAGCTCGCCCTGACCTGCGAAGAGGCGGCGTTCGCTGCCGATCCGCGGATCAGCAATGCCGATGGCACCACCCTCAATACCCACCAGGGCTGCCGGGTCTACGGCAACAGCCATGGTTTCGTCGGCGGCTACGCCAGCACCCGCCACAGCCTCAGCTGCGTGATGATCGCCGAAGGCGAAGGGCAGATGCAGCGCGACTACTGGTACGACGTCAATCGCCAGGGCGAGCTGCTGGCCGACCCGGCGCAGATCGGTCGGCATGCCGCCGCGCGTACCGCGGCCCGTCTGGGCGCGCGACCAGTGCCGACTTGCGAGGTGCCGGTGCTGTTCGCCGCCGAGCTGGCCACCGGGCTGTTCGGCAGCTTCCTCGCGGCGATTTCCGGCGGCAACCTGTACCGCAAGTCGTCCTTCCTCGAAGGCACCCTGGGCCAGCAGCTGTTCCCCACCTGGCTCAACCTCGACGAGCGTCCGCATATCCCGCGGGCCATGGGCAGCGCGACGTTCGATGGCGACGGCCTGGCGACCTATGCCAAGCCTTTCGTCGCCGGCGGTGAGCTGGTTTCCTACATCCTCGGCACCTATTCCGGGCGCAAGCTGGGCTTGCCCAGCACGGCCAACTCGGGTGGCGTGCACAACCTGTTTGTCAGCCATGGTGACGAGGACCAGAAAGCCCTGTTGCGCCGCATGGGCCGCGGCCTGCTGGTGACCGAGCTGATGGGACACGGCCTGAACATGGTCACCGGCGACTATTCGCGCGGCGCCGCTGGCTTCTGGGTGGAGAACGGCGAGATCCAGTTCCCGGTGCAGGAAGTGACCATCGCCGGCAATCTGCGTGACATGTTCCGCCAGATAGTCGCGGTCGGTAATGACCTGGAGCTGCGCGGCAATATCCGCACCGGCTCGGTCCTGATCGAGAAGATGACCGTCGCCGGCAGCTAATAACCTGTCTACGATCTGCTGCGCGTCGGCCATACCGCGTTAAAACTGGCTCTAGCTTGTGAGATCGTAAACAGGTTCTAGAACACGCCATGAAAAAGGGGCTGTCCGGTTTTCCGGACAGCCCCTTTTGCTGGGTAGGGCAGGCGGGTTATTCGCCTTCGTCGAACTTGTTGTTGATCAGTTCGATCAGGGCGTTCAACGCGTCGTCATCCTGTTCGCCTTCGCTATACAGGTGCAGGTTGGTGCCCTTGCCAGCCGCGAGCATCATCACGGCCATGATGCTCTTGCCGTCGATCAGACTCTCTGCGCTGCGGCCGACCCGCACCTGACAAGGAAAGCGCGTCGCCACGCCGACGAACTTGGCCGCTGCACGGGCATGCAGGCCGAGTTTGTTGATGATGGTGATTTCGCAGGCAGGCATTGCGTGGGCAGTCCTTAACCCAGGTCGCGGTGGCGGACCTGGACATTCTTCAAGGTGGGTTTGAGCGCTTCGCCCAGGCGATTGGCCAGGTACACGGAGCGATGGTGGCCGCCGGTACAGCCGATGGCGATGGTCACATAGGCGCGGTTGCTGGCGGCGAAACGGGGTAGCCACTTGTGCAGGTAGGCATGGATGTCCTGGTACATCTCCTCGACATCTGGTTGCGCGGCCAGGTACTCGGCAACCGGTGCCTGCAGACCGGACATCTCGCGCAGGTCCGGCTTCCAGTAGGGATTGGGCAGGCAGCGTACGTCGAACACCAGATCGGCATCCACCGGCATGCCACGCTTGAAACCAAAGGATTCGATGAGAAACGCGGTGCCCGGCTCGGGCTTGTTCAGCAGGCGCAGCTTGAGGGTGTCGCGCAGCTGGTAGAGATTGAGATGGGTGGTGTCGATTTTCAGGTCGGCCAGATCGGTGATCGGGCTGAGCAAGGTCTCCTCGTCGCGAATGGCTTCGGCCAGTGCGCGGCTCTCGTTGGTCAGCGGATGGCGGCGGCGGGTCTCGGAGAAGCGCTTGAGCAGGGTTTCCTCGTCGGCATCCAGGTACAGCACGTCGCAGAGGATGTGGCGGGCGCGGACTTCGGCGAGCAGCTCGGGAAAGCGCTTGAGCTGGCTGGGCAGGTTGCGTGCGTCGATGGAGACGGCGACCAGCGGGTGCAGCAGTTCGGTTTCCAGCAGCGCCCGTTCGGCCAACTCGGGCAACAGGCCGGCCGGCAGGTTGTCGATGCAGTAGAAGCCGTTGTCCTCCAGTACATCGAGAGCGGTGCTCTTGCCCGAGCCGGAGCGGCCGCTGACGATGATCAGGCGCATGACACTTTCCTACCCTGGCCTACTGGCCGTTCTGCACGTCGACGACTACTTGGTAGAGGCTCTCACTGCTTTGCGCCTGACGCAGGCGCTCGCGCACGTCGGCGCGGTCGAGCATGCTGGCGATCTGCCGGAGCAGCTCCAGGTGCTCGTCGGTCGCCGCTTCCGGTACCAGCAGGACGAACAGCAGGTCCACCGGGGCGCCGTCGATGGCGTCGAAATCCACTGCCGCATCCAGGCGCAGTACGGCGCTGATCGGCGCTGCGCAGCCGGGCAAGCGGCAGTGAGGAATGGCGATGCCGTTGCCGAACCCGGTGGAACCGAGCTTTTCACGGGCAATCAGGCTTTCAAAAATGTCCTGGCCATCGAGGTCGGGCAATTCGCGCGCGACCAGGTTGGCAATCTGTTCCAGAACGCGTTTTTTGCTGCCGCCGGGCACGTTCACCAGGGAACGGCCGGCGGTCAGGATATTTTCAAGTCGGATCATGTGTGGGGGATATCAGCGGGCTGTCGCGCCTTGCAGGCGGTTGAGCTGCTTTTCCTTGTGTTTGATCAGTTGGCGGTCAAGTTTGTCGGCGAGCAGATCGATCGCCGCATACATGTCTTCGTGCTCTGCGTTGGCGACGATTTCACCGCCAGCAATGTGCAGGGTGGCTTCGATTTTCTGCTTGAGTTTCTCGACCTCCATGATCACCTGCACATTGGTGATCTTGTCGAAATGGCGCTCCAGTCGGCTGAGTTTTTCGCCGATGTAGTCGCGCAGGGCGTCGGTCACATCCAGTTGGTGTCCACTGATGTTGACTTGCATACCACTTCTCCTTGTTGCCGTGTGTAAGAGACAGGCTAGCGGGCCTGCCACCGTAACACTTTGGCTTGAGAAGGCTTTTGCAGAACTGTCCTGTGCTTCCCCCTCGGGGCAGGGCGCCTGGCGCGCATGCAGTTTTGCAAAAGCCTTCCCTCAGTGCCGCATCACATCGGTCGCTGGCGCAGGCCTCAGACACTGCGCGCTACATCAACCGCTTGCGTTCGCTCGAAGGCGCTATCCCGAGGGATTCGCGGTATTTGGCGACGGTGCGACGGGCTACCTGAATGCCCTGTTCTTCCAGTAAACCAGCGATCTTGCTGTCACTCAACGGCTTTTTCGCGTTTTCCGCTGCGACCAGTTTTTTGATGATGGCACGGATCGCCGTCGACGAGCATTCGCCACCTTCAGAGGTGCTGACGTGGCTGGAGAAGAAGTATTTCAGCTCGTAAATGCCACGCGGGGTGTGCATGAATTTCTGCGTGGTAACGCGCGAGATGGTCGATTCGTGCATGCCCACCGCTTCGGCGATGTCATGCAGGACCAGCGGTTTCATCGCTTCGTCGCCGTATTCGAGGAAGCCGCGCTGATGCTCGACGATCTGCGTGGCGACCTTCATCAGCGTCTCGTTACGGCTCTGCAGGCTCTTGATGAACCAGCGCGCTTCCTGCAGCTGGTTGCGCATGAAGGTGTTGTCGGCGCTGGAGTCGGCGCGTTTGACGAAGCCGGCGTACTGGGCGTTGACGCGCAGGCGCGGCACCGCTTCCTGATTCAGCTCCACCAGCCAGCGCTCGTTGTGCTTGCGTACCAGGACGTCGGGGATCACGTATTCCGGCTCGCTGGCTTCGATCTGCGAGCCGGGACGTGGATTGAGGCTCTGGATCAGCTCGATGATCTGGCGCAGATCGTCTTCCTTGAGCTTCATACGCCGCATCAGCTGGCTGTAGTCACGGCTGCCAAGCAGGTCGAGGTGGTCGCCGACCAGGCGCTGGGCTTCGCTCAGCCAGGGGGCGCTGGCCGGCAGCTGACGCAGTTGCAGAAGCAGGCATTCGCGCAGGTCACGGGCGCCGACGCCGGCCGGGTCGAAGTTCTGGATGCGGTGTAGCACGGCTTCGACTTCGTCGAGCTCGACGTCCATTTCCGGGTCGAAGGCCTCGACGATTTCCTCGAGCGACTCTTCCAGGTAGCCCTGATTGTTGATGCAGTCGATCAGGGTCACGGCGATCAGGCGGTCGGTGTCCGACATCGGCGCCAGGTTGAGCTGCCACAGCAGGTGGGTCTGCAGGCTTTCGCCGGCCGAGGTGCGGGTGGTGAAGTCCCACTCGTCATCGTCGTTGCTTGGCAGGCTGCTGGCGCTGGTCTGGTAGACGTCTTCCCAGGCGGTGTCGACCGGCAGTTCGTTGGGAATGCGTTCGTTCCACTCGCCGTCCTCGATGGAGTCGGCGGGGGTGCTGTTGGTTTCCTGGTAGGTGTCCTGCTGCTGTTTGGACTGGGCGTTCTGCTCTTCGCCGTCGGCCAGCGGATCGCTGTTGTCGAAGTCTTCGCCTTCTTCCTGGCGTTCCAGCATGGGGTTGGATTCCAGGGCCTCCTGGATTTCCTGTTGCAGGTCCAGGGTGGAAAGCTGGAGTAGACGAATGGCTTGTTGCAGCTGCGGTGTCATCGTCAGCTGCTGGCCCATCTTGAGGACTAGCGAAGGTTTCATGGCAGGAAGCTTTGCACCTTATTTGCCGGCGCGGGTGCGCCATTCACTACAGGGCGCCGGGGCGCCGCCAATAAGCAAATTATATGCCTGAATCTGGCGGCTTTGCCTAGGCTTGACAACATCCATGTAGTGCGGCGGCGCCTGCGTCAGCAGGCTGTTGAAAAACTACCTGCGTTGCCGTGGCGTTGTTGAAAACCGGTTCAGAGTGCTCATTTACTATTCGTAAACTGCGCCTCTTCGCCGCTCTTCGCCTAGCCTAGGCTGCTTCGCCGACGTTTTTCAAAAGCCTGTTACAGGCGGAACTCGTGCCCGAGGTAGACCTCTTTCACCAGCTGGTTGGCCAGGATGCTCTCGGCATCGCCTTCGGCGATCAGTTGGCCGTCATTGACAATGTAGGCGGTCTCGCAGATATCGAGGGTCTCGCGCACGTTGTGGTCGGTGATCAGCACACCAATGCCCTTGGCCTTGAGGTGGTAAATGATCTGCTTGATATCGCCGACCGAGATCGGGTCGACACCGGCGAAGGGTTCATCCAACAGAATGAATTTCGGCTCGGTGGCCAGGGCGCGGGCGATTTCCACGCGGCGGCGCTCGCCACCGGACAGGCTCATGCCGAGGTTGTCGCGGATGTGGTTGATGTGGAACTCCTGCAGCAGGGTCTCCAGCGCGGCGTGGCGGCCTGCGCGGTCGAGGTCCTTGCGGGTTTCCAGGATGGCCATGATGTTGTCGGCCACCGACAGCTTGCGGAAGATCGAGGCTTCCTGCGGCAGGTAGCCGATACCGACGCGCGCGCGGCCGTGCATGGGCTGGTGGCTGACGTCGAGGTTGTCGATCAGCACGCGGCCCTGGTCGGCCTGTACCAGGCCGACGATCATGTAGAAACAGGTGGTCTTGCCGGCGCCGTTGGGGCCGAGCAGGCCGACGATCTGGCCGCTGTCGATGGACAGGCTGACGTCACGGACGACCTGGCGGCCCTTATAGCTCTTGGCCAGGTGCTGGGCTTTGAGGGTCGCCATTACTGCGCTTGCTCCGGCTGGTCGGTTTTCTTGCGCGGCTGGATGACCATGTCGATACGTGGGCGCGGCGTGCTCAGGGCGGTGCCGTTGGCGCGACCGGCGTTGACGATCTGGCGCTGGGTGTCATAGACGATCTTCTCGCCTTCGAAGGTATTGCCTTCCTGAATCACCTTGGCCTGATCGATTAGCACGATGCGCTCGTTGCTGGCGAAGTACTGGATGGTCAGGCCGTAGGCCTTGACGATTTCCTTTTCTGCCGAAGGCTTCTGCTCGTAGTAGGCAGGCTTGCCCACCGAGGTGAAGACTTCGACTTCGCCATTGGCATCCTGGGTGATGGTCACGGTGTCGCCGGTGATCTTCAGGGTGCCCTGAGTGATCACTACGCCGCCGCGGTACACGGCCACGCCTTGCTTGTCGTCCAGCTCGGCGCTGTCGGCTTGCACCCGGATCGGCTGCTCGCGGTCGCTCGGCAGGGCCCAGGAGCTGGCGCTTCCGAGCGCGGCACCGAGGCTGATGAACAATAGGGGGAGTGTTTTAACGAGCCTCATGCTGGCCTCTTACGTTGGACAGCAGGAGGATCCGGCCGTCATTCATGTACGCTTTCATTCCTTGCGCCGTGGTCACCCCATTGGCGGCCTCGATTCTAACGGCTTGCTGGGTTTGCGCATATTCCTTGTCAGGAAATACGGTCATCCGGCTGCTGGTGATCACCGTCGGGCGGCCCTTGGCGTCGGTCCGTGCGACGCGCACGGCATCGATCAGCTCGACTTCCTTGCCCTCTGGCGCGACCTCGCCACGCTCACTCTGCACGTGCCAGGGATAGGCACTGCCGCGATACAGCTGCAGGTCGGGCTTGTTCAGCAGGGTGATGTCGCTGGCCTTGAGGTGCTCCAGCTTGTCGGCGGTCATCTCGTAGTGCAGTTGGCCGTCTTCCTGGTACTGCAGGGTGCGGGCGTTGACCACGTAGAAGTCGATGGCATTGTCGGTTTCAGCTGTCGAAGGCTTGTCCAGAAAGCTTTCCGGACGGATGTTCCAATAGCCGACTGCGCCCAGCAGGGCGGCAATCAGGCTGTAGATCAGAGGTTGTCGCAGTTTGCCGAGCATGCTTGATCCTAGAGGTAGGCGGCTTGGGCGGCGTCGAGGCTGCCCTGGGCGCGCATGATCAGTTCACAGAATTCGCGGGCGGCACCTTCGCCACCGCGCGCCGCGGTGACGCCATGGGCGTGCTGGCGGACAAAGTCGTCGGCGCTGGCCACGGCCATGCCCAGGCCGACCCGACGGATCACCGGCAGGTCTGGCAGGTCATCGCCCAGGTAGGCGACTTGTTCGTAGCTTAGACCGAGCTCGCCGAGCAGTTCGTCCAGCACGACCAGCTTGTCTTCGCGGCCCTGGTACAGGTGCTGGATACCCAGGTTCTGCGCGCGACGCTCGACCACCGGAGTCTTGCGTCCGCTGATGATGGCGGTGCGCACCCCGGAGTTGATCAGCATCTTGATGCCGTGGCCGTCGAGGGTGTTGAAAGTCTTGAATTCGCTGCCGTCGACCAGGAAATACAGCTTGCCGTCAGTCAGCACGCCGTCGACATCGAAGATGGCCAGTTTGATCGGCTTGGCGCGTTGCAGCAGTTCACTGTTCATTTACATCACTCCGGCGCGCAGCAGGTCGTGCATGTTGAGGGCGCCGACGGGCTGATCCTCGTCGTCCACCACTACCAGCGCGTTGATCTTGTGGTCTTCCATGATTTTCAGGGCTTCGGCTGCGAGCATGTCGGCGCGGGCGGTCTTGCCGTGCACGGTCATCACGCTATCGATGCTGGCATCGCGCACGTCGATACCTTTGTCCAGGGTGCGGCGCAAGTCGCCGTCGGTGAAGATCCCGGCCAACTTGCCATCGCTTTCGACCACTACCGTCATGCCCAGGCCCTTGCGGGTCATTTCCAGCAAGGCGTCGCGCAGGCTGGTACCGCGCTGCACCAGGGGCAGGCGGGCACCGCTGTGCATGACGTTCTCCACCTTGAGCAGCAGGCGTCGACCGAGTGCGCCGCCGGGATGGGAGAAGGCGAAGTCTTCGGCGGTAAAGCCGCGGGCTTCCAGCAGGGCGATGGCCAGGGCGTCGCCGAGCACCAGGGATACGGTGGTGGAGGAGGTCGGCGCCAGGTTCAGTGGGCAGGCTTCCTGGGCCACCTGGGCATCCAGGTTGACTTCCGCAGCCTTGGCCAGCGGCGATTCCGGGTTGCCGGTCATGCTGATCAGGGTGATGCCGAGGCGCTTGATCAGCGGCAGCAGGGTAACGATTTCGGCAGTCGAGCCGGAGTTGGACAGCGCCAGCACCACGTCGTCACGGGTGATCATGCCCATGTCGCCATGGCTGGCTTCGGCCGGGTGGACGAAAAAAGCCGGAGTGCCGGTGCTGGCCAGGGTGGCGGCGATCTTGTTGCCGACGTGCCCGGACTTGCCCATGCCGACCACAACGATGCGGCCTTTGCAGGCCAGCATCAACTCACAGGCGTGCACGAAATCGCCGTTGACGCGGTTGAGCAAGGCCTCGATGGCTTCGAGTTCGAGGCGCATGGTGCGTTGGGCGGATTGGATCAGATCGCTGGACTGGCTCATGACGATTTCACGACGGTCGGCAGAAAAGTCGGCGATTATAGCGGGAAAGCCGCTTCGCCTCACCCCTGGCGGATGTTGGCTGGGTGATACAGCGCTTAAATTGCTTGAAAACATTGCGCAACCTTGGGCGCGTAAGGCTTGGGTGATATATTGCGCGCCCTGTTCGGCCTGCCTGCGCTATCGGGTGTCCTCGCTCGGGAATGCCGCGTCTGTTCAGGGATGACCGTCTCACAAGGAGTTTGGATGAGCGCCGATAATGCCTACGCTGTCGAGTTGAAGGGCCTGACCTTCAGGCGCGGCGCACGCACCATCTTTGACAATGTCGATATCTGCATTCCGCGCGGCAAGGTCACCGGCATCATGGGTCCTTCCGGCTGCGGCAAGACGACCTTGTTACGTCTGATTGCTGCTCAGCTCAAGCCGTCCAGCGGCGAGGTGTGGGTCAACGGGCAGAACCTGCCGACGCTGTCGCGCAGCGACCTGTTCGATATGCGCAAGCAGTTCGGTGTGCTGTTCCAGAGCGGTGCCTTGTTTACCGACCTCGATGTGTTCGAGAACGTCGCCTTTCCGTTGCGGGTACATACCCAGCTGTCCGACGAGATGATTCGCGACATCGTGCTGCTGAAGCTGCAGGCCGTGGGGCTGCGCGGCGCCATCGAGCTGATGCCGGATGAATTGTCGGGCGGCATGAAGCGTCGCGTGGCGCTGGCCCGGGCGATTGCCCTGGACCCGCAGATTCTGATGTACGACGAGCCGTTCGTCGGCCAGGACCCGATCGCCATGGGCGTGTTGGTGCGCCTGATCCGCCTGCTCAACGACGCCCTGGGTATCACCAGTATCGTGGTTTCCCATGACCTCGCCGAAACCGCCAGCATTGCCGACTACCTCTATGTGGTGGGCGATGGTCAGGTGCTGGGGCAGGGCACTCCCGATGAGCTGATGAACTCGGATAACCCGCGCATCCAGCAGTTCATGAAAGGGATTCCGGATGGTCCGGTGCCTTTCCATTATCCGGCGCCAGATTATCTTGACGATTTATTGGGGGCGCGTTGATGCGTAAGTCTTCGCCACTCGAGCGCATCCGCCTGCTGGGCCGCTCCGGAATCGATGTGGTCCAGGCCCTGGGCCGCTCGTCACTGTTCTTGCTCAGTTCGTTGTTCGGCCGCAGTGGCCTGAGTAATGGCGGCCAGTTGCTGATCCGTCAGCTGTATTTTGTCGGTGTACTGTCGTTGCCGATCATCGTGGTGGCCGGCCTGTTTATCGGCATGGTGCTGGCGCTGCAGGGCTTCAATATCCTCAGCAGCTATGGCTCCGAGCAGGCGGTCGGGCAGATGGTCGCCCTGACCCTGCTGCGTGAGCTGGGGCCGGTGGTGACCGGCTTGCTGTTTGCCGGGCGTGCCGGTTCGGCGCTGACCGCCGAAATCGGCAACATGAAGTCCACCGAGCAGCTGTCCAGCCTGGAAATGATCGGTGTCGACCCGCTCAAGTACATCATTGCCCCGCGCCTGTGGGCCGGCTTCATCTCCATGCCGCTGCTGGCCACTATCTTCAGTGTGGTGGGCATCTGGGGCGGGGCGATGGTCGCGGTCGACTGGCTGGGGGTCTACGAAGGCTCGTTCTGGTCGAACATGCAGAACAGCGTGCAATTCACCGAAGATGTGCTCAATGGTGTGATCAAGAGCATCGTATTTGCATTCGTGGTGACCTGGATCGCCGTGTTCCAGGGCTATGACTGCGAACCCACCTCGGAAGGCATCAGCA
Organism: Pseudomonas campi; assembly: GCF_013200955.2. NCBI lineage: Bacteria > Pseudomonadati > Pseudomonadota > Gammaproteobacteria > Pseudomonadales > Pseudomonadaceae > Aquipseudomonas > Aquipseudomonas campi. The sequence continues at coordinate 928,333 of NZ_CP053697.2, forward strand.
GTGCCACCACCAAAACCGTGGTGTATGCCTCCCTGGCTGTGCTCGGCCTCGACTTTATTCTGACCGCCCTGATGTTTGGAGATCTCTGATGCAAAGCCGCTCCCTGGAAATCGGCGTCGGCCTGTTCCTGCTGGCTGGATTGCTGGCCCTGTTGCTGTTGGCCCTGCGTGTCAGCGGCCTGTCGGCAGCGAGTTCGGGCGATACCTATAAGCTCTATGCGCACTTCGACAATATTGCCGGGCTGACGGTCCGGGCCAAGGTGACCATGGCCGGCGTGACCATTGGCAAGGTCACCGCCATCGACCTCGATCACGACAGCTACACCGGTCGGGTGACCATGGAAGTGGAAAAGCGCGTAGACAACCTGCCGGTTGATTCCACGGCCTCGATTCTCACGGCCGGCCTGCTCGGCGAGAAATACATCGGCATCAGCGTCGGTGGTGAGGAAGATGTACTGACGGCCGATAGTGTTATCCATGACACCCAGTCATCGCTGGTGCTAGAAGACCTGATCGGCAAGTTCCTGATCAATTCGGTGAATAAAGAGAGCAAATGAGGAATTTCACCATGCTGAAGATTCTGCGTAATGGCCTGTTGGTGGTGTTGGCCGCCCTGCCGTTGCTGGCCCAGGCGGCCCCCAGTGCCCATGACGTGGTGCAGCAGACCACCGATCAATTGATCGGCGACCTGAAAGCCAACAAGGCGGCTTACAAGGAGACCCCCCAGGATTTCTATGATGCGCTGAATCGCATCCTCGGCCCGGTGGTGGACAGCGAAGGCATTTCGCGCAGCATCATGACCGTCAAATATTCGCGCAAGGCCAGCCCCGAGCAGTTGCAGCGCTTCGAAGACAACTTCAAGCGCAGCCTGATGCAGTTCTATGGCAATGCTCTGCTCGAGTACGACAATCAGGACATTCGTGTGCTGCCGGCCAAGGCCGAGGGCGCCGATCGTGCCAGCGTTGGCATGGAAGTCAGCGACAGCAAGGGCACCGTCTACCCGGTGTCCTACACCATGGTGCAGATTGACGGCCAGTGGATGCTGCGCAACGTGATCATCAACGGTATCAACATCGGCAAGCTGTTCCGTGACCAGTTCGCTGACAGCATGCAGCGCAATGGCAACGACCTCGACAAGACCATCGACGGCTGGGCCGACGTAGTGGCCAAGGCCAAGGACAGCGCCACCGGTCAGCAGGCAAACGGGCAATGAGCGACGGCGCCATTCGCCAGGCCGCCACTGGCGAGCTGCAGCTCGTCGGCGTGCTCGACTATCGCACCGGGCCAGCCTTGCGCGAGGCCGGGCGCCAGTTGATCCAGGCCAGCACGCAAGCGAGCCTGGTGCTGGACTGCGCGCTGGTGGAGAAGTCCAGCAGCGTTGGTTTGTCGCTGCTCTTGGCCTTTCTGCGCGATGCCAAGGCCGCAAACAAGCCACTGAGCATTCGCCGACTTCCCGCTGATATGCTGGAAATCGCCAAGGTTTCCGGCCTGCTCGAAGTGCTCGCGCCGCAGGCTTGAGCGGTCAGGAGCCTGTTGGCGCGCCCTGACTGACGAGCGCGTAAGCAGGCTACAAGGCCCTCCGTCAGCGATCCGGGTATCCGGGCTTCGCAGGCGGGGGGCTTTTTTGTATCATGGCCGGCCCGCGAGCCTTGGCCCGCCACTGATTTCTTATGCGCCGATCGAGGTTGAGCATGCAGGCCGTCGAAGTAAAAAGCCTCCTGGAAGCCAAAATGCCGGACACCCGTATCGAGGTGGAAGGCGAGGGCTGCAATTTCCAGCTGAACCTGATCAGCGATGAGCTGGCCGCCCTCAGCCCGGTCAAGCGCCAGCAACAAGTCTATGCCCACCTCAATGCCTGGATCGCCGATGGCAGTATTCACGCAGTGACCATGAAATTCTTCAGCCAGGCCGCTTGGGCCGAGCGCTCCTGAGCCTGCGGGCAGCGAGATAGCAATGGATAAACTGATTATTACCGGCGGTATCCGCCTCGATGGCGAAATCCGCATTTCCGGTGCGAAGAACTCGGCCCTGCCGATCCTCGCCGCCACCCTGCTGGCCGACACCCCGGTCACCGTGTGCAACCTGCCGCACCTGCACGACATCACCACCATGATCGAGCTGTTCGGGCGCATGGGCGTGCAGCCGGTGATCGACGAGAAGCTCAGCGTCGAAGTCGACGCCAGCAGCATCAAGACCCTGGTCGCGCCGTATGAGCTGGTGAAGACCATGCGCGCCTCGATCCTCGTGCTCGGTCCGATGGTCGCCCGTTTCGGCGAAGCCGAAGTGGCGCTGCCCGGCGGTTGCGCCATCGGTTCGCGTCCGGTCGACCTGCACATCCGCGGTCTGGAAGCCATGGGCGCGAAGATCGACGTCGAAGGCGGCTACATCAAGGCCAAGGCGCCGGAAGGCGGCCTGCGTGGCGCGCACTTCTTCTTCGATATCGTCAGCGTGACCGGTACCGAGAACATCATGATGGCCGCCGCCCTGGCGCGCGGTCGCACTGTCCTGGAAAACGCCGCGCGTGAGCCGGAAGTGGTCGACCTGGCCAACTTCATCAATGCCATGGGCGGCAAGGTCAGCGGTGCCGGTACCGACACCATCACCATCGACGGCGTCGAGCGCCTCGGTGGCGGTCGCTACAGCGTGATGCCCGACCGTATCGAAACCGGCACCTATCTGGTGGCTGCCGCCGCCACCGGTGGCCGGATCAAGCTGAAAGACACCGATCCGACCATCCTCGAGGCGGTACTCTCCAAGCTGCAGGAAGCGGGCGCCGAGATCACCACCGGCAAGGACTGGATCGAGCTGGACATGAAGGGCAAGCGGCCGAAAGCCGTCAACCTGCGCACCGCGCCGTACCCGGCCTTCCCGACCGACATGCAGGCCCAGTTCATCTCCCTCAACGCGATTGCCGAGGGCACCGGTACCGTTATCGAGACCGTGTTCGAGAACCGCTTCATGCACGTCTACGAGATGAACCGCATGGGCGCGCAGATCCTGGTCGAAGGCAACACCGCCATCGTTACCGGCGTGCCGCAACTCAAGGGTGCCCCGGTGATGGCCACCGACCTGCGTGCATCGGCCAGCCTGGTGATCGCCGCCCTGGTTGCCGAAGGCGAGACCCTGATCGACCGCATCTACCACATCGACCGTGGCTATGAGTGCATCGAGGAAAAACTGCAGCTGCTCGGCGCCAAGATCCGCCGCGTACCAGGCTAGGTTGGCGCTGCGCGTAGCCCAACCACCAGCCCGCAAGGGCTGGCGCCTGTTCTAAGGAAATTGCGTAATGCTGACCATCGCCCTGTCCAAAGGCCGCATTCTCGATGACACCCTGCCGTTGCTGGCCGAAGCCGGCATCGTGCCCACCGAGAATCCGGAAAAGAGCCGCAAGCTGATCATCCCGACTACCCAGGATGATGTGCAGCTGCTGATCGTGCGTGCCACCGACGTGCCGACCTATGTCGAGCATGGCGCGGCCGACATCGGCGTGGCCGGCAAGGACGTTCTGCTCGAGTACGGCGGTGAGCTGTACGAACCGCTGGACCTGCAGATCGCCAAGTGCAAGCTGATGACCGCCGGCAAGGTTGGCGCGCCGGAGCCGAAAGGTCGCCTGCGCGTGGCCACCAAGTTCGTCAACGTGGCCAAGCGTTACTACGCCGAGCAGGGCCGCCAGGTCGAAGTGATCAAGCTGTACGGCTCCATGGAGCTGGCACCGCTGGTCGGTCTGGCCGACAAGATCATCGACGTGGTCGACACCGGCAACACCCTGCGTGCCAACGGCCTGGAGGCCCAGGAACTGATCGCCACAATCAGCTCGCGGCTGATCGTCAACAAGGCCTCGATGAAGATGCAGCACAGCCGCATCCAGGCGCTGATCGATACCCTGCGCGCCGCCGTCGAATCGCGACACCCCAGCTAATACCCTTGCGCGACATTGCGTCGCGCCCGCCTATCCGTGTCATAGCCAGAATTCTCAGGTGCCCGCGCGGAGCGGCTGGTACCCTACGGGCGCCCGAGCATTTGCCAATCAAGAGGCCCGCTATGACCAGTCCCATTGCTATCCGCCGACTCAACGCCGCTGACCAGGACTTCGCCCGTCATCTGGATCATCTGCTGAGCTGGGAAAGCGTGTCGGACGACGCGGTCAACCAGCGCGTGCTGGACATCATCAAGGCCGTGCGCGAGCGTGGCGATGCCGCCGTGGTCGAGTTCACCAAGCAGTTCGACGGCCTGGACGTCGCCTCCATGGCTGACCTGATCCTGCCGCGCGAGCGCCTGGAGCTGGCCCTGACCCGCATCACCCCCGAGCAGCGCAGCGCCCTGGAAAAAGCCGCCGAGCGCGTGCGCCTGTACCACGAGCGGCAGAAGCAGGATTCCTGGAGCTACACCGAGGCCGACGGCACGGTGCTGGGGCAGAAGGTTACCCCGCTGGACCGCGCCGGCCTGTATGTGCCGGGCGGCAAGGCGTCCTACCCGTCCTCGGTGCTGATGAACGCCATCCCGGCCAAGGTCGCCGGCGTGCCGGAAGTAGTGATGGTGGTGCCGACCCCGCGTGGCGAGATCAACGAGATCGTCCTCGCCGCCGCCTGTATCGCCGGCGTCGACCGGGTGTTCACCATTGGCGGCGCCCAGGCCGTGGCCGCGCTCGCCTACGGCACCGAGAGCGTGCCACCGGTGGACAAGATCGTCGGCCCCGGCAACATCTATGTGGCTACCGCCAAGCGCCACGTGTTTGGCAAGGTCGGCATCGACATGATCGCCGGGCCATCGGAGATTCTCGTGGTATGTGACGGCCAGACCGACCCGGACTGGATCGCCATGGACCTGTTTTCCCAGGCCGAGCACGACGAGGATGCCCAGGCCATTCTGGTCAGCCCGGATGCCGCCTTCCTCGACCGCGTGGCGGCGAGCATCGCCAAGCTGCTGCCGACCCTGGAGCGTGAGACCATCGCCCGTACTTCCATGGAAGGCCGCGGTGCGCTGATTCTGGTCGCCGACATGGCCCAGGCCATCGAAGTGGCCAACCGCATCGCCCCGGAGCACCTGGAACTGTCGGTGGAAAATCCCGAGCAGTACCTGCCGCAGATCCGCCATGCCGGCGCGATCTTCATGGGGCGCTACACCGCGGAAGCGCTGGGCGATTACTGCGCAGGTCCCAACCACGTGCTGCCAACCTCCGGCACTGCGCGCTACTCCTCGCCGCTGGGGGTGTACGACTTCCAGAAGCGCTCGTCGATCATCCACTGCTCGGCTGAGGGTGCCTCCGAGCTGGGCAAGGTAGCCAGCGTGCTGGCCCGTGGCGAGTCGCTGACTGCCCACGCCCGCAGCGCCGAGTACCGCATCAAGCCGTAAGCCAACCCGAACCCTTGTAGGAGCGAGCTCTGCTCGCGAAGCTTTTAAGCGGGCCATTCGCGAGCAGAGCTCGCTCCTACGAAAAGCAACACGAACCTAATTCGAGGAGAGAAGGGCAGATGAGCAAATTCTGGAGCCCCTTCGTCAAGGACCTGGTGCCCTACGTACCGGGTGAACAGCCGAAACTGGCCAAGCTGGTCAAGCTCAACACCAACGAGAACCCCTATGGCCCGTCGCCCAAGGCGATTGCCGCCATGCAGGCCGAGCTGGGCGACAACCTGCGCCTGTACCCGGACCCCAACAGCGACCGCCTGAAGCAGGCAGTGGCCGACTACTACGGCGTGAGCACCGCCCAGGTGTTTGTCGGCAATGGTTCCGACGAGGTGCTGGCGCACGCGTTCCACGGCCTGTTCCAGCACGGCCGGTCGCTGCTGTTCCCGGATGTCACCTACAGCTTCTACCCGGTCTACTGCGGCTTGTACGGCATTGCCTACGAGGCGCTGCCGCTGGACGAGCAGTTCCAGATCCGCGTGGAAGACTACGCGCGCCCGAATGGCGGCATCATCTTCCCCAACCCCAACGCGCCGACTGGCTGCGCCCTCGGCCTGGCGGCCATCGAGCGCCTGCTCAAGGCCAATCCGGATACCGTGGTGCTGGTCGACGAGGCCTATATCGACTTCGGCGGCGAGACGGCGATCAGCCTGGTGAACCAGTATCCCAACCTGCTGGTCAGCCAGACCCTGTCCAAGTCGCGCTCCCTGGCCGGCCTGCGGGTTGGTCTGGCGGTCGGCCACCCGGACCTCATCGAGGCGCTGGAGCGGATCAAGAACAGCTTCAACTCCTACCCGCTGGACCGCATGGCGATTGCCGGCGCGGCGGCGGCGTTCGAGGACCAGGCCTACTTCCAGCAGACCTGCCAGGCGGTGATCGCCAGCCGCGAGGCATTGGTCGCCGCCATGAGCGACCTGGGTTTCGAGGTGTTGCCGTCGGCCGCCAACTTCGTATTCGCCCGCCACCCGCAGCGCGATGCCGCGGAACTGGCCGCCGCCCTGCGCGAGCATGGGGTGATCGTGCGGCACTTCAAGCAGCAGCGCATCGCCCAGTTCCTGCGCATCACCATCGGCGCGCCGGAGCAGAACCAGGCGTTGTTGGATGCCCTGGGGCAGATCCTCTGAAATAGATAACGGCGCCGAAAGGGCGCCGTTTTTCATGGTGGGGGACTGGCACTACGCCCACGCCAATCAGCCGTAACGCTTCTTCGCCTCGATGGCCAGGCCACTGCCGATGCTGCCGAAGGTGTTGCCTTCGGTGGCGCGAGCGTTCGGCAGCAGGGCGCAGATGCTCTGGCGCAGGGCCGGGATGCCGCTGGAGCCGCCGGTGAAGAACACCGTGTCGATCTCTTCGGCCTTCACCCCGGCCTGCTGGAGCAGTTCGGCGACGCTGGCGGTGACGCGCTCCAGCAGGCCGCCGATGGCCTGGTCGAACAACGGCCGGTCGAGCAGGACGTGCAGGCCGCTTTCGACCCGTTGCAGGTCGATGCGGTACTGGTCGTGCTCGGTCAGGGCGATCTTGCCTTCTTCCACCTGCATGGCCAGCCAGTGCCCGGCGCGCTGCTCGATCAGCTTGAACAGGCGATCGATGCCGCTCGGGTCGACGATGTCGTAGCGCATGTTCTGCAGCGCCAGTTGCGACTTCTGCGCGTACACCGCGTTGATCGTGTGCCAGGTAGCCAGGTTGAGGTGGTAGCTGGTCGGCATGAAAGCGTCGCTCTTCATCCGGCTGCCATAGCCGAACAGCGGCATCACGCCTTCCAGGCTGAGCTGTTTGTCGAAGTCGGTGCCGCCGATGTGCACGCCGCCGGTGGCGAGGATGTCGCTCTGCCTGTCGGCCTGGTCGCGCCGTTCCGGCGACAGGCGGATCAGCGAGAAGTCTGAGGTGCCGCCGCCGATGTCGACGATCAGCACGCGCTCCTCGCGGGTGATCGTGCGCTCGTAGTCGAAAGCGGCGGCGATCGGCTCGAACTGGAACGACACGTCCTTGAAACCCAGCTTGTTGGCCACTGCCACCAGGGTATTGGCGGCTTCCTGGTCGGCGAGCGGGTCGTCGTCGACGAAAAACACCGGGCGGCCCAGCACCACCTGCTCGAACTCGCGGCCGGCGAAGGTTTCGGCGCGCTTCTTCAGCTCGCCGATAAAGAAACCGAGCAGATCGCGAAACGGCAGGGCGCTGCCGAGTACGGTGGTTTCGCTTTTCAGCAGCTTGGAGCCGAGCAGGCTCTTCAGCGAGCGCATCAGGCGGCCTTCGTAGCCGTCCAGGTATTCGTGCAGGGCCAGGCGGCCATACACCGGGCGGCGCTCCTCGGTGTTGAAGAACACCACCGAGGGCAGGGTGATCTTGCCGTCTTCCAGTTCCAGCAGCGGCTCGACGCCTGCGCGCCACCAGCCGACGGTGGAGTTGGAAGTACCGAAGTCGATGCCCAGGGCATTGGCGGGAAGATCGAGACTCATGCTGCAGCGGTTCCGGGAAAAAACGGCCGCGCAGTTTATGCGAGAGCGGCGCGCTGTGCTCGGGGAATCTGTGGCCGCGTGTCGGGCTGCGGTGAGGTAATGGCCAACTGCTACAGTGATAGGGGAAACCAAGGAGCCCAGCATCGCCCAGGGTAACGGGCTTCACCGACAGTTGTGTCGTTTGGGATGTTCCGTATGCCTATCTGCGCTACCTCGCCTGCCCGTTCGCTGGTCGCCGTGCTGGCCCTGTTGCCTGGGCCGCTGCTGGCCGACTGCATCAATATGGTGTCTGGAGCCGGTGGTCATACGTTCTGGCGGCACGTGCAGCTGGGGGCGGAGATGGCGGCGCAGCAGAACGGGCTGGACCTGCATTTTCGCGGGCCGCAGAGCGAGCGTGACCCGCAGCAGCAGTTGCAGATCATCGACAAGGTGCTGGAGCGACCCTGCGCGGCACTGATCGTGGCGCCCAGCAGCAACGAAGTGCTACCGCGGCTGGCGGAGCTCAAGCAGCGTGGCGTGACCACCCTGTTCATCGATCGTGATCTGGGCAGTAGCAACGTATCGGGTGCGGTGGCCACCGACAACTATCAGGCCGGGCTACTGGCGGGCCAGCAGATGGCTCGTTTGCTCAAGGGCGAGGGCCGTGTTGCTCTGCTGCGCCCCAGATCCAGGGCGCAATCGATTGCCGAGCGAGCCCGTGGCTTTATCCAGGGTGCCGTTGCCGGAGGTTTGCAGGTCGTCCTCGAGCGCTATCTGCCGGCCAATGAGAGTGCAGAGCGCAGCAGTTTGGCTAGGGAGCTGGATGAGCTGGATGGGGTATTCACGACCAACGAGGCGACCAGCCTGATTACCCTGGGGGCGCTGCGGCGGGCGAAGCTTGCCGGCAAGCTGGTGCATATCGGTTTTGATGCCAACCCGCAGCTGGTCGATGCGCTGCGCGACGGGCACATGGCCGGGTTGTTGATCCAGCAGCCTTATCAGATGGGCTACCAGAGCGTGGTTCTGGCTCAGCGCCATCTGCGTGGTGAGGCCGGCGGGCCGCGCACCATTGCCTTGGCCGCAGTGTTTGTCGAGCGCAGCAATCTCGAGGAAGAACGCATCCAGCGCTTGTTGTCGCCCTGAACGGCGTAATCCAACAGGCGCTCAGCCATCGACTAGGCTGAGCTGAACAAGGAGGGACGCGAAGATGCGTGCAAGGCTGTTGGCCTGCTGGCTGCTGGGGCTGCTGTTGCCGAGCCTCGGTTCAGCCGAATTGCTGCTGCTGACCGAGGAGGCGCCACCGACCAGCTTTCGCCGCGAAGGCAAGCTCGATGGCTACTCGGTAGAAGTGGTGCGCATGCTGGTGCAGCGCACCGGGCATGCCGTGCACATGGAGTTGCTGCCCTGGACCCGTGGCTACCATCTGGTCAAGACTGAGCCCGATACTGCTTTGTTCTCCATGGTGCGTACCGAGGAGCGCGAACCGCTGTTCCAGTGGGTGGGGCCGATATTGCAGGGTTCCACGCGCTTCTATTCGCTGAAGTCCAGCAACCTGCGCATCGACACCCTCGAGGATGCGGCGAACAGTGGCCCCTTGGCCTTGCCCAAGCAGTGGTACACCTTCGAGACCTTGCAGCGTATGGGCTTCACCAATCTTTATGGCGTGCCCAGTTCCAAACAGATGGTGACCATGCTCAAGCATGGTCGGGTCAAGCTGATCGCCACTGAGGATGTGACCCTGCGCGAGGAGCTGGCGACCGGTGGCCTGCGTCCGGAGGACGTGCAGGCGCACCTGTCGTTGATGCAGTCGGACTACTACATCGCCTTCTCCAAGAAGACCGATGCGGCGCAGGTGGCCGAGTGGCAGCGCGAACTCGATGGCATGCGCCGCGATGGCAGCCTGGGGCAGATCTTCACCCGCTGGTTTCCAAGCGCCAGCCAGCGCTGAGACACTCCAGTGCTGGGCGTGCGCTACTCGTGTGGATTCGGCGTCGCTATAGGCATAGGCGCTGATCAGGCGTAGTGCCTGCGGAACTGGTCGGCGGCGAGACTGCGTAATAGTCGGGGCGGCAGAGGGCAGGCGTGTTCCTTTATTTCCTCTAATGCCGTGACAATAAATGCGAGATCTACGCAGTGGCATGGATCGCCATCTGATGGCGGTCGAGGCAGCGGTTAAACTGCTGCACCTGTAGGGCGGAAAAATGTATCGCATGGCCGCCTGCCATCCTTGTCGTGGAGTTGTCGATGCCTGCGAAATCCGTTGCTCCTGTGGGCCTGGCCGATCGCGCCATCCTGTTCGCCCAGCTGGCGGCCATGGAAAAGGCCGGGCTACCGGCGGATCGCGCATTGGCCACCGTGCAGTTGCCGGGCGGCGTGCAGAACCGGGTCGAGGCCATGCTGCGCCTGCTGACCCAGGGGCGTGACCTGGCGGCTGCCGGGCAGAAGTCCGGTCTGTTCACGCCGCTGGAAGTCACCTTGCTGCAGGCTGCGCAGAGTGCCGGTAGTCCGGCGCGGGTGTATGAGCGCCTGGCTGAGCATTACGCACACAAGGTCACGCAGGCCAAGGCCCTGCAGTCGCGCCTGCTGCTGCCGGCGGCGGTGCTGGTGCTGGCCTTGCTGATCCAGCCTTTGCCCAGCCTGGTGGCCGGTAACCTGAGCCTGTTCGGCTATCTGTGGGGCGTACTTCAGCCGCTATTGATCCTGACTGCTTTGATTTTGTGCGGGCGCCAGTGGCTGCAGCGCCTGGAGCGGCCGGCGGCATTGCGGGCCGGCGCGCGGGATGCCTGGTTGCTGCGGGTGCCGCTGTTCGGCCAGGCCCATGCACGGCGCAATACGCGGGACTTCTTCGAAAGCCTGGGGCTGATGCTGGAAGCCGGTTTGCCGATGTTCGAGGCCTTACCCAAGGCCTGTGCGACCCTGAGCAACAGCCAACTGCGCAGCGACTTTCTCGGTCTGCAGCAGCGCGTGCAGGCTGGCGCGCCGCTGGCTCAGGCCATCCTGCCGCTGGATTTTCCCGGCAAGCCACAGCTGGCCAGCCTGATTCGTACCGGTGAGGCCAGTGGCACCTTGCCGGCGACCTTGCTCGCTTATGCCGCACGCGAGTCGCTGGCGTTGGCCGATTTCCAGGAGCAGCTGGCGACCTGGTTGCCGCGCCTGGTGTATGTCGCCGTGGCTTTGTGGATGGCCTATGGCCTGTTGACCGGTGGCGGCATTGCCCCACGACTGCCGGCAGAGCTGGGCTGACAGGCAGCGGGGCTGATCGGTAAGCCAGAACGTGAGCGCCTGTCATTCGTCGCTGAAAGTTGGCTGCAAGGCTAATCGAGGTGTATGCAGTTTTACTACATGACTGTTTTTGTAGTTTTGCTACATAATCGGTTGACCCTGACAGACCTCGACGACAGTGCATCCCATGCAAAGAGCCTCGCATCACGACCTTCGCGCGCAGTTTCGTGCGCTTCTTGCCTCGAACGCCTGCTATCACACCGCTTCGGTGTTCGATCCCATGTCCGCACGTATCGCCGCCGATCTCGCTTTCGAGGTGGGCATCCTGGGCGGTTCTGTAGCTTCACTACAAGTTCTGGCGGCGCCGGACTTTGCCCTGATCAGCCTCAGCGAGTTCGTCGAGCAGGCCACCCGCATCGGTCGGGTCGCCCGCCTGCCGGTAATCGCCGATGCCGACCACGGCTATGGCAATGCGCTCAACGTGATGCGCACGGTGGTGGAGTTGGAGCGTGCCGGCATCGCCGCCCTGACCCTGGAAGACACCCTGCTGCCGGCGCAGTTCGGGCGCAAGTCCACCGACCTGATCGGGGTCGACGAAGGCGTCGGCAAGATCCGTGCGGCGCTGGAGGCGCGCGTCGATCCCGACCTGGCGATCATCGCCCGCACCCATGCGGGCGTGCTCGATGTCGACGAGGTGATCCGCCGCACCCTGGCCTACCAGGCCGCCGGTGCCGATGCCATCTGCATGGTCGGCATTCGTGACTTCAGCCACCTGGAACAGATTGCGCAGAACCTCAGCGTGCCGCTGATGCTGGTCAGCTACGGCAACCCGCAGCTGCGCGACGATGCTCGCCTGGCCAGCCTCGGCGTGCGCATCGTGGTCGATGGCCACGCCGCCTACTTCGCCGCGATCAAGGCCACCTACGACTGCTTGCGCGAGCAGCGCGGCATCGCCGCCAGCGACCTGAATGCCACCGAGCTGACGCACAAGTACACCCAGCCCGAGGACTACTTTGTCTGGGCGCGTGAATACATGGATGTGCAGGAGTAGACGAACAGCACTGGTAAAAGGCGGCCAGCCTGCGCATAACTGTGAGGAGACGTTAGCGAAGCGCGGAGGTTGCCATGGCCGGTGGCTGGGCCAACGACGGTGCGGTGCAGGAACAGATCAACAGCAGCATCGAGGACGCCGTCCAGCGTGCCCGCAGCCAGCTGCCGAGCGGCGCCAGCCTGACGCGCTGTGAGGAATGCGAAGCGGCCATCCCCGAGGCTCGTCGCCAGGCCGTGCCCGGTGTGCGCCTGTGTGTGCCGTGTCAGTCGCGGCATGACCAGGAGCAGGCACAGTTCAGTGGCTACAACCGCCGCGGTAGCAAGGACAGCCAGCTGCGCTGAGTGCGCCCCTGGATTTTGCGCACAAAAAAGGGAGGCCCATGGCCTCCCTTTTTATTCTGCGCTGGCGATCAGTCGAACACGCCAAAAGTCATGTAGCTGAACCAGGAGCGGTCATCAGCGCTGTCTTGCGCTTCTTCCTGCTCTTCTTCGGCTTCGTCCTGATTTTCCGGCTGCAGTTCGTCCGGGATCTGCTCTTCAGCATCTTCGTACTGGCGGATCACGTCCTGGCTGGCGCGGGTTTCGCCCGGCGGCAGGGGCGTGTCGGTCTCGATCAGGCCGAGGGTGGCCTTGGCCAGCCAGGAGCGGTTGTCGGCTTCTTCTTCGCGCGGCACGAAGTTGCCATCCACCAGACTCGGGTGGTCTGGGTAGTTCAGCTTCAGGGTTTCCAGGCTGGTGGCGGCCAGGTCGTTCATTTCCAGGCGCTGGTAGGCTTCGGTCATCACCGCCAGGCCGTCACCGACGGCCGGGGTTTCCTGGAAGTTTTCCACCACGTAGCGGCCGCGGTTGGCGGCGGCAACATAGGCCTGGCGGGTCAGGTAGTAGTGGGCAGCGTGGATCTCATAGGCGGCCAGCAGGTTGCGCAGGTAGACCATGCGCGCCTTGGCGTCCGGGGCGTAGCGGCTGTTGGGGAAGCGGCTGGTGAGCTGAGCGAACTCGTTGAACGAGTCGCGCGCCGCGCCCGGGTCGCGCTTGGTCATGTCCAGCGGCAGGAAGCGCGCCAGCAGGCCACGATCCTGATCGAAGGAGGCCAGGCCTTTCAGGTAATAGGCATAGTCGACGTTGGCATGCTGCGGGTGCAGGCGAATGAAGCGCTCGGCGGCGGACTTGGCGGCTTCTGGCTCAGCGCTCTTGTAGTAGGCGTAGATCAGTTCGAGCTGGGCCTGTTCGGCGTAGCGGCCGAACGGGTAGCGCGACTCCAGGGCTTTCAGCTTGGTCGTAGCGACGCTGTAACTGCTGTTGTTGAGATCGTCCTGAGCCTGTTGATAAAGCTCGCTTTCGCTGAGGTTCTCATCCACTTCCGGTTTGTTGGAAGAGCACGCGGCGGTGATGGCGAGCATGGCGATCAGCAGCAGGTGTTTCACTTGCATGGCGGCTTGCGTCCCTGTGACGGCCGGCTGTCTTGGCCTGGACCGTCCTGTTATGATGAGCGCCCCGGTTCAGCCGGGACAAAGACGCCGTATTTAACCACAGCGTGCAGCCGAAACCAAAAGCTGCACCTCCCTCCGCAGTAGCCCATGTCCGAAGACGCCGTTCAGCTCATCCAACTCTCCGCCGAAGTGCCGTCCGCACTGGGTGGTCAACGCCTCGACCAGGTCGCCGCCCAGTTGTTCGACGAGTACTCGCGCTCGCGCCTGTCGACCTGGATCAAGGATGGCCGCCTGACCGTCGACGGCGCCGTAGTACGCCCGCGTGACATCGTGCATGGCGGCGCCGTGCTGGCCCTGGAGGCCGAGCAGGAAGCCCAGGGCGAGTGGATCGCCCAGGACATCGCGCTGAACATCGTCTACGAGGACGAGCACCTGCTGGTGATCGACAAACCGGCCGGCCTGGTGGTGCACCCGGCAGCCGGGCACGCCGATGGCACCCTGCTCAACGCTCTGCTGCACCATGTGCCGGACATCATCAACGTGCCGCGCGCCGGCATCGTCCACCGCCTGGACAAGGACACCACCGGCCTGATGGTGGTGGCCAAGACCCTGCAGGCGCAGACCAAACTGGTCGACCAGATGCAGAAACGCACGGTCAGCCGCATCTATGAATGCATCGTGATCGGCGTGATCACCTCCGGCGGCAAGATCGACGCACCGATCGGTCGCAGCTCGGCCAACCGCCAGCGCATGGCGGTGATCGACGGCGGCAAGCCGGCCGTCACCCATTACCGCGTGCTCGAGCGTTTCCGCTCGCACACCCATGTGCGGGTCAAGCTGGAAACCGGCCGCACCCACCAGATTCGCGTGCACATGACCCACGTCGGCTACCCGCTGGTCGGTGACCCGCTGTACGCCGGGCGCTTCCGCATTCCGCCGGCGGCCAGCCCGACCTTGGTGCAAACGCTCAAGGAGTTCCCGCGCCAGGCCCTGCATGCGCGCTTCCTCGAGCTGAGCCACCCGATTACCGGGCAACGCATGAAGTGGGAGTCGGCACTGCCCGATGACCTGGTGTGGATGCTCAGCCTGCTGCGCCAGGACAACGAATCCTTCGTCTGATGAGCACTGAGTGGCTGACGCCCGATTGGCCCGCGCCCGCCCATGTGCGGGCCTGCGTCACCACCCGTGCCGGCGGCGTCAGCCAGGCGCCGTTCGACAGCCTCAACCTCGGCGACCATGTCGAGGATGACCTGCAGGCCGTCGCCCACAACCGCCAACTCCTGACGTCCGTCTTGCAGTGCCAACCGGCCTGGCTGCGCCAGGTGCACGGCGTGCAGGTAGTCGAGGCCGATCCGGCTCAGGTGGCCGAAGCCGATGCCAGCTGGAGCGCCACGCCCGGCATCGCCAGTGCCGTATTGACGGCCGATTGTCTGCCCGTGCTGTTCTGTGATCGCGCCGGCACCCGCGTGGCGGCGGCCCATGCCGGTTGGCGCGGGCTGGCCGGTGGCGTGCTGGAGGCGACCCTGGATGCCCTGGCCCTGCCGCCCGATGAGGTGCTGGTGTGGCTCGGTCCGGCCATCGGCCCGCAGGCCTTCGAGGTTGGTGCGGAAGTGCGTGAGGTGTTTATCGCCAGTCATACCGATGCCGCGCAGGCTTTTACCCCCAGCGTCAACGCCGGCAAGTACCTGGCCGACATCTACCAACTGGCGCGCATCCGCCTGGCCGCTCGCGGCGTCAGTGCCGTGTACGGCGGTGGCTTGTGCACCGTCAGCGATCCCCGCTTCTATTCCTACCGCCGCGCCGCCCGCACCGGACGCTTCGCTTCGCTGATCTGGCTGGTCGACTGACCTGCATCAAGGTCGTCACGCTTGAATCGCGGAAAACTGTCCTCATCTAGTATCCATCTCGGCGGGCTTTTCGTTTCTGGGGCGCTCATCGCCTCGGCCCGCCTTCTAAAAGGAAGGACGAACCTCCATGCGAATCGACCGTTTGACCAGCAAGCTGCAGCTTGCCCTTTCCGATGCCCAGTCCGTGGCGGTGGGTCTCGATCACCCGGCCATCGAGCCACTGCACCTGATGCAGGCGCTGATCGAGCAGCAGGGCGGCTCGATCAAGCCGCTGCTGATGCAGGTCGGCTTCGACGTCAATGGCCTGCGCCAGGCACTGAGCAAAGAGCTCGACCATCTGCCGAAAATCCAGAACCCGACCGGCGACGTCAATCTGTCCCAGGACCTGGCGCGCCTGCTCAACCAGGCCGACCGCCTGTCGCAGCAGAAGGGTGATCAGTTCATTTCCAGCGAAGTGGTGCTGCTCGCCGCCATGGACGAGGGCACCAAGCTGGGCAAGTTGCTGCTGGGCCAGGGTGTGAGCAAGAAGGCCCTGGAAAATGCGGTGAGCAACCTGCGCGGCGGCGATGCGGTGAATGACCCCAACGTCGAGGAGTCGCGCCAGGCTCTGGACAAGTACACCGTCGACCTGACCAAGCGCGCCGAGGAGGGCAAGCTCGATCCGGTGATCGGCCGCGACGATGAAATCCGCCGCACCATCCAGGTCCTGCAGCGCCGTACCAAGAACAACCCGGTGCTGATCGGCGAGCCCGGCGTGGGCAAGACTGCCATCGCCGAAGGCCTGGCCCAGCGCATCGTCAACGGCGAGGTGCCGGACGGCCTGAAGGACAAGCGCTTGCTGTCGCTGGACATGGGTTCGCTGATCGCCGGCGCCAAGTTCCGCGGCGAGTTCGAGGAGCGCCTGAAGTCGGTGCTCAACGAGCTGAGCAAGCAGGAAGGGCGGATCATCCTGTTCATCGACGAGCTGCACACCATGGTCGGCGCCGGCAAAGCCGAAGGCGCCATGGATGCCGGCAATATGCTCAAACCGTCACTGGCCCGCGGCGAGCTGCACTGCGTCGGCGCCACCACGCTCAACGAATACCGCCAGTACATCGAGAAGGATGCCGCGCTGGAGCGGCGCTTCCAGAAGGTGCTGGTCGACGAGCCGAGCGAGGAAGACACCATCGCCATCCTGCGTGGCCTCAAGGAGCGCTACGAGGTGCACCACAAGGTGGCCATCACCGATGGCGCGATCATCGCAGCGGCCAAGCTGTCGCACCGCTACATCACCGACCGCCAGCTGCCGGACAAGGCCATCGACCTGATCGACGAGGCCGCCAGCCGCATCCGTATGGAGATCGACTCCAAGCCGGAAGTGCTCGATCGCTTGGAACGCCGCCTGATCCAGCTCAAGGTCGAGGCCCAGGCGCTGAAGAAGGAAGACGACGAGGCGGCGATCAAGCGCCTGGAAAAACTCAACGAGGACATCGCTCGCCTGGAACGCGAATACGCCGATCTGGAAGATATCTGGAAGTCGGAGAAGGCCGAGGTACAAGGCTCGGCGCAGATCCAGCAGAAGATCGAGCAGTCGCGTCAGGAGCTGGAAGCGGCGCGGCGCAAGGGCGACCTCAATCGCATGGCCGAGCTGCAGTACGGCATCATTCCCGATCTGGAGCGCAGCCTGCAGATGGTCGACCAGCACGGCAAGACCGAGAATCAGCTGCTGCGCAGCAAGGTCACCGAGGAAGAGATCGCCGAGGTGGTGTCCAAGTGGACCGGCATCCCGGTGAGCAAGATGCTCGAAGGCGAGCGCGAGAAGCTGCTGAAGATGGAAGGCCTGCTGCACCAGCGTGTGATCGGCCAGGACGAGGCCGTGGTGGCTGTGTCCAACGCCGTACGCCGCTCGCGTGCCGGCCTGGCTGATCCGAACCGGCCGAGTGGCTCGTTCCTCTTTCTCGGCCCGACCGGGGTGGGTAAGACCGAGCTGTGCAAGGCGCTGGCCGAATTCCTCTTCGATACCGAGGAGGCGCTGGTGCGCATCGACATGTCCGAGTTCATGGAGAAACACTCGGTGGCCCGCCTGATCGGCGCGCCGCCGGGTTATGTCGGCTACGAGGAAGGCGGTTACCTGACCGAGGCGGTGCGCCGCAAACCCTACTCGGTGGTGCTGATGGATGAGGTCGAGAAGGCCCACCCGGATGTGTTCAACGTGCTGCTGCAGGTGCTGGAGGACGGTCGCCTGACCGACAGCCACGGGCGCACCGTGGACTTCAAGAACACCGTGATTGTGATGACTTCCAACCTCGGCTCGGCGCAGATTCAGGAGCTGGTTGGCGACCGCGAGGCGCAGCGTGCGGCGGTGATGGATGCGGTGAGCAGCCACTTCCGTCCGGAATTCATCAACCGCATCGACGAGGTGGTGGTGTTCGAGCCGCTGGGCCGCGAGCAGATCGCCGGCATCGCCGAGATCCAGCTGCAGCGCCTGCGCGGTCGCCTGGCCGAGCGCGAGCTGAGCCTGGAACTGTCTGCCGAGGCCCTGGATAAGCTGATCGCCATCGGCTACGACCCGGTCTACGGTGCGCGGCCGCTGAAGCGGGCGATCCAGCGCTGGATCGAGAACCCGCTGGCGCAGCTGATCCTGGCGGGTAGCTTCAATCCGGGAGCAGCGGTCAAGGCGCGGGTCGAGGGCGAGGAGATCGTCTTCACCTGAGTTGCTCGGCGCGTAACAAAAAAAGCCCCGCATTGCGGGGCTTTTTCATGGACGTTGTTCAGATGTGCTGCAGAACGACCTCCAGTGCTTCAGCCTGATCATCGGCCAGGTCGATGATGTGGAAGCCGCTCCAGCCGTGCTGGCCGTTGGCGCCAGGGCGGCTCCACAGGCAGTCGGCGCCTAGGCGGATCTCATGGATATCGCCGAGGGGCGCGCCGAGTACCAGGCGACATTCCCACACGGAGTCGGCCTCCAGCGGCATGTCGCTGACCAGCATGAAGCCGTCGGCGGACAGGTCGACGACGCGTCCCAGGCGCGTGCCCGAGTGGAGGTCAAGCACCTCCAGGCTCAGTTCGGTGGTGTGGCGGCTGTGCTGGCGACGATCGTCCATTCAGGCTCCTTGGCCGACTTCATTGGCGCGTCCGGTGATGCGTTGCAGGACGCGATAGATAGCATGCAGGGCGCGATCCACCAGTGGCGAATCACTCTCCGTGGGCACGATGCGCGCCCGGCCTTGTTCCATTTCGCTGGCCAGTTGCTTGATCGGTTTGATCGCCACCCGCTGACCGCTGTGGTCGACGAACATGTAGTTGTGAGTGGTGGGGCTGAACCAGGACAGCTTGAGTGTGCGGGTTTCCTCGCCCTGAACGAACTCGAACCAGGTACCGAACTCCAGTTTCTGCAGTTCCTTGATCAACACCTGGGCGCGAGCCGAGACGACTTCATTGCTTTGTATGGAGGCAGCCAATGCCGCGTCTTCACCGAGCATGGCACCCAGTGGGCTTTCCTTTAGCGAGGCCTTGAGCTTGGCGGCGAGGTGCGGCTGCTTGGCCTGCACGGCGTGCTGGCAGGCGACGATGTCCTGCAGCAGGCGGCGGATGCCGTCTTCGTGGTAACCGCCGAGCAGTTCCAGGCCCTTGCGCAGTTCGTCGAGCAGGCCGACGCGCAGGCCCTGCAGGCGGGTGCGGCCGGCGTCGTCGAGCACCGTGCCGCTCCAGGCCAGTTGCTCGGCAACTTCGCAGGCGCGCTGCCATTCGCTGCTGCGCTCGCTGTGGCGGAGCAGGACGAATACCAGCACGTCGGTCCAGGTCAGTTCGAGGAAGTTGCGGATGATGGCCGGCAGCTCGCGGCCCTTGAGCGCCTGATTGATCGCATCGACCGCCAGCTGGCGGGCACCGAGCAGCTTGTCACGGCCTTTGGCGGCCTCGACGGCACGCCGCTCGCGCAGTTCGACCTTGTGCTGGAGGGTGGCGACGAATTCATTGAATTCATCGTGCAGGCTGTCGAACAACAAGAGATCGCCGGCGAAGCCGTGGATCACTCGCTCCACCACCCAGTGCATCTTCGCCAACAGGCCACGCTCGTCACCTTCACCGCCATACAGCACGCCGGCCTGGGCCATGCTGTTGAGCAGGCGTCGCGCCGGGTGGTGGTGCTGGGTGAACAGTGCCTTGTCCTGCAATGCCACCTTGAGATAGGGCGTATGCAGGTGGGAGAGGGCGGTCTTGCAGGCGTCCGGCAGGTTGTCGTCGTCGAGGATGAAGTCGAACAGCATGCCGACCAGGTCGATCACGTCGGCTTCCTGATCCGACAGCTTCTGCTGGCCAGGCAGCTGGCTGTGCGCCTCCAGTTGTTGCTGCAGGTCGGCCTTGAGGCCTTCGACGGCCTGTGGGCGCTGCAGGCGCTGGCCGATATCGCTGGCCGACTGCTGTTGCAGGCGACTGAGGGCGTTGAGCAGTTCGCTGGCGCTGTAGGTGCTGGTGGCGGTGCGCGGGGCGAAGCTGGCGATGCTGCGAGTGCCGCCGAGCAGGGGCGCATCGACATTGCGTTCGCGGTGTTCGCTGAGCAGGGCGGCCAGGCCGCCAAACAGTTGTGCTGGATCCTGCGGCGGCGGGCTGTTCAGGTCTGCTGGTGCTGCGGGAGGCTGGCCGGCGGCAGGCGTTGGACCGGGCTGGGAAGTGCTGGTCGACTGTGCCGGGCCCGGCTGGGGAGATCCGCTGTGTGACGACTGGGCGCTTGCGGGGTTGCCGCTCGTGGTCGGCCCGGGCTGTTGTGCGCTCGCCGGGATAGGCGTGGCGCTGGCCGCGTTGCGCTGGGCGTTGTACTTCAGATTGGGCAGGATGCCGGCATCGATCAGGCGCTGGTTGAGCGCGTCGTAGAGCGGATCGAGGCTGTGCATCACATGCTGATCGAAGAGCGTATAGAGGATGATCTTGATCCGCAGCGGCAGCGGGTGCACGGCCAGAGCCAGATGAAA
Organism: Pseudomonas campi; assembly: GCF_013200955.2. Lineage (NCBI taxonomy): Bacteria > Pseudomonadati > Pseudomonadota > Gammaproteobacteria > Pseudomonadales > Pseudomonadaceae > Aquipseudomonas > Aquipseudomonas campi. The sequence goes on from NZ_CP053697.2 coordinate 948,668, forward strand.
GGCGCTGGCAATGGCCGGCGGGCCGAAGGGATTGCTGTCTTCAACCAGTTTCTGACCGTTGTTGAGCAGGGCCAGGCGTTGTTCGAGGGCGTACAGGGGGCGAGCGCAGCGCGCCTTGACCCGGCTGACCATATTGGTGATCTGCAGGCTTTCCTCGTAGTCCTCGTTCTGCACCAGCGACAGTTGCTCGGCATCCACGGCGCTGGGCGCCACTGCTGCTTTGAGTTTGCCGTCGAGGAAGTCGGAGAAGTTCTGCGCGATCTGCTGGTGGTAGCTGCGCTCGATCTGCGGGCGCAGCTTGCGGATTTCGCGCATGCTGTCGAAGAACAGGGTTTGCAGGCGATTGTTCTCGGCTTTCTCCGCGCACTCGAAGAGGGTGTCGTCTACCTGGCCGAACACCCCGGCCAGGTGTTCGGCCAGGCGGTTCATCACCAGCTTGCGGCAGTCCTGCACCAGTTCGCTGAAGCGAGGTTGAATCCCGCGGCTGGCCAGCCCTGGAATTGAGCGGGGTGGGGTGGACGGGGTATCCGGGGAACTCATGACTTATCCTGTGCGGGCCTTGCTGGCGCGCGCATCCTGCTGTGATGTACTTCAAGCTATAGACTTATAGTAGCCTGAAGTTCAATCGCAAGGCTTTGTAAAGAAAGTGATTTCAAGGGTTGACAGGCGCGCGCGGAAACGTAAAATGGCGCGCCTCTGATACGGGAAACGGCGCAAGCCAAAGCCGGTAGCAGAGCTAGGAAGTTATACGTTCCGCGATAGCTCAGTCGGTAGAGCAAATGACTGTTAATCATTGGGTCCCTGGTTCGAGTCCAGGTCGCGGAGCCAACTTTCTTATCGGGGTATAGCGCAGTCCGGTAGCGCGCTTGCTTTGGGAGCAAGATGTCGGGAGTTCGAATCCCCCTACCCCGACCATTTTTGGGTCGTTAGCTCAGTTGGTAGAGCAGTTGGCTTTTAACCAATTGGTCGTAGGTTCGAATCCTACACGACCCACCATATATTCTCGGGTCTGGTCCGAGAAACAAGAAACCCGCCTAGTGCGGGTTTTTTGTTGCCTGGATTTTATAGGGTGGCAGATCACGGAGCGCCGTGTCGCACCGCTATTGGCGGTACGCACGGCTAGCCGTGGCTGTCAGTGCAGCTTGAGGCGCGGCTCGGTGCTGCGGCCGATGCGGTCGCTGAGCATCAGCAGCAGGGTGCGGAAACCGCCGTACAGGGCCATCTGGTGCATGCGGTAGAGCGAGATGTAGAACATCCGCGCCAGCCAGCCCTCCAGTTTGACGCTGCCCATCAGATTGCCCATCAGGTTGCCGACCGCGGAGAAGCGCGACAGCGAGATCAGCGAGCCGTAGTCCTGGTAGCGGAACTCCGGCAGCGGCTTGCCTTCCAGGCGCAGTTTGAGCGACTTGGCCAGCAGCGAGGCCTGCTGGTGCGCCGCCTGGGCGCGCGGCGGAATGCTGCGCTCGCTGCCATCGCCGAGCGGGCAGGCGGCGCAGTCGCCGAAGGCGAAGATGTTGTCATCCAGAGTCGTCTGCAGGCTCGGGCGGACCACCAGCTGATTGATGCGATTGCTCTCCAGGCCGTCCAACTCCTTGAGGAAGCCCGGTGCGCGAATCCCGGCGGCCCACACCTTGAGGCTTGCTGCTACCTCCATGCCGCTTGCAGTGAGCAGGGCCTGCTCGGTGACCTGGCTGACCGCTGTGCCGGTCAGGACGGTGACGCCGAGCTTTTCCAGGGTCTGGTGCACGGGTCGGCTGATGCGCTCGGGCAGCGCCGGCAGGACACGCGGGCCGGCTTCGATCAGGGTGATGCGCATGTTCTGCGGCTGGATGTTGTTCAGGCCGTAGGCCGCCAGCTCGTGGGCGGCGTGGTGCAGTTCGGCGGCCAGTTCGACCCCGGTGGCGCCGGCGCCGACGATGGCCACGCTGATCTGCCCGTCATCGGTCTTGCCGGCATGGGCGCGCAGGTAGTGGCTGAGCAGCTTGCCGTGGAAACGCTCGGCCTGTTCGCGGGTATCGAGAAAGATGCAGTGCTCGGCCGCGCCCGGCGTGCCGAAGTCGTTGGTGGTGCTGCCGACGGCGATCACCAGGCTGTCATAGCTCAGCTCGCGGGCGGGCAGCAGCTCGTCGCCGCTCTCGTCGAGAGTGGCGGCCAGGCTGATGCACTGGCGTGCACGATCCAGCCCGCTCATGCGGCCGAGCTGGAACTGGAAGTGATTCCACTTGGCCTGGGCCACGTAGTTCAGCTCGTCCTCGGAGGAGTTCAGCGAGCCGGACGCAACCTCGTGCAGCAGCGGTTTCCAGATGTGGGTGAGGTTGGCGTCGACCAGGGTAATGCTGGCCTGGCCGCGCTTGCCCAGGGTTCTACCCAGGCGGGTAGCAAGCTCCAGGCCGCCGGCGCCGCCGCCGACGATCACAATGCGATGGGTCATGGGGATATCTCATAAGGCTTGGGGAATCCGGGGTGGAGTCCGGCTGGGCGAGCGCTAAGCAGCTCATAGCACCAGTCGACTCAGAAGGCGGCTCAGTACACCAAGGGCGATGACCGCGAGCAGGATGACCAGCAACAGGCGCCAGACCCGAAAGGGTTGGCGTTCGACCTGGTGTTGCGGAGCGTTCAGGTATTGATCGACGCGCTGCTGGTCTTCGGGGCTCAAGCGGCTGGACATGGTGTGCCTCGCATGAAAGTTGACTCATTCTAGCCCTGCGCTCGCCAGTGGCTCAACGCGCAGGTCGTCATCCAGGCGAATAATGCCGCTTTGCAGTACGCGAGCGGTGATTCCGCCGTGGCCGCGCATGGCCTGGAAGATGCCCGGGCCCAGGTGTTCTTCCAGCTTGGCGCAGGGCTGGCACCAGCCGGTGGTTTGCAGGATCGCCTGGCCGATGCGAAAGCAGCGATTCTTCAGGCTGAACAGATTGATGCCGCTGATGGCGATATTACGCCGCAGGTCCAGGGGCGTGATCAGGCGGTCGTCCGTGCGGGCCAGCAGGGCATTGATCACAGCCAGGTGTTCCCACTGGATCAGGGTGACCTGGCGCAGGTTGCGTGGCCCGGGGCGGGCATGGTCGCCGGTCAGACCGGCTTCGCGGCGGGCCTCCACCGCGTGCAGCTCGAGCATTGCGCCGCGCGCCTGTGGGCGTACGCCAATCCAGCGTACGCGGCCCTGTTGCGGGACTGCGGCGAGCAGTTCGTGCAGTGGACTCACAGGCTGATGCCCACGTCGAACAGCACGGTACGGCCGAGGTTGTTGCGCAGGAAGTCGGGGGCGTCGGCATGGGCGAACAGCACGCGGGCATAGGTCGGGCCGACCAGGGCCAGGGAGCGCCAGCCCTGGCGCAGGTATTCGCCGGGTGGGGGGAAGTGGCTGTTGAAGTCCGGCAGGTCGCGTTTCAGGTTGATGTAGGCGAGCAGGTCCAGTTCGCCCAGGTCGATGCCGCGCTCGCGGTAGTTGTGCGCTTTCTTGCGCAGGGTAGGTGCCAGACGGGCCTGCAGTTCGCTGGCGGCGATTCGCTGCGGGCGTGGCTCGCGGCGCAGCAGTTGGCTGAGCGAGAGGGCACTGCGGCGGCGTTCCAGCTCGGCGCGCCACTCGTCATTGAGACGGCGGCCATGATCGAGGACGAAGAACACTTCGAAATTCGCATCGCGGAACTGCACATCCGGCGGCTCCTGGGCGGCGCTGCCGAATTCGTCCTGGCGAAAGGGTACGTTCAGGCCCAGCAGCAGGCGCTGGCAGACCCAGCGCTCGCGATCCCACTTGCGCGCATTGGATAGGAAGTCGTTGGCCTGTTCGGCCTGCCGGGTGAGCAGGCGCAGGTAGTCGGAATCGTCCATGGCCGCAGCATAACCGCAAAATCGGCTTGCGACAGCAGGCCGCGCTGATGGGCTGCAGGCGCCGGTGTAGACTCGTTGATCGTCAGCGAGGAGCTCTTATGACGATTCGTCCCATCACTCTGTCCGATCATGCGGCTCTTCTGGTGCTATGGCGGCGTACCCCTGGGATCTGCGTGCGTCCCGAGGATGCCTTGCAGCCGTTTTCGGCCTATCTGGCGCGCAATCCAGGCTTGAGTCTGCTTGCCGAGGTGGATGGCCAGTTGGCAGCCTGCGTGCTGGCCGGGCATGACGGACGACGTGGCTATCTGCAGCATCTGGTCGTTGATCTGCCTTGGCAGGGCCGTGGACTGGCGCAGGCGCTACTGGATGAGGCGTTGCGCCGCCTGGCGGAGCAGGGCATCTGCAAGACGCATGTGTTTGTTCTGCGTGATGCACCACAAGCCCTATCTTTCTGGTTGGCGCAGGAGGGCTGGTCAATGCGTGAAGAAATCGAGGTCTTTTCCACGAGGGGCATGGCATGAAAGTTTGTTGGGTATTGTTGCTTGGGTTGTTGTCCTCCCTGGTTATGGCCGTAGAGCCAGGGGAGCGCTTGGCGCCCTGGACGCTGCTGGATCAGTTCGAGCAGTCGTACACCCTGGATGATCAGTTGCAGGTATTGCTGGTGGCACGTGACATGGAGGGCGCCGAGCTGGTGAAAGCTGCGTTGCAGGGCAAGCCAAAAGGGTATCTGGAACAGCGGCATGCGCTGTTTCTGGCGGATATCAGTCGTATGCCCGGGCCGATCGCCAGTCTGTTTGCAGTGCCCGCGATGCGCGATTACAGCTATCGCGTGTTGCTCGACCGCCAGGCACGGGTAGCGCCCCGCTACCCGGCGGAAGCGGCGACGGTGCTCTGGCTTGACCTGCGTGCAGGGCGTTTACTGGCGCAGCGTAGCTTCACCGATGCATCGGCTCTGGCGGCGGCACTGGAGCAGGCCGCCCCGTGATCGGCGCCGAGCTGCTGTCGGCGACCAGCCTGTGGCTGGGGTGGTTGTGTTATCTGCCAGCCCTGCTCTGGGCGATCTGGCGTACGCCCTGGGTTGAGCTGTTCAGCGATCAGCGCCGTCAGCATCTGTTGTATGGCACCGTGCTGGCGCTGTTTCTGCTCTGGCTGGTGCGGCGGGATTTTGCATCCGGACTGTCCTACCACTTTATCGGCATGACGGTGGTGACCCTGCTCCTGGGTTGGCCCCTCGCCGTGCTGGGCGGGCTGGTGGCGCAACTGGGGTTGTTGGCGGTGGGGCGCCAGGATCTGCAGGCGCTGGGGGGCAATGCTGTCTTGCTGGTGCTGATCCCGGTGTGGGTGAGCGAACAGTGCGCTCAACTGGTCGAGCGCCGCCAGCCGCGCAACCTGTTCGTTTACATCTTCTTCTGCGGCTTCTTTCCGGCGGCTCTGGCGGTTTTGCTGTCGCTGCTGGCCGGTCTGGGCGTGTTGTGGCTCGATGGCCTGTACCTGATGCCGCCCTGGCTGGAAGACTTTGTCGGTTACCTGTGGCTGATCATGTTTCCCGAGGCCTTCATCAACGGCATGCTGGTCACCGGGCTGGTGGTGTTCTATCCGGACTGGCTGGAAACCTTCAACCGCACGCGCTATCTATCGGCGCCGTGGAAGGATGACCCTCCGTCGTCCTGATACCGCGTTGTTCAGTCGGTTGATGGGCTTCTGGTGGTTGATCCAGATCAAGCGGATTGCAGGCCATGGCTGCACACTGCGCGAAACCACGGGAGGAATGCATATGGGCGCGCACGAGTGGGCACGAGGCGAGGTCGAACGCAGTTTGCAGCAGGCGCGCGAGTTGGGTATCGAGCCCGTATTGGCATTGCGGGCTTTGCTGAGTGCTGTGGTGCAGGGCAGCCAGCAGGTTCGTTCGTCGAAGGACTTGGCCGAAGAGCTGCTGTTCCTGGCCGATAACCTCGACGATCAGCGCGACTACGCTTTCATGCGACCCTGAGTGGCGTTGTGTACGGCCCTCAGTGGGGTGCGCTGCGTGCACCACAGCCCCCATACGGCATTCCGGTGCGCGCAGTGTTCAGCCGGGAGACATAGGTAACGCATTTAGGCTGACGGAGTCCTTCGAATCGGGAGATCGAGTGATGCCGTGGCAGGAGTGCAGCACTATGTCGATTAGACGCGAGTTTGTTCTGCTGGCAGAGCACCCCCAAAGCAATGTTCGAGAGCTTTGCCGACGCTACTGCATTAGCCCCAAAACCGCCTACAAGTGGCTCCATCGGCACCGAGAGCACGGTGAGGCGGGGCTCCAGGATCAGTCGCGTCGCCCGCTCAATAGCCCTGAGCGCAGCGATCCGCAACTGGAGCAGGCGGTGGTGCAGTTGCACCAGCGCTTTCCCTACTTGGGCGCTCGCAAGTTGCGCAGTCTGCTGGGCACGGACAGTGAGCCCCCTCATCACAGCACCATCGACGCGATTCTCAAGCGCCACGGCTGCCACGTTCGTTATCACGGTGAGCGTGCTTACGCGCCTGCCACACACCGCTTCGAGCACGCCCAGCCGAACGACCTTTGGCAGATGGACTTCAAGGGCCACTTCCATCTCAACGATCACCGCTCAGCGCGTTGCCATCCTCTGACCCTGCTGGATGATCACTCCCGCTTTTCGTTGTGCCTGGAAGCCTGCGAGGGGGAGCGTCTGGAACTGGTGAGTCCGCGCTTGATCGAGGTTTTTCGCCGGTATGGTTTGCCACGGCGGATGACCGCCGACAACGGCCCGCCCTGGGGGTCGAATATTCAAGGAGGGCTTTCAGCCCTGGAGGTCTGGTTAATGCGGCTCGGCATCGAGGTCAGCCACAGCCGCCCTTACCCCCCCCCAGACGCAGGGCAAACTGGAGCGCTTCCATCAGACGCTCAAGCGTGAAGTACTCCATCGCTCCTTCAGCGACCTGAAACACTGTCACCAGGTGATGACGCAGTGGCGAGAGCAGTACAACCACTATCGCCCCCATGAAGCCCTGAGCCAGCGCCCGCCCATAGAGCGCTATCAACCCAGTCAGCGCAGTTATCCCGAGCAGTTACCGGTAATCGAGTACGAACCCGGTGACCACGTCGTTAAGGTCGGGCAAACCGGACAGGTCTATTTCAAGGGGGCCACTGTTTTCGTTAGCGGCGGTTTGTATGGGGAGAAAGTAGCTATCCGCCCCACGGCTGAAGAGGGCGTCTACGATGTGGTTTTCATCCACAAAACCTTGCGCCAGATCGACATGAGGCGACGGGCAACATGACCATCAACCCGTTACCCATGTCTCCCGACAGGTGTTACCCATGTCTCTCAGCTGAACACACGGCGCACCCTACGGAAAGCTTCGATAACCTGTCGAAACGAGGCTGTTGCGTGGCCTGTTGCGTGGCCTGTAGGGTGGAATTGAGTCGCCCGAAAAAGATCGTAAACAGGTTTTTAGTGCTCGCGCGGCGGCAGCTCGCCGGAAAACAGTTCGTCTTCGACAGGGTCGCCAGGAATCACATGGCTTTCCGAGGCCCAGGCGCCCAGGTCAATCAACTTGCAACGTTCGCTGCAGAAGGGCCGGTTCGGGCTTTGCGGGCCCCATTCGACGGGGGCGCCACAGGTTGGGCATTCAACGGTACTGCTCAAGGTTGTCCTCCACGCAGGGTCAGGTAAAAGTGGTGCAGGCGTTCAACCTCGCAACGTAGCCAGGCCGGATCGCGGTCGTTGTGCAGCACATCATGGGCTTGGCGCAGGCGCTCCTCACGCGTGGCCTGGGCGCTGAGAATGGCCTTGATCTGCTCCTCGGAGACCTGATCACGGGCCATGGTGCGCTGCAGTTGCAGGTGTTCGGGCACATCCACCACCAGTACGCGCTGGGTCATATGGTGCTGGCCAGACTCGATCAGCAGGGGTGAAACCAGAATGGCATAGGGTGATTCTGCGCGCGCCAGGTAGCTGCGAATTTCTTCGCCGATCAATGGATGCAGCAAGCTTTCCAGCCAGCGCCGCTGTTGCTCGTCCTGGAAGATCAACTGGCGCAATGCGCCGCGATCCAGTTGGCCGTCGGGCTGCAGGACGTGCGGGCCAAAGTGCTCGGCTATACGAGCCAGAGCCGGGCGGCCGGGTTCGACCACCCAGCGTGCGGCATGGTCAGCGTCAATCAGGTGAACGCCGAGGCGGGTGAAGTGTTCGGCGGCGGCGCTTTTGCCGCTACCGATGCCGCCTGTAAGGCCAAGAATCCAGGGTGTGCTCATTTAAAACCGGGCGAATTGCAAATAGGCTCCGGTTATTTGATCACCCCAGAGCAGCGCAATCCAGCCGGCAATTGCCAGATAGGGGCCAAAGGGGATGGGTGTACTGGTTACCTGATTGCGCAGGCGCAGCATGATCACGCCGAGTACGGCGCCGACCAGCGATGACAGCAGAATGGTCAGCGGCATAATTTGCCAGCCACCCCAGGCGCCGAGCATGGCCAGCAGCTTGAAGTCGCCGTAACCCATGCCTTCCTTGCCCGTCACCAGCTTGAACAGCCAGTACACCGACCACAGGCTCAGATAGCCGGCGATAGCGCCCCACAGGGCATCACCCAGGCTGGTGAAGAGGCCGTAATAGTTGAGGAGCAGCCCCAGCCAGAGCAGCGGCAGCACCAGCGTATCGGGCAGCAGTTGGTGGTCGGTATCGATCAGGCTCATGGCCAGCAGGCCCCAGCTCAATACCAGCATGGCGCCGGCCTGCCAGCCAAAACCGAAGTGCCAGGCCACATAGGCAGAGAGCAGTCCGCAGGCGAGCTCTACCAGCGGGTAGCGCTTGCTGATCGGCGCTTTGCAGCTGGAGCACTTGCCGCGGAGCGCCAGCCAACTCAGCACCGGGATGTTCTCCCAGGGCTTGATTTGGTGTCCGCAGTGCGGGCAGCTGGAGTGGGGGAGAACCAGATTGAAGGTCTCGTCGGCCGGCTCTTCAGGTAACTCGAGAATTTCCCGGGCCTGGATGCGCCATTCGCGCTGCATCATTTTTGGCAGGCGATAGACCACTACATTGAGGAAGCTGCCGATCAACAGGCCGAGCAGCAGGGCGGATAAAACAAAGGCCGGCAAATTGCCGGCCAGAAGGTCTAAAGCCATAAGTTATCCGACCACTGCGCCCAGCTGGAAGATTGGCAGGTACATGGCCACAATCAGGCCGCCGACCAGCACGCCGATGACCGACATAATCAATGGCTCCATCAGCGTGGTCAGGTTGTCCACCGCATTGTCGACTTCTGCTTCGTAGAATGAGGCGACCTTTTCCAGCATCTCATCCAGCGAACCGGACTCCTCGCCGATGGCGGTCATCTGGATGGCCATGGTCGGGAAAATGCCGGTAGTACGCATGGAGAAGTTCAGCTGGGTACCTGAGGAGACGTCGTTGCGGATTTTATGCACAGCATTGCGGAAGACCACGTTGCCCGTGGCGCCGGCGACTGAGTCGAGTGCGTCCACCAGTGGTACGCCGGCAGCAAAGGTGGTTGCCAATGTGCGGGCATAGCGAGCCACTACGGCTTTGTAGAGGATGTCGCCGACAATTGGCGCCTTGAGTAGGGTGCGGTCGAGAAAGTCGCGAAATTTCTCGGAGCGCTGGTGGGTCGTTTTGAAGGCGAAGATGGCGCCGAAAATGGCGAACAGAAAAATGAACCACCACTCCTGCAGGCCCCGTGACATATTAACGACTACCTGAGTGAATGCAGGTAGTTCGGCACCAAAGCCTTTGAATACGCTCTCAAATTGCGGAACCACCTTGATCAGTAGGACGGCAGTTACGATAACTGCAACGATGATTACCGCAATAGGGTAGGTCATGGCCTTTTTGATCTTGGCCTTTAGCGCCTCGGTCTTCTCTTTATAGGTTGCGATTCGATCCAGCAGGGTTTCAAGGGCACCAGACTGTTCGCCCGAGTCCACCAGGTTGCAATACAGGTCATCAAAGAACAGCGGCTTCTTGCGCAGCGAGGCCGCGAAGCTGTTGCCGGCTGCTACTTCCTGCTTCACTTCGTCGACCAGCTTGCGCATATTGGGGTTTTCGAAGCCCTCACCGATGATGTCGAAGGACTGCAGCAATGGCACGCCTGCTTTCATCATGGTGGCCATCTGCCGGGTAAACAGGGCGATATCCAGTGGCTTTATTTTCTTGCCAGCGCTAAAGAGAGAGGCCGGCTTTTTGCGGACTTTCAGCGGGTTGATGCCCTGCTTGCGCAATTGAGCTTTGATCAGGGCTGGTGATTCGCCGATTAGCTCGCCCTTGATCTTGGCGCCTTTTTTGTCGGTGCCTTCCCAGATAAAGGCACTGGTTTTTAGAGTTTTGGCCGCCATGGGTTAGTCCTTGGTCACGCGGTTGACTTCTTCCAGGCTGGTGATGCCTTGCATCGCCTTGAACAGCCCGGATGTGCGCAGGTCATTGAAACCGTCATTTTTCGCTTGCTTGGCGATTTCAATGGAGTTGCCTTCCTCCATGATAAGCCGTTGCAAGGCCGGTGTGATTTTAACTACTTCATAAATACCCACACGGCCTTTGTAGCCATGCTTGCAGTGCTCGCAACCGACGGGTGCATAAATCTTGAAGCTGCCGATCTTGTCTTCGGGGAAGCCTTCCTTGACTAGGGTCTCCCTTGGAATCTCGACTTCCTTCTTGCAGCTGCTGCACAGCTTGCGCGCCAGGCGCTGGGCGATGATCAGGTTGACCGAGGTGGCGATGTTGAAGGCCGGTACGCCCATATTGCGTAGGCGGGTCAGGGTTTCTGCGGCGCTGTTGGTGTGCAGGGTGGACATCACCATGTGCCCAGTTTGCGCGGCCTTGATGGCAATCTCGGCGGTTTCCAGGTCGCGCACCTCGCCGACCATGATTACGTCGGGGTCCTGGCGTAGGAAGGCGCGCAGGGCTTGGGAGAAGTCCATGCCATGCTTGGGGTTGACGTTGACCTGGTTGATGCCTTCCAGGTTGATTTCCACCGGGTCTTCGGCGGTGGAGATATTGATGTCGACGGTGTTGAGGATGTTGATCCCGGTATACAGGGACACCGTTTTGCCAGAACCGGTCGGGCCGGTCACCAGGATCATGCCTTGTGGTTGCTTCAGTGCGTTGAGATACAGCTCCTTCTGTTCCTCCTCATAACCCAGGGCATCGATGCCCATCTGCGCGCTGGAGGGGTCGAGAATCCGCATGACGATTTTCTCTCCCCATAGCGTGGGGAGTGTATTGACGCGAAAGTCGATGGCCTTGGTCTTGGATATTTTCATCTTGATCCGGCCATCCTGCGGCTTGCGTCGCTCGGAGATGTCCAGAGACGCCATTACCTTGAGACGGGCGGAGATGCGGCTAGCCAGTTGAATCGGCGGTCTGGCTACTTCATGAAGGATACCGTCCGTGCGAAAGCGCACCCGATAGGCTTTTTCATAGGGCTCGAAGTGCAAGTCCGATGAGCCGCCTTTGATCGCATCCAGCAGCATTTTGTTGATGAATCGCACCACTGGCGCATCGTCTGCGGCCTCGCCACCGCCACCGCCAGCGTCGTCCTTGTCGTCATTGACGGCTTCAACATCCAGACCGTCGAGATCGACATCGGCCAGGTCTTCCATGCCGCTATTGCCGGCATCGAAGAATTTTTCCAGCGCATCGCCCAGCTTATCGTCTTCAACCAGCAGGGCCTCGGTGCTGATGCCGGTGCTGAACTGGATGTCGGTGACAGCCTGGTGGTTGGTTGGATCGGATAGCGCAACGAATAATTTGTTGCCGCGACGGTACAGCGGCAGCACGCGGTGTTGGCGGCACAGTTTTTCGCTGACCAGGTCGCGTGGCTGGCTTTCCTTATCGATGGCGCTGAGGTCGCAGAAAGGAACGCCGAATTGTTCTGCTGCTATCTCTGCCACGGCCCTGCTGGTAGCGAGTTTGTTCTGCACCAGGTAAGAAACTAGGGGGATCTTATTGCGCAAGGCCTGGGCGTGGGCCTGGGCGGCTGTGCGCTCGTCCAGCAGTTCGGCGGTTACCAGTTGGCGAGCCAGGCCCGTCAGGGCGGGGATATCGTTCATCGCGCTTCGCTAATGAGATAAAAAAGGATGGAGTACTGAACTTATAGCGCAGTTGAGGCGCCAAGCCCAAGAGTGGCGTCGGTGAATGACAAAAAATGTCAGTTGTTGACTCGGTGTGGTGATGTGGCGGTGAGCCGATTACTGGGGATGGTGCTGTGTGGGAGGTTTGGCAAGTTGGCACGGCATCTGCTTTGTTCTACGCAGGTCGTTGACCTCAATCACACAGGAGTTCCTCCATGAAGTCTCTCAAGCAACAAAAAGGCTTTACCCTGATCGAGCTGATGATCGTAATCGCGATCATCGGTATTCTCGCCGCAATTGCTATTCCGCAGTTCAATGAATATCGTGCTAAGGCGAATGATTCAACTGCCTTGGCCGATGCTAAGAATAACACTACGGCTATCGTATCCTCGCTTCAATAAGGTCGGAGTATTTTATATGAAAAGCTTATCTGTTTTTGCTGCTTGCATGCTGTTTGCGGGTGTTGCGCAAGCCACCGTTCAATACGAGGTTTCTGGCGTGCTGGCAGTGTCCGACTGCCCTGCGGGTTTGTTGAGTGAGGATGTTCGCGTTAATCTTTCAACGAATGTTCAGGCAGGTATTGAGTGTAACGCGTCGCAAGTTGCCGTCGGTACTTGCAGTATTGCGGGACGTACAACTAGCCGTACTGTCGAGCAGTTGGACTGTACATCTGCGCCAGGGCCGGATGACCGTTTTGGTAATCCTACAACCGTAGAAACCTGTGTGCCGTTCGTTCCTCCGCAGTTTACTGAAACAACGGGTGCTGTTATCTACACTGGTTCTAGTGCTCAGGGTACCATCATTCCTGGTTATGATGGCGCTGCTTGCAGTGCTGCTGCTGCTGAGGCTGGTGCGCAAGGTCGCCTGCAGTAGAACGGTATTTTTTCAGCGAAAAAAGGGAGATTTCTCCCTTTTTTCGTTTTTTAAGAGCTCTTTTGGTAAAATTGAATTTGGCAATTCTTTCGGTTTTTGAATACTTTTTAATGTGGTTTATTTGATGTCAGTTAAAAGTGTTTTCGTGAGTGCAGCGCGTTTAGCGCTTAAAACGAGTTATGTGGGTGTTTCTGCAGGGATGATTTTGGTGGTGGCGCTGGCTGCGCTGCTTTCTGCTTATTTTGGAGGGCGCCAACCTGCAATAGTTGCCTTGGATGTCGGGCTTTCGACGATTCGTATTTTGCTGCCGTTTGTACTTGTTTTCTTGATTCAGGATCTATTTTCGCGGGAGTTTGATAAGCGTTTTTATTTGGGGTCGCTTTCTTATCCGCATCTGAGATGGGCTTTCTTGATTGGGCGTTTTTTCGCAGTTCTGACAGGTTTGCTACTCCTGCTTGTGGTACTTGCCGTGGTGCTCGCGGGGCTGGTGAAGTTAGCAGGAGATTTTTACCATCGCCCCGCCCCTGCAGTGTTTTCTTGGGGCTATGTGGTGGTTTTTGGCTTTATGGCACTTGACTTCTTTGTCTTGATCGCGGTGGCTGTTTGTATTTCGGTGGTGGCGTCTACACCTAGTTTTGTCATGGTTGGAACCTTCGGGTTTATGCTTGTTGCTCGGTCCTATGCGTCGATAATTGACTTGCTTACTCGTGATGCTGGGCTTGTTGCTAATGCCGAGGGGTATCGAACTGGTTTGGGGGTTTTGGGCTACCTGCTACCAGATCTTGGCGCTTTGGATGTTCGTATGCTGGCGCTTTATGGTAAGTGGGAGTTTCTTTCGTCGGACTGGCCGTGGCTGGTTCTAAGTTGCCTAGGATATGCGATTGCTCTACTGGCTTTGGCGGTCTGGGCATTTCAGCGTAAGCGCTTTTCCTGATTATGCGTAATCGTCAGTATTGGTCGTTATTGTTGGCTTTTGTTGGCTTCGCTTTTTTTTCTGCTGTTTCACAGTGGCGTGCTTCTGAACGTGCGTTAATTGAGCCGGTTGCTGAGGAGCGTGTGGTTATTGCCGCTCCTGTGCTGCTGCTTCTTTTTGGTGGGGATCGTTTTCTTGCGGCCAATTTGGAAACCATGCGATTGGCTGCTACTGGGGTCGAGTGGGGGCGGGTGGATAATGGCTACTTAACGAGGGCCCAGTATGAAGTGGCTAGACTGAATCCCTGTCACGAAGATAACTTTTATCTGGCGAATGGCTTGCTAGCCTGGGGGGGGGCAGAAAGTGAGAGTGGCTTGGTGCTAATGCGTGCCAGTGACTGTCGTTTCTGGGATGAGTTTCCTCCTTTCTTTTATGGTTTTAATAAGTATTTTTTCGAGCGAGACAAGCAAACTGCTGTTCAGTACTTGGAGCTTGCCGCGCAGCGCTCGACCTACAACGCCGCTGGCTTTCGAAAGCTTGCCATTATGCTTAAGGTTGAAGGCATTAAGGATGAGCGTGTAGCGCTTGAGCTTCTGCAAAATGAGCGTGATCAAACGAGAGATCCTAAGCTGAAAGATATGCTCGCCAAGCGAGCAGTCCGGCTGGAGGGGTTGGTGGTTTTGCGCGAGGCTCAACGCCAGTATGAGAAACTTACGGGACAAGCCTTGGAAGAGCCTCTGCAACTATTGAAGGTTGGGTTGTTGGAGGTTTTTCCAGAGGACCCGCTTAAGCTGGGATACGAATTTATTGATGGGCGCTTTATGCTTAAAAAGCTCAAGGTCGCCGGTGTGGAGGAGCGTTAGTGTCGGTTGCTCTTGAGTTTCATGGCGTCAGCTACACCTTTCTCGGCAAGGGTAACCAGCTTCGCGCTCTGAGTGATATCAACTTAAATGTTACGGAAGGCGAAGTCTTTGGCTTCGTCGGCCCCAATGGTGCTGGTAAGTCCACCACCATCAAGGTGATGCTCGACATCATCAATGATTATCAGGGGCAGGTCAGTATCTACGGGGTGGATGCACGGCGTGCTGAGGCACGTCAGCCGCTGGCGTTTGTGCCTGAGTCCCCTGCGCTCTACGAACAGTTCACCCCGCTGGAAATCCTGCGTATGGCGCTGTCCATGTATGGCATCAAGCGCAAGGATGCCAAAGCTTGGTGCATGTCTGTACTGGAGCGTTTTTCCGTAGCTGAGAACGCCAACAGGCGTATCCGTGAACTTTCCAAAGGAAATGTGCAGCGAGTGGCCCTGGCACATGCCATGGTCGTTCAGCCTAAGTTGCTGGTGCTGGATGAGCCGCTTTCTGGTCTCGATCCGGTCGGGCGCAAGGATGTGGTGGATATTCTCAACGAGTACAAAAAGGAAGGTGGCGCAATCTTCTTTACCTCCCATGTACTGCACGATGTGGAGCGTATTGCCGATCGTTTTGGTTTTATCAACAAGGGCGAATTGCTAACCGTGCGCTCACCGCGTGAACTGGCCGCAGAGCGGGCGGACTGTCTGCTGGTGCGTTTCAATGCTCGGGCCGGTTTCGAGCCCGCAGCCAAGTGTCTGCGTGAAGGCGAGTTCGAGTTTGAGGTGATGCAGGCTGATTTGCCGGCATTTATCACCCGCTTGAACATGGCGGGTGGGCATGTGCTGACGGTCAAGCCTGCGGTTTCTCTGGAAACCGTGTTTTTCAAGATCCTTGAAGATGCCGAGCGGCAGAAGATGCAGGTGGCGGTTTAATCGTGTCGATTTGTGCTACCTGCTCCGGCAGAATGTAGCCTACGCCGGTGTAGCTCAGTCGGTAGAGCAGCGCACTCGTAACGCGAAGGTCGCAGGTTCGATTCCTGTCTCCGGCACCAGAAGCAAAAAAGCCCGCCAATTGGCGGGCTTTTTCATGGCTGGAGTTTTTACAGGCTCAGGCGCATCGACAGGTCGATGGCCTTGATGTCCTTGGTCAGGCTGCCGATGGAGATGTAGTCCACGCCGGTTTCGGCAATGGTGCGCAGGGTGTTTTCGTTGATGCCGCCGGAGGCTTCCAGCTTGGCGCGGCCTGCGCTGAGGCTGACAGCGGTGCGCATGTCGTCGAGGCTGAGTTCGTCGAGCATGATGATGTCAGCGTCTGCGTCCAGGGCTTGCTGCAGCTCAGCCAAGCTTTCCACTTCGACTTCCACCGGTTTGCCGGGGGCGATCTGGTGGGCTGTGGCGATGGCCTGGGCAATGCCGCCGCAGGCGGCGATGTGGTTTTCCTTGATCAGGAAGGCATCGTAAAGCCCTATTCGGTGGTTGTGGCAGCCGCCGCAGGTGACGGCATATTTTTGCGCCAGGCGCAGACCGGGAAGGGTCTTGCGGGTGTCGAGCAGTTTGACTGGGGTGTCTTTGACCAGATTGGCGAAGTGCTGGCAGCGGGTGGCGACGGCAGACAGGCTCTGAAGAAAGTTCAGCGCGCTGCGCTCGCCGCTCAGCAGGGCGCGGGCGGGGCCTTCCAGATGGAAAAGCGGCTGGTTGGCGGTCACTTGCTGGCCGTCTGTGACCTGCCAATGTACGGCGACGCGTGGGTCGAGTTGGCGGAACACTTCATCCACCCAGGCGGTTCCGGCAATGACTGCGCTCTCACGGGTGATGATGGTCGCGTGGGCCAGGCGCTCGGCGGGAATCAGCTGGGCGGTGATGTCGCCGCTGCCGATGTCTTCGCGCAGCGCGCAGCGGACATTGGCCTGGATTTCGGCGCCGAGGTCGGTGAGGGTGAGGTTGGGCATGGCAGCCTCCGGAGTCTGGTGGCGCGATTATAGGGATAGCCGACGGCTGGTGCAGGTGGGATGCAGGAGAATTCCGGGTTTTCTGCTAGACAGATAAGGTGTGCTGGTCGGCAATGGATGACCGTCCGGGGGTTCATCTTGCCTGTGCTGTGATGCAGGTCATGTCTGCAGTAATGGGTATTTGGTCATCCTGCGTCTCTCCCTATAATAAGGTTGGCCATAAACTTTGGCGCCAAACCTTTGACGTCATGGATGGCACCCAGTTGATCGTTGGCAGATTGCTCCGGATTGGCAACCTGCGGGAGACATGCAATGCAGACCGACGCGAAAGTGGTGCACCTGAACAAGGCTGCCCCTGAGCACTCGCCAACTTCGCAGGCAGGAAGGCTTCCCGTGGCCCTAATTCAGGTACGCGACAAGGCAGCGCAACAGCTCAAGCTCGCGCTGCAGGCACTGTTCGATAACGCGGATGACACGCTCTTCGAGATGGCTGACCGTGCTGCCAGCAACGCCGAACAGAATGGCTTCTTCGAGGCCATGCGCGATTTACGCCTGAAGCGAAAATCCATCGAGCGTGGCTTCCTGCAGAAGCTCTTCGAAAGCTTTGCCACCCTCAATCAGTACGAGGTCGGCAAGGCAGCGCCACAACTGGGTGCGGTTTCTTTCGAGAGTCTTTCTCTGGTTCAGGATGATGTGCTGGAGGAGTCCGTGGCGCTGGATGCCATGGTCGCGCGCGTGGTCAGTCGCGATGGCGTGGCCCTGACTCATCTGACCACGCGCTTGAATACGCTGATCAGCCAGAAGCTGGAGGACAAGAGCAATCCTCTCGGGCCGCGTGCGCTCTGCGAACAGTTCATGGCGCTCTGTGCCGGCCTGGGCGTAGAAATTCGCGTCAAGCTGATCGTGCTCAAACTCTTCGAAAAATATGTATTGGCCGATCTCGATCAGCTGTATGCCGCTGCCAACCAGCAGTTGGTCGAGTTGGGCGTGTTGCCGGAGCTCAAGTCGGCGCCACCGGCCCGCCGCAATGCGCCTGGGCGCGCGGCTCCCGGCAATCGTGCGGCGCGTGAAGCTTCTGCGGGCGAGGCGAGTGGCGCTGCCTATGCTGATGAAGGCGTGCAGGAGGTGTTCGGTGCCCTGCAGGAATTGTTGGCCGAGGTGCGTGGCAGCGCTGCTATGCCGCGGCGTGTGGCGCCTGCTGATGCCGTGCCGATTTCCAGTAATGATCTGATGCGCCTGCTGTCACACATGCAGCAACGGTTGCCGAGCGATAGCGGGCAAAGCACGGATGACTTCGATCTGCGCAACCAGCTCGAGCAGCTGTTGACCCGCGCCAGTGCCAAAAGTGGCAAGGCGCGCGTGGTGGGCGAGATCGATGAGGATGTGATCAACCTGGTTTCGATGCTGTTCGAGTTCATCCTCGATGACCGCACTTTGCCGGACTCGCTGAAGGCGCTGATCGCGCGTCTGCAGATACCCATGCTCAAGGTCGCTGTGCTGGACAAGACCTTCTTCAGCCGTGGTAGTCACCCGGCCCGTCGCCTGCTCAACGAGATTGCCTCGGCCGCACTCGGCTGGAGTGCTCAGGATGATGCGCAGCGCGATAGCCTGTACCAGCGTATCGACCAAGTGGTGCAACGCCTGCTGAATGATTTCACCGATGATCCGAGCATCTTTTCCGATCTGCTCGCCGAGTTTCTGGCCTTCACTGGCGATGAGCGCCGGCGCAGTGACCTGCTGGAGCAGCGCACGCGGGATGCCGAAGAGGGTCGTGCCAAGGCCGAGCTGGCCCGCCAGCAGGTCGAGCAGGCACTGAATACCCGGCTGCTCGGTAAGACTTTGCCGGAAGTGGTGGTGCGCCTGCTGCAAGAGGGCTGGAGCAAGGTTCTGCAGCTGACCTGCCTGAAGCATGGCAGCGAGTCTGTCGAGTGGCAGGCGGCACTGCTGGTTATGGACGATCTGGTATGGAGCGTCGAGCTGCACGAGGAGCCGGAAGATCGCGTGCGCCTGCTGGAGCTGGTGCCGAATCTGCTGAAAGCCCTGCGTGAGGGACTTGCCGGTGCGGCCATCGACCCGTTCGTTACCAGCGAGTTCTTCAGTCAGCTGGAGGCTGTGCACGTTCAGGCTTTCCAGCGCTTCAAGCGCGCTCTGCCTGAGCCGGAGGTAGAAGTCGAACCGCTTCTGCCAACGGATGACACGTCGGTCGAGTCATCTGGGGAGGTGACGCCTCTCCTCGATCTGCCGGTTGCTGCCGAGCCTGAGGTGGAGGCGCCGGCGATGGTCGAGGTGGTCGAGGAGATCGTGCTGCTGGCCCCTGGTGAGGTGCGTGAGCGTGAAGCCGAGGTCAGTTTGCCGGATGATGATCAGGCCTTGCTGCAAGTCGACAGTCTGCGCGTTGGCAGCTGGGTGGAAATCCAGGAAGACGAGGAACATAAGCTGCGCTGCAAACTGGCGGCGATCATCAAGCCGACCGGCAAGTACATCTTCGTCAATCGCACCGGCATGAAGGTGCTGGAGAAAACTCGTATGGGTCTGGCCGTCGAGTTCCGTCGCGCGGCGATTCGCATGCTCGACGATGCGCTGTTGTTTGATCGTGCCCTGGAGTCGGTGATCGGCAACCTGCGCAAGCTCAAGAACGCCTGAGTTCTTTGCTCCTCCAGCAACGCCCGGTCTGTGCCGGGCGTTGTCGTTTTCGGGGCGCGCGATGCTATCTGCTACAGTGGCGGAACTGGTCAAGGAGCCCCTATGCAGCTGGACCCCGTCAGCGGTTGGTATGCCGATGCGCAGCATTGCCCATCAACGAATTGCAATGCACGTCCGCAGGGTGAGGTTTCTCTGCTGGTGATCCATAACATCAGCCTGCCGCCCGGCCAGTTCGGCACCGGCAGGGTGCAGCAATTCTTTCAGAATCGGCTGCCGGTGGACGAGCATCCCTACTTCGCCGGCATAGCCCATCTGCAGGTCTCGGCGCATTTCCTCATCGAGCGTGACGGGGCAGTTACCCAGTTTGTCTCCTGTAATGAGCGTGCTTGGCATGCCGGCGTTTCCAGCTTCGAAGGCCGTGAGAACTGCAATGATTTCTCCCTCGGTATCGAGCTGGAAGGTACCGACGAGCAACCTTTCAGTGATGCGCAGTACGTGGCGTTGACCACCCTGACCCGTCAGTTGCTGCAGGCTTACCCGGCGCTTGCTGTCGAGCGCATTTGCGGGCATAGCGATATTGCTCCGGGGCGCAAGACCGACCCGGGCCCCTATTTTGATTGGCCGCGCCTGCGCGCGGCTTTGCTGGACCAAGGAGAGCGGTAGATGAACTTTCTGGTACTGCTGCTGGTGCTCTGGGTTGAGAAGTTCTCTGCCGGACGTCGGCGTATTCAGCAGGATGGTCTGTGGCTGCAGCAGTTGGCCAAAGTCGAGATCAGCCAGCAGGGCGCGCCCTGGATTGCCCTGGCTGTGCTGGTGGTGCTGCCGCTGCTGGTGCTCGGCGGTTTGCTACTGATTCTTCAGCCGGTGGCCTATGGCTGGCTGGCGCTGCCCGTGCATCTGCTGGTGCTGGTCTACAGCCTGGGGCGTGGCGATGTGCTGGCTGCGCTGGGGCCGTTCCGTGATGCGTGGCGGCGGGGTGATGATCAGGCTGCGCTGCATGTGGCCGAGCGCGATCTTGGGCTGGAGGCCGACAGCGAGGCCGAGCTGCTGCTGCGCGTACAGGGTTATGAGCTGTGGCAGGCCTACCAGGGTTTTTTCGCAGTGATCTTCTGGTACGCGCTGCTTGGTCCGCTGGTGCCGCTGGCTTACCGGCTGCTGGCGCTGACGGCCGAACACGCGACCCAGGCTGATCTGGCCGAGCGTGCCGGGCAGTTGCGGCATGCCCTGGACTGGCTGCCGGTGCGGGTGCTGGCCGCCAGCTTTGCCCTGGTCGGCAACTTTGCCGCGGTCAGCCGCGCCGTGTTGCATGATCTGCTGAGCTGGGAGCTGGCGGCGCAGCAGTTGCTGGTCAATGCCGGGCGCGCTGCCAGCGAGTTACCTGAGCCGCAGGCGGGTGAGCCGGGAGTCAACAGCCTGGATGAGCTGTGGCAGCTGCTGGTACGTGCAGCGATCTTCTGGTACGCCGCGTTTGCCGTATGGATTCTGTTGCTGTAACGCCCTAGAACCTGTTTACGATCTCCTGGCCGTCGGCCATACGGCGTTAAAAACAGCCTCGGAAAGTCGCTTGCGGCTAACGCGCTTCAGCGCGACCCGAAGGGCGAGTGAAACGAGTCATGCTCATTTACAGCTCGTAAACTCCGCTTCCTCGGCTGTTTGATTCGCTGACGCTCACCCTGCGGGCCAGCCTTTCGGCTGTTACTCCCTTTGGTCGTTGCGCCTTGTCTGGCTCTAGTCCAAAAGATCGTAAATAGGTTCTTACGACCACAGCCAGGCGGCGCCGCGCACGCCGCTGGAGTCGCCATGGCGGGCCGGCAGCAGGCGGGTGTTGACCTGGTCGGAGAACACATGGCGAACCAGCAGCGGTGGCACCTGTTCATACAGTGCCTGGATGTTCGACAGGCCGCCGCCGAGCACGATCACCTGTGGGTCGAGGATGTTGATCAACGAGGCCAGGCTGCGCGCCAGGTGCTCGCAATAGTGCTGTAACGCTTGTTGCGCCGCGGGCTCGCCCGCCAGCGCGGCAATGGCCAGCTGCTCGGCAGTCAGGCCCAGGTTGCTGCGGGCGGCCCAGCCGGGACCGCTGAGAAAGGTCTCGATGCAGTCATCCAGGCCGCAGTAGCAGCGTCTGGCCGGGCCATCGACCTGGTCGCGCCAGGGCAGTGCGTTATGCCCCCATTCGCCGGCAATGGCGTTCGGCCCCGCGAGCAGGCGGCCATGGATCACGACACCGCCCCCCACCCCTGTGCCAAGGATCACGCCGAATACGCTGTCGGCCCCGGCTCCCGCGCCATCGCTGGCTTCCGACAGGGCAAAACAGTCGGCATCGTTGGCCAGGCGTATCGGGCGTTGCAGCAGCTGCTCCAGGTCGCCCTGCAGATCCTGGCCAATCAGGCACACCGAGTTGGCGTTCTTGATCCGCCCATGATCCGGCGAGCGCGTACCGGGGATGCCAATGCCGACGCTGCCGATACCGCCCAGGTCATGCTCAGCTTGGCGGACCAGTTGCGCGATGGTCTGCAGGCAGGCGGCGTAATCGCCCTGCGGGGTTGGCAGGCGGCGGCGTAACCGCTCGTCTGAGCCTTCCAGGGCGATAATTTCTGTCTTGGTGCCACCCAGATCAATGCCGAAGCGAAACTGTGCGCGCATTCTTAACCTTAAGTTACAGAGGTTGAGGTCGATATCCGGTATACAGCATGCCTAGGGAAGTGCGCTTGCCTGAGTGACAGCCCCTGGCTTGAACTGTTCTCGCTCTGTTGTGTGCTGACTGCCTCGCACACAAGCGATTGTTCCCCTCAAGTCATGAACAGCTTCTACGATTCAGTTGTACCAGTACCTTGCCGTTCCATTTGCCGGTCTGCTCCCCACCGGCATACAACAATAATGGCAACAGGAGACGTTTAGTGAATAGCGTGTTGTATCCCGCCATTGCGCTGATGAACCGCATGAGCTTCGGCATGAAGTTCAGCCTGATCAGTGTGCTTTTCTTCCTGCCCATGTCGGTGACCAACTTCTATCTGGTGCGCGACTCCTACCACGAGTTCGTCGATACCCGCACGGAGTTGCAGAGCCTCGAATTGCTCAAGCAGAGCCTGAAGATGCGCCAGGAACTGGAGCGTCTGAACGACCTGTTGGAGATCAATGCCGTCCTCGGCCAGTCCGGTGAATCGGAAAAGCTGGTCGCGCAGATTCGCGCACTGGAAACCAGCATCAACAGCACGCTGGACGGCCTGCAACCGAGCAGCAGCAATGCGCAGAAGGTCGAGGAATTCAACGCCCAGCGCGATAGCATCAAGGCTGCCCTCGACGCCGTCAAACAGGAATCCTCGCAGCGCAGCAAGGCCGGTCTGGTGGTCAAGGCCCTGGATAACGCGGAAGTATTCATCAAGTTCGTGGCCAGCCAGTCCGGGCTCAGCCAGGACAGTGAACTGACCGTACGGCAGATGAGTGAGCTGATGACCAGCGTCACCCCGCCGGTGACCAAGGCCTTGAGCAAGGGCCGCGCGCTGGGGTCCTACTCCCTCGGCCAGGGCATCCTCGGCTCTTCCGACAGCACCAAGCTCGATGAGATGCTGCTGGAGCTGGAAAAGCTGCATGCCGAATACGGCTTCAAAATCCAGAACGCCTTGCAGGGCAACGCCCAGGCGCAAAAAAGCCTGACCAGCCTGGCGGAGGCCAGTCGCAATGCCCTGACCGAGGCGGGCACCCGTCTGGAAGACAGCATCCTCATGGCGGATACCCTGGATGCGCCCTGGCAGGACTTCTTCGACCAGATGACCGCCGGCATCGACAAGACCTATGTGCTCAACGATGCGGTCCTCGGCTTCCTTGATCAGGAGCTGAGCCAGCGCCTGGAAGCCAAGCGCGTGCAGATGGTGCTGCTGGTAGCGGCATTGGTCCTGGTGTTCCTGTTGATTGGCTACCTGTATGGCGGTTTCTACGTTTCCACCCGCGTCACCCTCAAGGGCTTTGGTCATACCCTGGGTCAGGTCGCCGCCGGCGACATGACGGTCAAGGTCAACGTCAAGAGCCAGGACGAGCTGGGCGAGCTGGGCCAAGTGTTCAACGGCACCGTGGCGAAGATTCGCGACCTGATCGAGCTGGTTGGCCAGACCGTTACCGAAGTCGAACGGCAGGCTGATCGCGTCGAACTGGTTTCCGGCGAGAGCAGCCAGGCGGTCAATGCCCAGCGTGGGCAGATCGAGCAGGTGGCCACGGCGATGAACCAGATGTCCGCCACCGCCCAGGAAGTGGCACGCAGCGCCGCCGCCGCCGTGGACAGCGCGCAGAGCGTCAACAACGAAACGGTCAACGGCCGCGCCATGGTCGAGTCGCAGGTTGGCAGCATCCAGCGTCTGGCCAACGAGATCGATCAGTCGGTCAGCGTGATCAACCAGCTGGCCGCCGACAGTGCGTCGATCAGCCAGGTGCTGGAAGTGATCAAGGGCATCGCCGGGCAAACCAACCTGCTGGCGCTCAACGCCGCCATCGAAGCGGCACGTGCCGGTGAGCAGGGCCGCGGCTTCGCCGTGGTCGCCGACGAGGTGCGCAACCTGGCCAAGCGCACGCACCAGTCCACCGAAGAAATCGAGCAGATGATCGGCCGCCTGCAAAGCGGTGTCGGTGCCACGGTGACGGCCATGAATGGCAGCCACCAGATGGTGGAAAGCACCGTCAGCCAATCCGCCAACGTGCAGCAGGCGCTGGAGAATATCCTCGGCGCGGTGGGCATGATCGTCGATCAGAACCAGCAGATTGCCGCCGCTGCCGAACAGCAGACCGCCGTGGCCCACGATATCGACATGAACATCGTCGAGATCAACCAGGCCGGCGAGCGCACGGCCGAAGGTGCGGTACAGACCGAGCAGGCCAGTCGTCAGCTGTCCGACCAGGTCAGCCGTCTGAAGGAGCTGATCAGCGCCTTCCGTGTCTGATCACTGGCGTTAATTAACAAGGCCCGCCTATTGGTGGGCCTTGTCATTTCTGGGGGGCCTGTTGGCTGAATGGGGTGTAGCCCGGATGCAATCCGGGGTGACTGCTCTGAGGTGACTTCCCGGATTGCATCCGGGCTACGGCTTCACGTCCAGCCGAAGAGCTCGGCGGCGTTGCGGCTAGTGGCCGTGGCCAGTTCCTCCGCGCTGATGCCGCGCAGCTCGGCTAGGGCGCTGCAGATATCGGGGAGGAACTCCGGGCTGTTGCGCTGGTTGGGATGCATGGCAGGCGCCATGTCGGGTGAATCGGTTTCCAGCACGATGGCGTCCAGCGGTAGGCGCGCCACCACCTGGCGCAGGCGCAGTGCCTGTGGCCAGGTCGGCGCACCGCCGAGGCCGAGCCTGAAGCCCAGCTTGAGGTATTCGCGGGCCTCCTCGTAACTGCCGGCGAACGCATGGATGATGCCGCCCCGTTTGAGCCGGCAACGCTTGAGCGTGGCGATGGTCTGTGCGTGGGCGCGGCGCACATGCAGCAGGGCCGGTAAGTCGAATTCGGCGGCCAGGGCCAGCTGGGCCTCGAACAGCGCTTGTTGGCGCGAACGGTCGAGCTGTTCGAGGAAGTAGTCCAGGCCGAACTCACCGACTGCGCACAGCTGCGGATGGCCGGCCAGGCGATCGAGCCAGTCGCGCAGCTCGCTCAGGTGTTCGGGCAGGTGCTGATCCAGGTAGACCGGGTGCAGGCCGAAGGCGGCGTACAGGCCGCTGTCACCTTGCACCAGTTGCCACAGGCGCTGCCAGTTGGCCTGGTACACGCCGAGCACCACCAGTTTCTCCACGCCCCGGCTGCGGCTGCGCGCTAGCAGCTCGCTGCGGTCGGCGGCGAAGTCGGGGAAGTCGAGGTGGGTGTGGGTGTCGATCAGGTGCATGGGGCGTCGCCGGGGGCAGTGCCGTCAGCATAGCGCCGGGCAGGGGGGATGCCCATGTAGGGTGCGCCGTGCGCACCGCTATCTCCGCCCAAGCCCCTTGTGCGCACGGCGCCCCTACAGAGCCCCCACCGGTAATCCGAGGCTTGCGGCCTTGCTCGTGATGCCACCAGCAACCCTCAATCGACGTCTAGAACAGGAAGTAACGCTGCGCTAGCGGCAGCACTTCGGCCGGTTCGCACCAGAGCAGCTGGCCGTCGGCCTTGACCTGGTAGTTCTGCGGGTCGACCTCGATGTGGGGCAGGTAGTCGTTGTGGATCAGGTCGCTCTTCTGCACCGTGCGGCAGCCTTTGACCACGCCAATCTGCTTCTGCAACCCCAGCTGTTCTGGCACCCCGGCGTCGAAGGCGGCCTGGCTGATAAAGGTCAGGCTGGTGGCGTGCAGCATGCCGGCGTAGCTGCCGAACATCGGCCGGTAGTGCACCGGTTGCGGGGTCGGGATCGAGGCGTTGGCGTCGCCCATCAGGCTGGCGGCAATCGCTCCACCCTTGAGGATCAACGTCGGTTTGACGCCAAAAAACGCCGGGCGCCAGAGCACCAGGTCGGCGAACTTGCCCACTTCGATGGAGCCGACTTCGTGGCTGATGCCGTGGGTGATCGCCGGGTTGATGGTGTACTTGGCGATGTAGCGTTTGACCCGGAAGTTGTCGTTGCCCGTTGTATCTTCGGGCAGCGGGCCGCGCTGCTGCTTCATCTTGTCGGCGGTCTGCCAGGTGCGGGTGATCACCTCGCCGACGCGGCCCATGGCCTGGCTGTCGGAGCTGATCATGGAAAACGCGCCTAGGTCATGCAGGATGTCTTCGGCGGCGATGGTCTCGCGGCGGATGCGGCTTTCGGCAAACGCCACATCCTCGGCGATGCTCGGGTCGAGGTGGTGGCAGACCATCAGCATGTCCAGGTGTTCATCAATGGTGTTCTTGGTGAACGGCCGGGTCGGGTTGGTCGAGCTGGGCAGCACGTTAGGGAAGCCGCAGGCCTTGATGATGTCCGGCGCATGGCCGCCGCCGGCGCCTTCGGTGTGGTAGGTGTGGATGGTGCGGCCCTTGAAGGCGCCCAGGGTGGTTTCGACAAAGCCGGATTCATTCAGGGTGTCGGTGTGGATTGCTACCTGCACATCGTACTCATCGGCCACGCTCAGGCAGTTGTCGATGGCTGCCGGGGTGGTGCCCCAGTCCTCATGCAGCTTCAAGCCAATCGCGCCGGCCTTGACCTGCTCGATCAGCGGCTCGGGCAGCGAGACGTTGCCCTTGCCGGTGAAGCCGATGTTCATCGGGAAGGCATCGGCGGCCTTGAGCATCATCGCCATGTGCCACGGCCCCGGCGTCACGGTGGTGGCGTAGGTGCCGGTGGCAGGTCCCGTGCCGCCACCGATCATGGTGGTGGTGCCGCTCATCAAGGCTTCTTCGATCTGTTGCGGACAGATGAAGTGGATATGGGTGTCGACGCCGCCGGCGGTGAGGATCATGCCTTCACCGGCGATCACTTCGGTAGCGCCACCGATGGCGATGGTCACGTTCGGCTGGATGTCCGGGTTGCCGGCTTTGCCGATGGCGGCGATGCGCCCGCCTTTCAAGCCGACGTCGGCCTTGACGATACCCCAGTGGTCGATGATCAGGGCATTGGTAATCACCGTGTCGACCACGTCCGCCGCGCACAATTGGCTCTGTCCCATGCCGTCGCGGATGACTTTACCGCCGCCGAATTTCACTTCGTCGCCGTATACGGTGAAGTCTTTCTCCACCTCGATCCACAGGTTGGTGTCGGCCAGGCGCACCTTGTCGCCGACGGTGGGGCCGAACATGTCGGCGTAGGCTTGGCGGGAAATCTTCATCGGCACTCCTCGAATAGGATCGTTCCCACGCTCTGCGTGGGCATGCGGCTGGCGACGCTCTGCGTCGCAGGGACGCGGAGCGTCCCGTCATGGGTTCCCACGCGGAGCATGGGAACCATCGGCAATCTTTGAGCTAGAGCTTGCCCATCACCCGCCCGGCAAAACCGTAGACGCGGCGCTCACCAGCCAGCTCCACCAGCTCGACTTCGCGCGACTGGCCCGGCTCGAAACGCACTGCGGTGCCGGCGGCGATGTTCAGGCGCATGCCTCGGGTCGGCGCACGGTCAAACGTCAGCGCGTCGTTGGTTTCGAAGAAGTGGAAGTGCGAGCCGACCTGGATTGGCCGGTCGCCGCTGTTGGCCACCGTGATGCTCAGGGTGCGGCGGCCGGCATTGAGTTCGATCTCGCCGTCCTGGATCTGGTATTCGCCGGGAATCATGGTGCGCTGCGCTCCGGGGTGAGGATCAGTTGCATGAAGGTCAGGTCCAGCCAGCGGCCGAACTTGCGGCCGACCTGGGGCATCTGCCCGGTGATGGTGAAGCCAAAGCGCTGGTGCAGGCCGATGGAGGCGCTGTTGCCGCTCTCGATGGCGGCGACCATCACATGCTTGCCGCCCGCCCTGGCGCGCTCGATCAGGGCGCCGAGCAGCAGCACGCCAAGGCCGCGGCCGCGCTGTTCGGCGCTCACGTACAGCGAGTTCTCCACGGTGTTGCAGAAGCCGTCGAAGGGGCGCCAGTCGCCGTAGGCGGCATAGCCGAGCACGTGGTCCTCGGCATCCACCGCCACCAGAACCGGGTAGCCCTGCTGGCGGCGCGCGGCCAGCCAGGCCTGGCGGTTGGCCAGGTCGACGGTGGCGTCCATCCAGATCGCCGTGGTGTTGCGCACGGCGTCATTGAAGATGGCGCGGATGGCTTCCAGGTCGCTGTCGCGGGCATCGCGGATAATCATGTGGCTTCCTCGCGTAGGGCGGGTGAAACCCGCGGTCTCATGGCGCCGGTTGCACCCGTCCTACGCTTGTTACGCAATGGGTTGGTGCACGGTCACCAGCTTGGTGCCATCCGGGAAGGTGGCCTCGACCTGGATTTCCGGGATCATTTCCGGGATGCCTTCCATCACCTGCTCACGGGTCAGCAGGGTGGTGCCGAAGTGCATCAGCTCGGCCACGGTCTGGCCGTCGCGGGCGCCTTCGAGCAGGGCGGCGCTGATGTAGGCCATGGCTTCCGGGTAGTTGAGCTTGACCCCACGGGCCAGGCGCCGTTCGGCGACCAGGCCGGCGGTGAAAATCAGCAGTTTGTCTTTCTCGCGGGGCGAAAGGTCCATCAGGTACTCCAGATACGTGGGGGCACGGCGGCGCGCCCGAGCAAGGCAGGGCGCAGCAGGCGCCAGAGTTCAATCAGCCAGGCGCGGGCATGCAGCGCCTCGCTGGCCAGGCAGCGGGCTACCAGCAGGCCCGGCAGCTGGCTGAGATCGCCGCGCACCGGGCTGGGGATAGTGCGGCAGCGCTCCAGCAGTTCGCTGTCGATCTCGCCGCTGATCAGCAGGGTGGCGAATACCGGGTGACCATCCAGGCCGATCGGCGAGTCGAGCAGGCCGTCGTTGCCGCTTATGCGCTGGCGCTCGTGCCAGAGCAACTGGCCGTCGCGGCGGATATCCAGCTGGGCCTGGAAATGGCCGGCGTCGAAGCGTTCGCCGGCCGCCGGACGGCCGAGGGCGACCATGTCCCAGTAGCACAGGCGCGCGTCGCCTTCGAGGTCGATGCGGGTGCTCAGTTCGGCCTGGGCGCCGGCGTAGACAATGGTTTCCTGCGGCAGCCATTCCAGGGTGGCGCCGGCGCCGACCTTGAGTTCCAACTGCTGATAGGCCGGCCCGCTGGCGCGGTACCACTTGGCGGCACCGGGGCTGGTTAGCTGGGCCCAGGCGTGCTCGCCGAGGGTGGCGCTGATGTTGAGGCGATCACCTCCGGCGATGCCGCCCGGCGGGTGGACGATGATGTGTTGGCACACCTCGGGGCCTTCGGCGTACAGGTGCTTTTGCACCCGCAGCGGGCCGAGGTGGCGGCGCTGCACGGGTCGCGTGGCGTCACCCTGGCGCGCATAGCCGAGCTCCAGCTCGGCGTGCCAGCTGGGGGTGAACAGGGTAGGGGGGAGGGCTGCGTTCATGGCCGCTGTTTTATCAGATTGCCACCAGTCCGCGCACGCCATCGGCTTCCATCGTCTCGCCACGGCCCTGCTGGACGATCTCGCCGCGGCTCATCACCAGGTACTGGTCGGCCAGTTCGGCGGCGAAATCGTAGAACTGCTCGACCAGCAGGATGGCCATGTCACCCCGCTCGGCAAGCTTCTTGATCACCGCGCCGATCTCCTTGATCACCGAGGGCTGGATGCCTTCGGTGGGCTCGTCGAGGATCAGCAGGCGCGGCTTGCTCGCCAGCGCGCGGCCGATGGCCAGCTGTTGTTGCTGGCCGCCGGAGAGGTCGCCGCCGCGGCGTTGCTTCATCTGCAGCAGCACCGGGAACAGCTCGTAGATGAACGGCGGAACTTCCTTGGCCTGGCTGCCGGGGAAACGCGACAGGCCCATCAGCAGATTCTCTTCGACTGTGAGTCGAGGGAAAATTTCTCGCCCCTGTGGCACATAGGCGATACCGGCGTGCACGCGCTGGTGCGGCTTGCAGGCGGTAATCGGCTTGCCTTCCCATTGCACGGCGCCTTCCTTGGCCGGGATCAGGCCCATCAGGCATTTCAGCAAGGTGGTCTTGCCCACGCCGTTGCGGCCGAGCAGGCAGGTGACTTCGCCGACTTTGGCCTCGAAGCTCAGGCCGCGGAGGATGTGGCTGCCGCCGTAGTACTGGTGCAGTTGTTGGACTTGCAGCATGTCGATGTCCTTGTTTCTGTTCTTGTGGCTTGGCGCCGCCAGGCCCTCTCCCTAACCCTCTCCCATGAATGGGAGAGGGGACTGGTGCGAGGCATAGGCGAAGCGCCGCGCTGCTTGTCTCCCCTCGCCCGTTTACGGGAGAGGGGCCGGGGGAGAGGGTCAACGCCCCAGATAAACCTCGATCACCCGCTCATCCGCCTGCACCTGGGCCAGCGAGCCTTCGGCCAGCACGCTGCCCTGGTGCAGTACGGTGACGTGGTCGGCGATGGAGCCGACGAAGCCCATGTCGTGCTCGACCACCATCAGCGAGTGCTTGCGCGCCAGGGACTTGAACAGTTCGGCGGTGAACTCGGTCTCGGCGTCGGTCATGCCCGCCACCGGCTCGTCGAGCAGCAGCAATTGCGGGTCCTGGACCAGCAGCATGCCGATCTCGAGGAACTGCTTCTGGCCGTGGGACAGCAGCCCGGCCGGGCGCTGGCGCGCGCTGTCCAGCTTGATGGTGGTGAGCACTTCGTCGATACGATCTTTCTGCGCGCCGGAGAGTTTGGCGCGTAGGCTGGCCCACACCGACTTGTTGGTCTTCAGCGCCAGTTCGAGGTTTTCGAACACGCTGAGGGCCTCGAACACCGTGGGCTTCTGGAACTTGCGGCCGATGCCGGACTGGGCGATCGCTACTTCGCTCATCTGCGTCAGGTCGAGGGTTTCGCCGAAGTAGGCGTGGCCATTGTCCGGGCGGGTCTTGCCGGTGATCACGTCCATCATGGTGGTCTTGCCGGCACCGTTGGGGCCGATGATGCAGCGCAGTTCGCCGACGCCGATGTACAGGTTGAGGTCGGTCAGCGCCTTGAAACCGTCGAAGCTGACGTTGATGCCTTCCAGGGTGAGGATGGTGCCGTGGCGCACATCCAGGCCCTTGGCTGCGGCACTGCCGAGGCCGACGGCCTCGCGGCTGGTGCCGGCATCGCTGTTGGGGTTGAACGCGGGCTCGAGCATGAATTCGGGTACCGGAGTGGCGCGCATCATTGCTCTCCCTTCTTGCGGAGCAGGCCGATCACGCCTTTAGGCAGGAACAGCGTGACGACGATGAACAGAAAGCCAAGGGCGAACAGCCAGTATTCGGGGAAGGCCACGGTGAACCAGCTCTTCATGCCGTTGACCAGACCGGCGCCGAGCAGCGGGCCGATCAGCGTGCCGCGACCGCCAAGGGCGACCCACACGGCGGCCTCGATGGAGTTGGTCGGCGACATCTCGCTGGGGTTGATGATGCCCACCTGTGGTACGTACAGCGCACCGGCCAGGCCGCACAGCACGGCGGAGAGTACCCAGATAAACAGCTTGTAGCCGCGCGGGTCGTAGCCGCAGAACATCAGGCGGTTCTCCGCATCACGCAGGGCGGTGAGTACCCGGCCGAACTTGCTGCGCGCCAGCTTGAAGCCCAGCAGCAGGCTGCCGACCAGCAGCACCACGGTGCAGAGGAACAGCACGGCGCGGGTGCTCGGCGCGGTGATGTCGAAGCCGAGCATGCTGCGGAAGTTGGTGAAGCCGTTGTTGCCGCCGAAACCGGTCTCGTTGCGGAAGAACAGCAGCATGCCGGCGAAGGTCAGCGCCTGGGTCATGATCGAGAAATACACGCCCTTGATCCGCGAGCGGAAGGCGAAGAAGCCGAACACCAGGGCTAGCAGACCCGGCGCCAGCACCACCAGGCACAGCGCCCAGAGGAAGCTGGAGGTGCCGTACCAGTACCACGGCAGCTCGGTCCAGGAGAGGAACACCATGAACGCGGGCAGGCCGTCACCGGCGCTTTCGCGCATCAGGTACATGCCCATGGCGTAGCCGCCGAGGGCGAAGAACAGGCCGTGACCGAGCGAGAGCAGGCCGGCATAGCCCCAGACCAGATCCAGGGCCAGGGCGACCACGCAGTAGCAGAGAATCTTGCCGACCAGGGTCAGGCTGTAGGCCGAGACATGCAGAGCATGGTCGGCCGGCAGCAGGTGCAGCAGCGGCATGGCCAGCAGCAGAAGCAGGATCAGACCGCCGAGGGCCAGCGAGGCTTTCGGCCCGAGGGCATTGCCGGCGCGGGATAACAGCGTTTGGTTGATTGGCATAGTCATCAGTCGATCACCCGTCCTTTCAATGCGAAGAGTCCCTGCGGGCGTTTCTGAATAAACAGGATGATCAGCGCGAGGATGAGGATCTTGCCCAGCACGGCGCCGATCTGCGGTTCGAGGATCTTGTTCGCCACGCCCAGGCCGAAGGCGGCCAGCACGCTACCGGCCAGTTGGCCGACGCCGCCAAGCACCACCACCAGGAACGAGTCGATGATGTAGCTCTGGCCGAGGTCCGGGCCGACGTTACCGATCTGGCTGAGGGCCACGCCGCCGAGGCCGGCGATGCCCGAGCCGAGGCCGAAGGCGAGCATGTCCACCCGCCCGGTGGGAACCCCACAGCAGGCGGCCATGTTGCGGTTCTGCGTCACGGCGCGGACATTCAGGCCCAGGCGGGTCTTGTTCAGCAGCAACCAGGTCAGCAGCACAACGAACAGGGCGAAACCGATGATGACGATGCGGCTGTAGGGCAGCACCAGGTTGGGCAGTACCTGGATGCCGCCGGACAGCCACTCGGGGTTGGCCACCTCGACGTTCTGCGCGCCGAAGATCACCCGCACCAGCTGGATCAGGATCAGGCTGATGCCCCAGGTGGCCAGCAGGGTTTCCAGCGGGCGGCCGTAGAGGTGACGGATCACCGTGCGCTCCAGGGCCATGCCGATGGCGGCGGTGACGAAGAAGGCAATCGGCAGGGCCGCCAGCGGGTAGAGGGCCAGGTAGCCGGGGGCGAGTTTCTGGAAGGCGATCTGCACCATGTAGGTGGTGTAGGCGCCGAGCATCAGCATCTCGCCGTGGGCCATGTTGATCACGCCGAGCAGGCCGAAGGTGATGGCCAGGCCGAGCGCCGCCAGCAGCAGGATGCTGCCGAGGCTCAGGCCGCTGAACGCCTGGCCGAGCAGCTCGCCGCCGAGCAGGCGGCGCTTGACCTGGGCCAGGCTGGTTTCGGCGGCGGTGCGCACGCCGGCATCGCTTTCCACGCCTTCGTCGAGCAATGCTTCCAGGCGGGTGCGGGCCAGCGGTTCGCCGGTCTCGCCGAGCAGGCGTACGGCGCTCAGGCGGATCGCCGGGTCCGGGTCGACCAGTTGCAGGTTGGCCAGCGCCAGGGCCAGGGCGGCGCGCACGGCGCTGTCTTCCTCGCTGGCGACGCGGCCATTCAGTAGCTCAAGCTGCGCCGGCTTGGCGCTTTTCTGCAGTTGCTGGGCGGCGGCCAGGCGCACGGCCGGCTCGCTGGCGAGCAACTGGTGGCTGGCTTGGGCGGTGGCCAGCAGGCCGCGCAGACGGTTGTTCAGGCGTAGTTTCTTCGGCGGGCTGGCCGGCTCGGCCGAGCCTTCGGCGGCAACGAAGCTGCCGGCTTCTTCGATGAAGGGCACTTTGCCGCTGTCGTTGGCTAGGCGACCGTTCTGCAGGGCATCGAGCAGCGGCAGACGGGCGGGATCGGGCTGGGCGGACCAGCTTTCCAGCAGCTTGGCCTGCTGGGAGGGATTGGCGGCGACGAAGTCGGCGGCATCGCCGGCATGGGCGGTCACTGGCAGAAGCAGGGCCAGTGACAGGAGGATTCGGATAAGGGCAGTGGGCATGTTGAAACGGTCCTTCGAATGGAACCGTAGCCCGGATGCGATCCGGGACGGCCTTCCCCGGATTGCATCCGGGCTACGAACACCCTCTCACCCGGCCCCTCTCCCGTGAACGGGAGAGGGGAGGCAAGCGGCTCCGCGCGGCTAAAGGGTTTCAGCCCGCGCTAAACAGCCCCCGCTCACCCTTTCTTTCTATGGAGAGGGGAGAGGGCTAGGGAGAGGGGCTTTGCTCAGTTGGACTTCACCGCATAGTCCGGCTTCTTGTCGTTGCCGGGGATGTACGGGCTCCATGGCTGGGCGCGCAGCGGGCCTTCGGTTTGCCAGACGATGGAGAACTGACCGTCTTCCTGCACTTCGCCGATCATCACCGGCTTGTGCAGGTGGTGGTTGGTCTTGTCCATGGTCAGGGTGTAACCGCTCGGTGCGGCGAAAGTCTGTCCGGCCAGGGCTTCACGTACCTTGTCGACGTCGGTGGTGCCGGCTTTCTCGACGGCCTGGGCCCACATGTTGATGCCGACGTAGGTGGCTTCCATCGGGTCGTTGGTCACGGCCTTGTCGGCGCCCGGCAGGTTCTTGGCCTTGGCGTAGGCCTTCCACTTGTTGACGAACTCGGTGTTGACCGGATTTTCCACCGACTGGAAGTAGTTCCACGCCGCCAGTTGGCCGACCAGCGGCTTGGTGTCGATGCCGCGCAGTTCTTCTTCGCCGACCGAGAAGGCCACCACCGGGATGTCGGTGGCTTCGATGCCCTGGTTGGCCAGTTCCTTGTAGAACGGCACGTTGGAGTCGCCATTGACGGTGGAGATCACCGCGGTCTTGCCGCCGGCGGAGAACTTCTTGATGTTGGCGACGATGGTTTGATAGTCGCTATGACCGAAGGGGGTGTAGACCTCTTCGATGTCCTTGTCGGCCACACCTTTGCTGTGCAGGAAGCTGCGCAGGATCTTGTTGGTGGTGCGCGGGTAGACGTAGTCGGTGCCGAGCAGGAAGTAGCGCTTGGCGGCGCCGCCGTCTTCGCTCATCAGGTACTCGACGGCCGGGATGGCCTGCTGGTTTGGCGCGGCGCCGGTGTAGAACACGTTCGGCGACATTTCTTCGCCTTCGTACTGCACCGGGTAGAACAGCAGGCCGTTGAGTTCTTCGAACACCGGCAGCACGGATTTGCGCGAGACCGAGGTCCAGCAGCCGAATACCACATCGACTTTGTCCTGGGTCAGCAGCTGGCGGCCTTTCTCGGCGAACAGCGGCCAGTTGGAGGCCGGGTCGACCACCACGGCTTCCAGTTGTTTGCCATTAACGCCGCCTTTGGCGTTGATTTCGTCAATGGTCATCAGCGCCATGTCTTTCAGCGAGGTTTCGGAAATGGCCATGGTGCCGGACAGCGAGTGGAGGATACCGACCTTGATGGTCTCGGCAGCCTGCAGGCTGTAGGGGAACAGGCCGCTGAGCAGCAGGGCACTGGCGGCGAGGGTGGATTTCAACAGAGGACGGCGTTTCATCTTGTTAGGGCTCCATGCGCAACTGTGGGGACCGAAGGGGTCGACAGTCCTTTGGCAGCATCCGTGCCAAGCTTCGTAACACCTTGTGCTACATGGATTTTGTGGAATTTATAGGCGTCCGTGCGACAATCGTGTGAGCGAAGTTGGTGCGTGAATCTGTGCGACCAGTCATGTTTGTAGTGGTGCGCACCGCTTTGAGGCAAAAGTCTGTCGGGGAGGCTTCATTTCCTCTGGGAATGCTGTGCAGGGTGGTTTTCCAGTGCCGCGCCTGCCTGTTACTGAGGCGCTGCTATTTGGCCCGCCCATGGCGGTTCGGGCAGGGCTGTACGCCCTGAAGGCTAGTAGCGAGAGAAGGGGTGGCTCAGGGCACCAGGTAGCCGCGCACGCCGGTAAAGATGATCTGCGCGGCCAGGGCGCAGACGAACAGGCCCATCAGGCGGCTGAGGATCTGCAGGCCTTTTTCGCCGAGTACGCGCTCGAAGCCATGAGAGAGGAACAGCACGAAGCCAACGGTGACGCTGGCCAGGGCAATGCTGATCACGGCCACTAGCTTGTCGTCCCAGTGCGGGTGGCTGACGCCCATCACCAGTAGGGCGCCGATGGTACCGGGGCCGACCGTTAGAGGAATGGTCAGCGGGACGATGGTGACGTCCTGATTGAGGTTGTCGGTCTGCACCGCCGACTTGCCCTGGGCCATGCCCAAGGCGGAGATGAACAGCACCGAGCCTGCGCCGATGCGGAAGGCATCGGCGGTGATGCCGAAAACATCGAAAATGGTCTGGCCGAACAGGTACAGCAGCACGCTGGCGATCAGGGTGCCGAAGGCCACCTTCCAGGCCAGTTTCTTGCGCTCCTTGGTGGTATAGCCGGGTGTCAGGCCGATAAAACAGGACAGCACGAAGAACGGGCTGTAGAGCACCAGCATCTTCAAATACAGACTGAACAGCGCGGGCAGCATGGGGCGGGCTCGTCAGGGAATGTGTGGCGCAAGCATAGCGCTCTGGGCTATATCAGCCCAGGGCCAGAGCCGGTTTCGGATCTTTTGAGCTAGAGCCAGGCAAGGCGAAATTGGGCGAGGACGCGGAGTTTACGAGGTGTAAATGAGCAGTCCGAGCCCGATTTCAACGCAGCATGGCCGACGATCAAGAGATTCGAGGCAGGCAATCAGGAGGGCAGGGCGTCGGCCTGCAGGCGGCGCTGTTTTTCCTGCACCCAGTGGGCGACCAGTTCGCGTAGCTGGGACATTTCCACCGGCTTGGCCATATGTCCGTCCATGCCCACCTGGCGCGCGCGTTCCTTGTGCTCGGCTAGGATGTGCGCGGTCAGGGCCACCACCGGGGTGTGTTTGCGTTGCTCGCGAGCTTCCCAGGCACGCAGTTGCTCGGTGGCGGAGAAACCGTCGAGCACCGGCATTTCGCAATCCATCAGCACCAGGTCGTACTGCTGCGCCTGCATGGCGCGCAGGGCTTCCTCGCCGTTGCTGGCGGTATCCGGTTGCAGGTTGAGCTTGCTCAGCATGCCGCGGATGACCTTGGTCGAGATGCTGTTGTCCTCGGCCACCAGGATGCGGAAGTCGCTTGGCGCGAGCAGGTTGCTGGTTTCGCTGCTATGCAGGGGTGGCACTGCCCGGCCGTTGTTGCTGCGCTGGGCCAGCTCATCGGCGAGGGTGGTCTTCAGGGTGTAGCCGGCCACCGGTTTGGCCAGGATGCGTTTGATCCCGGCATTGCGCGCGATGATCTTGCTCGGGGCGTTGCTGATCCCGGTGAGCATGATCAGCAGGATGTCGTGGTTGAGGTTGGGGTCTTCCTTGATCTTGGCCGCCAGCTGCATGCCGCTCATGCCGGGCATGTCCTGGTCGAGCAGGACCACGTCGAAGTATTCGTGCAGGTGTGCCTTGGTCCGTAGCAGGGCCAGGGCTTCCTTGCCTGATGGCACTGCGCTGACCTGCAGGCCCCAGGCGGTGCACTGCTGCATCAGGACCTTGCGGCAGGTCTCGTTGTCGTCCACCACCAGCAGACGCGCGCCCTGCAGCGTGCCGTCAAGGTCGGCGGTGGGCTGCTCCAGGCGCTGGGCATCCAGCGGCAGGGTCAGCCACAGGGTGCTGCCGTGATGGTCGCCGCTCTGGATGCCAAACTCACCATCCATCAGGCGTACCAACTGGCGCGCGATGATCAGCCCCAGGCGCCCGCCGAGCTTGCTGGCGCTGAGGAAGTCGGTGCTGTGCAGTTGGGTATTGAGCAGGGCATCGCGCTCGCTGGCTTCCAGCGTGCGACCGCTGTCCTGGACGGCAATGCGCAGGCGCGGTGCCTTGCCTTCGTTGTCGAGGGCCACCACCAGAAGGATTTCGCCTTCGTCGGTCTGGCGGAAGGCGTTGTCCAGCAGGCTCAGCAGGGTCTGGCGCAGGCGCGTGGGGTCGCCACTGATCACTCTGGGAACCTGGGGCTGCATAAAGCTGATCAGCTCGACCTTCTGCTGCTCGGCCTTGGCGCGGAAGATGTCCAGGCAGTCGTCGATCAGCGCATTGAGGTCGAACTGCACGTCGTCCAGTTCGATCTGCCCGGACTCCAGCTTGGAGATGTCGAGGATCTCGTTGATCAGCGTCAGCAGTTCATTGCCGGCGCTGTGAATGGTCTGCACGTAGTCGCGTTGCTTGGCCGACAGCGGGGTGCCGAGCAGCAGCTCGGTCATGCCCAGCACGCCATTCATCGGCGTACGGATCTCATGGCTGATCTTGGCCAGAAATTCGGCCTTGGCTTTCAGTTCGGCGCTGATCGCCGCTTCGCTGGTGCGTTGGGTCAGGGTGTCGTTCTGGATCTGCCGCTGGCGCTCGGACAGGGCGATGCTGAGGATCAGGCCACAGAGCATGGCGACGCTGAACAGGCTGAGCACCAGCCAGCCCGGGTTGAGCTGATCGAAGCCGAACAGCACCGGGATCAGCACGGCGAAGCCCAGATTGAAAATCAGCAGGCCGGCCACGATCAGCCGCGCCGGCTGGTAACCGGCGCGCCAATGCATGAAGGCGATCAGCGGGATGGTCACTCCCGTCATGATGACCAGACCGTAGACCAGCCAGCTGTGCCAGAACAAGCCGGTGAAGGCGATCATGGCCGCCGCCAGGCTGATGACCAGGAACTCGGCCCGCAGCACATGGCGCAAGGCGCTGTGTTCGGCCAGGGTGCCGTGGAAGAAGCGCAGGGTGAAGCCCAGGGCGCACAGGCCGGCGGCTAGCGCCGAGAGGTCGGCGAGCAGCGACTGGTTATAGCTCTGTTCGGGCAGCCATACGGCCAGCAGGCCGATATTGCTGGTGGCGCACAGGGCCAGGGCCAGGTGCATGCCCGCCAGCCAGAGGTTGCTGGCGGTGGGCGAGTAGGCCATGCGCAGCAGGTTGAACAGGGCCAGCAGGAGTAGGCCGCCGAGCAGGGCGCCGAACAGGTAGGCGGGCTTTTCCTGGGTGACCAGTTCGGCTTCGTTGATCACCTTGAACCACATCATCAGGGCGTGGTTGGAGGTCATGCGGATATAGACTTCGCGGGCCTGGCCATCGTTGGGCTGGCTGAACAGGTAGGCGCGCGACGGCAGCGGGCGGCTGTTCTGCGACAAGGCTTCGCCGGTTTGCAGGTGTTGTTCCAGCTGGCCGTTATTCAGCCGGTAGTAATCCAGGTGCTGCACGCGCGGGGCGAACAGCCAGAGCCAGTGTGGCGCCTGATAGGCCGGAGTCTTGATGTGCAGCCAGATGGCGTGGCGGGAGGCCGGGAAGGTGATGGCGCGTTTATCGAGGGGCTGGAAGCGGGCGGACTGGGTGCGGATGTCGTCGAAGCTGAGCGTGGCACTCTTGTCGAGCAGGATGGACCAGTGCTCCACCGTGGCGGCTCGGCCGGCAGCTTCGCCTTCCGCCTGTGCTGTGGGCAGGCAGAGCAGGGTCAGCAGCAGGCTGACGATGAGTCCGGTGGCGATCCTGAGCCGTCGCACGGGCGAAGTCCCTTCGATAGTGAATCCCCGGATTATAGCTATGGCTAATGTACAAAAGGCAGCCATCACGGCTGCCTTTTGTGTGCATTTACCGCAACTTTACCCTCAGCCTTCACCATTCTCGCGGGCAATGGCGCGGTAACCGATGTCATTGCGGTAGAAGCAGCCGTTCCAGCGGATCTTCTCGGCCAGGCGATAAGCCTGTTGCTGGGCTTCGGACACCGTGCGGCCGATGGCGGTGGCGCACAGTACGCGGCCGCCGGCGGTGACCACTTGGCCAGCCGCGTTCAGCGCGGTGCCGGCATGGAACACCTTGCCGTCCAGTTGCGCGGCCTCGCTCAGGCCTTCGATCACGTCACCCTTGGCGTAGTCGGCCGGGTAGCCGCCGGCAGCCAGTACCACGCCCACCGTCGGACGCGGGTCCCAGGTCGCTTCGACCTTGTCCAGCGCCTTGGCCAGGGCTGCTTCGACCAGCAGCACCAGGGAGCTTTCCAGGCGCACCATGATCGGCTGGGTTTCCGGGTCGCCGAAGCGGCAGTTGAACTCGATGACTTTCGGCTTGCCGGCCTTGTCGATCATCAGCCCTGCATAGAGGAAACCGGTGTAGACATTGCCTTCGGCGGCCATGCCGCGCACGGTCGGGTAGATCACTTCGTCCATCACGCGCTGGTGCACCTCTGCGGTGACCACCGGGGCCGGCGAGTAGGCGCCCATGCCGCCGGTGTTCGGACCGCTGTCGGCGTCGCCAACGCGTTTGTGGTCCTGGCTGGTGGCCATCGGCAGCACGTTCTCGCCGTCGACCATGACGATGAAGGAAGCTTCTTCGCCGTCGAGGAATTCTTCGATCACCACGCGCGAGCCCGCTTCGCCGAAGGCATTGCCGGCGAGCATATCGCGCACGGCGTCTTCGGCTTCCTGCAGGGTCATGGCGACGATCACGCCTTTACCGGCAGCCAGGCCGTCGGCCTTGATCACGATCGGTGCGCCAACCTTTTGCAGGTAGGCCAGTGCCGGCTCGACTTCGGTGAAGTTCTGGTAGTCGGCGGTGGGGATGTTGTGGCGCGCCAGGAAGTCCTTGGTGAAGGCCTTGGAGCCTTCCAGCTGAGCCGCGGCGGCGGTGGGGCCGAAGATGTCCAGCTTGCGGGTGCGGAACAGGTCGACGACGCCCTTCACTAGCGGCGCTTCCGGCCCGACAATGGTCAGCTGCACATTCTTCTCGGCGAAGTCGGCCAGCTGCTCGATGGCCAGCACGTCGATGGCGACGTTCACGCACTTGGCTTCGCTGGCGGTGCCGGCGTTGCCCGGGGCGACGAAAACTTTCTCGACGCGCTTG
This sequence comes from Pseudomonas campi, assembly GCF_013200955.2. Classification (NCBI taxonomy): domain Bacteria; kingdom Pseudomonadati; phylum Pseudomonadota; class Gammaproteobacteria; order Pseudomonadales; family Pseudomonadaceae; genus Aquipseudomonas; species Aquipseudomonas campi. The sequence continues at coordinate 988,894 of NZ_CP053697.2, forward strand.
TCCTGCGCCACTTTCCAGGCCAGGGCGTGCTCGCGACCGCCGCTGCCGATGATCAATACGTTCATGGGGTATCTCCTGACCGTAGCCCGGATGCAATCCGGGGCTTTGAGTGGGGGTGTTCCCGGATTTCATCCGGGCTACAAGAAAACTTGGCGACTCGGTGCTAGGTCGCAATGAAGCCGGTAGATGCAAGGCGCCCTGGGTTTCGACAAGCGGAGTTGCCTAATGGCAATGAGCATTGGCGGAACCCAGGGCAACACAGCAGATGCCGGTTTCAGTGCGGCCGAAATCAATGCCTAAAATGGCGCATGCCGGTGAATACCATGGCGATGCCTGCTTCGTCGGCGGCGGCAATGACTTCCGCATCGCGCATAGAACCACCCGGCTGGATCACCGCGGTGATGCCATTGGCAGCAGCGTTGTCCAGACCGTCGCGGAACGGGAAGAAGGCGTCGGAGGCCATCACCGAACCGGCGACCTGCAGGCCGGCGTGCTCGGCCTTGATCGCGGCGATGCGCGCGGAGTTGACGCGGCTCATCTGGCCGGCGCCGACACCGATGGTCTGGCGGCCCTTGGCATAGACGATGGCGTTGGATTTGACGAACTTGGCCACTTTCCAGGCGAAGATCAGGTCATGGATTTCCTGCTCGCTCGGCGCACGTTTAGTGACGATCTTCAGGTCTTCGGCCTTGATCATGCCGATGTCGCGGCTCTGTACCAGCAGGCCGCCGTTGACCCGCTTGAAGTCCCAGCCAGCGCTGCGCTCGGCCGGCCATTCGCCGCACTCGAGCAGGCGCACGTTGGCTTTGGCGGCGACCACGGCGCGCGCTTCGGCGCTAATTTTCGGGGCGATGATCACTTCGACGAACTGGCGCTCGACGATGGCCTGGGCGGTGGCGCCATCCAGCTCGCGGTTGAAGGCGATGATGCCGCCGAAGGCCGATTCGGTGTCGGTGGCGTAGGCCAGCTCGTAGGCCTGGCGGATGCCACCTTCGCTGTCCAGGGCCACGGCCACGCCGCACGGGTTGGCGTGCTTGACGATGACGCAGGCCGGCTTGACGAAACTCTTCACGCATTCCAGCGCGGCGTCGGTGTCGGCCACGTTGTTGAACGACAGTTCCTTGCCTTGCAGCTGGATGGCGGTGGCCACGCTGGCCTCGCCTTTCTGCGCTTCCACGTAGAACGCCGCGCTCTGGTGCGGGTTCTCGCCGTAGCGCATTTCCTGGGCCTTGATGAACTGGCTGTTGAAGGTGCGCGGGAAGGCGCTGCGCTCTTCGGTGCTCAGGGTGTCGCGGCTCTGGTCGATGGTGCCCAGATAGTTGGCGATCATGCCGTCGTAGGCAGCGGTGTGCTCGAAGGCTTTCAGGGCCAGGTCGAAGCGCTGGGCGTAGCTCAGGCCACCGGCCTTCAGCGACTCGACTATGCCGGCGTAGTCACCAGCGTTGACCACGATGGCCACGTCTTTATGGTTCTTCGCCGCGCTGCGGACCATGGTCGGGCCGCCGATGTCGATGTTCTCGATGGCGTCGGCCAGGTCACAGCCGGGCTTGGCCACGGTGGCGGCGAAGGGGTAGAGGTTGACCGCGACCAGGTCGATCGGCTTGATGCCGTGCTGCTCCATCACCGCGCCGTCCAGCGCGCGACGGCCGAGGATGCCGCCGTGGATCTTCGGGTGCAGGGTCTTCACGCGACCGTCCATCATCTCCGGGAAGCCGGTGTAGTCGGCGACTTCCACGGCAGCCACACCGTTGTCCTTGAGCAGCTTGTAGGTGCCGCCGGTGGAGAGGATTTCCACGCCCAGGGCAACCAGTTCGCGGGCGAACTCGAGGATGCCGGTCTTGTCGGAAACACTGATCAGGGCGCGGCGAACGGGGAGGCGGGTGGTCTGGTCGGTCATTGCAGAGTCCATCAGAGCTGGGAAATCAGTAAAAAAGGGCGGCCCTAACTTGATGTTGCGGGCCGCCCTTCTCCATGTATTCGGGTGTTTACAGCAGGTCGTATTGCTTGAGCTTCTTGCGCAGGGTGCCGCGATTCAGGCCGAGCAGCTCGGAGGCCTTGGTCTGGTTGCCCTTGACGTAGTTCATCACGGTTTCCAGCAGCGGCGCTTCGACCTCGTTGAGAACCAGGTTGTAGACGTCGGTGACGTCGGCGCCTTCCAGGTGAGCAAAGTAGTTGTGCAGCGCCTTTTCGACACTGCCGCGCAGGGTCTGGCCCTCTTCGCTCGGCGTGGTCAGGTGCTGCTTCAGGTTGGTGTTGTCGCTCACGGGTACTGCCCCATCAAAAACTGATTGATCAAAAAAAGGCTCGGTCATCCTCGTCATGCGGCCACCTCGTTGTCCTTGTTATGGCGTTCGGCAAAAAACTGCCGAACGTGGGTGTACTGCGCGTCCGTACTGTCCAGACGATTGAAGTCGGTGCGGAACTCCCTGGCGCCGGGCAGGGTGGCCAGGTACCAGCCGACATGCTTGCGGGCAATGCGCACGCCCATCACATCGCCATAGAAGGCGTGCAGGGCGCTCAGGTGTTCCAGCAGAATCCGTTCTATTTCGTACAGCGTTGGCGCCGCCAGTTCCTTGCCGGTCGCCAGGTAATGGGCGATCTCGCGGAAGATCCACGGCCGCCCCTGCGCCGCACGGCCGATCAGCAGGGCATCGGCGCCAGTGGCGGCGAGCACGGCCTTGGCCTTGTGCGGCGAATCGATGTCGCCATTGGCGAACACCGGAATCGTTACCGCCTGCTTGATCGCGGCGATGGTGTCGTACTCGGCCTCGCCGGTGTACAGATCGGCGCGAGTCCGGCCGTGCACGGCCAGGGCGCTGATGCCGGCCTGTTCGGCGATCTTCGCCACGCTCAGGCCATTCTTGTTCGAGCGATCCCAGCCGGTGCGGATCTTCAGGGTCACCGGTACGTCGACCGCCTTGACCACCGCGTCGAGGATCGCGCTGACCAGCTCTTCATCCTTCATCAGGGCGGAACCGGCGGCCTTGTTGCAGACCTTCTTGGCCGGGCAGCCCATGTTGATGTCGATGATCTGCGCGCCCATTTCCACGTTGCGCCGTGCCGCTTCGGCGAGCATCTCGGGATCCCCGCCGGCGATCTGTACCGAGCGTGGCTCGGGATCACCGCTGTGGATCATGCGCAGGCTCGATTTGCGGGTGTTCCACAGGCGCACATCGCTGCTGACCATTTCCGATACCACCAGCCCGGCGCCCAGGCGCCGGCACAGCTGCCGGAACGGCTGATCGGTGACGCCCGCCATGGGGGCGAGAATCAGCTGATTGGGCAGTGTGTAAGGGCCGATGCGTACCACCGACATGGAGGTCATCCCTGTTGTTTTTGAAGCCGTTCAGGCAATGGCTAAGCCCGCCTGAACTGGAAAACGGCTTCATGGGAGTGCGAAAAAGGGAGGGCATGATACCCGCTCTCGGTGACCGGATAAAGGCTGTTTTGAACAAATTATGAGCAGCTGTCGGGTTATCGCCGCTGGGTCTTGGACACCCCGCAAGTGCCGGAAATCCGGCGCCTGCAGGCTTATTCCGGGGAGTTGAAGCTGAGGCTGTAGTTGACCGCCTTGGCACCTGGATCAAGGATTTCCAGGGACACGTGGATCGGCGTCTGCGGCGGCATTTCTGCCTGGCCGGCGAGCTCGCCGCCGAGGTATTCGCCTGGTTTGAAGCGACGACTGGCCAGCAGTTGGCCGTTGAGGTCGGCGAAGCGCAGTTCCAGCAGGGGGAAGGGCTGAGCGAAGGGCGCGCGGTTGTAGATGATCGCGTCGACCACCAGCGAATCGCGGAATTCCGGATGGCTGCGCACCACCAGGTTGCTGCTCTTGATCTGCTCGATATCGACCTTGGATGGCAGCACGCAGCCGATTTCCGGGCACAGCTGCTCGAACCAGGGGCGGTACTGATCCTGGCGCGCCAGTTCCTCGAAGTGGTAGGCCACGTATTGGCTTGTCAGGGCGCCGGCGGCCAGCAGGTTCAGCAGGCCCCAGGCGATCCAGCGGCCCCAGGGCTTCCTGGCTTGCTGCCAGTCGAGTTGCAGGGGTTCGTCTTCCAGGCTCAGCAGGCTGTCATCGCGCAGGGCCGGTTCACTGCGCTCGGGTTTGCCGGGCAGGTTGGCGGGCGGCGCGTAGTCGGCGTCGGCGACTTCTTCGATGCGCTCTTCGTCGGCATCAACGCTGTCGTCCGGTTCGTCGCGCAGGGCATGCAGGCTGGGCTCCTGGCGCTCTTCTGGAACGGCCGGCGCTGGTGTCGGCTCGACTGACGGCTGTGGCTCGGCGGCGGCTGGCGGGCGAAATACCGGCTGCGGCTTGGCGGGCTTGTCCTCGCGCAGCAGGGACTCGGCCCAGTCTTCGTCATGCGGGTCGCGGGTCTCGCTCGGCGCCTTGAGCAGCTCGGCGCTGTTGCCAACGGCCGGCTTGAGGGCGACGAAGGCCTGGGACAGCTGCATTTCCTGCTCTTCGAGCTTGGCCAGCTCCTCGTCGAGGTCGAGGCTGTCGAGATCGAGGTCGTCGTGGATCCACAGGGTGTCGACCGGCTGCTTGTCCGCTGTGACCGGCTTGTTCGGGCTGGCCGTCGGCGCTGGCGCTGGAGCGCGCTCGGGTACGGGCTTGCTCGCTGGCGCCATGCTGGGTGCGGCAGCAGGGCTCGGGGCGGCGGCAGCTGGGCGTGCCGGTGCGCTGGGCTGCGCGGCGGGCGGCTTGCTGGCGCGCGTCTGGTCGACCAGCAGTTGCTGGGCCGCATTGAACACGTGCATGCAGGCGCCACAGCGCACCGCACCATGTGCCGCACCCAACTGGGCGCGGTTGATGCGGAAACTGGTGCGGCAATGGGGGCACTGAGTGACAAAACTGTCGGTCATGCGGCGATCCGTGCAAAGCGAGGCGCTAGTTTACTCAAGCTCGTACAGGCGCTACTAGCGCTTGACCCCACTGATGCGTACCCAACCATCCTTGATCGCAGTCGGATCGAGGCTGAAGGCGTCCTGGTAGGCGGCGCGCACTTCGTCGGCCTGCTCGGCGAGGATGCCGGACAGCGCCAGGCGCCCACCCGCTTTGACCAGGCTGCTGATTTGCGGCGCCAGCGACACCAGCGGGCCGGCGAGAATATTGGCCACCACCACATCGGCAGGCTGCTGCGGCAGGTCTGCGGGCAGGTGGACCGGGAAACGGGCCGGGTCGATGCCATTGCGCGAGGCGTTGTCGCGCGAGGCTTCCAGGGCCTGGATGTCGATATCGGTGCCGACCGCCTGGGGGGCGCCGAGCAGCAGGGCGGCGATGGCGAGGATGCCGGAGCCGCAACCGAAGTCGAGTACGGCGCAGCCGCTGAGATCCTGGCCGTCCAGCCATTCCAGGCACAGTGCAGTGGTCGGGTGGGTGCCGGTACCGAAGGCCAGGCCCGGGTCGAGTAGCAGGTTGACTGCCTCCGGTTCCGGTGCGGCGTGCCAGCTTGGCACGATCCACAGGCGCTGGCCGAAGCGCATCGGCTGGAAGTTGTCCATCCAGCTGCGTTCCCAGTCCTGGTCGGCAATGTGCTCGATCTGGTGCTCGGGCAATGCCGCGCCGGTCAGCAGTTCCAGGTGGGCGACCAGGTTGACCGGATCGGTATCGGCTTCGAACAGCGCCAGCAGATGGGTGTGCGACCACAGTGGGGTGGTGCCCAGGTCCGGCTCGAAGATCGGCTGGTCTTCGGCATCCATGAAGGTCACCGAGACCGCGCCGACACCGAGCAGGGCGTCTTCGTAGGTTTCCGCCTGATCCGGGGTGATGGCGAGACGGACTTGTAACCAGGGCATGGGAAACCTCGTGAACGTGGGGCGCTAGGTGCAATAGGGCGCGCAGCTTACTTGAACGCATGGGCACGCGGCCAGCGCAGGTGCCGGGCGGAAACGACAAGGGCCGCCCGTGGGCAGCCCTTGTCGCGTGCAGCAATGCAGCTTAGTGCTTATCCATCCCGAGTTTTTTCTCGAGGTAGTGGATATTCACGCCGCCTTTATTGAAGCCCTTGTCGACCACCAGGTCGCGGTGCAGCGGGATATTGGTCTTGATCCCGTCGACCACGATCTCGTCCAGGGCATTGCGCATGCGTGCCATGGCCTCGGCGCGATCTTTGCCGTAGGTGATCAGCTTGCCGATCAGCGAGTCGTAGTTCGGCGGTACCGCGTAGCCGCTGTACAAATGCGAATCGACGCGCACGCCGTTGCCGCCCGGGGCGTGGTAGTGCTTGACCTTGCCGGGGCAGGGCATGAAGTTGTCCGGGTCTTCGGCATTGATCCGGCACTCCAGGGCGTGGCCGCGAATCACCACGTCGCTCTGCTTGATCGACAGCTTGTTGCCGGCGGCGATGCTGAGCATCTCCTTGACGATGTCGATACCGGTGACCATTTCGGTGACCGGGTGCTCGACCTGCACGCGGGTGTTCATTTCGATGAAGTAGAAATGGCCGTCTTCATAGAGGAACTCGAAGGTGCCGGCGCCGCGGTAGCCGATCTCGATGCAGGCATCGACGCAGCGTTTCAGTACTTCGGCGCGGGCCTTCTCGTCGATGCCCGGGGCTGGCGCTTCTTCCAGGACCTTCTGGTGACGGCGCTGCAGCGAGCAGTCGCGGTCGCCCAGGTGCACGGCGTTGCCCTGGCCATCGGAGAGCACCTGGACTTCCACGTGACGCGGATTACCGAGGAATTTCTCCAGGTAGACCATCGGGTTGCCGAACGCGGCACCGGCTTCGGTGCGGGTCAGCTTGGCCGATTTGATCAGGTCTTCTTCCTTGTGCACCACGCGCATGCCCCGACCACCACCGCCGCCAGCGGCCTTGATGATCACCGGGTAGCCGACTTCGCGGGCAATCTGCAGGGCAGTCGCTTCGTCTTCCGGCAACGGGCCGTCGGAGCCGGGCACTACAGGTACGCCGGACTTGATCATGGCGTTCTTGGCCGAAACCTTGTCGCCCATCAGGCGGATGGTGTCGGCTTTCGGGCCGATGAAGGCAAAGCCGGACTTTTCCACCCGTTCGGCGAAATCGGCGTTTTCCGCGAGGAAGCCGTAGCCCGGGTGGATCGCCGTGGCGCCGGTGACTTCGGCGGCGCTGATGATGGCCGGGATGTTCAGGTAGGACAGTGCGCCCGGTGCCGGGCCGATGCACACGGATTCGTCGGCCAGGCCCAGGTGCATCAGCTCACGGTCGGCAGTGGAGTGCACGGCGACCGTCTTGATGCCCAGTTCCTTGCAGGCGCGCAGGATGCGCAGAGCGATTTCGCCACGGTTGGCGATCAGGACTTTTTGCAGCTTCTGCATCGCAGGTTCCCCGCTCATCAAACGATGGTGAACAGGGGCTGGTCGTATTCCACCGGCTGGCCGTTATCCACCAGGATGGATTCGATCACGCCGCTGGCTTCGGCCTCGATGTGGTTCATCATCTTCATCGCTTCAACGATGCACAGGATGTCGCCTTTCTTCACGCTGTGGCCGACTTCGACGAAGTTGCCGGAGGTCGGCGAGGCGGCGCGGTAGAAGGTGCCGACCATCGGCGAGCGCGCCACGGTGCCATTCAGCTTGGCGGCGGCCGGAGCGGCTTCGGCCGCAGCCGGGGCAGCAGCGGCAACTGGCGCGGCGGCGGGTGCAGGGGCTGGGGCGTACATCGGCTGCTGCATAAAGGCCGGCTGCTTGCTGTGGCGGCTGATGCGCACGGACTCTTCGCCCTCGCGGATCTCCAGCTCGTCGATACCGGACTCTTCCAGCAGCTCGATCAGTTTTTTGACTTTACGGATATCCATAGCTTTGCAACTCCCAAGGTCAGGTCTTCAGGGGCGTTCTAATTGTTCCAGGGCAGCCTCCAGGGCCAGCCGATAACCGCTGGCGCCAAGGCCGCAGATCACTCCAACGGCTACGTCAGAAAAGTAGGAGTGATGGCGGAAGGCTTCACGTTTGTGCACGTTGGACAGGTGCACTTCGATGAATGGGATGCTCACCGCCAGCAACGCGTCACGTAATGCGACGCTGGTATGGGTGAAAGCGGCCGGATTTATCAGAATAAAGTCGACACCTTCGCCTTTTGCGGCGTGAATGCGCTCGATCAGCTCGTATTCGGCGTTGCTCTGCAGGTACAGCAGATGGTGGCCGGCGGCGCGGGCGCGCTGCTCGAGATCCTGATTGATCTGCGCCAGGGTGGTGGCGCCATAGACGCCGGGCTCGCGCGTGCCCAGCAGATTGAGATTGGGGCCGTGCAGCACCAGGAGGGTGGCCATGAATGTGTCCTTATTCTGTCCAATGGCCGGGACTATGCCGAAAGCGCTGCAGGCTGTCCAGTTGCCTGCAGTAGCCATCACGATGGCCGATGTTTGCGGCAAATAAATGACGTACTTACTGTTGGCGGTTACCGGCGCGAGTCAGACGTTCGGCGAAGTCGGCGGCGCTGATCTCTCCTACGACACGCAGATCGGCCCATTCGTCACCGTTGCCGGCGAAGAACAGGATCGCTGGCGGGCCGAACAGCTGGTAGCGATCGAGCAGGGCGCGCTGATCGGGACGACTTTCGGTGATATCGAAGCGGATCAGCCGATAGGCGCCGAGTTGGCGGGTCACCTCGGGGGCGCTCAGCACTTCGCGCTCGATCACCTTGCAGCTGATGCACCAGTCTGCGTACCAGTCCAGCAGCAGCGGCTGGCCGACACTTTTCGCGGCGGCCAGGGCGGCATCCAGTTCGGCCGGGCTGCTGATGGTCTGCCAGCTGCTGGCCGGGGCCTGCACTTCGGCAGCTACGACGCCGGCGTTGCCGAGTGGGCGCAACGGGTCGCTGTGGCCCTGCAGGGCGCCAACCCAGGCGACGATGGCATATACCAGCAGGGGCAGGCCGAGCACTTGCGCGACTTTCTGGTGGTGGGTCTTCGGCGTCAGCTCCAGTACGCCGAGCCACAGGGCCACACCGGCTGCCAGCAGGCCCCACAGAGCCAGGCTGACCGGGCCGGGCACGACACGCTCCAGCAACCAGATCGATACCGCCAGCAGCAGGGCACCGAAGGCATTGCGCACGCCGAGCATCCAGGCCCCGGATTTCGGCAGCAGGGCGCCACCGCCGACAGCGAACAGCACCAGCGGGGTACCCATGCCCAGGCCCAGGGCCAGCAGCTTGAGACCACCGCCGAGGGCGTCGCCGCTGGCGCTGATATACAGCAGGGCGCCGGCCAGCGGCGCCGACACGCAGGGTGAGACCAGCAGGCTGGAGAGCACGCCGAGCGCCGCGGCGCTGAGCAGGGTGCCGCCATGCAGGCGCTGGCTCAGGCGCTGCAGCGGACCGTCGACCGCCTGCGGCAGGCGCAGCTCGAGAAAGCCCAGGCTGGCGGCGGCGAACAAGGCGAAGAAGATCGCGAATGGCACCAGCACCCAGGGCGACTGCAGGCGCGCCTGCAGGTTGAGTTCGGCACCGAACAGGCCCATCAGCGCGCCGAGAATGGCGAAGCTGACCGCCATCGGCAGCACGTAGGCCAGCGACAGCACCAGGCCACGCATACCGCCCGGCTGGCCACGCAGGACCACGCCGGTGAGGATCGGCAGCATCGGCAGCACGCAGGGGGTGAAGGCCAGGCCCAGGCCGCCGAGGAAGAACAGCGCCAGTTCCTTCCAGCTCCAGCCGGTCGCGCTGGCCGGGGCCGTGGCGGCGGTGCTGGCGGGTTCGCTGGTAGCGCTGGTCGGTGCTGTGCTGGCGGCTGCGCCGACTTCCAGGCGCGCGGTTTCCGGTGGATAGCACAGGCCCTTGTCGGCGCAGCCCTGGTAGGTGACGTGGATGGTGAAGGGCAGGTCGATGGGGTTGTCCAGCGGCAGTTCGATATCGGTGATGCCGTAGTACACCTCGACATCGCCGAAGTATTCGTCGTGCTTGGGTTGGCCGGCCGGGATCACGGCCTCGCCCTTGGCCAGGTCGCTCGGCTCGATGCGGAACTTGAAAGCGTGGCGATAGAGGTAGTAACCCTCGGCGTTGACGAAGCGCAGCTTCAGCGACGTCGGCGAGTTTTCCACCAGGCTCAGGCGGAAGGCTTCGCCTACCGGCAGGAAGTCGGCGCTGTTATTCAGCGGAGCGCCGAGGGGCGCATCGGGCAACTTGTCGAACAGGCCGGCGCTGGCCGGCAGGCTGAACAGCAGGAACAGAACGAAAGGCAACAGACGGCGCATGGCGGGCTCGCACGACGGACTTGCTGGGCATCATACCCAAGTCGGCGGGCCGACCCCAGGCGGCTGGTTGGCGCATAGGGTTAGCAGGCTGTTGAAAAACTACCTGCGTTGCCATCGCGGCGTTAAAAACAGGCTCAAAATGCTCATTTACAGCTCGTAAACTGCGCTTTTCCGCCGTTTTGACCAGCCGGAGGCTGTTACTAACGTTGCGCCTTGCGCTGGCTGCCTCGCCAACGTTTTTCAACAGCCTGCTAGTGGATGTTGCCGGCGGATGGACGGCGGTTTCGTGCGGGCAGGTCTATCGGTAAGGCGGGTGCAACCCGCGCTGTGCTCGCCGCGGGTTGCACCCGCCCTACGTTTTGCCGCTCAGACGCGGAAAGCCTGCACCGCGGTGTTCAATTGCCCACCCAGCTGCAGCAGCTGTTCACCCTGCTGACGGGCTTCGCCGATATGCGCCAGGTTGTCGCTGCCGAGGCGGTGGATGCGCTGGCTGTGGCCGCGAATCTCGCTGGCGGCGCCGCCCTGCTGGGCGGTGGTTTCGGCGATGCGTTCGGCCATGCTGGCGATGGTGCGGATCGCCTCGACCACTTCATCCAGGGCGCCATCGGCCTGGGCGGCCTGGCTGGCGGTGGCTTCGGCATGTTCGACCTGGGCGCGCATGGCCGCCACGGATTTCTGCGCCGCCTGCTGCAGGCGGGCGATCAGTTGCTGGATTTCGTCGGTGGCACCACTGGTGCGCTGGGCCAGCGAGCGCACCTCGTCGGCAACTACGGCGAAACCGCGGCCCATCTCGCCGGCGCGGGCGGCCTCGATGGCGGCGTTGAGGGCGAGCAGGTTGGTCTGCTCGGCCACGCCGCGAATCACCGTGAGCACCTGACCGATGGTGGCGGTTTCGCTGGCCAGTTGCTCGATGGACTGGGCGTTGCCCTGCACCTTGCCGACCAGATCATGCAGGCCGGTCAGACTCTGTTCGATCACCCGTTGCCCTTGTTCCACGGCGCGGCTGGCGGCGCGGCTGGCATCGGCGGTGTGGCTGGCGTCGTCGGCGACCTGGGCGATGGTGCCTTCCAGTTCGCCGAGGGCATCGCGGATCTGCGCGGTGTCGGCCAGCTGGCGTTCGGCGCCGCCATGCAGGCCCTGGCTCAAGTCGGCCAGGGTGCGGCTGCTGCCGGCGACCTGCGCGGCGTTGTGATGGATGGTGCCGACCAGCTCGACCAGATAGCGGCGCAGGCGGTTCAGCGAGTCCTCGATATCGCGCATTTCGCGGGTCTGTGTGTTGAGCGCGATATCCCTGGCGAAGTCGCCGGCTGCCCAGGTGCCCAGCGCCGGGGCCAGGCGGCTAAGCACATTGCTCAGGCGGCGCTGGATGCGGTCGATGGTCAGGGCGATCAGCAGGATCAGGCCGATCATCAGGCCCTGGATCAGTCGCACTTCGCCCTGGATGCGCCCGTGCTCGGCGCGGACCGCCGGCTCCAGGGCGGCCAGTGCCTGCTGCAGGCCTTCGATCTTGGCGGTGCTGTCGAGTGCCAGCTGGTTGCGTTGTTCGATCAGTGTGCGGGTGCGGCCCAGTTCGGCGGGGTAGCGTTTGAGCAGGCTGGCAAAGTCGCGCTTGAGGGCAATGCCACGGTCTTCGGCCTGCTCTTGCGCGTCACTGTCGGCTAGGCCGAGCAGGGCGCCGAAACTGTTGCTGTTGTCCTCACTGCTGGCGGCCACGCCGAGCAGTGGCAGGCTGTCGAGGGTGCTGGCTTGCTGGCCGAGGATGACCAGTTCGCGCTCGACATCGGCGTTCAGCTCGCTGCGCCCGCTGCTGACCAGCTTGCCGCGAGCATGGGCCAGACGGCTGAGGTGCTGCGCGGCCTTGAACAGCGGCGCCTGGTAGCTGGCGGCCACGCTGCTGGTGCTCTCGCGGGAATACTTGTCGAGCTGTTCGAGGGCGCCGCTGATTTCGCGCTCGGCCTGCAACAGCAAGCCTTGTGGATCACCGGCCAGCTTGCCGGCGGCGAGCAGGTCGTTGGCGGTGAACTGGCTGAGTTCGGCCAGGCTTGGGCGCAGTTCATCGGCCAGTTGCGCGGGCAGGGTGTCGAGGCCTTGCTCCAGCTCGCCGATGGCCTGGCTGGCGGCGCTGTGGCGTAGGGCATCACCGCTGCCCAGGTAACGCTGGATGTTATCGGCGACCTGGTGCTGGAACTGCTGCGACAGATTGAGGTAGCGCTGCATCAGCAGGTAAGGGCGCTCCAGCGCCTGTTCCGACCACCAGAGCGTGGCGGCAAGGGCCAGGCAAGCGGTGACCAGCAGGGCGGTGGACAGATTGGTGAGCAGCTTGAGGCGCATGGTGGCGGCAACCGGAAGTCTGAAACGGTGCCGTCGAGGTTATTGCGGTTTGATTGCGGCTTTGTGACAGCGGGTGGAGCTTGGTGTTAGCTAGGCAAGTAGGTCGAGATCTTTGCTGGGGCAATGAAAAAGCCCGACAAGCTAGGCTTGTCGGGCTTCGAGGTGGTTATCAACCTGCAAAGGCTGACGTGTTGTGCGGCGTCAGGAGAAGATGAAGTCGCTCCCGGTTAACGTAGCGACACCGAGCAACTTGATGGAGAAGTCGGCATTGAGGTCACCCCCGCTGTTGCCGTAGACAATCAGATCTTCGCCCGATTGCTCTATACGTAACTGCTTGGTGCCATCGAAGCTGGCTTCACCCTTGAAGCTGTACCCCCCGAGCGCCTTGAAATCGAGTTTGTCGCCATTGGTAAAGTCCAGGATTGCATCCTGGCTGCCATTCAGTCCCAGGTCGCCCAATGCGGCAAAACGGAAGATGTCGTTGCCGAGACCACCGGACAGGTGGTCTGCCCCTGCACCGCCAATCAAGGTGTCATTGCCGGCTCCGCCATCGAGAGTGTCGTTGCCATTCAGTCCACTCAGGACGTTGGCAAAGTCGTTGCCGGTCAGCACGTTGCTGGCGCTGGTGCCGGTGAGGTTGAGCTTGCTCAGGCCGGTGGCGCTGGCGTCGAGGTTTTCCAGGTTGGCGCCGAGGGTGAGGGTGACTGCGCTGGTGTTGCTGGACGCGCCGCGCAGCACGACGCTGTCGGTGCCTTCGCTGGCGTTCTCGGTGAGGGTGTCCTGCAGGGCGCCGGCGCTGGTCAGGTCGACGATGTAGGTGTCGTTGCCATTGCCGCCCTTGAGGATGTCGACGCCAGCCTTGCCGTCGAGGGTGTTAGCGCCCTGGTTGCCGGTGAGGGCGTTGGCCAGGGTGTTGCCGGTAGCATTGATGTCGGCGCTGCCCAGCAAGGTGAGGTTTTCGAGGTTGTTGCCGAGCTGGAAGTCGACATAGGACTTGACCAAGTCGGTGCCGGCATTGGCGGCCTCGATCACGCTGTCACCTTCACCGAGGATGTAGGTGTCGTTGCCCGTGAGGCCGCTGAGCAGGTTGGCTGCGCTGTTCTGGTAGCCATCGAGGACGTTGGCCAGGGCATTGCCGGTACCGGCGACGGCATCGCTGCCGGTCAGGATCAGCTTTTCCAGCGTGGCGCCGAGGGTGTAGGCGAGCTGGGTCTTGACGGTATCGGTGCCGAGGCTATCGGTGATGGTGTCGCCGACGTTGTCGACGATGTACGTGTCGTTGCCTTCGCCGCCGTCCATGCTGTCGGCACCGGCGCCGCCGTCGATGATGTTGTTCGCTAGGTTGCCTTTGAACTGGTTGTTGGCGTCATTGCCGGTCAGGTTGAAGGCCACGGTGTTGGTCAGCGTGGCTTTTTCCAGGTTGGCTCCCAAGGTGTAGCTGCCGTTGGCGGTGGCGATGGCCACTTTGACCAGGTCATTGCCTTGGCTTTCTGCTTCGCTGATCACGTCCCCCGCGTTATCGATCACATAAGTGTCGTTGCCCAAACCGCCGATTAATGTGTCGGCACCGCTGCCGCCGTCCAGGATGTTGGCCGCCTCGTTGCCGGTCAGCACGTTGCTGGCGCTGGTGCCGGTGAGGTTGAGCTTGCTCAGGCCGGTGGCGCTGGCGTCGAGGTTTTCCAGGTTGGCGCCGAGGGTGAGGGTGACTGCGCTGGTGTTGCTGGACGCGCCGCGCAGCACGACGCTGTCGGTGCCTTCGCTGGCGTTCTCGGTGAGGGTGTCCTGCAGGGCGCCGGCGCTGGTCAGGTCGACGATGTAGGTGTCGTTGCCATTGCCGCCCTTGAGGATGTCGACGCCAGCCTTGCCGTCGAGGGTGTTAGCGCCCTGGTTGCCGGTGAGGGCGTTGGCCAGGGTGTTGCCGGTAGCATTGATGTCGGCGCTGCCCAGCAAGGTGAGGTTTTCGAGGTTGTTGCCGAGCTGGAAGTCGACATAGGACTTGACCAAGTCGGTGCCGGCATTGGCGGCCTCGATCACGCTGTCACCTTCACCGAGGATGTAGGTGTCGTTGCCCGTGAGGCCGCTGAGCAGGTTGGCTGCGCTGTTCTGGTAGCCATCGAGGACGTTGGCCAGGGCATTGCCGGTACCGGCGACGGCATCGCTGCCGGTCAGGATCAGCTTTTCCAGCGTGGCGCCGAGGGTGTAGGCGAGCTGGGTCTTGACGGTATCGGTGCCGAGGCTATCGGTGATGGTGTCGCCGACGTTGTCGACGATGTACGTGTCGTTGCCTTCGCCGCCGTCCATGCTGTCGGCACCGGCGCCGCCGTCGATGATGTTGTTCGCTAGGTTGCCTTTGAGCTGGTTGTTGGCGTCATTGCCGGTCAGGTTGAAGGCCACGGTGTTGGTCAGCGTGGCTTTTTCCAGGTTGGCTCCCAAGGTGTAGCTGCCGTTGGCGGTGGCGATGGCCACTTTGACCAGGTCATTGCCTTGGCTTTCTGCTTCGCTGATCACGTCCCCCGCGTTATCGATCACATAAGTGTCGTTGCCCAAACCGCCGATTAATGTGTCGGCACCGCTGCCGCCGTCCAGGATGTTGGCCGCCTCGTTGCCGGTCAGCACGTTGCTGGCGCTGGTGCCGGTGAGGTTGAGCTTGCTCAGGCCGGTGGCGCTGGCGTCGAGGTTTTCCAGGTTGGCGCCGAGGGTGAGGGTGACTGCGCTGGTGTTGCTGGAAGCGCCGCGCAGTACGACGGTGTCGGTGCCTTCGCTGGCATTCTCGGTGAGGGTGTCCTGCAGGGCGCCGGCGCTGGTCAGATCGACGATGTAAGTGTCGTTGCCATTGCCGCCCTTGAGGATGTCGACGCCACCCTTGCCGTCGAGGGTGTCGTTGCCGCCTCCGCCGCTAAGGGAATTGATCGCACTGTTGCCGGTCAGCACGTTGTCCAGTCCGTTGCCGGTGCCGTTGATGGCAGCTGAGCCGGTCAGGGTCAGGTTTTCCAGGTTGGCGCCCAAGGTCCAGGTGAGAGCTGTCTGGACGGTGTCCTGGCCGGCGTCTTCGCCCTCGACGATGCTGTCTGTCAGGCTGTCTGCCACATAGATATCGTCACCCTGGCCGCCGGCCAGGACGTCATTGCCTTTGCCTCCATTCAAGGTGTCGTTGCCGTCGCCGCCAATCAGGGCGTCGTTGCCCTTGCCGCCGGTGAGGCTGTCGTCACCGGCCCCGCCATCGAGGGTCACGCCGCTGCTCGAAGTCCAGGTCAGGGTGTTGTCACCTTCGTCGCCGGTCAGGGTCAGGGAGTTGCCGCTGGCATCGAAGCGTTTGACGCTGATGTCGCCGCTGCCCCAGCTGAACTCGTCGCGCTCGGCAGACTCCCAGGCCACCATGAAGCCGCCGTCATCGGTGGCGGTAATGGCTGGGAAATAGTCCTGATCGGCAGAGCTTGCTACGACCAGTTCGGCGCCGACCTTGACACCATTCTTGTCGAAGACCTGCGCGTAGAGCGTGGAGGTGCCGTTGTAGGCATCGCGTTCGTCGCTGGTGGCCCAGGTGATCACATAACCGCCGCCTTTGAGAGCGGTGATGCTGGGGTCGTTGTATATGCTGGAAGTGCTGTTGGCTTGAGTCTCGACGCCCAGCTTGGCGCCAGCCGCGCTAAAGCGCTGCATAAAGATATTACAGTTGGCAATTTCGTCCGAGCTGTTGTGTGTTTCGCGGGTCCAGGTGACGACATAGCTGCCATCGGCCAGGGTCACGACCTCGGGATCACCTTGGTCGCCATCGGTGCCGGTGTTGACTCGCACTGCTGCGCCATCCTTGCTGCCATTGGCAGTGAAGCGCTGCAGAAAGATTTCTTTGTTCTCGTTGCTGTCCTCGCTTTCCCATGTAACGACGAAGCCGCCATTTTGCAGGGCTGCAAGGCTGGGTTCGGCCTTCGCCAAAATGCCGCTGCCAGTGCCGATGGCGATAGCCGAGGCCTTGGCCTGGCCGTCGGCGGAGAAGAGCTGGATATAGGCCTTGTCTACGCCTTCATGAAATTCGTTGCTGGACTCTTCCTCGGTCCAACCCATTACATAATCGCCATTGGCTAGCGCTGTGAAGGAGATATCCCAGATGTCGTAGTTTGCGTTGACTGGAGGCAGCGTTGTTAGTGTGCCTGATGCTTGGCCGTCGGCAGTGAAACGCTGGATGTTGAGTGTGGAGGGTTGGTCGCCTTCATAGTTCTGGGTCCAGCTGACGATAAATCCATCGCCTAGCTTTTCAATCACAGGTTGGATGGCATCACCGGTGTTTGCCATGAGCGTGGTGCCTAGCAAAGTTTTACCGTTGAAACGCTGAATATGTAGCCCATCTTCCTGCTTCCAGATCACAACCTGGCTGCCATCTGCCAACGTGGTGATGGCTGGTGTTTCGGCGTCTGTCAGGCTATCGCTTTCTAGCGAAAGGCGACCGTCATCGATAGCAATGCTGCCATCGGCGAACTGGATCTGTTCGATGTCATCCAGCGTATCGGTTTGCTCGCCCGTGCTGATCTGCAGTTCACCTGCGGCATTGAGGCCCAGGGTGTAGTCCTGCGACTCGCCTGAGAAACGTGCGGTGTCGTTGCCTGTTCCGCCGTCGAGCAGGTCATCGCCGTCGCCGCCTTGCAGGGTGTCGTCGCCTGCTTCGCCCAGCAACGTCACGCCTTCAGGGTCGGTCCAGATCAGGGTGTTATTGCCGTCGTCGCCGGTGATGGTGGTGATGACGTTGCCGACCGGCTCGCCGGCGGCATTGAAGCGCTGGGCGTAGAGGTTGGAGTCCAGCACGTCTTCATCTTCATTCGGGTCGTAATAAGACGTATCCGGATCGGCAGTATTCCAACTGATCACGAAGCCGCCATCCGGCTGTGCCGTGGCGACAGGGGTGTCCATGACCAATTGACTTCCCAATGTCGCAACCAAGATGGCGTCGTTATCCCGGGGATCGCCATTGGCATCGAAGCGCTGGGCATAGACCTCGCCGCTGTCATAGGTGGCCCAGGTCAGCAGATAGCCGCCATCGGCCAGGGCGGTGATGCTGGCGCCGTTGATCGAGGCAGAGTTGTCGGTTACCTGACTTGCGGGACCCTGCGCAGTAAAAGTGCTGCTGTAGTGCTGAACGTAGAGATCGCGGGCCGAGTCGCTGTCGGCGACCCAGGAAACCACGTAGCCGTCGGTTATCGGGCTGATTGAGAAGTAGGAGGCATAGGCGTAAAGACTATCGATGCTATGCAGTGGCTGAGCGCTGGTTCCCGGTGTCTTGCTGCCATTGGCCGTAAAGCTCTGCACGAAGTAGTCAGTAGTGTATACAGGCCACCCATCGTCATTTTCGCCGGTGATGCGCTCGGTGCTCCAGCTCATCCAAAAGCCGCCACCGGCCTTGGGAAGAATACTGATGTCATCTGCCTCGCCTGCTGCAGTACTGCCGGTGTAGAGGGTCTGCGTAGTGCCGGCGATATCGTTGGTGTAGATCCGGCCCTTGAGGTCGCCGATGAACGTCTCGTAGTAGCCATCTGCTTGGCCATCGCGCAAGTCCAACTCCGAGCCGAGCTGGGTCTCGGCTGAGCCCTCGCTATACGAGCCCCAAGTCACAATGTATCGGCTGTCGTCCAATACGGTGACCTTGGCATCATCAAGCTCCCGCGTGCTGCTGCTGGCGACCAGTACCTGGTTGCCAGTTTTGGCGCCAGTGGCATCGAACTGCTGGGTATAAATGCTGGATGTGCTGTCGCCTTCGTCGGCCCAGGAGAGTATGAACTTGCCGTCTGCCAGGGCGGTGACGAAGGGCTCATCCACGTCTGGTGAGGCGATGTCGGTCTGCGACAGCAGTTCGCCTGTAGCGCTGTAACGCTGTACACGGATTCCGAAGTCGCCATCCAGGCTTGATGCCCAAGTCAGCACATAGCCGCCATCGCTCAGGGTGGTGAGGTTGGAGCTGTCATCAAGGCTGTCAGGGGTGGTGGCAATCCCGTTGTCGAAAGTGGTACTGATGCTGACATTGTCGCCGCCGCTGAATTCGACCTGAGAGGTGCCGTCAGTCGTGTGAGTGTTGCTGGGATTGGCTGTTTCTGTGATGGCGATATTGTCGCCGTCGCGGCTGAAACTGTAGTCCTCGAGATTCCCTTCGATCTGGGTTGGCGTGCTCATAGTCCTTTTCCCTGCAATAAGCGCCTACGGGCCTGGTGGCCCTGACAAGTAGGCTTCGATTAAATTTTGGCGGTTATTTTTTGACGAAAATGTGTGCCTATTTAGCAGGCACCAATAGGTGATGGCAATAGGCTATTTGCCGGATGGGTCAGGAATTTTTTGACAGGTGAATCCGGCCTGCTTGCAGCAGGCGCGCAGGCGGCGACAGGTTATTCGCTGTGCACTGCAACCCGGTTACGCCCGCCATGCTTGGCTACGTACAGGGCTTCGTCGGCCTGTTTGGACAGCAGGTTGCTGTCCAGTTCGCCGCGCAATTCGGCGATGCCGCAACTGAAGGTGCAGGACAGGTCCTGGGGCTGCGCCGGATAGACGATCTCGGAGAAGCGCTGGCGTATCTCGTCGAGCACCTTGGCGGCGGTGACCGCGTCGGTGTCCGGCAGGACCACGGCGAATTCCTCGCCACCGTAGCGGCCGATATGGTCGGTCTTGCGCAGGCGCTGCTTGAGGAACAGCGCCAGGCTCTTGATCACCCGGTCGCCCATGGGGTGGCCGTAGGTGTCGTTGACCCGCTTGAAGTGGTCGATGTCGAGCATGGCGAAGCTCAGCGGCTGGCCGTCGCGACGGGCGCGGAAGCGCGCGTCTTCCAGCAGCTGCAGGGTGTGGGTGTGGTTGTACAGCCCGGTGAGGCTGTCACGCACCATGCGCGATTTGAGGTTGCGCGCGCGGCTGGCGCGGTTGCGCACGGTGGCGATCAGGTGACGCGGTTTGATCGGCTTGGTGAGGAAGTCGTCGCCGCCCTCGCTCATGGCGTCGAGTTGCTTGTCCAGGTCGTCTTCGGCGGACAGGAAGATGATCGGTACGCTGACGTAGCGGTCGTTGTGGCGGATCACCTTGGCCAGTTCCGGGCCGTTGCAGTCGGGCATGTACATGTCGAGGATGATCAGGTCGGGCTGGAAGTCGGCCAGCTCGGCCATCGCCTGGATCGGTTCGGTGAGGGTGCGGGTGACGATGCCGGCGCTGTTCAGCACGCGCTCGGTATGGGTCGCCTGGGCCCGCGAGTCATCGATGATCAGTACTTTGTACGGATCGTACTGGGAGACGTGGGTGAGTACCTCGATGCGCTCGATCAGGCTGGAGGCGTCCAGGTTGCCGGTGAAGAATTCCTGGCCGCCGGCGCGTACGGCGGCCAGGCGTGTCGGCGTGTCGGTGTCTTCGTGGCTGAAGAACAGCAGCGGCAGTTTCTGTTCCAGACCCTGCTGGGCCTCGCTGGCCAGTTGCAGGCCGATGCCGGGGCCGGCGAAGTCGACTTCCATGAGGATGGCGGCCGGATGGCGCTCGGTCATGGCGGCGCGGAACGCATTGGCGCTGTCCAGGGCCTGGGCGGTGAGGCCGAAGAACTCCAGTTGCTGGGCCAGGCGCTCGGCGCGCTCAAAATCCTGCAGGGCCAGGTACACCGGTTTGCGCAGCGGCGGCAGGAAGGTCTGCTCGTACTGGTCGCCATGGCGCAGGCCGGTGCGCGACAGACGCTGCATCAGTTGGTTGAGTTCGGTGATCAGCTGGCTGTTGAGGCGCCCGCGATTGGCTTCCACGGCGCCCAGGCACTGACCGATGCTCGCCGCCAGTTGCGCGTGCACGGCCTGCTCGAAACGTTCGGCGTAGCGCAACAGGCCAAGGTTAGCTTCGACCAGTTCGGCCATGTCGACGGCATTCCACTCGACCTGTTGCAGGCGTTGCCAGACTTCCAGAACCTGACGGGCCTGGTGGATGACGCGTTTGGCAAAGTGCTGCTTGAGGCGGTCGCGGCTGGGGTCTTCTTGCTCGATCATGGCCTGCAGTCTTCTCGTACCCTGGACGGGTGGAATGATGGCCCCATGCTACCACTGAGAGGGTGGGGCGCTATAGCCGCCGATCATCTGGCGTCAACCTTCCATCTTTTGGCAGTTTTGCCCGCTTTTAGTTCATTGCAGGCTCCGCGGCGCTGCGTTTGCCTCTAGGCTTCGCTATATAGTGCAGGGCCGGCAACTTCAGGTCTGGGTAGTGGTCGGTAATTCGAGAAAGACGATTTAAGGATAAGGTCATGCTGGATTGGAAGAAACGCACAGAGGACCTGCGCGGCAGCGTCGACGACTCGGTTGATGATGTTCGCAGCTATTTTGGTGGCCTGTGGCTGAGCCGTACCCTGGGCAGCCTGCTGGCCATCTATCTGCTGGCGGCGCTGGGCGTAGGCTGGTACTGGAGCCAGGAGCCCGCGCTGTTCCCGGTGCAGCAGCAGGCCCAGGCCTCGGCCGAAAAGGCGCAGCGCAAGCTGGTGGCGGGCTACACCACGGTGGAAACCCTCAAGCAGGTCTCCAGCACGCTGCTCAACAAGCCGGGTGGCTACCTGTCCAACGACATCGCACCGCCCGGCCTGTGGCTGGACAACATGCCAGCCTGGGAGTACGGCGTGCTGGTCCAGGTGCGTGACCTGTCCCGTGCGCTGCGCAAGGACTTCGCCCGCTCGCAGTCGCAATCCACCGAAGATCCGGACCTGGCCAAGGCCGAGCCGCGCTTCAACTTCGACAACAAGAGTTGGGCGCTGCCCGCCTCGGAGGCCGAGTACGCCGAGGGCATCAAGTCGCTGGATCGCTACCTGGCGCGTCTGGCCGATCCGAGCCAGCCCAATGCGCAGTTCTACGCCCGCGCCGACAACCTCAACAACTGGCTGGGAGATACCGCGACCCGGCTCGGCTCGCTGTCCCAGCGTCTGTCCGCCAGCGTTGGCCGGGTGCGTCTGAATACCGATATGTCGGACAAGGCGCCGGTCGTCGGTGAGGCCGTGCAGCTCAGTGAGGAGGAGGTAAAGACGCCCTGGCTGCAGATCGACAACGTGTTCTACGAAGCCCGTGGTCAGGCCTGGGCGCTGTCGCACATCCTGCGGGCCATCGAGGTGGACTTCGCCGATGTGCTGGCGAAGAAGAACGCCACCGTCAGCGTGCGGCAGATCATTCGCGAGCTGGAGGCGGCGCAGGAACCGTTGTGGAGTCCGATGATTCTCAATGGCAGCGGCTATGGCGTGCTGGCCAACCACTCGCTGGTGATGGCCAACTACATCTCGCGCGCCAATGCGGCGATTATCGATTTGCGCACCCTGCTGACCCAGGGCTAAGGCATGTTCGCCTACGCAATGCTGGATCGGGTCGTGCGCAGCCCATCCTGCAGCCTGGCCCTGGGCTGAGGCATGCCGATCTCCGCCGAGGAAGCGGCGCACCGTGCCGCTTCCGATGCCGAGCGCATCGCCTGGGTCGACGCGCAGGATTGCCTGCTCGGCGGCCTGCCGCGCGCTGAGCTGCGTGAGCGTGGGCTGATCGGCCGCGGCACCTTCATCCTGCTGTTCAATGCTGCCGGCGAGCTGTGTGTGCACCGGCGCACTCTGAGCAAGGCCATCTACCCCGGCTACTGGGATGTGGCGGCCGGCGGCATGGTGGGCGAGGGCGAAAGCTACGCCGAGTCGGCGGCGCGCGAGCTGCAGGAGGAACTGGGCATCGCCGGCGTCGAGCTGCACGAGCATGGCCGCTTCTTTTTCGATCAGCCGGACAATCGCCTGTGGTGCGCGGTGTTCTCGGCGGTCTCCGATGCACCGCTGGTGCTGCAGCCGGAGGAAGTGCTGGAGGCGGTTTTCCTGCCGCTGCCGGAGGTGCTGCGCGCCACTGCAGAAAAACCCTTCTGCCCCGACTCCCTGCAGGCCCTGCACAGCTACCTGGGCACTACCTGATTGGTAGGAGCGAGCTCTGCTCGCGAAAGGGCTGGGCGCAGGGCTTCGCGAGCAGAGCTCGCTCCTACATAAAGCATGCAGGCCTAGTCTTGCCTGGCTTTGTGCGGTTTTCTGGGCGTCTTTGTGCAGGATGCCGAACGAGCGCCGGCAAAGGTCGCCAATCCATCGATCATTGGCGCAATTACATACTTAGCAAGGCCAACCTTTGCCGTTACACTGCGCGACCTTTGAAGCCGGGTTCCCAGCCCGGCTGCGCTGCCCCTGCCAGAGTGGGGCTTCGCGGTCGATGCCTCAGGCACTTGTCGACCAGTCGCTATCCTGACCAACCCAAGAGGAAAAGCCGGTGGTCAAGAAAGCTTCGTCATTCTCCGCCTTGAGCGGTCTCGTCTATTCCACCGACAGCGGTCGGCATTGCCCCGACTGCAGCCAGCCGGTGGACGCCTGCATCTGCAAACAGAGCCGGATTCCCGAAGGTGACGGTATCGCCCGCGTGCGCCGGGAAACCAAGGGCCGGGGTGGCAAGACCGTCACCACCATCAGCGGCGTACCGCTGGCCGAAGAGCCCCTGAAAGAACTGGCTAGCGCGCTGAAGAAGCGCTGCGGCTGCGGTGGCGGACTCAAGGATGGGGTCATCGAGATTCAGGGCGACATGGTCGAGCTGCTCCTCGAAGAACTCGCCAAGCGCGGTTTCAAGGCCAAGAAATCCGGCGGCTGAGCCGGCGCCTCCTAAACTTCTCGATGGGGCAGTGGGTCCACTCTCCGTCATTCGTCATGATTTGCTTCTAAACAGGCTGTTGAAAAACGTTGGCGAGGCAGTCAGCGCAAGGCAAAAACAGGCGAAAAAGCGCAGTTTACGAGCTGTAAATGAGCATTTTGAGCCTGTTTTTAACGACGCGATGGCAACGCAGGTAGTTTTCAACAGCCTGTTAACCTGTTGCCCGATCAGGCAGCTGTTCCTTTCTATTGCAGGAGACCCCGATGGCCGCAAGACGCACACGCAAAGATGACGGTAGCCAATGGACAGTCGCGGACAGCCGCAGCGTATATGGCATCCGCCATTGGGGCGCCGGCTTCTTCGCGATCAATGACCAAGGCCGCGTGGAAGTCCGCCCGAATGGCCCGCAGAGCGCGCCGATCGACCTCTATGCCCAGCTCGACGGCCTGCGCGAAAGCGGCCTGTCGCTGCCGTTGCTGGTGCGCTTCCCGGACATCCTGCAGTACCGCGTGCGCCAGCTGACCGGTGCCTTCGACGCCAGCATCGCGCGCCTGGAATACCAGAACCGCTACACCGCGCTGTACCCGATCAAGGTCAACCAGCAGGAAGCGGTGGTGGAGAACATCATCGCCACCCAGGACGTGTCCATCGGCCTGGAGGCCGGCTCCAAGCCCGAGCTGATGGCCGTGCTGGCCCTGGCACCGAAGGGCGGCACCATCGTCTGCAACGGCTACAAGGACCGCGAGTTCATCCGTCTGGCCCTGATGGGGCAGAAGCTCGGCCACAACGTGTTCATCGTCATCGAGAAAGAGTCCGAGGTGCAGTTCGTCATCGACGAGGCGGCCGAACTCAAGGTCGCTCCGCAGATCGGCCTGCGCGTGCGCCTGTCGTCCCTGGCATCGAGCAAGTGGGCCGATACCGGTGGCGAGAAATCCAAGTTCGGCCTGTCCGCCGCCCAACTGTTGTCGGTGGTCGAACGCTTCAAGCAAGCCGGCCTGGACCAGGGCGTCCGTTTGCTGCACTTCCACATGGGCTCGCAGATCGCCAACATCGCCGACTACCGCAAGGGTTTCCGCGAGGCCATCCGCTACTACGGTGAGCTGCGCGCCCTCGGCCTGCCGGTCGATCATATCGACGTCGGTGGCGGCCTGGGCGTCGACTACGACGGCACCCATTCGCGCAACGCCAGCTCGATCAACTACGACATGGAAGACTACGCCGATGCCGTGGTCGACATGCTCAAGGAATTCTGCGACCGCCAGGACATTCCCCACCCGCACATCTTCTCCGAGAGCGGCCGGGCGATGACCGCGCACCATGCGGTACTGCTGGTGCAGGTGACCGACGTGGAGAAGCACCACGACGAAGTGCCACGCATCGACACCAGTATCGAGCAGCCGGAAGTGCTGCAGGTGCTGATCGACCTGCTCGGTGACAGCGATCCGGAAATGGTCGCCGAGACCTACTGGCGTGCCACCCACTACGTCAGCGAAGTGGCGGCGCAGTACTCCGCCGGCAAGCTCGACCTGCCGCAGAAGGCTCTGGCCGAGCAGTGCTACTTCGCCATCTGTCGGCGCCTGTACAACCAGCTCAAGGCCCGTCAGCGCTCGCACCGCCAGGTGCTCGACGAGCTCAACGACAAGCTGGCGGACAAGTACATCTGCAACTTCTCGGTGTTCCAGAGCCTGCCGGACACCTGGGCCATCGGCCAGATCCTGCCGATCCTGCCGTTGCACCGCCTGGATGAAGAGCCGCTGCGCCGCGCCGTGCTGCAGGACCTGACCTGCGACTCCGACGGCAAGATCAACCAGTACGTCGACGAGCAGAGCATCGAGACCAGCCTGCCGGTGCACGAACTGCGCGACGGCGAGGACTATGTGCTGGGGATCTTCCTGGTCGGCGCCTACCAGGAAATTCTCGGCGACATGCACAACCTGTTCGGTGACACCGACTCGGTGAACATCTACCAGAACGCCGACGGCACCTCCTACCACGCCGGGATCGAGACCCACGACACCATCGAGGACATGCTGCGCTACGTGCACCTGTCGCCCGAGGAGCTGATGAGCCACTACCGCGACAAGGTGGCCAGCGCCAAGCTCACTCCGCGCGAACGCACCCAGTTCCTCGACGCCCTGCGTTTGGGGCTGACCCGTTCGTCCTATCTGGCGACCTGAGCCGACGGTTCTTGCTGTCGCAGCGTTAAATAAGAAGCCCGGCGTATGCCGGGCTTTTTTGTCTGCGTAGCCCGGATGCAATCCGGGACGGGAATTCCCCGGATTGCATCCGGGCTACAACCTAGCTGCCGAAACCGCGTGCCATCAGGCTGGCAAGGAAGGGCAGGCAGACCAGCAACAGCAGCTCCAGGCGGATCACCCAGATCGTGCGTTTGGCGATCGCTGGGCTGATCTGCGGCGCCTTGCCGGCCAGCAGGTCGTTGCGCCAGTTGAAGAAGGTCAGGGTCGGCAGGGCCGAGATCAGGCCGATCAGCAGGAACAGGCCGACCTTGGCGTGGAACAGACCGTTGTGCAGGTAGTAGTCCAGGCCCTTGCCGAACCACAGCACTCGGGCAACGCCGGTGACCAGTACCAGGCCGGCGCTGACGCCGTAGGCGATGTCGATGCGCAGCAGGCGCTGAGCGCTGGCGACGTCCATCTGCGGCTTGAACAGCAGGTGCTCGGCGGTCAGCAGGGCGAACAGGACGAAGATCGACAGGTAGTGCAGGCTGGCGGCAATCGCGTCGGCCATGGAGTGCTCCTCGTGGTAGGTCAGGCGGCGTGGACCGTTCTGTTACGGCCCTGGTGCTTGGCAAGGTACAGCGCGCTGTCGGCGCGTTCCAGCAGCGAGGCCGGGTTCTCTCCGGGCGCCGCAATGGCGGTACCGATGCTGCTGGTCACCGTATGGCTGAGCGTGCCGATGCTCATCGGCGTGGCGGCAATGGCCTGGCGGACGCGCTCGGCGATGTGCTGCAGCTCGCTGGCGTCGTGCACGCTGACCAGGGCGACGAACTCCTCGCCACCCAGGCGCACCAGCAGATCATCCGGGCGCAGGGCGGCGCTCATGCGCCGTGCGCTTTCCCACAGCACCTGGTCGCCGCCGCCATGGCCGAACTGGTCGTTGACCTGCTTGAAGTGGTCGAGGTCGCAATAGATTGCGGCGAGCTGCAAGCCTTGCTCCATCGCACTGGCCAGCTCGCGCGGGTAGAACTCATTGAAGCCGGCGCGGTTCCACAGCTGGGTCAGCGGGTCGATCAGTGCCTTGCGTTGTTCGCGGCTGACCGCCTGGCGCAACGTGTGGGCGTGCTGGCTGACATTGCGTAGATGCAGGTAACCCTCGACCAGCGTGGCCAGGTCGCGCAGGCGCAGCCGCTCCGCTGGGTCGAGGCCGCGTGGCTGCGGATGCAGCAGGCAGAGCGTGCCGATCGGTTGGTTGTCGCGGCTGTAGAGCGGCTGGCCGGCGTAGAAGCGGATAAAGGGCGCGCCGACCACCACCGGGTTGTCGCAGAAGCGCACGTCGAGATGGGCGTCCTCGACGACCAGCGGACTGCGCGCTGCCACCGCATGGCCACAGAAGGAAATGTCCCGCGGGGTTTCGGCCAGGTCCAGGCCCGTGCGCGCCTTGAACCATTGGCGGTCACGATCAACCAGGCTGATCAGCACGGTATCGACGCCGAACAGTTCACGGGTCAGGCGCACCAGGGTGTCGAGATACAGCTCGGCGGGGGTGTCGAGCAGATCGAGGTCATCCAGCGCCTGTTGGCGAAGGGCTTCATCGGGAGGGCAGGGAGCAGGCAGCATTCTTGTCTCCGTTTAGTGCGGTGGAGCCAGCCAGGCATCCCGGCGCTGCAGGCGCCACGCCAGGATGGCCAGGCTCAGGCCGCGCATCAGCATAAAACATAGCAAAGCCAGCCACAGGCCGTGATTGCCCAGGCCTTGCAGCAGCCAACCCAGCGGCAGGGCCAGGGCCACGCTGGCGAGCATGGCATTGCGCATTTCCCGGGCGCGGGTGGCGCCGATGAACAGGCCGTCGAGCAGGTAGCTCCACACTCCCAGCAGCGGTAGAACGGCCAGGTAGGGCAGGTACTGATAGGCCACTGCGCGTACCGCAGGGATGTCACTCTGCAGATTGACGAACAGTTCGCCGCCGGCGAGAAACAGCAGGGCAAAAGCCAGGCTGGCGAGCAGCGCCCAGCCGCTGGCGACCACCAGCGAGCGGCGCAAGGCCAGGCGGTCAGCGGCACCGATGGCGTGCCCGCACAGCGCCTCCACCGCATGGGCCAGGCCGTCCAGGGCGAAGGCGGCGAGCAGCAGGCCGTTGAGCAGCAGGGCATTGGCCGCCACCGTGGCGTCACCGAGGCGGGTGCCCTGCACGGTGACCAGGAAGAACACCAGGTGCAGGGCCAGGGTGCGGATCAGGATGTCGCGGTTGACCGCCAGCAGTGCGTGCCAGCTGCGCCACTGTTTAAGGGCTGCCCCGTCGAGTCGTCCGGGGTGATGGCGCAGGGCTTGAGCGGCCAGCAGCAGACCGAGCAGGGCGCCGCTCCATTCGGCCAGCACCGAGGCCCGCGCGGAGCCGACCACGCCCCACTCCAGACCGAGCACGAACCACAGGTTGAGCAGGATGTTCAGCAGGTTGGTGCTCAGCATGACGGCCAGCGCGCCGCGGGCGCGTTGCGTACCCAGCAGCCAGCCGATCAGGGCGGAACTGGCCAGGGTGGCCGGCAAGCCGAACAGCCGAGCGTGGAAGAACTCGCGGGCCAGGCTGGCCAACTCCGCCGAGGGCTGCATCAGGTTCAGGGCCAGGCCGCTCAGCGGCACGGCCAGCAGCGCCAGCAGCAGCGACAGACCACCCACCAGCAGCAGGCTTTGCAGCAGCACCTGGCGCAGCGCCGTGCCATCGCCACGGCCACAGGCCTGGGCGGCGAAGCCGGTGGCGCTCATGCGCAGGATGCCGAACACGCCGACCAGCATGGCATACAGGCTGGCACCAACCACCACCGCACCGAGCTGATGGGCATGCGGCAGGTGACCGATCACGGCGGTGTCGACCAGTGCCACCAGCGGTACCGACAGGTTGGACAGGATCATCGGCAGGGCCAGGGCCCAGACCCGCCGATGGGTCGGGGCGTGGCGCCAGGCGTCGAGCAGGGCGGACATGGGCAGTACCGGCAAAAGGCCGATTATAGGCAGGCCAGATAGGGCATAGCGCATTTGTGACTAGCGCCGCCAGCCGATAGCTGCAAGTGTTGTAGCCGAGCCCGCTCGGGCGCGCAGGCAGCTGGCTAGACTTGTCTGTACCAGCAGTGAGTGCCGCGCAGCCGTGGCGGCCGAGGAGGTGCAACATGCATGTGGCCGAAACCCTGGCCCGTAGTCTGCAACGGGCCGAATGTCAGTACGATCTGGTCGAGCATGATCACTCGGCGACCAGCCTGGAGTCGGCGCGCAAGGCCGGCGTTCCCGCCTCGCGCATGGCCAAGCCGATCATCCTCGACGACCGCCGTGGGCACTACCTGATGGCCGTGGTGCCGGCCAACCGGCAGCTGGATCTGGGCAAGGTGCACAAGGGCCCCTGGCGCTGGCAGCTGACCAGCGAACAGAGCCTCGGCGGGCTGTTCCGCGACTGCGAGCGCGGTGCCGTGCCGGCCCTTGGCGAGGCCTATGGCATGGGCATGCTGATCGACCCGGCGCTGGCGCGGCAGGCCGACATCTACTTGGAGGCCGGCGACCACGAAAGCCTGGTGCACCTGTCGATCGACGAGTTCTTCAAGCTGGCGCCCAATGCTCAGTTGTGCGAGCTGAGTGTCTGAGCCAGCGCGGCGCACAGCTTCTGGCGGACACCTTGGCGTGAGCGTGCGCGACGGGTTGCAGGGCATCGGCAACCCGCAAGTTGCTGGTGGCCTGCGAGGCCTCTGCCAATACCGGCTATCCATTCATGATCCCGGCCTAGATCACGCCTGCGCAAGCGGGCTTCGGCTATAGTTTCGCTCCTCTGCCTTGCCCGCTTTGGGAGCCTGCTATGCCGAACAAAGGACTGCTTCTGGCCCTCGCACTGACGCTGCTCAGTGCCTGCGATTCTTCCACTCCCGATGTGCCCAGCGCCGACCGCCCCGTCGCGCAGCAGGACGCGGCAAGGCCGGCGGCGGATGTCGAGGCGCTGGCCAAGCGCTATGCCGGGCGCCAGTTGAGTGTGGCCGATGCCTCGGAAGTGCAGCTCGACGGCGCCAGTGTGCTGTCGGTGACCTTCAGCGTGCCGCTCGATCCCGAGCAGGACTTCGCCGCCAAGCTGCATCTGGTCGACAAGAAAAGCGGCAAGGTCGACGGCGCCTGGGAGCTGTCCGACAACCTGATGGAACTGCGCCTGCGCCACCTCGAACCGCAGCGCAGCCTGCTGCTGACCGTCGATGCCGGCCTGCGTGGAGTCAATGCCAGCGAACTGGCCGCGGAATACAGCTCGCAGATCGATACCCGCGACATGCAGCCCACAGTCGGCTTCGCCAGCCGTGGCTCGTTGCTGCCGACCCGTCTGGCCGAAGGCCTGCCGGTGATCGCGCTGAACGTCGACAAGGTCAACGTAGAATTCTTCCGCATCCGCCAGGAAGCGCTGCCGAGCTTTCTCAGCCAGTGGGGGCGCAGCTCCAATATCAGCACCTGGGAATCCCGCGAGCTGCTGCCGATGGCCGAGCTGGTCTATGGCGGCCGTTTCGACCTCAACCCGGCGCGCAATACCCGCGAAACCCTGCTGCTGCCGATTGCCGGTCTGGAGCCGTTCAAACAGCCGGGCGTGTACCTGGCGGTGATGCGCGAGGCCGGCACCTACAACTACACGCAGCCGGCGACCCTGTTCACCCTCAGTGATATCGGCCTGTCGGTGCACCGTTACCGCGGCCGCCTGGATGTCTTCACCCAGGCCCTGGAAGGAGGCGCGGCGCAGGCCGACGTGACCCTGGAACTGCTCAGCGACAAGGGCCAGGTGATCGGCGAAGGCAGCACCGACAGCAGCGGCCACGCCGAGCTGAGCCTGCCCGATAACGCCGCCCTGCTGCTCGCCCGCCAGGGCGAGCAGACCAGCCTGCTCAACCTCAGCGGCCCGGCCCTGGACCTGGCCGAGTTCGATATCGGCGGCGAGATCCCCAACCCGCTGCAGTTGTTCGTGTTCGGCCCGCGCGATCTGTATCGCCCCGGTGAGACCGTGCTGCTCAACGCCTTGCTGCGCGATGCCGATGGCCGCGCGGTCAAGCCGCAGCCGGTGAATGTGGAAGTGCGTCGCCCGGATGAGCAGGTCAGCCGCAAGTTCGTCTGGCAGCCGGGCGAGGATGGCCTCTATCAATACCAGCTGCAGCTGGCCGGCGAGGCGCCGACCGGACGCTGGCAACTGCTGCTGGATGTCGGCAGCGGGCACAGCCAGATCTACGAATTCCTCGTCGAGGACTTCCTGCCCGAACGCCTGGCCCTGGAGCTCAAGGGCAGCGAGACGCCGATCGCACCGAGCGACGAGGCGCAGTTCCAGGTCGAGGGTCGTTACCTGTACGGCGCGCCGGCGTCCGGCAACCGCCTGACCGGCCAGGTCTACGTGCGGCCGCTGCGCGAGGCGGTGAAGGCGCTGCCTGGCTACCAGTTCGGCTCGCTCACCGAGGAGGAGCTGAGCCAGGATCTCGAGCTGGAGGAAACCAGCCTGGATGCCGAGGGCAAGACTGTTATCCAGGTGGAAAACCGCTGGGCCGAGGCCAAGTCACCGCTGCAGCTGATCGTCCAGGCCAGCCTGCAGGAGTCCGGTGGCCGGCCGATCACCCGGCGCCTGGTGCAACCGGTATGGCCGGCCGAGCGCCTGCCCGGTGTGCGCGGCCTGTTCGAGGGCGAGGAGGTGGATGGCGACAGCCTGGTCGAATTCGAGCTGCTGGTCGCCGATCCGGCGGGCAACAAGCTGGCCGCCGAGCAGCTCAACGTGCGCTTTATCCGCGAGCGCCGTGACTACTACTGGAGCTTCTCCGAAGGCGAAGGCTGGAATTACCACTACAACGAGAAGTTCCTCAACCTGGCCGAGGAAAACATCAGCGTCGCCGCCGGCGGCACGGCCAAGGTCAGTTTCCCGGTGGAGTGGGGCCCGTACCGCATCGAAGTCACCGACGCCGAGACCGGCATCATGAGCAGCCTGCGGGTGTGGGCCGGTTATTCCTGGCAGGACAACACCGACGGCGGTGCGGTGCGTCCGGACCAGGTCAAACTGGCTCTCGACAAGCCGGCCTACAGTGCCGGCGACACAGCCACGGTCACCGTTACCCCGCCGGTAGCCGGCAGTGGCTACCTGCTGGTGGAGTCCAGTGACGGTCCGCTGTGGTGGCAGGAAATCGAGGTGCCGGCCGAAGGCAAGGCCTTCGACATTGCCCTGGACGACGAGTGGGCGCGGCATGACCTGTACATCAGCGCCCTGGTGATCCGCCCCGGCGAGCGCAAGGCGGGCGCCACGCCCAAGCGCGCCGTGGGCCTGCTGCACCTGCCGTTCGAACGCGGCCCGCGCAAGCTGCAGCTGAGCCTCAGTGCGCCGGAGAAGATGCGCCCGCAGCAGCCGCTGAAGGTGCAAATCCAGGCGAAGAACGCCGACGGCAGCGTACCGAGCGAGGTGCGGGTGCTGGTGGCGGCGGTGGATGTCGGCATCCTCAATATCACCGAGTACCCGACGCCCGACCCCTTCGCCCAGTTCTTCGGGCGCAAGGCCTACGGCGCCGACCAGCTGGATGTCTACGGCCAGCTGATTGAGGCCGGTCAGGGGCGCCTGGCCAGCCTGGCCTTCGGCGGTGATGCGGCGCTGGCCAAGGGCGGCAAGCGCCCGGATACCAGCATCACCATCGTCGCCCAACAGAGCCTGCCGGTGCAGCTGGATGCCCAGGGCCGGGGCGAAGTCAGCCTGGATATTCCCGACTTCAATGGCGAGCTGCGCCTGATGGCCCAGGCCTGGACCGACGAGCGCTACGGCATGGCCGAGGGCAAGACGGTGGTAGCCGCGCCGCTGGTGGCCGAACTGTCGGCGCCGCGCTTCCTCGCCGGCGGCGATGAAACCACCGTGGCCCTGGACCTGACCAACCTGTCCGGCACCACGCAGAAACTCGATGTGCAGCTTAGCGCCGAGGGGCAGTTGGCCTTGAGCGAAACCCCTGGCGGGCATACCGCACCGATTCAGCTCGACCAGGGCCAGCGCACCACCCTGCGTATCCCGGTGCGTGCCGCCGGCGGCTTCGGCGCCGGCGTGCTGCGCGTCAGCGTGCAGGGCCTGAGCTTGCCGGGCGAGAACCTGCCGCCGTTCAGTCGCACCTGGCGCATCGGTGTGCGTCCGGCCTGGCCGGCGCAGCAGCAGATGTTCCGCAGCGTGCTCAAGGGAGAACGCTGGAGCCTGCCTGCCGGCACCCTGGCGGCCTTCGAACCGGCCGGGCTGGAGGCGCTGCTTAGCGTGTCCAGTCGTCCGCCGCTCAATCTGGCCGAGCAGATCCGTGCCCTCAAGGCCTATCCCTACGGCTGCCTGGAGCAGACCACCAGCGGCCTGTACCCCTCGCTGTACGCCGATGCTGCCACCCTCAAGCGGCTCGGCCTGGAAGGCGAGCCTGAAGAGCAGCGGCGACGCTCGATCGAGATCGGCATCGAGCGTCTGCTTGGCATGCAGCGCTACAACGGCAGCTTCGGTCTGTGGGGCAGCGACAGCGACGAGGAATACTGGCTGACCGCCTATGTCACCGACTTCCTCCTGCGCGCCCGCGAGCAAGGCTTCGCCGTGCCCGCCGAGCCGCTGAAGAAGGCCAGCGAGCGCCTGCTGCGCTACCTGCAGGAGCGCAACCTGATCGAAGTCGGCTACAGCGAAAACCTCGACCACACCCGCTTTGCCGTGCAGGCCTACGCCGGTTACGTGCTGGCGCGCAGTCAGCAGGCGCCGCTGGGCGCCCTGCGTGCGCTGTACGAGCGGCGCAGTGAGTCGCAGTCCGGCCTGCCGCTGGTACACCTGGCGGTGGCCCTGCAGAAGATGGGCGACAAGCCGCGTGCCGACGAGGCGCTGGCCGTGGGCATGGCGCAGGGTCGCAATCGCGAGGACTGGCTGGCCGACTACGGCAGCCCGCTGCGCGACCAGGCACTGATCTACGCCCTGCTGGAGGAGAATGACCTGGCCGCCGGCACGCGCGAGCAACTGCTGTTCGAACTGGCCGAGGAGCGGGCGCTGCAGGACTACCTGTCGACCCAGGAGCGCAACTCGCTGTTCCTCGCCGGCCGTAGCCTGGTCAAACAGCCGGAGAAGGACTGGAACGCCGTGCTGGAAGTCGCCGGCCAGCTGCGCGAGCTGAGTAACAGCCAGCCGGCCCTGCTGCTGCAGGGCGCGGGTCTGGGCGAGCCGCTGAGCCTGAGCAATCCGGGCGAGCAGAGCCTGTACCAGCAACTGACCCTGTCCGGTTACCCGGCCCAGGCACCGCGGGCGGGGGGCAACAACCTGAGCATCGAACGCGACTACTACGACCTCGGTGGCAACGCGCTGGACCTGAACAATCTGCAAAGCGGCCAGCTGGTGCTGGTGCACCTGGCGGTGCGCGCCGATGAGCGGGTGCCGGATGCCCTGCTGGTCGACCTGCTACCGGCGGGCCTGGAGCTGGAAAACCAGAATCTGGCGCAGAGCGCCGCCAGCCTGGACGACGCCAGCAGCGCGGTGAAGGAGTGGCAGAAGTCGATGCAGAACGCCGCAATCAAACACCAGGAATTCCGCGACGACCGCTACGTGGCGGCGCTGGATGTGAATGGCTACGACACCACCCACCTGCTGTACCTGGCCCGCGCCGTGACGCCCGGCACCTACCGGGTGCCGCCGCCGCAAGTGGAGTCGATGTACCGTCCAGCCTGGAAGGCCCAGGGCGAGACGCCGGAGAAATTGGTGGTGCGGGGGCGCTGAGGGGCATGTTTTCCCTCTCCCCAACCCTCTCCCATAAATGGGAGAGGGGGCAGGCCGTGCCTGGGGTGTGGCTATGCGTTGCCGCAAGCTATTCAGGCCGAGATCAGGCTCCGGGATACGCAACGGAGCTGGGTGCAAGTCACCCCTCGCCAGTTCGCGGGAGAGGGCGCAGGTTGTGTCTGTAGGGCGCCTTGAAGTTGTTGCGAACTTTTCAGGCCGGTAACAGGCTCCAGGATAGGCAGCGGAGCTTGGCGCAAGTCACCCCTCGCCCATTTATGGGAGAGGGGTCGGGGGAGAGGGCAAAGGGAGCAAGGAGGCTCACATGGGACTGCGTGAAAACGCCAAGCATCTGCGTACCCACATGACGGATGCCGAGGCCAGGCTCTGGTATCACCTGCGTGGTCACCGCTTCATGGGATTGAAGTTCAAGCGACAGAAACCGATTGGCCGCTATATCGTCGACTTCGTGTGTCTGGAGTGTTTCCTGATCATCGAACTGGATGGCGGTCAGCATGCCGAGCAGTGGCAGGTGGATCAGGTGCGCGATGGCTATCTACAGGAGCGTGGCTATCGGGTGCTGCGCTTCTGGAATCATCAGGTGCTGGGTGAGATGGCGGCGGTGCTGGAGCGGATTCGCCTGAGCATCGACCCTCTCCCCAGCCCTCTCCCATGAATGGGAGAGGGAGCGGGCCGTGCACGGGGTTAAGCTTGACGCGCTTGTCTCCCCTCTCCCGTTTACGGGAGAGGGGCCGGGGGAGAGGGTGGTGCATTCAACTCACAATCAAACTCAACAACCACAACCCCAGCAACCCATAGATAACCATGCGCACGAACGCCTTGCGCATGCCGGCGCGGACGGCGGCGTAGAGCAGCAACAGGCCGCAGACCATGGCCACCAGGCTGAGCAGGCCGATGTCGGTACCGAGGGCGTTGGCCAGGCCCTGCAGGAAGCTGCGGCCGGCGTCGGCGAACAGGCCGAAGAAGCCGCTGAGGGCTTCGACGATGAAACGGATCAGAGTGCCGAGTGCGTGACCCAGCCATTGAAAGAAATCACTCACAAAAATATGTCCGGCCGCTCGGGGCCGCTCCTCGGCTGTTGCGCGCAATGCGGGGCAGCATGCCACAGGCACCTGCTGTGGCGAAGGGTAGCAGGCCCATGGACCTGAGCCGCTGGCTCATCCGCTTGCGCCGCCCCTGGTTGGCGCTGCCCTTGCTGCTGTTGGCGCTGCTGCTGGTGGCCGATCGGCTGTTTCCGTTGCCCTTGCCGCAGGACGACCTGGCCCGCGTGGTGCTGGCCGAGGATGGCACGCCGCTGTGGCGCTTCGCCGATGCCGAGGGGGTGTGGCGCTATCCGGTGACGCCGGAGCAGGTTTCGCCCTATTACCTGCAGGCGCTGCTGACCTACGAGGACCGCTGGTTCTACCGGCACCCCGGGGTCAACCCGCTGGCCCTCGGCCGTGCGGCCTGGCAGAACCTCACGGGCGGGCGCGTGCTGTCCGGTGGCAGCACCCTGTCGATGCAGGTGGCGCGGCTGCTCGATCCGCATGAACGAACCTTCGCCGGCAAGCTGCGCCAGCTGGGGCGCACCCTGCAGCTGGAATGGCACCTATCCAAGGACGAGATCCTCGCCCTCTACCTCAACCGCGCGCCTTTCGGCGGCACCTTGCAGGGTGTGGCGGCGGCCAGTTGGGCCTATCTGGGCAAGTCACCGGCGCAGCTGACCCGCGCCGAGGCGGCGTTGCTCGCGGTGTTGCCGCAGGCGCCCAGCCGGCTGCGCCCGGATCGGCACCCCGAGCGCGCCCAGGCGGCGCGGGACAAGGTGCTGCGGCGCCTGGCGCAGTTCCAGGTGTGGCCACAGGGCCTGGTCGACGAGGCGCTGCAGGAGCCGGTGCTGCTGGCGCCGCGCCAGGAACCCAACCTGGCGCCGCTGCTGGCGCGGCGGCTGAATGTGCCAGGCAGCCCGCCACTGATCCGCACCACCCTCGATGCCAGCCTGCAACGGCGCCTGGAGGACCTGCTGCTGGGTTGGCGCGCGCGCCTGCCGGAGCACACCTCGGCGGCGATCCTGGTGGTCGACCACGAGAGCATGGCGGTGCGTGCCTACCTGGGGTCGGTGGATATCGCCGACAAGCGCCGCTTCGGCCATGTCGACATGGTGCGCGCCCTGCGCTCGCCCGGTTCCACGCTGAAACCCTTTCTCTATGGCCTGGCTCTGGACGCCGGGCTGATCCATTCCGAGTCGCTGCTGCAGGATGTGCCGCGGCGCTATGGCGACTATCGCCCCGGCAACTTCGCCGCCGGGTTTATCGGCCCGGTGTCGGCCAGCGAGGCCCTGGCTACCTCGCTCAACCTGCCCGCGGTGCAACTGCTGGAAGCCTACGGGCCGAAGCGCTTTGCCGGTGAACTGCGCAATGCCGGGGTGCCGCTGACCTTGCCGGCGGCTGCGGAGCCCAACCTGGCGCTGATCCTCGGTGGCGCCGGCAGCCGCCTGGAGGAACTGGTCGGCGGTTACAGCGCCTTTGCCCGCGACGGGCTCGCCGCCCGCCCGCGCCTGCAGCCACAGGACAGTCTGCACGAGCGCCGCCTGCTCTCACCCGGCGCGGCGTGGATCATCCGGCGCATTCTGTCCGGCCAGGCACGACCCGACCGCGACCCGCGTGCCGAGTTGCTGCAGCGTCCCGTGCTGGCCTGGAAGACCGGCACCAGCTACGGCTTTCGCGATGCCTGGGCGGTGGGGGTCGGCCCACGGCACCTGATCGGCATCTGGATCGGCCGTCCGGACGGCACCCCGGTGCCCGGTCAGTTCGGCCTGGCCTCGGCCGCGCCGCTGTTGCTGCAGGTGCATGATCTGCTGGTCAACCGCGACAGTCAGCGTGGCCTGGCGCCCCCGGTGCAGCGGGTTCCGGAGAGCGTCGGGGTGGCCGCGATCTGCTGGCCGCTGGGGCAACCGCTGGCCCGTGAGGATGACAATTGCCGGCGTCAGCGCTTTGCCTGGACCCTCGACGGCACCACGCCGCCGACCCTGCAGGCGGCCGATCAGCCGCTGGGTCTGGGGCTGTTGCAGAACATCTGGGTCAATCCGCAGGGACGCCAGGTGGCCGCCACCTGTGCCGCTGGCGAGGCGCGTCAGGTGGCGCTCTGGCCGGCACCGCTGGAACCCTGGTTGCCGCGGCGCGAACGGCGGGCGGCGCGTTTACCGGCGGCCGACCCGAGCTGCCCACCGGCCATGGCCCCGCCGGCGGCACCGCTGTCGATCGTCGGCATTCGCGATCACGACCGCCTACGCCGTCCTGCCAGCAGTGCCGATCCCCTGCGCCTGCAGCTCTCGGCCCTGGGCGGCAGTGGCACGCGCTGGTGGTTCCTGAATGGCGCGCCGCTGGCCGAAAGCCAGCCGGGCGAGGCCTTCGCCCAGGTGCTGCGCGAGACGGGGCAGTACCAACTGAGCGTGCTGGATCAGGGCGGGCAGACTGCCCAGCTGCAGTTCAGTGTCACGGAGTAGGCCCGCTCAGTATCGACAAGCGGCTGACCGCTACGAACGGGTCTGCGATCTTTTCCAACCGTGAACAATGAGGAGTCGGATCACACAGACTTGGACCGCAACGCCCCTTGCTTAGGGTGCATTACGCACCCTTCGCGGGTCGGATCGCGCTCTGCTTATCCATGCGGTTGCCGGCTGTCGGCGGGGCGGCGCAAAGGCTTTGCACCGGTTACAAGGCGCGGGTCATCAACTGGCGGTTTGCATCTGTGGAGCTGGTGCTCGCCACGGCAGGGCGTGTGGCGCCTGCAGGCGTGCTTGCAGGGTAGCAACGAAGGCGCGGGCTTCGGCTTCGCTGCGAAAGCTGACGCCGTGCTGATCCATACACACTTGCCAGCGGGTGCCTTGCGGGGTCGAGACCTGGCGGATAAGGACGTTCATCGCGTACCTCCACAGGGGTTGGGAAGCTGCAGTCTAGTCCTCCGTGGGCGTTATTCTATGACCTGGATCAACCGACCGACTGATGGTCGCCGCGCAGCCAATTGACCAGCTGAATGGCGCTCAGTGGGCGGCTGAACAGGTAACCCTGGCACTGCTCGCAACCCAGCTGGCGCAAGGCCTGCAGCTGGGCCGGGGTTTCTACGCCCTCGGCCAGTACACGCAGTTTCAGGTTGCGCGCCAGGCCGATGATGGTGGCGACTATTTCCAGGTTGGCCTGGTCTTCGGGGACGCCCTGCATGAAGCTCTGGTCGATCTTCAGCTTGTCCAGCGGGAAGCGCCGCAGGTAGGCCAGCGACGAATAGCCGGTGCCGAAGTCGTCGACCGCCAGCTTCAGGCCGAGGCCCTTGAGGGCCATCAGGGTGGCGCGCGCCTGCTCGACGTTATCCATCAGCGCGCCTTCGGTAATTTCCAGTTCCAGGCATTCGGCGGGCAGGCCGCTGTCGTGCAGCGCATCGCGGACCTGCTGCAGCAGGTCGGCCTGGCGGAACTGGCGGGGCGACAAGTTGACCGCCAGGGTCTTCAGATCCAGCCCCTGCTGGCGCCAGAACTGCATCTGCCGGCAGGCTTCGCGTAGCACCCAGTTGCCGATCGGCACGATCAGCCCGGTGTCCTCGGCCAGCGGGATGAAGCGCGCCGGCGAGATCATGCCCTGCTCGCTGTTCCAGCGCAGCAGGGCTTCCACGCCGATGGGCCGGCCGCTGTCGCTGTCCAGCAGCGGTTGGTAGTGCAGGGAGAACTCGTTGCGTTTCAGCGCCTGGCGCAATTGTGCTTCCAGGGCCAGGCGGCTGTGGGCCTGGTGGGTCAGGCCCTCGGTGTAGAAACGGTAGGTGTTGCGTCCTTCCTGCTTGGCTTGGTGCAGGGCGGCCTCGGCGTTGCGCAGCAGCTCGTCGCTGGACAGGCCGTCATCCGGGTACAGGCTGATACCGATGCTGGCGCCCAGGTAGGCTTCGCGGCCGTTGCTCATCTGCAGCGGACGCTCGAGCAGTTCGAGCAGGGTGCGGGCGATGCTGGCCGCTTCCTCGGGGCGTTGCAGGTTTTCCAGGACGATAAGGAACTCGTCGCTGCTCAGCCGCGCCAGGGTGTCTTCGTTGCGCAGGCGTTGCTGCAGGCGGCGCGCCACGGCGATCAGTAGTTCGTCACCGACCTTGTGGCCGAGGCCTTCGTTGATGGTCTTGAAGTGGTCGAGATCGAAGAACAGCACCGCCACCCGCTCGCGATGCCGATGCGCGTGTTCCAGGGCATGGTTGAGGCGCTCGCTGGCGAACAGGCGGTTGGGCAGGTCGGTGAGGGGGTCGAAGTGCACCAGATGAGCCAGGCGCTCTTGACTGTCGCGGTACTGGCTGAGATCGGTGAAGGTCAATACGTACTGCGGCTGCCGCGGATCGCAACCGCGCACCCGGCTGACCGTGAGCCAGAAGGGAAAGCGCGAGCCGTCCTGCCGGCGGCTGTTCAGCTCGCCCTGCCAGTGCCCGCTTTCCTCGACCTTGCGCCACAGGGTGCGGTAGCGCGTGCGTTCGATGCTGTTGCCGGGCATGAGCGGCAGGCGGCGGCCGATGGCCTGCTGCGGGCTGAGCCCGGTGATGGTGGTGAAGGCCGGGTTGCTGGTGAGAATGCGCCGTTTGGCATCGACGATGACCACCCCTTCCTGGGTGCTATCGAAGACCGTGGCGGCTTGTTGCAGGGCCAGTTCCTGCTGCTTGCGTACGCCGATGTCCTCGACCACCGAGATGAAGTAGTGCGGGCTGCCATT
The DNA here is from genome assembly GCF_013200955.2 of Pseudomonas campi. Classification (NCBI taxonomy): domain Bacteria; kingdom Pseudomonadati; phylum Pseudomonadota; class Gammaproteobacteria; order Pseudomonadales; family Pseudomonadaceae; genus Aquipseudomonas; species Aquipseudomonas campi. The sequence continues at coordinate 1,028,655 of NZ_CP053697.2, forward strand.
GGTATGGCGCACCAGGGTGGCGCTGAGATTGGCCCAGAGCAGGCTGCCGTCGCGGCGGCGATAGCGTTTCTCCAGGCTGTAGCGGGCAATGTCACCGGCGAGCAGGCGGCCGACCTGTTCCAGGTCGCTGTCCAGATCGTCCGGGTGGGTGATGGCCTGGAAGGTCAGGTCGAGCAGGTCGTCGCGGCTGTAGCCGAGCATCTGACACAGGCGCTGGTTGACCCGGAGCCAGTGGCCGTCGGGAGCCAGGTGGGCGATGCCGACGGCAGCCTGCTCGAAGGTGGCGCGAAAACGCAGCTCGCTCTGCAGGCGTTCGGCATCACGCTGATGCTGGCGCACGGCGAGGCCCGCCAGGCGGGTGAACTCGGTGACCAGGGCAATATCGTCGGCGGCCGGGTGGGTCACGCGTCGGTAATAGATGCCGAATACGCCGAGGACCTCACCCTGGTCGTTCTTGAACGGCAGTGACCAGCAGGCCCGTAGGCCGGCCTGGGCGGTCTGGTCACGGAAGGTCGCCCAGTTCGGGTGCTGGCTGAGGTCGTCGACGATGGTCAGCTCGCCACTGGCGGCAGCATGGCTGCAGCTGCCGAGGCCGAGCTGCACCGGCATGCCGTCTACTGCTGCCGAATAGCTGGCGGGCAGGCTGGGAGCGGCCATGACCTGTAGCTGCTCCTTGTCGACCAGCAGCACCGAGACCAGCATTTCCGGGCTGATGTGTTCCAGGCGTCGCACCATGTCGTTGAGGGTGTCCTGCAGCGGGCGCTGGGCGAGCATGCGGTCCAGCACGGCATTGCGCGCTTCCTGCAGGGCCTGGGTCTGACGTTGTTCGTGGATGTCGCGGAGGCTGCCGTGCAGGCCCAGACCATGCTGCTCGCCAGCGGCCAGGCGCAGGGAAATCCAGCGCGGGTGGCCATCGCTTTCGAGTAGGCGCACTTCACCCAGCCAACTGCTGTTCTGGCGTCCGAGAATCGTGGAAATATGCTGGCCGAGTGCTTCGCGGTGGTCAGTGGCAATGAATTCCAGCAGGGGGCGGCCCAGGCTTTCACTGATGCTGTAGCCGGTGATGGTCTGCCAGGACGGGTTGAGAAAGCTCAGGCGCCCGCGGCTGTCGGTGAGGAAGATCGCTTCATGCAGCTGCTCGACCAGTTCGCGGTAACGCGCCTCGCTGGCTTCCAGTTCGTCGTGCACCTGCTTCTGCTGACCGAGGTCGATGTCGACGCAGTACAGCTCCAGCTGGTTGCGCGCATTGCGTAGCAGCAGGTGGCTGGAATACACGTGCACCGGGCTGCCGTCGCGGTGTTGCAGGGTCAGTTCGCAGGCCGGGATGGCCGGGCCGCCGATCATCCACATGTTGATGTCGCTGACCACCTGGGAACGCATGGGCGTGGGGATGATCAGCTCCTCCAGACGCCGGCCCATGGCGTCGGTCACCTCGTAGCCGTAGAGCTGGGTACTGGCCTGGTTCCAGAAGATCACCCGGCGTTCGCGGTCGTAGCCCTGCACGGCAATACGCGGGGTCTGTTCGAACAGTTGGCGGAAGCGCTGCTCGCTTTCACGCAGGGCCTGCTCGTCGCGCTTCTGCGTGCTGATGTTCTGCAGCGTGCCCTGGCTCTTGCCATGGGCGTCGCGCATGCCACGCAGCATCAACCAGATCGGCGCTTCGTTGTTCGGGCGATTGAGGCGAGCGTTGACCAGCAGCGGCGCGGAACCATCGAACAGGCTGAGCAGGGCGCGTTGCACGGCATTGCGGTCGGCCGGGTAGAGCCAGGCGAGAAATTCTTCCAGGCTGCTGCTGCTGTGCTCGGGGTCGCGCTCCAGCAGGTGCAGGGCCTCGCTGGACCAGCGGAAGCTGCCATCGAAGGTCCAGTTGCCAAGCCCGGCGTCGCGCTGGGTCTGCTGCAGTTGCTCGGCATTAAGGCGCAGGCTGACTTCCAGGGCCTGCTGGGTGTGCTGGTCGTGCCGGGCGATGATCAGGATCAGCAGGCTACTGACCACGACAAAGGCCAGGCCCTTGAAAGTCTGCAGGCTATTGAGGGTATCCGGTTCGAGATTCAGGACCAGCAACAGTTGGTCGCTGAGCAGAATCCATGCAGCGCTGAACAGGATATAGATGCCGGCCAAACGCAGCGGCCGGGAAACCGTGGGTTGCATCCTGAACCCCCAGAAATGTGCGGGACAACTGACGCACCGTGTTACTGCCAGTGACCACGGGCTTAAGACAGAGTCTAGCCGCTCCTTTCAGGCGTGCTGGTCGATCATGGTTTCGTCACGGTGTTTCGCCGCGGCTACGAACGCCGCTTGCCGGCGTTGCCGGCACCCTGCCATTGCTGGGCGATGGTGGGGTGACCAGCGGCCGGGGGCGTCGTGCCGACGGTCAACCGGCCGGTGGTTTGAGGGCCTGCAGGGCCTTTTCGGCGCCTTCGTGCAGCGGCACCCCGAGGCCGCGTTGGGCATTGTCCGGTGACAGCTGGGTGCCCTGAATGCTGCCGTATTGCAGCCAGGGGCTGTCCAGGCTGAAGAGCAGGCGTACCAGTAGCTCGACTTCGCGGCTGGTCAGTTGGCCGTTGGTCAGCAACAGGCTGCTGACTGCCAGGGTCGGCAGAGCGCTGCCCTGCTGCGGGTAGGTGCCTGCCGGCAGGGTGAAGGCGAAACTGCCTGGGCGCTCCTGTTGCAGACGGCTGATGGCGCTGGCTTGCAGGGGCAGCAGGCGCAGCGCGAAGGACTCGCTGGCGGCGCGGATATTGTCGGCCGGGGCGCCGATGATCTGTACCAGGGCATCCAGTTCACCGTCGCGCAGGGCGCTCAGGCCCTGCTGCAGGTCAAGGGCGGCGACGGTGCCGAGATCCTCAGGTTGCAGGTCGTGGGCGGCCAGCACCGCCAGGGCCGTCAGGCGCGAAGCCGAGCCAGGCAGGCCGAGGTTGACCCGCTTGCCGCGCAGGTCGCTGATGCTCTGTAGCGGACCGTCAGCGCGGACCAGCACATGCACCGGCTCCGGGTACAGGCTGGCCATGGCGCGCAGGTTGAGGTTCGGCCCATCGGCCTCAAAGGGGCCGACTCCGCCTACGGCAAAGTGCGCGGCATCGCTTTGCGACAAGGCCAGAACGACCTCGCCCTTGCGCAGCAGACGCAGGTTATCCAGGCCACCCTCGGTATTCAGCACATGCAGGTTCACCCCGCGCTGGCTCAGCAGTTCCCGCAGGGCCTGGGCAAAGCGGGCGTACTGCCCGGATGGCGGGCCGCTGGCAAGCGGATAGCCACTCTGCAGACGGGTCAGGCGGCCCTGGATATTGGCCAGGGAGCGCTCCAGTTCGTCGCTGATGATTTTGCGCTGCTCGGTGCCAGTACCGCCGGGCGACAGGTTGAGCGCGGTGCTGATGGCCGTGACCAGGGTTTCCCGCGGGGTGGCGCCGCCCTCGCCAGGCTGGGCGGCGCGCGGGGTGCTGAAGCCCTGGGGCACCACGGCCTGCCAGGCATTGCCCTGTTTGCGGTAGATCAGGCTGCCATGGGCCTTGAGCAAATCACCGGCCTGGTTGCCGCCGCTGTCGATACCGGAGAGCCCGCGTGGCCCGGCACCCAGGGCGCTGATCAGGCTGGCCACGCCGGGCGAGTCCCAGGTACCGAAGTCCTGCTCCTGTTCGACCTTGAGGGTGGCGTCGTAGTAGATCACCAGGCGCTCTTCGCCGGGCGGGGCGTGGGCATCGCTGGCCGAGCCGCGTCGTTGCAGCTTGGCCAGGCTCAGGGTGGTCGGGCTGAAGGCCTGTTGCAGGCGCTGCTGCAGGTCGGCTTCCAGGGTGGCCTGGTCCGGGCCGCGTGAACAGGCGGCGAGCAGCAGCAGGCAGGCGAGCAGGGCAATATGGCGCACGGTCAGCCTCCAATCCAGGGCAGGGAGAGGAACCCGGTGAGTACCAGGGCATTGACCAGGTCGATGAGGAAAGCACCGACCAGCGGCACCACCAGAAAGGCCTGGGGCGCCGGTCCGTACTTCTGCACGATGGCCTGCATATTGGCGATGGCGGTAGCGGTGGCGCCCATGGCAAAGCCACAGAAGGCGGCGGACATGACGGCGCTTTCGTAATCACGGCCCACCGCACGGAACACCAGCAGGCCACCGTACAGCACCACCACGACCAGCTGGCCGAGCAGAATCAGCAGCAGAGGCCCGGCCAGACTGGCCACGCTGGCCAGGTTCAGGGCCATCATGGTCATCGCCAGGAACAGCGCCAGGGTCAGGCTGGAGAGCAGGTCGATGGCCGCATCATTGAGGCGCAGGCCGACCAGGTGGCCGCCGTTGCGGATCAGCACGCCGAGCAGCAGGCACCAGAGAAAGCTGGGCAGGGTCACCGGGGCATCGCTGACCAGCTCGGCCAGCCACTGCCCGACCAGCACGGCAAGCAGCACGGCACTCAGCACAGGCAGCAGACTTGTGGTCGTCACCGCCGCCGCATCACCGTCGGCGTTGCGCACTGGGCTGGCGGCCTGGCCATCGGCCCCCGCCAGTTGATGGCGCTTGATCAGCCACTGCGCCAATGGGCCGCCGCAAATGCCGCCGAGCACCAGGCCGAGGGTCGCGCCGGTCATCGCCAGCTCCATCACCGACTGGATATTGCTCACTTCGGCGAAGCGCTCGGCATAGGCCGCGCCGGTGCCGTGACCGCCGATCAGGGTGATGCTGCCGCCAATCAGCCCCATCAGCGGATGCATGTCCAGGCTCCAGGCGATCAGCAGTCCGGTGAGGTTCTGCAGCACGAGAAAGGGTATCAGCACCAGGACAAACAACAGCAGGCGCTTGCCACCCTGGCGGAGCAGGCTGAGGTTGGCCGACAAGCCGACGGCCGCGAAAAAGGCCAGCAGCAGCACCGGCTTGAGGGTGACGTCGAAGTTTACTTGCACGCCGGTGCCCGTCTGCGCGAGCAGCATGACCACGGCAAACAACAGGCCGCCCGTGATGGGGTCGGGGATGTTGTAGCGGGACAGGAAGGGAATCAGGCGGTTGATCTGCCGACCAAGCAAAAGAGCCAGCACGGCCACCAGCAGGGTTTCCACGGGTTGTAGCGTCATAGGCACTTCCTTAATGCGAACTGACTCGGTCGTGCCCAACGGATTGAGGGCGGGCTCGGCTGAAGACTAGCCGAGCCATAAGCCGCTTGCCTGCCGGGTTCAGAATCCTTCGAGGACGATCTTGCCGCGTGCCGTGCCGCTCTCCAGCAGGGCGTGGGCGCGGCGCAGGTTGGTCGCGTTGATGCTGCCGAAATGTTCGCCCAGGGTGGTTTTCAGCACGCCGTCGTCGATCAGTTGGCTGACCCGGTTGAGCAGGCGATGCTGCTCGATCATGTCGGCGGTCTGGAACAGCGAGCGGGTGTACATGAACTCCCAGTGCAGCGACAGGCTCTTGCGCTTGAGCTGGACCACATCGAGCTGCGCCGGGTCGTCGATCAGCGCCAGGCGGCCCTGGGGCGCCAGGGCTTCGATGATCTGCGCATAGTGCTGGTCGGTGTGGGTCAGGCTGGCGACATGGCTGACCTGGGCGATGCCGATGCGCTGGAGTTCCTCGCTCAGCGGCAGGCTGTGGTCGATGACATGGTGCGCGCCGAGCGACTGCACCCAGTCGCGGGTTTCTGTGCGCGAGGCAGTGCCGATCACGGTCAGGCCGGTGAGCTGGCGGGCCAGCTGCACCAGGATCGAACCCACGCCACCGGCGGCGCCGACGATCAGCAGGCTTTGCTGCTCGCCCTGGCCTTCTCTGATCTGCAGGCGCTCGAACAGCAGTTCCCAGGCGGTGATGGCGGTCAGCGGCAGGGCGGCGGCACGGGCGAAGTCCAGCGAGCCGGGCATGCGCCCGACGATGCGCTCGTCCACCACATGCAGCTCGCTGTTGGCCCCGGGGCGGTCGATGGCGCCGGCGTAAAACACCCGGTCACCGGGGCGGAACTGCCTGACCTGCGCGCCAACGGCCTTGACCACCCCGGCCACATCCCAACCCAGCACCTTGGCCTGGCCGGCCTCTGGCTGGACGTTGCGGCGAATCTTGGTGTCCACCGGGTTGACCGAGATGGCTTTGACCTCCACCAGCAGATCGTGGTCGCCAGGTTGTGGCTCGGCCAGCTGCACATCCTGCAGGGCTTCGGGGTGGTCGATGGGCAGGCTCTGGTAGTAGGCAATGGCTTTCACAGGAGGGCTCCACAGGAATGCGCTAACAAGACGAATGCTCCAGCTTAGTCGCCCGAAGGCGGGCTGGCGGCAGGTGAGGGCAGCATGCTCGCGCGCGCGCCTGCGTCACGGCTGTGCGCGGTTGTTGTAGCAGACATGCGGGTGGCAGCGGTGAGCGGCGGGATGTTTTTTACGCAGCTTAAGACTGCTTTAAGCATGGCCAGGCAGATTGAGCACGCATTCCACCCATCCCGAGGAAATTCCCATGCGTAAATTGCTCCTGCTGTCCCTGGCCATCGCCAGCCCCCTGGCCTTTGCCGGTCCGCAATGCAGCACGGCCGAGCAGAGCCAGTGGCAGGACCAGACCAAGTTCCAGGAAAACCTCAAGGCCGAAGGCTATGAGATCAAGAAATTCAAAGTCACCGCCGGCAACTGCTATGAAATTTACGGCTGGAACAAGGACAAGCAGAAGGTCGAAATCTACTTCGACCCGGTCAGCGGCAAGGCGGTGAAGAGCGAGATCGACTGATATGGCAGCCCCCACCCTGCGCCTGTGGGACCCACTCGTGCGCCTGTTTCACTGGTCCATGGCCGCCGCCTTCATCGCCAACTACTTCTTTACCGAAGAGGGCGGTGACTGGCACCGCTGGTTCGGCTACTACGCCGTGGGTTGGCTGGCCATTCGCGGAGTGTGGGGCTTTATCGGTACGCCAGCGGCGCGCTGGACGGATTTCTGGCCGACCCCGGCGCGCCTGGCCGAACACCTGCGCGCGCTGCTCGGCGGGCGCCCCTATCACCGCCTCGGCCATTCGCCGTTGGGTGCCCTGGTGATGATCCTGATGATGGTCTTGATGCTCGGCCTGGGCCTGAGCGGCTTCCTGATGGAGGAGGTCGACTACTTCTGGGGCGAAGACTGGATCGAGGAACTGCACGAACTGTTCGCCAATGGCCTGCTGGCCCTGGTTGGCCTGCACCTGCTGGCGGCGCTGGTGGAGAGCGTGCGTTTGCGCGAGAACCTGCCGCTGTCGATGGTCACCGGCAAGCGGCGTCGGCGCTGAGTCTGGGGCCGCGTGCCGGCCCCGCTCGTCGCATGGCTTAGCCGGCCTTGAGCGTCAGCCCGCAGCCCTTGAGGATGATGCGTTCGAGGTTGTCGGCGGCCTCGTCGAAATCGGCTTTCTTCAAGCTGTTCTTGCCGGTCAGGCGGCAGATCTGGCTGGCGAAGTCGGCGTAGTGCTGGGTGCTGCCCCACAGCAGGAAGATCAGGTGGACCGGGTCGATCGGGTCCATCTTGCCGGCATCGATCCATGCCTGGAACACCGCCGCGCGGCCGCGGAACCAGTCGCGGTAGTCCTGGGTGAAGTGGCCGCTCAGGCACTCGCCGCCGCTGATCACTTCCATGGCGAAGATCCGCGAGGCCAATGGCTGGGTGCGCGAGAACTCGATCTTGGCGCGGATATAGCGGCTCAGCGCCTGAGCCGGGTCGTCGTCGACGCTGAGGTTGCTGAACGTGGCATCCCACAGGTCGAGGATGTTGTTGAGCACAGCGACGTACAGGCCCAGCTTGTTGTTGAAGTAGTAGTGCAGGTTGGCCTTGGGCAGCCCCACCGCGAGAGCGATGGTATTCATGCTGGTGCCTTTGTAGCCGTGGCGAGCGAATTGCTCTTCGGCCGCGGCGATGATCGCCTTCTCGTTCTTCTGGCGAATGCGGCCAGCAGGTTTGGCGGGACTCGGAACGGGGGAGGTGTCAGCGGGCATGGAGGGATTCCGTACAAATCAACGGGTTGGTGACGAACAGATACCCCAGCGCGGGTCACGAAACAACCCTTGAGCGTCAAAATCGTGTGCCTTTGGGCAGAAGATTGCCGATTGTCGGCCAATTAGCTGATTTTGCGCCAAAAAACCGTCTTAAAGGACAGGTTAAGAACCCGCCGGTCGCGTTCTGCGCTGCGCTGAAAGCCTTGTGGGACAAGCGTTCCAGGTGGCTGGTTGGTTCTAGGAAGACTTCTCTCTCCCATGAATGGAAGAGGGTGGGAGGGCGAGGCCGTGCTGTCTGTTTTTACCCTCTCCCCCGGCCCCTCTCCCACCTCTCATAAACAAAGAATGGGAGAGGGGAGAAAAGCGCCTACCTCCGCCCCTTTCCCCACCCACAATCCCGTCAGCTCCCCGTCTCCGCCAACGCCTCGAGAAAACTCTCCAGCACCAGTTGCGGACGCCGGCCCTTGCGTGTCACCGAGGCCAGGGTCAGCTCATAGAAACGCGAGTCCGGCTTTAGCACGCGCAGGCGGCCCTGCTGCACCCACTGCTGGGCGTAGTGGTCGGCGAGGTAGCCGATATAGCGCCCGGTGAGAATCAGGAAGGCCATGCCCTCGCGGTCCGAGGCGCTCGCCGTGCAATTGAGCACCTGGTACTGCGCCTGGATCTCCGGCGGCAGGCGGAAGGTCGGGGCAATCGCCTCCTGGGCATTCAGGCGGGTATCGGAGAGCTGCGCATCATCCACATAGAACAGCGGGTGGCCGACCGCGCAGTACAGCTGCGAGCGCTCGCCATACAGCGGCTGGTACTCCAGGCCGGATAGCGGATGGCTCTGCGGCACCACGCCGACATGCAGGCTGCCATCCAGCACGCCCTGTTCCACCTCGGAGGGCGGCGTCATGCGGATCTGGATGCGTACGTCCGGGCCGCGTTCCTTGAGGCGCGACAGCGCATTGGTGATGCGCATGTGCGGCACCGTCACCAGGTTGTCGGTGAGGCCGATATGCAGCTCGCCGCGCAGCTCGCGGTGCAGGCCGTTGACCCCGTTGCGAAAGCTCTCCAGCGCGCCGAACAGCTGCAAGGCCGACTGGTACACCTCGCGGCCTTCCTCGGTCAGGGCAAACCCCGCGCGCCCGCGCTGGCACAGGCGCAGGCCCAGGCGCTGCTCCAGATCGCTCATCTGCTGGCTGATCGCCGAGCGGCCGATGCCCAGCACGCTTTCCGCGGCGGAGAAGCCACCGCACTCGACCACGCTGCGGAACAGGCGCAGCAGGCGGATTTCAAAATCGCTGACCTGGGCCAGCGGATCGGGGCGGCGCACACTCATTGTTTAGCTCTGGCTTAACTAAGGATAAGAAGAGTTGGGTTTTAGTGACTTTATGCCCGTGGCACCTTTCGCTGCAACAACAAACAGGTCCCGCTCCGGGAGAGCCACGATGAACATGCCGCAGACTGCCACCCCGTCCCTGGCCAGCCAGCTCAAGCTGGATGCCCACTGGATGCCGTTTTCCGCCAACCGCAACTTCAAGCGCGACCCGCGCCTGATCGTCGGCGCCGACGGCAACTACTTCATCGACGACAAGGGCCGCCGCGTGTTCGACAGCCTGTCCGGCCTGTGGACCTGTGGCGCCGGGCACAACCGCAAGGAAATCCAGGAGGCCGTGGCCAAGCAGCTGGGCACCCTCGACTACGCCCCGGGCTTCCAGTACGGCCACCCGCTGTCCTACCAGCTGGCCGAGAAAATCACCGAGCTGACCCCGGCCGGCCTCGACCACGTGTTCTACACCGACTCCGGCTCCGAGTGCGCCGACACCGCGGTGAAGATGGCCAAGGCCTACTGGCGCCTGAAAGGTCAGCCGAGCAAAACCAAATTTATCGGCCGTGCCCGTGGCTACCACGGCGTCAACATCGCCGGCACCAGCCTCGGCGGCATTGGCGGCAACCGCAAGATGTTCGGCCAGATGATGGACGCCGACCACCTGCCGCACACCCTGCAGTCGCACCTGGCCTTCACCAAGGGCATGGCGGCGACCGGCGGTGTGGAGCTGGCCAACGAACTGCTCAAGCTGATCGAGCTGCACGACGCCTCCAACATCGCCGCGGTGATCGTCGAGCCGATGTCCGGTTCCGCCGGCGTCATCGTGCCGCCCACCGGCTACCTGCAGCGCCTGCGCGAGATCTGCACCCAGCACAACATCCTGCTGATCTTCGACGAAGTGATCACCGCCTTCGGCCGCATGGGCAAGTGGACCGGTGCCGAGTACTTCGGCGTGGTGCCAGACATCATGAACACCGCCAAACAGGTCACCAACGGTGCCATCCCGCTGGGCGCGGTGATCGCCTCCAGCGAGATCTACAACACCTTCATGCAGCAGGCGATTCCCGAGCACATGGTCGAGTTTGGCCACGGCTACACCTACTCCGGCCACCCGGTAGCCTGCGCCGCCGGCCTGGCGACCCTGGAGCTGCTCAAGCGCGACAACCTGATCGAGCAGTCCGCCGCCCTGGCGCCGGTGTTCGAAGAGAAGCTGCATGGCCTCAAGGGCAGCAAGAACGTCATCGACATCCGCAACTGCGGCCTGGCCGGCGCGATCCAGATCGCCCCGCGTGACGGCGACGGCGTGATCCGCCCGTTCGAGGCCGGCATCAAGCTGTGGAACGCCGGCTTCTACGTGCGCTTCGGCGGCGACACCCTGCAGTTCGGGCCGACCTTCAACACCCAGCCCGAGCAGCTCGACACCCTGTTTAACGCCGTCGGCGATGTACTGAATAGCCTGGATTGATGCTTATCCCCTTCCCCCAAGTGGGGAGGGAACACGCTTCCTCCCCTCTCCCATTCATGGGAGAGGGGCCGGGGGAGAGGGCGGCCGGCAGCACAAAAGCCAAAGCCAAAGCCCCTCTCCCTAACCCTCTCCCACAAGTGGGAGAGGGGACTAGTACTCAGTAGGGTGGAAGTCCGCGCAACGACTTCCACCACCCAGCCGTAGGGTGGATGCCGCTGTTCGCATCCACCGTGCCGGCAACACCCATTTGCGGTGGATGAACAAAGCGTCATCCACCCTACGTGACACCAACGAGGAGTTTTCATGAGCACCGTCGCCCACCTGATCAATGGCGAAATCACCCTGCGCAGCGGCCGTACCGCCCAGGTCTTCAACCCGTCCATCGGCGAGCCCGTGCGCCAGGTCGAGCTGGCCGATCGCGCCACTATCCAGGCCGCCATCGACTCCGCCAAGGCTGCCTTCCCGGCCTGGCGCAACACCCCGCCGGCCAAGCGTGCCCAGGTCATGTTCCGCTTCAAGGTTCTGCTGGAAGCCAACAAAGACAAGATCGCCGCGATGATCAGCGAAGAGCACGGCAAGACCCTCGAAGACGCCGTCGGCGAACTGCAACGCGGCATCGAGAACGTCGAATACGCCTGTGGCGCCCCCGAGCTGCTGAAAGGCGAGTTCAACCGCAACGCCGGGCCGAACATCGACAGCTGGTCCGACCACCAGCCGCTGGGCGTGGTCGCCGGTATCACCCCATTCAACTTCCCGGCCATGGTGCCGCTGTGGATGTACCCGCTGGCCATCGTCTGCGGCAACTGCTTCATCCTCAAGCCGTCCGAGCGCGACCCGAGCTCCACCCTGTTCATCGCCCAGCTGCTCTGCGAAGCCGGCCTGCCGAATGGCGTGCTCAGCGTCATCAACGGCGACAAGGAAGCGGTGGACGCGCTGATCGAAGCGCCGGAAGTCAAAGCCATCAGCTTCGTCGGCTCGACGCCGATTGCCGAATACATCTACACCGAGGCCAACCGTCGCGGTAAGCGCGTACAGGCCCTGGGCGGCGCGAAGAACCACGCCGTGGTCCTGCCCGACGCCGACATCGACAACACCGTCAACGCCCTGATGGGCGCGGCGTACGGCTCCTGCGGCGAGCGCTGCATGGCCATCTCCGTGGTGGTTGCCGTGGGTGACCAGGTTGCCGATACCCTGGTGGCCAAGCTGACCCCGAAAATCCGCGAACTGAAGATCGGTGCCGGCACTTCCTGCGGTCTCGACATGGGCCCGCTGGTGACCGGCGCGGCGCGTGACAAGGTCAAGGGCTACGTCGACGCCGGTGTCGCCCAGGGCGCCACCCTGGTGGTCGACGGTCGCGGCCTGGTGGTACCGGGCTGTGAGGCCGGCTTCTTCCTCGGCGGCAGCCTGTTCGACCACGTCACCACCGAGATGAGCATCTACCAGGAAGAAATCTTCGGCCCGGTACTGTGCATCGTCCGCGTCGGCAGCCTGGAAGCAGCCATGCAGCTGATCAACGACCACGAATACGGCAACGGCACCTGCATCTTCACCCGCGACGGTGAAGCGGCGCGCCTGTTCTGCGACGAGATCGAAGTCGGCATGGTCGGCGTCAACGTACCGCTGCCGGTGCCGGTGGCCTACCACAGCTTCGGCGGCTGGAAGCGCTCGCTGTTCGGCGACCTGCATGCCTACGGCCCGGACGGTGTGCGCTTCTACACCAAGCGCAAGACCATCACCCAGCGCTGGCCGCAGCGCGCGAGCCACGAGGCAGCGCAGTTCGCCTTCCCGAGCAACGGTTAAGCAACACCCAGGGCTGGTCGCAAGACCGGCCCTTTTTTTGATGCGCATAAGCTTCTGTAGGAGCCAGCTTGCTGGCGATCTTTTCAAGTCAAAAGCATCGCCAGCAAGCTGGCTCCTACAAAGGCAGCAGCGCAACAGCGTTACGCAACAAACCCTGCCGCGCGGGCGCGGCATTGGTGCAGTGACCCGGATCAACCGGGAAGCGGCACCCCTTGGGTGAGCGGGTTCACGGTTATGTGACCCGGCAACCCGCTGTCCCAAGGGCAGCCCACTTCAATCTCAAATGAAGAGGACACCCTTGCAATGAACAAACCCATGATTGGCCTTCCCCTGTGCCGCTGGCAGCTGACGAGTCGTGATATCGGCTGGTTCCATCTGGTGGGCGAGAAGTACATTCACGCGGTCACCGGCTTCGGCGCCTTCCCGCTGATGATTCCGGCCTTCGGCGACGATCTGGACATGGAGACCGTGCTCGACAGCGTCTCCGGCATCATGTTCGGCGGCTCGCTGTCCAACGTGCACCCCAGCTGCTACGGCGACGACCACCCCGGCCTGGGCCTGGCCGACCAACCCCGCGATGACACCGTGCTACGCCTGATGCGCGCCTGTATCGAGCGCGGCATTCCCTTCCTCGGCATCTGCCGTGGCGTGCAGGAACTCAACGTGCTGTACGGAGGCACCCTGCACCGTGAAGTGCATGAGGTGCCGGGTCGCCTGGATCACCGCGAAGTAAAAGACGTGCCGGACGACGTGGCCTACGGCCCGATCCACAAGGTCGCCCTGACCGAGGGCGGCGTGCTGCACAAGCTGCTCGGCGAGCGCCAGATCGAGGTCAATTCGCTGCATGGGCAGGGCATCGACCGCCTGGGTGAGGGGCTACAGGTCGAGGCGGTGTGTGAGGACGGGCAGATCGAGGCAGTCAGCGTGATTGGCGCCAAGGCGTTTGCTGTCGGCGTGCAGTGGCACCCGGAGTATCGCTATTGGGAGAAGGCGGATTACAACGCGCTGATTGGGGCGTTTCATGAGGCGGCGAGGGAGTATCAGGCTAGTAAGCTGGTAAAGCGCAGGGAGGCAGTAGGAGTCTGAGTAGCGCTGCGTTGTTGAATAAAAAAGTCCGTCGAGAGACGGGCTTTTTTATTTATGTTCTTCAGATATTTTTTGTTGCAGGCGTTCCCAGTGTGGGCGCAATTGTTTTTTTATGGATTTTGAATTCATTATTTTGGAAGCTTTGTATCCGTAGCTTAGAAAATTGCGACGGCCTAAGTGTGAATATTTTTTGTAGAGTTTTTTCAGATGAAGTGGCGTTGGAAGCTCGCCGCGCTCAATTCGCAGTGTGTTGTACTTTTCCATAGTTGCTTTTGCTAGGCGTACACCGCGATTGGCTCTTTCATAATATCGTGCCAAGGAGGCTGAGCGAATCAGTGCGTTTCTTCCGTCATAAGTGAAGCCTAGGTACTGCAGGGGTCTGCTAGAGTAAGGCCCTGTTGGGCTTGTTTTGAAAAATCTGACCTCATTCTTTTCTTTCTGTATTTCTAATTTTATTTTTCCTATCTCGGAATAAATGAAGTCTTCTGTTTTTCTGTGAAGTCTTGTTGGTACTATTAATAGCATGTCATCGCAGTATCTGTAATATTTGCCATTGTTTTTTGTTACGAACTGCTTAATAGATTTGTCGAAATTTAGCAAATATATGTTGGACAGAAGTGCGCTAATTGGCGAGCCTTGAGGGATTCCTTTTGATTCTTGATGAATCGCCCCTAGTTTCGTAGACACCTCCAAGCCTCATAATGAGGCCCATTAGGAGGTGCCATGAGCAACCAGCGTTACCCCGAAGAATTCAAGATCGAAGCGGTCAAGCATATTACCGAGCGCGGCTTGCGCGTTGCCGATGTGGCCGAGCGTCTAGGCGTGTCCGCACACAGCCTGTACGCCTGGGTAAAGCGCTACAGCAAGCCGCAAGCACAGCGGCAGCAGGTAGATGATCAGCAGGCCGAACTGCGTCGCCTGCGTGCCGAACTCAAGCGAGTGACTGAAGAGCGAGACATCCTAAAAAAGGCCGCCGCGTACTTTGCCAAGGAGTCCGGCTGAAGTACGCCGTTATCAGAAAGCTGTCGGTGGAGTACCCGGTGCGGCGCCTCTGCCAGACCCTCAAGGTGCATCCCAGCGGTTACTACGCCTGGCTGGCCGAGCCGAAATCCGCGCGTGCCAAGGAAGATCAGCGTCTGCTGGGCTTGATCAAGCATGCCTGGTTGGAAAGCGGCGGGGTCTACGGCTACCGCAAGATCCACGACGACCTGCGTGAGCTGGGCGAGTCTTGTGGCCGGCACCGTGTGGCTCGCCTGATGAGGAGAGAGGGACTGCGCTCGCAGACCGGTTATCGCCGGCGCCCCGGGTACTACGGTGGCAAGCCGACGGTGGCCTCGCCCAACCGTCTGGAGCGGCAGTTCAATGTCAGTGAACCGAACAAGGTCTGGGTCACCGACATCACTTACATCCGCACGTATGAGGGCTGGTTGTACTTGGCGGTGGTGCTGGATCTGTTTTCTCGCCAAGTGATCGGCTGGTCGATGAAGCCTCGGATGTGCAGCGACCTGGCCATCGATGCGTTGCTGATGGCGGTGTGGCGGCGCAAGCCCAAGCAGGAAGTGATGATCCATTCCGACCAGGGCAGCCAGTTCAGCAGCTCGGACTGGCAGAGTTTCCTCAAGGCCAACAACCTGATCAGCAGCATGAGCCGACGCGGTAACTGTCACGACAACGCGGTCGCGGAAAGCTTTTTCCAGTTGCTGAAGCGGGAACGCATCCGACGGAAAACCTACGGAACCCGTGAAGAAGCCCGCAGTGATGTGTTCGATTACATCGAGATGTTCTATAACCCCAAGCGCCGGCACAGCAGCGCTATGCAGCTATCGCCAGTGGAGTTTGAAAAGCGCTATTTCCAGAGCTTGGAGAGTGTCTAGGAAAGCTGGGGCGATTCATGATTTATAGTTATCAGGCCGTTTCCTCTGACGAGAACTCTGAACTCTTCTGGAGTGCAAACACGAGTCCTCCCGTTTTTTGGGTTTGTGCTTGGTATTTTTAGAGCATTATATAGGTCGTCACGATTTACGAAGGAGAATTTCGTGAGCGACTTATAAATGGAATAATGGTCAGCAGGTAAGGCTTTTAAGTTCAATAAATCTCGCCATGAATTTTTTAGGATTTGATGATCAAGGTTGTTGAAGAAACCTGTGATATCCAGTCCTATAGCGCAGCAGTTTTTCCTGAGGGAAATCTCATTAAAGGCGTCGTGGGCGAAGTTGATGTTGCTTTTTCCTTTTTTTCGGAAGGCCAAAACTACATCATCAAGATCAGACTCTTTCAGGGTTTGCTCATATAACTCATCTAGAATTTGACAGTAGTATGAGTATATATGGCTGTCCAAGTGTGCTGCGTATGATATTTCACGATCTTTAGGTGGCTTTCGCTCTACCTTGCTTTCTGCTTTATTGAATCTTATTTTTTGTGTGGATATGGTGAATCTGATGAGGGGGTAGTAGGAGTGGGATGAGACTTTTGATGGGGAGGATATTATTGAAAATGCGGTTTTCTTACTTGTTGGTGGGTCAAAGTGTAAATAGGTTCTTGTCTTGAACCAAGTGTCATCCTTGATAGGCATGCTCAGTACCCTTATTTAGCCAACCGGCCAGGCATAAGATGGCGGCAATCTTATGGGCGCCTGGCCGGATAAACCAAAATGTTCCTCACACCTTCCACCGGAGTCCGGATATGGCCGCTTGATGCTAGGAGAGACATATACTTATGTCAGCGTTACAGTGTGGTTCCGCATGAATCACGTTACCCGTCTGCTGCTGGCCGTCGCCATGGTTGCCTTAGGTATCGCTACCTCTGGTTGCCTGGCGGGGCTTGACAGCCTGTTGCGCACCTTCATGCCTACACATGAAGCGAGTTGAGCCTAGCATGTGATTTGGGCCACCTGCCACCATCGAAGCACAGCGAAACATCTGCTAACTCTGAAACTACGCTTTTCGCCTTCCTGGCGAGTCACTTTCTCTTTGCTTGTGCAAAGAGAAAGTAACCAAAGAGAAAGCACACCCGACATCCGGGTCTCGCTGCGCGAGACTTCCTTCGTTCCATCATTGCTCCAGGGGCCCGCCGCGAAGGGCCATCCCTGGCCCATCGCGGCTCTCGCGGCATCCATGCCGCTCAACCCCTTACGCAACGATTCCACTCAGCCTCCTGACGGGACCCGGTCCCGGCCCAACCTTGTGGTGCAGGCTCTGCATTGCTGAGGTGGCGTTTGGTTTTTGTAGGGTGGACAACGCTCTGTTTGTCCGCCATGAGAGCACCGCAGAACTATCGAATGAGTAGGGCGGGTGAAACCCGCGTGGGCCGGCGGAGCGGGTTGCACCCGCCCTACGGCGAGGCATACCGACAACGCCGAGCGGCCTGAAACGTGAAACTGTCATGCGCGCAGACTCCCCGTCAGGAGGCCGAGCGTAGGTGTTGCGTAGGGGGACGAGCCGCATGGATGCGGCGAGAGGCTTAAAGGGCCAGGGATGGCCCTTGTAAGCCGGCCCCCGGAGCGGCACCGGAGGGAGGGGAGTTTCGCGTAGCGAAACCCGGATGTCGGGGTGTGTTTCTTTGCTTACTCTTCTTTGCACAAGCAAAGAAAGTGAGTCGCCCAGCAGGGCGAAACCACGCCGCCAGGCACCCTTAGCGCTGAGCCAGCGCACGAAGCTCTTCACTTACTTGCTCGATTTGCGATTACGCACGGCAAGTGCCTGTCCGCCAGTGGCGGTGACACCTAAAACTTTAAGCTCGAAGCGACCGTTCTGCGCTTTGATCAAATCGCTGAGCTTTTTGTGCCCGTACATACGGGCATCGAAGTCCGAGCGCAGCTTGCTGATATTTGTACCGAGCGCCCCCAGGTGACACCAGCCATCCTCGTCCGAGTTGTCATCGATCACCTTGGCAATGAAGTCCACCGGAACTTTCTGCGGTTTGACCTTGGCCGGCGTGGGTTGCGCGGCAGGTTTGGCTTCCGGCGTGGCGGCTGGCGCCTGCGTGGTCGCTGGTGCACTAGTAGGGACTTCCACCTCGGCAGGCTCGGCATCGTCACGCAGCAACTCGGTGTAGATGAACTTGTCGCAGGCGGAAACGAAGGGCTTGGGCGTCTTCTGCTCACCAAAGCCGATCACTTCCAGCCCTTCCTCACGCAGGCGCGCGGCCAGGCGAGTGAAGTCGCTGTCGCTGGAAACCAGGCAGAACCCGTCGAAACGCCGGGTGTAGAGCAGGTCCATGGCATCGATGATCAGCGAGCTGTCAGTGGCGTTCTTGCCGGTGGTATAGGCGAACTGCTGCATCGGCTGGATCGAATACTCCAGCAACACCTTCTTCCAGCCACCCAGGTTGGGCAGCGTCCAGTCGCCATAGATGCGCTTGACGCTGGCGATGCCGAACTTGGCAATTTCCTCGAACAACCCTTCAACGATGGCAGCCGATGCATTGTCGGCATCGATCAGTACGGCGAGGTGTTTCTGCTGGCGGGGTTTCGGGGCGGCACTGGCCATAGGGAGCATCCATGCAAGTCGATGCCCTGACCTTACTGCGAAATACTCACTCAAGGCCATAGCTGACAGACCAGTCAGCAAGCTCCGCCGCTAACTAACCCAGCGCGCCTCCCGCACCACCATATAGAGAAACCCCCGCTCACTCGGCGCCCGATAGGAGCCGATGGCCCCCAGCTGCCGGGCCATCACCGCCGTCATCTCCCAGCCATCGACCGGGTCCGCCGACCAGGTGGCACAGGCCAGTTTCAGAAAATCCAACGACTCCCCCAACTCGCGAACTGCCCGCGAGCGGGCCTTGACCAGCTCCAGAAACGACTCGTTCGCCCAGGCCCACATCCAGGTGTCGGAATGGCTGGAGAACGTGCCGACGAAATCCACCGCACACTCCACCGCCGGCTTGCCGTCATTGGAGAAAATCAGCTGGCCGGTTTCCTGATACCAGTCCCAGCGCTTGTGCTCGCCAATCCGGTAGGTGGCCATGAAACTGTCCTGCTGCGCCTGGAGGTAGTCGAAGCTCTCGGCGATCAGCGCGTGCAGCGTTTCTTCATCCTCATGCCAGTTGCGCTCGCGGCTCTGGCAATAGCACTCCGCACACACCACGCAGATATCGGCAAACGCCTCGGCGCGATCATTCCATTCGCCTTCCTGCTCCAGCACGGCGTCGCACTGGTCGCACCAGGCATCGGGATAGAGGTCGTCAGGCTGCTCCGGGTCGTACGCCACGTTGAAGCCCTGGCCTTCGCCGCTCTGCAGGTGCTGGCAGATGAACGTGGCGGCGCTGGAGCCATGCACGCCACATTCAACGTTGCGTTCTTCATCACTCATGGGTGGTCCTCGAATACCGTGCTAGGCAGCATCTTTGATCGTCCTGCCAGTCACGTCCAGGCCCCTGCGCTGGCCCGCCCTCCACAATAAGCCACCCCTGTGCTCGCCGCCGCACAGACAGCCGCTCCCTGCCAGCGAACACTCAGCATTCCTCCCGTGCGCCGCGGTTCAGCGCCTGAGGGGTTCCTGAGTTTTGCACTGGAGTACCGTACATGAGCCTCTTCAAACTGTTTGCCACTGGCATCCTGGTCGCCAGCCTGGGCTTGAGCGGCTGCTCGGGCATGTCGCGTCAGGATAAGGGCACCGTTGCCGGTGCTGCTGTCGGCGGCGTGGCCGGTAACGTCCTGTGTGGCGGCGTGCTGTGCACCGGCGCCGGTGCGGTAGTGGGTGGCGTGATTGGCCATGAAGTGACCAAGGACAAAAAATAACCAACTGCCAGCGGCATGCGCTACGGGCTGAGCCGTTTGGCGGTTGCCTGTAGTCGCCAAGCCCGCGGCTCAGCGCAGCCGCGCGAGCCATTCGGCACTGGGCCCGGCAGGGCTCAGTGCAACATCAACACACTGCTTTCTGGCTCTTCGGGGTTGTAGTGCACCTCGACCTGCTGCCCCACCGGGTAGTTCGCCAGCTCGCGGCGGGCGTGTTTCTCGTTGCTGTAGGCATGGCTGCGGATGCGCAGGCGTTTGCCGCTGTAAGGCTGGCCATCGACCTGATAGGAGTAGCTCAGCCGAACTTCGTACTTGGGCGTGTAGGAACTGTGGTCGCCCTTGGGCGAGACCCTCTCCGATACCTGGATGATCCGCGAGCTGGTGATCTGCCCCTGGGTGGTCGGCCACTCGCGTGAGTCGCCCATCTCCAGAGCCTGCTTGATCCCTAAGAACAGCACCACGGCGAAGATGGCGACATGCAGCAGTTTCTTCATTGCGCACCTCCGCCTGGCTGAAGACTGGGCGAGGGATAATCTGGGTGGTTGAGGCGGGGCAAGGCGGCTTCCATCCGATGGTTAACACCGGCATCTGCCGGCCGGGCAGCACGCTACTGCAGGCCTGTGCCACTGTCCATCCGGCGCTGGCTGGGTAGCTGCATGCGAAGAGGTGGCGCCCGCCAGGGAGAGGGGTGGGCAGGCAGTCCACCCCTCTCCCTAACCACCCACAAGTGGGAGAGGGGACTGTCCGTGTGGCCAGCAAGTCATTATCCCGTTGCCTGGGCGCTGCATTGGACGCAAAGAAAAACGCCGCTTTCCAGGAGGAAGGCGGCGTTTGCCTTAAGTGAACAGCATTACTGCAGTGCGCGGCTTGTACTTACCAGCGGTGGCCGTGATGGCGGTGGTGCCGGTGATGATGGCGGTGGTGGCGTTTGTAGTGGCGATGGCCATCGACGTAATACACCGGCGCCGGGGTGTAGTAGACCGGGCGCGCTTCGTAATACACCGGTTGTGGCGGGTAGTAGGCCACGGGCGGCGGCGCGTAGTAGACCGGTTCCTGTTGGTAGACCTGCACTGGTCGCGCATGGGCACCAATGATGCCACCGATTATTGCACCCACAGCGACCCCCGCGGCGACATCGCCGCGATCTGCCGCAATGGCAGGTTGCTGGCTGAACAGCGCCAGGCTGGCAACCAGCCCTGTGACAAGGGGGATACGCGCAAGCATGATCGAAACTCCTCTGGAAACCGGCCTGTTCCGGTTACTGGTTTCGACTGCGCAATAACGCGCTAAATCCCCGAGGGAAATGTAAATCCTGTGTAAACGCCTTATCACGCTATTCCGCACCTGGGTGGGTTCGCGGCGTGCTACCGGATGCGCGGTAAGCAGGGCGTTAGTCACCCGAGCAAGCTTGCCAGTGCGGGCTGCGCTGTATGGGAAATCGGTGAACCAAGCCGGGGGCACGATTCTTGGCCCCTGCTCTCAACGGCAGCTGGCGGCTGGGTTGCGCTGCAGGCGGTGAGCCAGCGCAGGCTCAGGTATGGGTGGTGTGTCGGCGCAACATGACCTGGCAGTCTTCGCTTGAGCACATGGCAAGATGCCATTACTCTGCCGGTGTGTTCAGGGATGATCGCGCGGATGGTTTTCGCCTCCTGCAGACCCTGGCGCACCGGGCCTGGCCCGGCTCAAAAAACATCATTTGAAGGAACAAACCATGCGGCGTTTGCTGTGCCTCTCCCTGTTTTCCCTGCTGCTCACCGGCTGTGCCTCTTCGGCCAAGATCGAAGGCATGACGGTTGCCGAGTCTCAGGCTCGTGCCAACACCTACGCCCCGGCACTGCAGGAAAACCTGCAACTGGCCGAGGTCAAGGGCGGTCAAGAAACCAACCCAATGTGGACCTCGGAAATCGGCGGTGCGGACTTCCAGGCTGCTCTGCAGCAGTCGCTGGGTAATGCCGGTCTGCTCGATAACTCGGGCAAGGCTCCGTACTCGTTGCGTGCCAATCTGCTGCGTGTCGATCAGCCGCTGTTCGGCCTGGACTTCAAAGTGACCAGCGAGGTCGAGTACAGCCTGATCGACAATGCGACAGGCCAAGAAATCCTCCGTGAGACCGTGCGTACACCCTTCACTGCGGGTGTAGGCGATGCGTTTGTCGCGGTCACCCGCCTGCGTCTGGCTAACGAAGGCTCCGCGCGTGAAAACATCAGCGCTTTGCTCAAGCGTCTGGCGACGCTGAACATCGAGGCCAAGCAGGTTTCGCTGAGTCAGTGAGAACCGCCGGGGGGCAGCGGTAAGCCTGTCTCCCCTTTGCTATCAGGGCGCAACCACTGCTGCAGTGGTTGCGCCCTGTTCATTTCCGGGTCATGAAGCCGGCCTGCAGGGCGTGCCGGTTCTGTGGCGGGCTACTGCTTGACCAGCTCGACGCGGCGGTTTTTCGCCCGGCCTTCTTCGCTGCGGTTGTCCGCCACCGGGCGTTCCTGGCCGAAGCCGGCGGCCTGCAGGCGCTCGGCCGGGATGCCGGCAGCGACGATGGCGGCCATCACGCTCTGTGCGCGGCGTTCCGATAGCGCCTTGTTGTCTGCCGGCTGGCCGACGTTGTCGGTGTGGCCTTCGATGGCGATCTTCAAGTCTGGCGCGCTGCCGAGCATGCTGACGATTTCGCGCACGCTGGCCTGGCCGTCGGCTTTGAGATCGGCCTTGCCGGTGTCGAAGTTGATATAGAGGGCGATGAAGCCGTTGCGGTTGAGTTCGTCGAGCAGCTGGTTGGCGCTGACCACCTGTTGCATGGCGGCGACTTCGACAATGGCCAGCCGGTAGCTCTGCGTCGGCGCGCTGAAGATGCCCGGCTCGACCCGCACCCAGACCTCCTTGCCGCCAGTGAGCACCTTGAGCGTGGTCTCGCCGCCGTCGCCCTCGCTGGGCAGGCGCTCGTAGATCACTTCGCCGCCGATGGCCTTGATCGCGTTCTGGTAGTTGCGCAGCAGTTGCAGCGGGCTGGGCTGGGTCTCGGCGCTGTCGTGGAAGTAGAAGATCTGCGTGGCATTGCCTTCGACGCTGTGGCGCTGTGGCACGCCATCAATGCTGTCGGTGGCGAAGTCGACGGCGTTGTAGTTCTGCTGGTATTCGGTGATGTGCGAGGCCGGGTAGCGGCTCAGCAGCGGGTGATCCTTGGCGCCGCCAATATCTTCGCCGGCCTGGGTCGGTAGCGCGAGGGCCAGCACCAGGCCGGCCAGGGACAGGCGGTGGAGCAGGGTGGCGAGCATGGTCATGACGGAACTCCTGCCGGGTGGGCAATGGCGCAGCGAACTTCCCCCTGTTGAAAACTCTAGTTCATGCCCCCCGCACCTGCCGGGAACCCAGCCGGATGGCCGGCTTTGCGCTTTACTGCAAGCGGGGATCATGGGTGCAGGGGCGAGGCGATGGGGGTAGCACGGTTGGGCATGGCAAGGCTGGCCGCCTGGGCGAGGGCGCCCGGTTATGGCGGCAGGCTGCTGCTGATCGCGCTGCTTGGCCTGGGGCTGGCGGGGTGCCAGGGACGCCTGGCGCACGAGTCGATTGTCAGCAAGAGCAGTGCGCCGCAAGCCGGCGAGTTGCTGCAGACCGATGTCGACCGCATGGCGACCCTGGCCATGCGCGACAACCTCAACAGCCTGTACCAGCTGATGAGCAAGCTGTACCAGCGCAATCCGCAGGAATGGCAGAAGACCGGGCTGGCGGATCGGGCGGCGGCCGAGCGGATGATCCACCAGGCCATCGAGCAGAACCGCCCGCTGCCACAACTGGGCGGGCGCCGTGACGTGGCGGCGCTGGATTACGCCCTCAGCCCGGATTTCTCCGGTGATCGGGTCGGCACCTTCATCTTTGCCCTGGGCAGCATGCTGGTCACCGCCCACGGCGGGCGCACCGAGTTCTACCTGACCGATTCATTCAACGCCGAATTCATCTACAACGCCGCGCGTAATATCGAGAAGGCCGCCTGGATGCTCGGCCAGCGCCGCGACAGTCGCGGGCGCCCACTGCTGTTGTCGAATGAGGGCGGCAACCTCAGCTTTGCCGTGGAGTTCGGCAAGATGGTGGCGCGCCTCGACCTGCTGACCCACATGCTGGAGGAGCGCTACCGGCGCCTGGGGGTCAACTATGCGCAGAGCCTGTTGTTCATGAACTTCCTGCCGGTGCAGTGAGGTGGGGGCCAAGGTGAATTTACCTGCGGCCTCGCACGTAAAATATATTGGACTATGTGTGCGGGAAAAATATTCTTTCCATCGCGCGGCGCCTTGCCATTAGCGGGTTATAGCGCTGTTTTGCAAAGCATTCCGGGCGAAAAACGCCTGGCCATGTTTGACATATTTTACGGCTTTGGCAGACTGGCTAGCAGGTTCCGACTGCCGACAGGCCGGCTCGGGCAGACGACCAGCACTCTTCAGGCGTGTAGCGAGGGGTGTTCCAGAGCGTGCCAGCGTGGCTCTGGAAGGGGTGTTGCCCAAGCCGCCGTCCTGTGTGTGACAGTCACCGAACCTGCAAAAACAGGCAGCGCCAGGCCTTGGCCACGCGCCTGCACAGCAATGACAGGCCCGGCCTGTCCCAAGGTGATGTATGTCTAACAACAATACGGTTAACACTGCTAAAGCCCCACGCAAACCCGTGGTCCTGATGTCCATGGGCAGCCAGGAGCGCAAGGGTCATGACTACCAGGTGATGACCCACAAATACATCGTGCCCCTGGTCGAGATTTCCGGCTGCGTTCCGCTGCTGGCGCCGACTTGCTGCGGCATCGATGACCTCGAGCAATACCTGGATATGGTCGATGGCGTGTACCTGACCGGTGCCGGCAGCAACATCGACCCGAGCCTCTACGGCCAGGAAAACCTCACCCCCGGCAAATCCCAGGATCGTGACCGCGATCTGTTCGACCTGCCGCTGATTCGCGCGGCCATCGCCCGTGGCCTGCCGATCTTCGGCATCTGCCGCGGCATGCAGGAAATCAACGTGGCCCTGGGCGGTGACATGCACCAGAAGGTCTATGCCGAGCCGGGCTTCGACGATCACCGCGAAGACACCGACGAGCCGGTAGAGGTGCAGTACGCACAAAGCCACGCTGTGCGCCTGGTGCCGGACAGCTGGCTGGCCAAGCTGATGGGCAGTGAAGAGATTCACGTTAACTCGCTGCATGGCCAGGGCATCAAGACCTTGGGCAAGGGCCTGGAAGCCCTGGCCTACGCCGAAGACGGCCTGGTCGAGGCGTTCCATGCGCCGGCACTGCCGCAGTTTACCTTCGCCGTGCAGTGGCACCCGGAATGGCGCGCGGCGTCCAACCCGGATTCGGTGAAGATCTTCCAGGCGTTTGGTGAGGCCTGCCGTCAGCGGGCCGCGCAAGGCGCCCGTTAAGCGTTCTCTGTGTAGGTGGTGCAGGCGCTTCGGGCCGGCACTGCCCGCCGCCTTTCCTCGTTACTCCCAGCGCTTGTAGATGCTCGCCAGCTTGCCCGCGTCCTTGAGGCGCTGCAGGGCTGCGCCGAACTGCTCGGCACGCGCCGTATCGCCCTTGGCAAACGCCACGTAACGCGGCATCTCGACCAGCGGTCGCGGCAGGATGCGCACCTGTTCCTGGGCGCGTTGCTCGCGCACGAAATACAGCAGCTGCGTGCGATCACCGATGATGATGTCGATGCGCCCGGCCAGCAGCATGGAAACCAGTTGGCGCGGGTTCTGCGCGCTGGTGTCGCGGGCCAGGTCGGCCTGGTCGAAGTCTGCGGCGTAGGAGTAGCCCCTGACCTGGCCGATCACATGCGGCTGCAGGTCTTCCAGCTCCTGCCAGTCCTGGATCGCCAGGGCGCGGCGGGTCATGAATACCGTGGAGCCGGTGCGGATCGGTCCGACCAGCTCGTACTGCGCCATGCGTTCCGGGGTACCGGCAAACTGGAAGGCCATCGCCACTTCGCCGCGATCGAGCATGCGCTTGACCCGCTCCCAGGGATACAGACGCAGGCTGTAGGCCAGACCGGCTTCATCCATGACCGCTCGCACCAGCTCGACATCCAGGCCCTGCGGTGTATCGCTGTCGAGACTTACAAAGCTGTAGGGGGCGAATTGCTCGTCACCTACCACTCGCCATTCCTCCGCCCAGGCCGCCGGGCCGAGCAGCAGAAGCAGACAAAGCAACAGGCTGCGCA
Source organism: Pseudomonas campi (assembly GCF_013200955.2). Classification (NCBI taxonomy): domain Bacteria; kingdom Pseudomonadati; phylum Pseudomonadota; class Gammaproteobacteria; order Pseudomonadales; family Pseudomonadaceae; genus Aquipseudomonas; species Aquipseudomonas campi. The sequence goes on from NZ_CP053697.2 coordinate 1,054,125, forward strand.
TGGAAACCTCCGCTTGCAGGCTGATCACCCGGCGCCAGGGTGGGCCAGGGGTGTGTATCAGTCATGCTAGACAATCGTGAGGCGTGGCGTTGGTTGTGGCTGCAATGGCCGGGAGTGATGTCTGGATGCGCCCTGCGCCAGGGCGGCGGCGAGAACTCGGATCAGGCATGGAGCGGCAGGTGCCGCTCGCTTTTGCCCCCTCTCCCGTTCACGGGAGACGACTGCATGGATGCAGGAGGTAGGGCGACGCAGGAAGCCAAAGCCGAGGGCTGGGGAGAGGGGCTGTTACCCCCTCAGAACCTATTTACGATCTTTTGGACTAGAGCCAGACAAGGCAAAAACAGCCGAGGAAGCGGAGTTTACGAGCTGTAAATGAGCATTCCGAGGCTGTTTTTAACGCCGTATGGCCGACGACCAGGAGATCGTAAATAGGTTCTCAGACCTTCTTGACGAATTCCGACTTCAGTTTCATCGCGCCGATGCCGTCGATCTTGCAATCGATGTCGTGGTCGCCATCGCACAGGCGGATGCCCTTGACCTTGGTGCCGACCTTGACCACCAGCGAGGAGCCTTTGACCTTGAGGTCCTTGATCACGCTGATGGTGTCGCCGTCCTGCAGCACGTTGCCGACGGCATCCTTGATCACCTTGGCGGCTTCGCCGGCAGTGTCGGCGGCAGCGCTGGCGGACCACTCATGGGCGCACTCCGGGCAGACCAGCATGGCGCCATCTTCGTAGGTGTACTCGGAGTTGCAGTTGGGGCAGGGCGGCAGAGTGCTCACGGCGGGTCCTCGGGTGGGTGGTCGGAAAAGCCGCGCATTGTATAGGGTTTTGTCCCGGCTGTCGGGCGCTACCGGGCGAGCGGGCCTGGAACTTGCTGGGGCAAGCCTGCCCGGTGCCTGCCGCGGCGTCTATAACCAGATCTGCCCTATTGCCGAAGGAAGCTGCCGCTGATGATCACTGCCTCGATCGCCGATTGCATGAGCAAGGAATTCGCCCGTATTCACCCGGACATGCCGGTGGTGCAAGCCGCTGGAAAGCTGCTCGAGCACGCCATGCTTGGCGGCCCGGTCACCGATGCCGAAGGTCAGCTGCTGGGCTGGATTTCCGAGCAGGAGTGCCTGCAGGTGAGCATCCAGGTGGCCTACTACAACCAGCGCGTGGCGACGGTGCGCGACATCATGCGGACCGAGGTGCTCACGGTCGGCCTGGCAATGGAGCCGCTGCTACTGGCTCAGCAGATGCTGGGTGACAAGCCGAAGAGCTATCCCGTGGTCGATGGCGCCGGCAAGGTGCTGGGTGTGATCACCCGCCGTCACTTGCTGCAGATGCTGGATCGGGTGTTGCCGCAGCTCTCGCGACCGAATTGAGCCAGGACTGCACCGGCGCGGTGCGAGGTGGGCGGTGTGGCTGGTGCAATGCACCAGAAAGCGTCGTGCGCGGCGCATGGGCGCTGAAGCCGTGCCGGTGCACTTTCTCGCAGGCAAAAAAAGACCCGGCAAAGTGCCGGGTCAATAACCGTGATTAGCCTGATGAGGAGATAATCTGAAGAGCCCGACTGTTGGCCTTCCAGCTTATCGACTGATCTCGCGACCAGTTGAGTTAATAATAACAATTCTCATTTTTGCGTCAATAGCTAAATGCGAATTATTTTCGAATGGTTGGCGAGCCCCAGAAAGACACGCCCCCGGCACTGGGCCTAATCCCCTTCGCTTAAGCGCTGTGCTCCCCTCTCCTGCTCACGGGAGAGGGGCCGGGGGGAGAGGGGTGTAGCCCGGATGCAATCCGGGAGCGGAGTTGCCTATTTCCCGGATTGCATCCGGGCTACGGCTGGATGAAAAACCGTTGCAGCGGTGTCGGGGGTAGATAAAGCACTCGGACTCAGGCCGTAGGAGCGAGCTCTACTCGCGAAGCTTTATGCGAGGCCCCGTTCGCGAGCAGAGCTCGCTCCTACAGGTTGCCCGCGGCAGAAAAAACGCCGCGATTCCTCTGCGAAATCGCGGCGTTATCTTAGGTGAACAGCATTACGGCACTTGGCCGGGGGTGCGGTGACCGGTGTGGCTGTCAGGCCAGCTGGTGCTGGGTGCGCAGCTGGGTGACTTCCTTGTTCAGCAGATCAATGCGTCGAGCCATGCTCTCGATCAGGCTGTGGGCGATGCGCGGGTTGCTCTGCATCAGGCTGAGGAACTGGTCCTTGGGAATGACCATGACGGTGCACGGCTCGCTGGCGATCACCGTGGCACTGCGCTTCTCGCGGGTGAACACGGCCATGGCGCCGAAAATCTCGTCCTTCTGCACATCGCCGACCTTCTGCCCATCGACATGGGCTTCGGCGTGGCCTTCGATGATCACGAACACGTGGTCGGCATCGTCGCCCTGGTGGATCAGCTCTTCGCCAGCGGCAAAGTGCTGGAAGCCGGTGGCCGGGCGAATTTCCGGCTGCTTGAGGCGCGCCAGGGCATCGGACAGCAGGGCGGTGTGGCCGATCAGGTACTGGATGAACAGTTCCTGGCGCTGCTCGCTGCCGTAGATGTGCTTGAACACGTCGGCACGCGAGTAGGGCACCAGCGTCAGTTGTTCTTCGCTGCTGTAGCGGCAGCTGGGCAGGTCGATGCCCTGGCGCAGGCCGACCAGGTCGCCTTCCTGCAGATAGAACAGCGGGCGGTCATCGACCTGGGCGTGCAACAAGCCGTTCTCGATGATGTACAGCTGGTTGCCAGGCAGGATCTTGGCCAGGTCGTCGACCTGTTCCAGGCGCAAGGGCGAGCCGTTGGGCTGCAGGCCGTCGAGCAACTGCGCAGGAATGCTCTGCAAGCGTTGGATCAGTTGATCGGCGTAAGCCGGTTGCTCCCCGAGTAGGTACATGACTCAAATTCCTTGAACTGGCTGGGCTGACGATAAGGCACGCACGCCCCTGCAACAATAGGTGGCGCCGTGCTTCAGGTAAATCACGGCGCTCGGAGGTTGTGAGCTAGCTCTTGTTGCTCATGCCCAGTGAGTCGACCTGGCCGTTGAGTTCAGCCTTGTGGGCTGGGGGCAGCTCGTTCCAGTGTACGTCCAGCAGGGCGCCTTCGATTGCGTAGAGCAGTACCTTGGAGGCGCGAAAACCACGGGCGCGCACGGCCCGGTAGGCATCCACGGCGCCCAGTCGGCGCAGGTCGTTGGCGTTGTGGATGCCGACCGCATGCAGCCATTGCGCCGAAGTTTTACCGAGGTTTTTCAGGTGCTGTAGTTCATCGTTCATTGCGCCTCCATGCATTGCTGCGCAGCTACTGATGAGTGGGATTGGGTAAGCCTGCAAGAAAGTGTAGCGGCCAACTGACAAAACGCTTTTGCTGCGGCTCGCCCCAGGCTTCGAGCAGGGCGGGTTCCAGAGTTAGCAGCGGATCACGGCCGCTGGCCTGCTGCAGGCGCTGCACGGCAGACCAGGTGCCGAGATAGCCGAGCAACTGGGGCAGATCCCAGTGCAGCTGGATAGCGAAAGGTGGCGGCTGCAGGCGCGGGAAGGGCGCCTGGATATCCCGGTAACCGGCATCGACGCTGGCGCGGCCCGCTGGCCAGTAGGCGCCCAGAGTGTTGCTGTAGAAGTTGTCGAGCAGAGCGTCCAGTTCGCTGTCGATGCGTAGCAGGCTGTAGCACCAGGCGCAGAACAGGCCGTTGGGTTTGAGCAGGCGGCGCACTTCGGCAAAGAACGCTGGAGTAGCGAACCAGTGCAGGGCCTGGGCGACGATGATCAGGTCGAGGCTGCCATCCGCCAGGGGCAGGGCTTCGGCAACGGCGGCGAAACAATCGATGCCCTGCAGGTCTTTGGCCGCGTGTAGCTGCTCGGGGCTGCCGTCGCAGGCCAGTACCTGGCTGAAATGCTGCAGCAGCGGGCGGCTGGCTTGGCCATTGCCGCAGCCAATGTCGAGGACGCGTTCATGGCTGGGGCTGTTGCTCGCCAGCCAGGCGAACAGGGCGTCCGGGTATTGCGGGCGAAAGTTTGCGTAGGCACCGGCACGTGCGCCAAACAAGCGGGTAATTTCACTCATGGGCAAGCGTTGCTCAGCGGGTGCGATAGCGCAGGCGGGTGCCGAAGTTGAGGGACATGAGGATTTCGTCGGCGCTCAGGTCGGCCGGGAAATAGGCTCCGGAGATCTGCGCATGGGCGATGCTGGCGCCCTCCATGCAGGCGTGACGCAGATCCAGGCCGCGCAGGTCGGCGCCGCGAAAGTAGGCATCGGTGAAGTCGATCCCGCTGGCATCCAGCAGGCGCAGGTCGAGACCGCGAAAGTCACCACCCTTGAGGTCGACTGTGCCGTCCTTGGGCTTTTGCGCATTGAAGTCGCGGACTTTCTCGGTATGCAGCAGGCGGTACAGCGGGTTATCGAGTTGGCGTGGTTGGCTCATGGGCGACTCCGGACAGGGCACGACCTCAGTATAGAAGCTGCGTCGTGCTCTGCCCGAAGGGCGAATCAGAGCCCCGGCAGGCGCTGACGGATGCGCTGGACCAGGCTGTCCAGGCTGGCGCTGTCATGGGTGTCGACGCGCTTGCTGTGGGCCTGCTCATCATCGCTGAGGGCTTCGCGATTGGCCTGCTGAGCCTCGATCACGGCCAGGGTGGCATCCGACGGATCGGTACCGGCGGCCTGGCGCTGTTGCAGCCAGCCGGCGATCACCTCTTGCGGCGCCTGGCAGTCGAGGATCAGGAAGGGATCGCCATTCTGTTCGGCAACCTGCCAGGCCGCAGCGCGCTGGGCCTGCTTCAGGTAGGCGCCATCGAGCACCACCGGGAAGCCGGCGTGCAGGGCGTTTTCCGCCAGTTGGTGCAGGCGCTGGTAGGTGGCGACGCCGGCCTCGGCACTGTAGATGCCGGCATGCAGCTGACCCTTGGCGGCCTCCGGCTGGTTGCCGAACAGGCGCTTGCGCTCGACGTCGGAGCGAATGCGGATGGCGCCCAGCTCATCGACCAGGCGCAGGGCCACATGGCTCTTGCCGACGGCGGAAACGCCGCAGGTAATGGCCAGGAAGGGCGAGGGGATGGCGCTGTAGCTTTCCGCCAGATTGGCGTAGTTGCGGTACTGGCGCAGGGTCGCGGCTTTCTGCTCGTCCTCGGTCTGGTAGGCCAGGCTGAACAGGGCAACCTTGGCCCGCACCAGGGCGCGGTAGGCCTTGTAGAAGTTGAGCAGTTCCAGGGCTGCATAGTCGCCGGTGTGTTCCAGCCAGGCACTGACGAAGCGCCGGGCCAGGTGCTTGAGGCCACGGTCTTCGAGGTCCATGGCGAGGAAGGCGGCGTCCGAGGCGATGTCGATCAGGCGGAACGGCTCGTTGAACTCGATGCAGTCGAACAGCACCACCTGGCCATCCAGCAGGGTGGCGTTGCCCAGGTGGATATCGCCGTGGCATTCGCGGATCGAGCCATTGTTTGCGCGCTGAGCCAGCAACGGCTCGAGGCGGGCGAAGCTGGCCTCGGTCCAGGCTTCCAGCGCATCGACCTGGCGCAGATCGGCGGCCTCGCTGAGCATCGGGCGGATCTGTTCGAAGTTCTGCCGCATCGGCGCCATGATCGCGGTGGGCGAGCACAGCGGGTGGCTGCTCGGCACAGCCGGGGTCTGGCCATGGAAATCGGCGATCTGTTTGGCCAGGGCTTCGATATGCGTGGCGGTCAGCTCGCCACGGGCTTGCACGGCGCTGAGCAGCTGGCTCTGCGGGAACTGGCGCATTTTCAGCACGTATTCGATGGCCGGACCGCTGCCGCCGAGCAGCGGGGCGCTTTCGCTGCCGCTGATCGGCAGCACTTCTAGGTACAGGCCCTGGGTCAGGCGCTGGTTGAGGCGCAGCTCTTCACCACAGAAATGCTGGCGGGCCTCCAGGCTGGTGAAGTCGAGGAAGCCGAAGTTGACCGGCTTCTTGATCTTGTAGGCGAAGGGGCCGGTGAGCAGCACCCAGGAGATGTGCGTCTCGATGACCTGAAACCCTTCCACCGGATGGGGGAAAAGGGCCGGGTTCTGCAGGGCGGCAATCAGTGCTTGGCTCACGGTCAATCCTTGCTTTTCTGGTATTTCGGAGGCGGCATTATGGACGCTGTGAGGCGCTCTGCAAACCGCCGGGGAGCGCCTGTTGGGCCTCGGCAAAGTGCGTATAATGCCGCGCCATGACTCGTTCCCGTACTCCGCGCAAAAGCGCCAAACGCCGTTCCGGCGCCTCTCGTCCCTGGCTTGGCTGGGCCCTCAAACTCGCATTGGTCGGGCTGGTGGTGCTGGCCGGCTTCGCCGTGTACCTGGATGCCGTGGTGCAGGAGAAGTTCTCCGGCAAGCGCTGGACGGTGCCCGCCAAGGTCTATGCGCGGCCGCTGGAGCTGTTCGTCGGGCAGAAACTGGCCAAGCAGGACTTCCTCACCGAGCTGGATGCCCTCGGCTATCGCCGCGAAAGCGCCGCCGACGGTCCGGGCGCGGCGGTGGTTAATGGCAATCTGGTCGACCTGCATACCCGCGGCTTCCAGTTCTATGACGGCAACGAATCGGCGCAGCGCCTGCGTGTGCGCTTCTCCGGCGCTTACGTGGCCGGACTCAGTCAGGGTAATGGCGGCAAGCTCGACGTGGCGCGCATGGAGCCGCTGCTGATCGGCGGCCTGTACCCGGCGCATCACGAAGACCGCATTCTGATCAAGCTGGAACAGGCGCCGCCTTATCTGGTGGAAACCCTGGTGGCGGTGGAGGATCGCGAGTTCTTCAACCACTTCGGCGTGTCACCCAAGGGCATCGCCCGGGCGGTGTGGATCAACGCCACGGCCGGTCAGCTGCGCCAGGGCGGCAGTACCCTGACCCAGCAGCTGGTGAAGAACTTCTACCTGACCAGTGAGCGCAGCCTCAGTCGCAAACTCACCGAGGCCATGATGGCCGTGCTGCTGGAGCTGCACTACGACAAGAAGGAAATTCTCGAGGCGTACCTCAATGAGGTATTCCTCGGCCAGGACGGCCAGCGTGCCGTGCATGGCTTCGGTCTGGCCAGCCAGTACTTCTTCAGCCAGCCCCTGGGTGAGTTGAAGCTGCATCAGGTGGCGCTACTGGTCGGTATGGTCAAGGGGCCGACTGTCTACAACCCGCGACGCAACCCCGAGCTGGCCTTGAAGCGGCGCAATCTGGTGCTCGATCTGCTGGCGCAGCAAGGCGTGGTGAGCGCCGAACAGGCGGCGGCCGCCAAGCAGCAGCCATTGGGTGTTACCAAGCGCGGCAGCCTGGCCGATAGCTCCTTCCCGGCCTTCCTCGACCTGGTCAAGCGCCAGCTGCGCGAGGATTACCGCGACGAAGACTTGACCGAGGAAGGTCTGCGCATCTTCACCAGCTTCGATCCGATCCTCCAGCTCAAGTCCGAGGCCGCCCTGAGTGAGACGCTCAAGCGCCTGGGTGGGCGCAAAGGTGTGGATGAGGTCGAGGCCGCCATGGTGGTGACCAATCCGGAGAATGGCGAGATTCAGGCCATGCTCGGCAGCCGCCAGCCGCGTTTTGCCGGCTTCAACCGTGCACTGGATGCCGTGCGGCCGATCGGTTCGCTGATCAAGCCTGCGGTTTACCTGACGGCATTGGAGCGTCCGAGTCAGTACACCCTGACCAGCTGGCTGGCCGATGAACCGTTTTCGGTGAAGGGCCAGGACGGCCAGGTCTGGCGCCCGCAGAACTATGACCGCAAGGCCCACGGCACCATTTATCTGTACCAGGGCCTGGCCAACTCCTACAACCTGTCGACTGCCAAGCTCGGCCTGGAACTGGGCGTGCCGGAGGTACTCAAAACCCTTGAGCGCCTGGGTGTTGATCGGGAGTGGCCGGCTTATCCATCGATGTTGCTGGGCGCTGGTGCGCTGAGTCCGATGGAAGTGGCGACCATGTATCAGACCCTGGCCAATGGTGGTTTCAATACGCAGTTGCGCGGCATTCGCAGTGTGCTGACCGCCGAAGGGGAGCCGCTCAAGCGTTACCCCTTCCAGATTCAGCAGCGCTTCGATGCGGGCGCCATCTACCTCACGCAGAATGCCATGCAGCGGGTGATGCGCGAGGGCACCGGGCGTTCGGTGTACAGCCAGTTGCCGTCATCATTGACCCTGGCGGGCAAGACCGGCACCACTAATGATTCGCGCGACAGCTGGTTTGCCGGTTTCAGTCAGGATCTGCTGGCCGTGGTCTGGCTGGGGCGCGACGATAACGGCAAGACGCCGCTGACCGGTGCGACCGGTGCGCTGCAGGTCTGGACCAGCCTGATGGCCAAGGCCGACCCGCTGCCGTTGGACATGCCGCAGCCGGACAATGTGGTGCAGGCATGGGTGAATGCCGGCACCGGGCAGGGCTCGGCGGCCGGTTGTCCGAATGCAGTACAGATGCCGTATATTCGCGGCAGTGAGCCGCCGGCAGGTGCCGCCTGTGGGGTGGCGCCGGATGAAGCGGTGATGGATTGGGTGCGTGGCTGGCTCGAGTGAGGCGGCCGATAGAGAGGAAGTACATGAGCAAGTGGTGGTTGTCTCTGGTGGTGACGTCGGCTGTGCTGAGCGGTTGCAGCACGGTGCCGCGTGGTTCGATTCCGGTAGTGGATGCCAGTGGCTCGCTGCGTGCGGATGAGCAGGGTGAGGGCGGTGGAGGTTATACGCCAGCGGCCCCAGCCCAGGCGCAGAGCCTGCCGCAGGACTCCGGTGTGGTAGTGATGGTTCCCGGCGGTGTGTCTTCCGCACCGCTGCAAACTTATCCGGATGGCAGCAGTTCCATGCCCTCCAGCATCAGCTCGGCACCGCTCAGCACGGGGCCGATCTCTTCGGCCGGCAGCTATACCCCGAGTGCGCCGAGCATGCCCAGCGGGATTCCCTCGGGCGGTGGTTTGAGTGCCGATGAGCAACTCGATGGCCCGGTGCTGGCGCTGCTGAGCACCGCTCAACAGCAGCAAGGTAGTGGTGACCTGAATGGTGCCGCCTCCAGCCTGGAACGCGCCCAGCGCATCGCACCACGCGAGCCGCAGGTGCTCTATCGTCTGGCCGAGGTGCGTCTGGCCCAAGGTGATGCTGCCCAGGCCGAGCAGTTCGCACGGCGTGGTCTGACCCTGGCCAGTGGGCGTCCGGCGCTGCAGGCAGGCCTCTGGGACTTGATTGCCCAGGCACGCGAGCGTCAGGGTGATGCGGCCGGCGCTGCGCAGGCGCGCGCACAGGCCAAGGTCAGCATGTGATGGATGAGCGTTTGCCCGCAGTGGCTGAACAGTTGCTGCTGATTGAGCGGGAGTTGCGCGTATTGGGCTGGTGGGCGGATACACCGCCATCGGCAGAGGCGCTGGCCAGTCGCGAACCTTTCTGCGTCGACACGCTGTCGTTCGAGGCCTGGTTGCAGTGGATATTCCTGCCGCGCATGAAAAGCCTGCTCGAGGCTTCGGCGCCGTTGCCCAATGTGTCGGGCATCAGGCCGATGGCCGAAGAAGCCTACCGTGGGCGCGAGCGACAGGCATTGGCGCTGCTGACCGCATTGGGTAACTTCGATCGGCTGATTGGTGGCGCGAGCTAGCTCGCGCCACTCATCGTTTTACTGGCAGTTCTCGGCGATGCCTTTCTCGGCTTCGCTAATGCGCTCCTGACGTTCTTCTTCTGTCAGACGGCGCATCTCATCCTTGCCTTCTTCCTGCACGCGCACGCGCGGATTGTTCTGCAGCTGGGCCAGGTTGGTGCGCACTGTCTCGCAGTACTGCTTGCGCTCGGCCTCCTGCTTGGCCACATCTTCCTTGACCTTGCTGTCGATCGCCTTCTGCTCGTCTGTGTCGGCTACCGCTGCGGCAGGCTTTGCGGCTGCGGGGGCGGGTGTCTTCGGCGTGGCCACGTTGGTGTTGATGCTGGTCGCCTGCTGCCCTTCCGGCGGCTGTGAGCCAAAGTGGGTGTTGCCTTGCGCGTCCACCCATTTGTAGACCTGGCCGGCCATGGCGGTGGTGCTCAGGGCGAGCAGCAAACTGCCCGTGAGAATCAAGCGACGCATGTTGTTTCCTTTTATTGGCTGCAGAACCTAACCGTTACTATAACCAAAACCCGGCAAACGTCATCCTGCGGCATGTCACAGCTCTCAGAACCTGGTTACGATCTTTTGAGCTAGAGCCAGGCAAGGCGAAATTGGGCGAGGACGCGGAGTTTACGAGGTGTAAATGAGCAGTCCGAGCCCGATTTCAACGCAGCATGGCCGACGATCAAGAGATCCTAAACAGGTTCTCAGACGAGGATTCCGTGCTCGACAGCTTGACTTAGTGTGCGCTAATCAGAACAATCCCACGTTCCGTTGTAGTGGGGTCCGCCGCAAGCGTCCCCCAGCTCAGCGAAAAAAGGCGCTACCCGTGCCGACCCCCGTTACACCCGCAACGCGTTACCTCGCGCTGGGAAGGAAAGGCTCCGCAAGATTGAGCCATTCCGTTACTCGTCAAGCAGACCTCGTAGTATCCGCGACCACAGTCGCCGCCTGTTTGCTGACCAGTAAGACCTACTTCAAGGACCACTCGTTGACGGGTGGTAATCTGGCGTTCTAGAGGTGAACAACGTGGAGCTTTTATCCGGCGCTGAAATGGTCGTCCGCTCGCTGCGTGACGAAGGCGTTAAGTATATCTATGGGTACCCGGGCGGTGCCCTCCTGCACATCTACGATGCCCTGTTCAAAGAGCCGGAAGTGACCCATATCCTGGTGCGTCACGAGCAGGCTGCCACCCATATGGCTGACGGCTATGCCCGCGCCACCGGCAAGGCCGGCGTGGTGCTGGTGACCTCCGGCCCGGGTGCGACCAATGCCATCACTGGCATCGCCACCGCCTACATGGACTCGATCCCTATGGTCGTCATCTCCGGTCAGGTGCCCAGCACCGTGGTCGGTACCGATGCCTTCCAGGAAACCGACATGGTCGGTATTTCCCGCCCGATCGTGAAGCACAGCTTCATCATCAAGCATCCTTCGGAAATCCCCGAAGTGATCAAGAAAGCCTTCTATCTCGCCCAGTCCGGCCGCCCAGGCCCGGTGGTCGTGGATATTCCGAAGGACATGGGCGATCCGTCGCAGAAGTTCGAATACAGCTACCCGAAGAAGGTCAAGCTGCGCTCCTACAGCCCGGCTACCCGTGGTCATTCCGGGCAGATCCGCAAGGCTGCCGAGATGCTCCTGGCTGCCAAGCGTCCGGTCATGTATTCCGGCGGCGGCGTGGTCATGGGCGGTGCTTCCGAGCCGCTGACCGAGCTGGCCAAGATGCTCAACATCCCGGTGACCAACACCCTGATGGGCCTTGGCGCCTTCCCGGGTAACGATCGCCAGTTCGTCGGCATGCTCGGCATGCACGGCAGCTACACCGCCAACCTGGCCATGCACCACGCCGATGTGATCCTGGCTGTCGGCGCGCGTTTCGACGACCGGGTGATCAATGGTGAAACGGGCGCCAAGTTCTGCCCGAACGCCAAGATCATCCATATCGATATCGACCCGGCTTCGATCTCCAAGACCATCAAGGCCGACATCCCGATCGTCGGCCCGGTGGACAGCGTGCTGACCGAGATGGTCGCCATTCTCAAGGAAATCGGCGAGACACCGAACAAGGACGTCGTTGCCAGCTGGTGGAAGCAGATCGACGAGTGGCGCGGTAGCGGCCGCCTGTTCCCCTTCAACGAGGGCGACGGCAGCATCATCAAACCGCAGAGCGTAATCGAGACCCTCAGCGAAGTGACCAAGGGCGACGCCTACATCACCTCCGACGTGGGCCAGCACCAGATGTTTGCGGCGCAGTACTACCGCTTCAACAAGCCTAACCGCTGGATCAACTCCGGTGGCCTGGGCACCATGGGCTTCGGTTTCCCTGCGGCGATGGGCGTCAAGCTGAACTTCCCGGAGGCCGACGTGGCCTGCGTCACCGGTGAAGGCAGCATCCAGATGAACATCCAGGAACTGTCGACCTGCCTGCAGTACGACCTGCCGGTGAAGATCATCAACCTGAACAACGGTGCCCTGGGCATGGTTCGCCAGTGGCAGGACATGCAGTACAGCAGCCGTTACTCGCACTCTTACATGGAATCGCTGCCTGACTTCGTCAAGCTGGCTGAGGCCTATGGTCACGTGGGCATGCGCATCACCGACCTGAAAGACCTCAAGCCGAAGATGGAAGAAGCCTTCGCCATGAAGAACCGCCTGGTATTCCTCGACATCGCCGTGGATACCAGCGAGCACGTGTACCCGATGCAGATTCGCGGCGGTGCCATGCGTGACATGTGGCTGAGCAAGACGGAGCGGACCTGAACATGCGCCATATCATCTCCCTGTTGCTGGAAAACGAACCCGGCGCCCTGTCGCGCGTGGTTGGCCTGTTCTCCCAGCGCAACTACAACATCGAAAGCCTGACCGTGGCGCCGACCGAAGACCCGACCCTGTCGCGTCTGACGCTGACCACCGTAGGGCATGACGATGTGATCGAGCAGATCACCAAGAACCTCAACAAGCTGATCGAAGTGGTCAAGCTGGTGAACCTGTCGGAAAGCGCGCACATCGAACGCGAGCTGATGCTGGTCAAGGTCAAGGCCACCGGCGCCCAGCGCGCCGAGGTCAAGCGCACCACCGACATCTTCCGCGGACAGATCGTCGACGTGACCAGCAGCGTTTACACCATTCAGCTGGCCGGCACGAGCGACAAGCTGGACAGCTTCATCCAGGCCGTCGGCACCGCGTCGATCCTGGAAACCGTACGCAGCGGCGTCACCGGCATTGCCCGTGGCGACAAAGTACTCAGCATCTAACTCTTTAGCGAACGGCCCACGAGGCCAGAAAATAGGGGAATTCCCATGAAAGTGTTTTACGACAAAGACTGCGACCTCTCGATCATCCAGGGCATGAAAGTCGCCATCATCGGCTACGGCTCCCAGGGCCATGCCCAGGCGTGCAACCTGAAAGACTCCGGCGTTGACGTTACCGTCGGCCTGCGTCCAGGTTCGGCCACCCGTGCCAAGGCTGAAGCTCACGGTCTGAAAGTGGCTGACGTGCCTGCTGCCGTTGCTGCCGCTGACCTGGTCATGATCCTGACCCCGGACGAGTTCCAGTCCCAGCTGTACAAAAACGAAGTCGAGCCGAACATCAAGAAAGGCGCCACCCTGGCCTTCTCCCACGGCTTCGCCATCCACTACAACCAGGTTGTGCCGCGTGCCGACCTCGACGTGATCATGATCGCGCCGAAGGCCCCGGGCCACACCGTGCGTTCCGAGTTCGTCAAAGGCGGCGGTATCCCTGACCTGATCGCCATCTACCAGGACGCTTCCGGCAAAGCCAAGAACGTTGCCCTGTCCTACGCCGCTGGCGTCGGTGGCGGCCGTACCGGCATCATCGAAACCACCTTCAAGGACGAGACCGAAACCGACCTGTTCGGTGAGCAAGCCGTTCTCTGCGGCGGTTGCGTCGAGCTGGTCAAAGCCGGTTTCGATACCCTGGTTGAAGCCGGTTACGCTCCGGAAATGGCCTACTTCGAGTGCCTGCACGAGCTGAAGCTGATCGTCGACCTGATGTTCGAAGGCGGCATCGCCAACATGAACTACTCGATCTCCAACAACGCCGAGTACGGTGAGTACGTCACCGGTCCGGAAGTCATCAACGCCGAATCCCGTCAGGCCATGCGCAACGCTCTGAAGCGCATCCAGAACGGCGAATACGCGAAGATGTTCATCCAGGAAGGTGCATCGAACTACGCTTCGATGACCGCTTACCGTCGCAACAATGCCGCTCACGGCATCGAAGTGGTTGGCGAGAAGCTGCGTGCAATGATGCCGTGGATCGCTGCCAACAAGATCGTCGACAAGGCCAAGAACTAAGGTCTTCTGACGTTCTAAAAGACGCGGCTACGGCCGCGTTTTTTTATGCTCGTTACGGGCTTCTGGTATAAAGCCCATTCGTTTGCAGGGCGCTGGCGAACCTAGCTCGCCGGCTCCGGTCGAAGTCTAACCACACCGTTGCAAGGTATTGTTCATGAACGAACGTCCTGAGGAATCCGGCTCTGCCCCACAAGGGGAAAGCATTCTGCCTATCGATGAGCATGTGGAGGAGGGGCACGATGCCGAAGGGCGCAAGGTGCGCCATCGTGGCATCTACCTGTTGCCTAACCTGTTCACCACCGGCAACTTGTTTGCGGGTTTCTTCGCCATCATCAGTGCCATGAATGGCAAGTACGAGTACGCGGCGGTCGCGATCTTCATCGCCATGGTGCTCGATGGTCTGGATGGTCGAGTAGCACGGCTGACCAATACCCAGAGCGCATTTGGCGCCGAGTATGACTCGCTGTCCGACATGGTCGCCTTTGGTCTGGCGCCGGCGTTGCTGGCCTATCAGTGGGCCTTGTCTGAACTGGGCAATGTCGGGCTTACGGTTGCCTTCATCTATACGGCTTGCGCCGCGTTGCGTCTGGCCCGCTTCAATACCCAGATCGGCAAGGTCGACAAGAAGTGGTTTGTCGGTCTTGCCAGTCCTGCTGCTGCCGGGGTTGTCGCCGGGATGGTCTGGGCACTGAAGGACTTTGGTGTCGATGGCGTGGACATGCCTGTTCCGGTGGTCATGCTCTATGCCTTGCTGGTGGCCATGGCGGGCGTGCTGATGGTCAGCAACATCAAGTTCTACAGTTTCAAGGATCTTGATTTCAAAGGGCGCGTGCCTTTCGTAGCGATGCTGGTCGTGGTTCTGGTGTTTGCAGTGGTCTTCAGTGACCCACCCCGTATTCTGTTGCTGATCTTCTTGGCCTATGCGGCTTCCGGTCCTGTGCAATATTTGTTGCAACTGCGCCGTCACAAGGCCGCCGAGTGATGTAATTTCCTGCCGGCTCCGCGGTCTATTGGCGCATCAGTCGTCCTTAGCTGCGGAGCCACCATGTTGATCAAAGTCCCCCTCGAGTCCGCTGCGCGCGAATCCGAAATCACTCCCGAGTCTGTCTATCTCTCGCGTCGCACCTTCATGGCGGCAGCCGGTGGCCTTGCAGCTATGAGTGCATTGCCGCTGCGGGCGGAGACTTCGCGCTATGCCGATGTCGAGGCTGCTAGCAATCCAGCCTGGTTCACCGAGAAGCTTCCAGGCGTGCAGTGGGGGGCGGTCACGGCAGGCGATGAGGCCCTGACGCCGTTCAAAGACGCCACGCACTACAACAACTTCTATGAGTTCGGCACCAGCAAGGGTGATCCGGCGCGATACGCCGACAAACTTGAAGTAGAGCCATGGACGGTGATGATCGACGGTGAGGTGGCCAAGCCGGGGCCGGTTTCTCTGGAGTCTCTGGTGCAGCCTCATCGCTTGGAAGAGCGCATCTACCGGTTGCGCTGTGTCGAGGCCTGGTCGATGGTGATTCCCTGGCTGGGCTTCCCGCTGGCGGATTTGCTCAAGCGTGCAGAGCCAACCAGCAAAGCCAGGTATGTGCGTTTCGAAACCAAGGTTGCGCCCGAGCAGATGTCCGGTGTGCGTTCGGGCTTTTCCTTGATCGACTGGCCATATCGCGAGGGATTGCGTCTGGATGAGGCGATGCATCCACTGTCTATCATGGCTGTCGGGATCTATGGGCGCGTATTGCCCAACCAGAATGGTGCGCCGTTACGTCTGGTGGTGCCATGGAAGTACGGCTTCAAGAGCATCAAGTCGATCGTGCGCATCAGCCTGGTTGCCGAACAGCCTGCAACCACCTGGGAGAGTCTGGCGCCTGATGAGTATGGCTTCTATGCCAACGTCAATCCTGAGGTCGACCATCCGCGCTGGAGTCAGGCAACCGAGCGCCGCCTGCCCAATAGCCTGTTCAGTCCGAATGTGGTGCCGACCAAGCTGTTCAATGGCTATGACGAAGTTGCCTCTCTTTATAGTGGTCTGGATCTGCGGAAGTACTACTGATGCGTTATCGAATCTGGCGAGTCGTCGTCTTCCTCTTGGCGTTGTTTCCCCCTTTGCTGTGGCTATATATGGGGCTGACTCAGCAGCTGGGGCCAGATCCCGGCAAGGTTCTAGTGGATAACCTGGGGCAGGGGGCGTTGGTTCTGCTGCTGCTGACGTTGAGCATGACGCCTTTGCGGCGTCTGAGCGCCTGGGGTGGGTGGATTGCTGTGCGCCGCCAGCTCGGCCTGTGGTGCTTTACCTACGTCCTGTTGCACGTTGCGGGATATCTGACGTTCATCCTGGGGTTGCGCTTTGATCGACTGCTGGACGATCTGAGTGAGCGGCCTTACATCATCGTTGGCGCCCTGGCTTTTGTCGGGCTGTGGCTCCTGGCCCTGACCTCGAATCACTACAGTGTGCGCAGGCTGGGTGCGCGCTGGCGGCAGTTGCACAAGCTTGTTTACGTAATCCTCGTTCTGGGTCTGCTGCATATGCTCTGGGTTGTGCGCTCCGATATTGGCGAATGGGTGTTTTATGCCGTGTCTGGCGCGGCTTTGCTGATGTTGCGCATTCCGGCTGTGGCAGCCTGGCTCTCGGCTCGTCCGGGGAAGGTAAAAAGTTTCAGAAAGGCGTTGACGGCGAAATCTGCGGGCCTATAATGCGCACCTCTTCCGGCGCAGCATGATCTGAAAACTCCTTGTTAAACAAGAGGTTAGATGAAAATAAAGGTTGCGACGGTGGCGGATTCGAGTAGAATGCGCCGGGCTGACAGGGTGGTGGTTTGATCCTGTCGGTGCTTCGGTTCGAAAGAGCTGAAGAAGCTTGAAAGAGGTGGTTGACAGCGAGTTTGAACGCTGTAGAATTCGCCTCCCGCCGATGTGAAGCGAAAGCAGATCGGAAGCGCAAGCGGTTGAGAAGAAACGAAAAATTCTTCGAAACTGGTTGACAGAAAGAAAGGCTGCTGTAGAATGCGCGGCCTTGGTTGAGACGAAAGACTTAATCGAAACGCTCTTTAACAACTTGAATCAAGCAATTCGTGTGGGTGCTTGTGGAGTAAGACTGTTAGTCGCAAGATTATCAGCAACACAAGTAACTCTTCGTGAATTCAAAGAGTTTATTTGCGATTGCTGAGCCAAGTTTAGGGTTTTCTCAAAACCCAAGCAGTATTGAACTGAAGAGTTTGATCATGGCTCAGATTGAACGCTGGCGGCAGGCCTAACACATGCAAGTCGAGCGGTAGAGAGGTGCTTGCACCTCTTGAGAGCGGCGGACGGGTGAGTAATGCCTAGGAATCTGCCTAGTGGTGGGGGATAACGTTCGGAAACGGACGCTAATACCGCATACGTCCTACGGGAGAAAGCGGGGGATCTTCGGACCTCGCGCCATTAGATGAGCCTAGGTCGGATTAGCTAGTTGGTGAGGTAAAGGCTCACCAAGGCGACGATCCGTAACTGGTCTGAGAGGATGATCAGTCACACTGGAACTGAGACACGGTCCAGACTCCTACGGGAGGCAGCAGTGGGGAATATTGGACAATGGGCGAAAGCCTGATCCAGCCATGCCGCGTGTGTGAAGAAGGTCTTCGGATTGTAAAGCACTTTAAGTTGGGAGGAAGGGTAGTAACCTAATACGTTGCTACTTTGACGTTACCGACAGAATAAGCACCGGCTAACTTCGTGCCAGCAGCCGCGGTAATACGAAGGGTGCAAGCGTTAATCGGAATTACTGGGCGTAAAGCGCGCGTAGGTGGTTCAGCAAGTTGGATGTGAAAGCCCTGGGCTCAACCTGGGAACTGCATCCAAAACTACTGAGCTAGAGTACGGTAGAGGGTAGTGGAATTTCCTGTGTAGCGGTGAAATGCGTAGATATAGGAAGGAACACCAGTGGCGAAGGCGACTACCTGGACTGATACTGACACTGAGGTGCGAAAGCGTGGGGAGCAAACAGGATTAGATACCCTGGTAGTCCACGCCGTAAACGATGTCGACTAGCCGTTGGGATCCTTGAGATCTTAGTGGCGCAGCTAACGCATTAAGTCGACCGCCTGGGGAGTACGGCCGCAAGGTTAAAACTCAAATGAATTGACGGGGGCCCGCACAAGCGGTGGAGCATGTGGTTTAATTCGAAGCAACGCGAAGAACCTTACCTGGCCTTGACATGCTGAGAACTTTCTAGAGATAGATTGGTGCCTTCGGGAACTCAGACACAGGTGCTGCATGGCTGTCGTCAGCTCGTGTCGTGAGATGTTGGGTTAAGTCCCGTAACGAGCGCAACCCTTGTCCTTAGTTACCAGCACGTTATGGTGGGCACTCTAAGGAGACTGCCGGTGACAAACCGGAGGAAGGTGGGGATGACGTCAAGTCATCATGGCCCTTACGGCCAGGGCTACACACGTGCTACAATGGTCGGTACAAAGGGTTGCCAAGCCGCGAGGTGGAGCTAATCCCATAAAACCGATCGTAGTCCGGATCGCAGTCTGCAACTCGACTGCGTGAAGTCGGAATCGCTAGTAATCGTGAATCAGAATGTCACGGTGAATACGTTCCCGGGCCTTGTACACACCGCCCGTCACACCATGGGAGTGGGTTGCTCCAGAAGTAGCTAGTCTAACCGCAAGGGGGACGGTTACCACGGAGTGATTCATGACTGGGGTGAAGTCGTAACAAGGTAGCCGTAGGGGAACCTGCGGCTGGATCACCTCCTTAATCGAAGACTTCAGCTTCTTCATAAGTTCCCACACGAATTGCTTGATTCACTTGCGAAAAGCGATTGGGTTATTACCCGAGAGTAAGACGATTGGGTCTGTAGCTCAGTTGGTTAGAGCGCACCCCTGATAAGGGTGAGGTCGGCAGTTCGAATCTGCCCAGACCCACCAATTGTCAAGGGATGTGGCCAGTCCGTAAATGGGGCCATAGCTCAGCTGGGAGAGCGCCTGCCTTGCACGCAGGAGGTCAGGAGTTCGATCCTCCTTGGCTCCACCATTAACTCTTAAATCGCTGAAAGCACAGAATTGAATGCTTCTAGATGAGCATTGAATTCTGGTCTTTGCGCCAGAACTGTTCTTTAAAAATTTGGGTATGTGATAGAAGTAGACCGATGTGTTGCTTTCACTGGCAGCATGTCGCGTCAAGGTAAAATTTGCGTGTTCTCTATGCAAATTTTCGGCGAATGTCGTCTTCACGTTTGAGGCAGTAACCAGATTGCTTGGGGTTATATGGTCAAGTGAAGAAGCGCATACGGTGGATGCCTTGGCAGTCAGAGGCGATGAAAGACGTGGTAGCCTGCGAAAAGCTTCGGGGAGTCGGCAAACAGACTTTGATCCGGAGATGTCTGAATGGGGGAACCCAGCCATCATAAGATGGTTATCTTGTACTGAATACATAGGTGCAAGAGGCGAACCAGGGGAACTGAAACATCTAAGTACCCTGAGGAAAAGAAATCAACCGAGATTCCCTTAGTAGTGGCGAGCGAACGGGGATTAGCCCTTAAGTGGCTTTGAGATTAGCGGAACGCTCTGGAAAGTGCGGCCATAGTGGGTGATAGCCCTGTACGCGAAAATCTCTTAGTCATGAAATCGAGTAGGACGGAGCACGAGAAACTTTGTCTGAATATGGGGGGACCATCCTCCAAGGCTAAATACTACTGACTGACCGATAGTGAACTAGTACCGTGAGGGAAAGGCGAAAAGAACCCCGGAGAGGGGAGTGAAATAGATCCTGAAACCGTATGCGTACAAGCAGTGGGAGCCCACTTTGTTGGGTGACTGCGTACCTTTTGTATAATGGGTCAGCGACTTATATTCAGTGGCAAGCTTAACCGAATAGGGGAGGCGTAGCGAAAGCGAGTCTTAATAGGGCGTTTAGTCGCTGGGTATAGACCCGAAACCGGGCGATCTATCCATGGGCAGGTTGAAGGTTGGGTAACACTAACTGGAGGACCGAACCGACTACCGTTGAAAAGTTAGCGGATGACCTGTGGATCGGAGTGAAAGGCTAATCAAGCTCGGAGATAGCTGGTTCTCCTCGAAAGCTATTTAGGTAGCGCCTCATGTATCACTGTAGGGGGTAGAGCACTGTTTCGGCTAGGGGGTCATCCCGACTTACCAAACCGATGCAAACTCCGAATACCTACAAGTGCCGAGCATGGGAGACACACGGCGGGTGCTAACGTCCGTCGTGAAAAGGGAAACAACCCAGACCGTCAGCTAAGGTCCCAAAGTTATGGTTAAGTGGGAAACGATGTGGGAAGGCTTAGACAGCTAGGAGGTTGGCTTAGAAGCAGCCACCCTTTAAAGAAAGCGTAATAGCTCACTAGTCGAGTCGGCCTGCGCGGAAGATGTAACGGGGCTCAAACCATACACCGAAGCTACGGGTATCACTTAGGTGATGCGGTAGAGGAGCGTTCTGTAAGCCTGTGAAGGTGAGTTGAGAAGCTTGCTGGAGGTATCAGAAGTGCGAATGCTGACATGAGTAACGACAATGCGAGTGAAAAACTCGCACGCCGAAAGACCAAGGTTTCCTGCGCAACGTTAATCGACGCAGGGTTAGTCGGTCCCTAAGGCGAGGCAGAAATGCGTAGTCGATGGGAAACAGGTTAATATTCCTGTACTTCTAGTTACTGCGATGGAGGGACGGAGAAGGCTAGGCCAGCTTGGCGTTGGTTGTCCAAGTTTAAGGTGGTAGGCAGAGTGCTTAGGTAAATCCGGGCGCTTAATGCTGAGAGCTGATGACGAGCGTTCTTTTAGAACGTGAAGTGGTTGATGCCATGCTTCCAGGAAAAGCTTCTAAGCTTCAGGTAACTAGGAACCGTACCCCAAACCGACACAGGTGGTTGGGTAGAGAATACCAAGGCGCTTGAGAGAACTCGGGTGAAGGAACTAGGCAAAATGGCACCGTAACTTCGGGAGAAGGTGCGCCGGTGAGGGTGAAGCATTTACTGCGTAAGCCCATGCCGGTCGAAGATACCAGGCCGCTGCGACTGTTTATTAAAAACACAGCACTCTGCAAACACGAAAGTGGACGTATAGGGTGTGACGCCTGCCCGGTGCCGGAAGGTTAATTGATGGGGTTAGCGCAAGCGAAGCTCTTGATCGAAGCCCCGGTAAACGGCGGCCGTAACTATAACGGTCCTAAGGTAGCGAAATTCCTTGTCGGGTAAGTTCCGACCTGCACGAATGGCGTAACGATGGCGGCGCTGTCTCCACCCGAGACTCAGTGAAATTGAAATCGCTGTGAAGATGCAGTGTATCCGCGGCTAGACGGAAAGACCCCGTGAACCTTTACTATAGCTTTGCACTGGACTTTGAATTTGCTTGTGTAGGATAGGTGGGAGGCTTTGAAGCGTGGACGCCAGTTCGCGTGGAGCCAATCTTGAAATACCACCCTGGCAACTTTGAGGTTCTAACTCTGGTCCGTTATCCGGATCGAGGACAGTGTATGGTGGGTAGTTTGACTGGGGCGGTCTCCTCCTAAAGAGTAACGGAGGAGTACGAAGGTGCGCTCAGACCGGTCGGAAATCGGTCGTAGAGTATAAAGGCAAAAGCGCGCTTGACTGCGAGACAGACACGTCGAGCAGGTACGAAAGTAGGTCTTAGTGATCCGGTGGTTCTGTATGGAAGGGCCATCGCTCAACGGATAAAAGGTACTCCGGGGATAACAGGCTGATACCGCCCAAGAGTTCATATCGACGGCGGTGTTTGGCACCTCGATGTCGGCTCATCACATCCTGGGGCTGAAGCCGGTCCCAAGGGTATGGCTGTTCGCCATTTAAAGTGGTACGCGAGCTGGGTTTAGAACGTCGTGAGACAGTTCGGTCCCTATCTGCCGTGGACGTTTGAGATTTGAGAGGGGCTGCTCCTAGTACGAGAGGACCGGAGTGGACGAACCTCTGGTGTTCCGGTTGTCACGCCAGTGGCATTGCCGGGTAGCTATGTTCGGAAAAGATAACCGCTGAAAGCATCTAAGCGGGAAACTTGCCTCAAGATGAGATCTCACTGGAGCCTTGAGCTCCCTAAAGGGCCGTCGAAGACTACGACGTTGATAGGTTGGGTGTGTAAGCGCTGTGAGGCGTTGAGCTAACCAATACTAATTGCCCGTGAGGCTTGACCATATAACACCCAAACAATTTGCTGTTTGTGTGTCTCGACAGAAGTCGACAAAGACCGAAAATTTGCCTGAACACGCAATACCAACAGACATCACATACCCAATTAGCTGTAGCGACTAAACACCGATACAGCAAACGAATTGCTTGACGACCATAGAGCGTTGGAACCACCTGATCCCATCCCGAACTCAGTAGTGAAACGACGCATCGCCGATGGTAGTGTGGGGCTTCCCCATGTGAGAGTAGGTCATCGTCAAGCTCCTATCCCCAAACCCCCAATCCGTGCAAACGGGTTGGGGGTTTGGCTTTGTGCGCTAGAAAAGTTCTGGGCGCTGAGCGTGGCTTTTTTAGCGTGCGAGCAGGCGCCGTTGCTTGCCTTGCGGTACCTTATGCCGTGTTGTGCTACTCGATTACTTGCAAGCAGGCCTTTCTGCTTATTCTGGGAAAATTCTCCCTAGGCATCGTCCGATCTGGAATGGAGTCTGATTTCGATCATGACCGAGCTAAAAACAGCCAAAACCCGTCGCACAACCAACTGGTCGGCGATCTGGATCCTACCCCTCATCGCTTTGTTGATCGGCGGCTGGCTGGGCTGGCGTGCCTATAACCAGGCCGGTATCGAGATTCAGGTGTATTTCCCCAGTGGCGATGGGATTCAGCCCGGCAAGACTGAGGTGATCTTTAAAGGTATGCCGATTGGCAAGGTCATCGGGCTGGAGATTGACGACAGTGGCAAGCAGCGTGGCGTACGCGCCACGATCGAAATGGATAAGCGTGTTGAGCAGCATCTGCGCAGCAACACACGCTTCTGGCTGGTCAAGCCGAGTGTTTCCCTGGCGGGTATTACCGGTCTGGAAACCCTGGTTTCCGGTAACTACATCACGGCCAGCCCGGGTGAAGGTGAGCCGACTCGTGAGTTCACGGCCCTCACCGAGCCACCACCACTAGCGGACACTGTTCCGGGGCTTCACCTCACGCTCAAGGCTGATCGTCTCGGCTCGCTGAATCGTGACAGTCCGGTGTTCTACAAGCAGATCCAGGTCGGGCGGGTGAAAAGTTACCGGCTTGCCGAAGATCAGAGCACGGTTGAAATCAAGCTGTTCATCCAGCCGGAGTTCGCCTCTCTGGTGCGCAAACATACGCGTTTCTGGAATGCCAGCGGTGTCACCATCGATGCCGGTCTGTCTGGGGTCAAAGTGCATACCGAGTCGCTGGCGAGCATCGTTGCGGGCGGCATCGCCTTTGCCACGCCGGAGCACCGTAAGGACAGTCCGCCCACTGACCCGAGCCTGCCATTCCGCCTCTATGAAAACTTCGATGACGCACAGGCGGGCATCAAGGTCGCGCTCAAGCTGCATGAGTTCGATGGTCTAGAGCCTGGCCGAACGCCGGTGATGTACAAAGGCATCCAGGTTGGCTACATGAAGACCTTCAAGGTCGACCAGGATCTGAGCGGTGCCAGTGTCGAGCTGATGCTGGATCCACGTACCGAAGACTATCTGGTTGAGGGTACGGATTTCTGGATGGTCAAACCGTCGATTTCCTTAGCCGGCATCACGGGTTTGGAAGCCCTGGTCAAGGGTAACTACATTGCCATTCGCCCAGGTGAACCTGGAGGCGCACAGGTTCGCGAGTTTGTCGCTCGCGACAAGGCGCCGCCTATGGATTTGGGCGCGCCTGGCCTGCATCTGGTTCTCTTCAGTGACAATCTGGGCTCTCTGGAAGTGGGTAGTCCCATTCTCTATCGCCAGGTCAAGGTCGGTAGCATCCAGAGTTACCAGTTCGCTAAAGATCAGAAACGCGTGGTCCTGGGCGCGCACATCGAGCCCGAGTACGCCAAGCTGGTCAACAGCTCTACACGCTTCTGGAATGCCAGTGGCATCAGCCTTACAGGCGGACTCTCGGGGATCACGGTCAAGAGCGAGTCCTTGCAGAGCTTGCTGGCCGGCGGTGTTGCCTTCGATACCCCAAATCTGGAGGCTTCTGTCAGTCGCAAGATTCAGCGCTTCACGCTGCATGAGGATCGTGAAAAAGCACTGCAGGAAGGTGTAACCATTCAGATCAAGGTTGTTAGTGGTGATGGTCTCAATCCCGGTACACCGATTCGTTATAAAGGCATCGAGGTAGGCAAGGTTGAAACCGTCGAGCTGACGGATGATCTGCAGGCCGTGCTGCTCAATGCCCGGATTACCAAAGCGACTGCACGAGTTGCCAGTGTGGGTAGCTCTTTCTGGGTGGTCAAACCCGAGTTGGGTCTGGCGCGCACTGCCAATCTGGAGACTTTGGTCAGCGGTCAGTATCTGGAAGTATCACCCGCGAGCAAGGCCGGTAAACCTCAGGCCTATTTCGAGGCGCGCATGCAGGCGCCAACGAGTGATGTGCGCGAAACAGGTCTGCGTGTCGTACTGAGCACCGCTCGCCGTGGTTCGATCAAACCAGGCGTGGTGATCAGTTATCGGGAAGTCCCGGTGGGCAAGGTGACCCATTTCGAGTTGGGGCCAACCTCTGATCGCGTGTTGATCCATGCGCTCATTGAGCCGCGTTATGCACCCCTGGTGCGCAGTGGTACGCGCTTCTGGAATGCCAGCGGTATTGGCGTCGAAGCCGGCTTGTTCAAAGGCCTGAAAGTACGCACGGAATCCCTTGAAGCTTTGCTGGAGGGCGGTATTGCTTTCGCCACGCCGGACAATGCGTTGATGGGCGGCCCAGCTCAGCCGGGGCAGACCTATGCACTGAACGACGAGGTTAGCGAAGAGTGGCTGAAGTGGGCGCCGAAGATCGTGCTGGACAAGTAAAGTGAGGGAATCGGGCGGATTCAGTTTGAGTTAAGTCGACTTGGCTATCTTGGTGTCTGTCGAAACCAACTACCCCTAGCGAGACTGAACATGAACAAGCTGACCGCCCTGTTTGCCATCACTGCCCTTGCCGCCACTGCCGGTATCGCCCAGGCCCGCGATCTGGGCCCGGATGAAGCGCTGAAACTGCGCGACGCCGGCACCATCCAGAGTTTCGAGAAACTCAACGAGGCGGCCATCGCCAAGCACCCCGGCAGCAAGGTCGAGGAAACCGAGCTGGAAGAGGAATACGGTCGCTACATCTACCAGGTCGAGCTGCGTGATGCGCAGAACGTGCAATGGGACCTGGAGCTGGATGCCACCAGCGGGCAGATCCTCAAGGACCAGCAGGACAACTGATTGCCACGCTGGATAACGAAAGGGCCGCATTAGCGGCCCTTGTCGTTTCTACTCCCGGATTGCATCCGGGCTACCCTAGGCCGGCTGGCCTTCCGGCTCGGCGGTTTTCACCACCTCGCGGCGCTTGATGTACTTCCAGTCCGCCTCGTCGATATAGATGCCGTTCGGCCCGCTACCACCTTCCAGGTCGATGGCCACATGGGCCGAGACCTGCGGCTTGACCGAAGCCAGGATCGGCACGAAGCCCAGCTGCAGGCTGGTCTCGATCAGCGCCTGCTGGTTGCGCTCGTCGATGTCCGCCGCCTCGTCGAGGTAGTAGGGCAGGCGCACCTTGCCGGCCTGCTCGCGGTCCATCAGGTGCAGCAACAGGTACATGTTGGTCAGCGCCTTGATGGTCATGGTCGTGCCGTTGGACGCCGCACCGTCGATGTCGGTGTGCATCACAGGCGCGCCGCCGACCTTGGTGATCTCGAAGGCCAGCTCGAACAGGTCCTTGAGGCCCAGCTGGTTGTGGTTGGCCGCCACCAGGCGCGCCAGGTACTCCTTGGCCTCCTCGTTCTTCGCGTCCTGATCGCCGCTCTGCTGCAGATCGAACACCGACAGGGTCTCGCCTTCCTCGTACTTACCGGCGCTGTGGATGATCTGGTCGATATGCTTGAGCGCGTCCTTGTTCGGCGCCAGGACGATGCGGAAGCTCTCCAGGTTGGACACCTGACGCTTGTTGATCTCGCGGTTGAACAGCGCCAGCTGGTGTTCCAGGTTGTCGTAGTCGCTGCGGATATTGCGCAGGGTGCGGGCGATATCGGTGACCGCCGCGCGTCTGGCCTTCGCTAGAGTGAGCGCTTCGTCCTGGCGGTGCGCGTAGGCGTTGACCAGCAGGTGCAGGCGACGCTCGACGTCGTCCTCGCTGTCGAACTTGGCGACGCCCTTCAGGCGCACCTGGGCGTACAGCGCCTCGATCTGCCCGTCGATGCGCTGCAGTGCCTGCCAGCTGTCCTGGTAGTCGTTGAGCAGCGGTTGCAGGTTGTCCAGCGAGTCGTCGACCGGGTCCATGAACGGCGTGCCGAACGGCAGGTCGGCCGGCAGCAGCTGGCGACGGCGCAGGGCGTCTTCCAGGGTGCGTTGCTTGGCTTCCAGGTCGGCCAGCTGACGGCCGACCAGCTGCAGCTTGGCGGACAGTTGCTGCACGCGCTCGGTGAAGGCATCCGCTGCGCGCTTGAGTTCGTCCTGGGCAGCTTCCAGCTGGGCCAGTTGCTCCAGCTTGCTGGCATCCTCGGCGGACAGGGTCTGGCAGCGGCGGAAGTCTTCCAGCGCCTTTTGTGCGTCCAGCACGTCCTTGTACAGCTGCTCGGCCTGGGCCTTGCTCGCCGCGCGGTCGGCGGCCACCGCCTGCTGGGTTTTCAGTTGCTTGAGCTCGCGCTCCAGGCGGTCGCGCTGGTCGCGCAGGGCGGCGCGGTCGGCCAGGGCCTGCAGGGCCGGTGGCTCGATGTGCGACAGGTCGATGGACAGGCCGGGTACGCTGAACTGCTCGCCCTTGAAGCGATCCAGCACCGCCTCGATGGCTTTGACCCAGTCATCGCCCTCGGCCTGGATGCCTTTCTCGCCCAGCGGCAGGCTGAACAGCTGGCCGTTGAACAGGCGCATCAGGCGGTCGACATCGGCCTGGCTGAACTCCTCGCGCAGACGCGAGTAGCTGTTGTTGTCGGCGTGGTCGAGCTGCTGCTTGACCGACTTCAGGCGTTTTTCCAGATCGCGCAGACGCTCGTCGAGATCCTCGGCGGAGAACTGCCGCGACTGCGCCAGGGCGCCGGCCAGTTCGTCGTGGGCGTCCTTGGCGGCGAGCAGATGTGCTTCCAGCACTTTCACATCGTCGACCAGGGCGAAGCGGTTCTTCAGTACGGCCAGCTCACCCATCCAGCGCTGGATCTCGCTGATTTCGCGTTCCAGGCGCATCAGCTCCTGGGTGCCGCCGCGCTGCTCGTGCTGCAGGCCGTCCTGCTCGCCACGGTAGTGTTCGTGCTGGGCCAGCAGTTCGTCACGACGTGCGCCGGAGTAGTCCTGCCAGGCACCGAGCAGGTTATCCAGCAGCGGTGACAGGCGATGCAACTTGCCGCGCAGCACTTCACGCTGGGCCACGCCTGCAGACAGCGCCTCGATCAGCGGGCCGGCGGTGACCAGGGCCTGATAGTCCTGCTCCATGCGGCGCACGTCGCGGAAGGCTTCTTCGGTCGCAGCGATGTAGTCGACGCTGCCGGAGCGCAGGCTGTGCTCGAAGGCATCGAGGAACAGCTGCTTGAGCTTGGCCGCGGTGATCTCGCGCATATGCAGCAGGTTGATGAACAGGGCGCGGAAGGTCTTCAGGCTCTGCTCGCTGGTGGAGCGCAGCGGGATCAGGGTCAGGTCCAGCGGAATCGAGGTGTGCCCGCCAACCAGCAGGCGACGCAGTTCGTCGGGCTTCAGCTCATAGGCGACGATGCCGGCCTGGCCTAGGTTGTTGAACAGCTCGCGCTGGCGCAGGCAGGTGCCGTTGCTCTGGTAGTGCTGCAGATCCAGCTCGCCACGGTAGGCGAAGAACTGGTGGCCGAAGCCGCCGCCCGGGCCGCGACCGGCCACGCCGATCACATGCGGGCCGTGGGGCAGGGAAACTTCGACGAGGATGTAGCTGGTGTCGCTGGCGAAGTAGAACTTGCGCGAGGCCTCCAGGCTGTACTTGCCGAAGCTCATGTCCGACATGCGCGCCAGGATCGGGAACTGCAGGGCGTTGATCGACGCCGATTTACCCAGGTTGTTGGCGCCGTACACCGACAGCGGGTTTTCCAGCGGGAACAGGCCGAGGCTGTAGCCGGCGGTGTTCAGCAGGGCGAAGCGGCGGATGCCGTAGCGTTCCTGGCTCATGCGTCGATCTCCTGGGCTTCACGTTCTTCGGCCATGGCGCGGGCCAGGGCGTCTTCCTCGTTTTCTTCGCGGGCGATTTCTTCGGCCGGCTCGATGATCACAATGTCTTCTTCGACCTCATCGGCAACCAGTACCGGTGTCGGCAGCGGCAGGGCGCTGTGCAGGCTGGCAGCGAGGTCGCGGTCCTGCTGCACGGACAGGCACACGTCGAGGAAGCGGTGCATCGGTGCGAGGAAGCGGTACACACCGTTGTCCTCGCTGGCGAAGCCGAGCTGGGTCAGGCGGCGCATGACCTTCTCTTCCAGTTCTTCCTGGGTGGTGACTTCGGCCTGCAGGAACAGGTCCTTGTACTTCTCCAGCAACGGCGGCAACTCGTCGCGGCCGAGGCTGCCGCCATCGAGCACGGCCAGGGGGTCGCGGCCCTGGTCGGCGAGGTGCTCGACCAGGATGAAGGTGAACAGCGCCAGGCGCTGGGCGGTCTTGTTCACCTGGGCGCCCATCTGCTCGGGGACGAAGTAGTAGAAGCCGCGGGTGTCACAGGTCAGCTCGTAACCGAGCGACTTGAACAGCGCGCGGTACTGGTCCTGCAGGTTGGACAGTTGGGTGTACAGCTCCGGGTCGCGGCGGCTGATGTGATAACCCTTGAACAGCTCGCGGAAGATCGGCGCCAGCTGGGTCAGTTCTTTCAGGTCGATATTCATACGCGATGCTCGCAGGCAGTCGTAGGGTGGAAAACCGCGCAGCGTTTTCCACCGGAGGGTTCGAGGTGCTGGCTGGTGGACAAGCAGAGCGTTGTCCACCCTACACAAGGCTTAGCCATTGGGGCGGCCTATCAGGGCGTAGGAGCTCAGGCTGACCTGATGCTCGCGGGTGAGGTAGTCGCGGCGCTCGAGGCGCTCACGCTGGAAGCGGCTGTCGCGCGACAGGCGCGAGAACCAGTAGAGCAATTCGTCGGTGGCGCCGGTGGGCTCCTGCTCCAGCAGCCAGACCATCAGGTCCGGCAGCGGCAAGGCCTGCTCGCAGCGCTCGAGCATTTCGCGGGCGGTGCGCGGCGCGCGTTGCGGTTCGCCCTTGCGCGTGGTGCTGGCCTTGGGGAACTGCGACGGTTTGGGCTCGAAGCGGGCGAGGGCATACACGTACGCCTCGACTTGCGAGGCGGTGCCGAGGAAGGTGCTCTGCGGGCGCGTATGCAGCGGCAGCGAGGCTTGCGGCACGGCGTCGAGGCCCTTCTTGCGGATCGCCGCCAGGGCCAGCGCCGCGCCACGGGTCACGGCGTTGTGCCGGCGCGCTTCCTCGCGCAGCGGCAGCAGCAGCTCGCGGGCCTTGCGCAGGGTCAGCTGGGCGGTGGTCTGCATTTCCAGGATGCGCGCGTGGGTGCGCAGCAGCAGGTCGTCGTCGACCAGCTGGCCGAGGCGCTGCTGTTCACCGAGCAGCTTGAGCAGCACCTGCTCGACGCGGCGCACACCCTGCTCGAAGGCACCGTCGGCAGCCACCAGCTGGATCATCGGCTCGACGTATTCGTCCCAGGTCGCCAGCACTTCGGCATAGCGCTGGCGCAGCGGAATCTGCCGGTCGCTGGTCTTGGCCCGCTCGGCCACGCCGATCAGCGCCTGCTCGTCGTTGCCGAGCTTCTTCAGCACATCGCGCACGCGCATATCGAGCAGACGCAGCTGGCGGGCCAGATCGTTGCCATCACGGATCTCGAACGCGTCCTGGATATAGCCGGCCAGGCGCTCCAGGTGGCGCAGGTAGGCCTCGATTTCCAGGCACAAGCCCAGGCGGTGTTCGCGCCGCAGGTAGGCGAGGAAGTCGTGGATCTGCGCGTTCAGCTCGAAGCGGTTAGGGCTCTTGGCCACCGGCACCAGGATATCCAGGCGGATCCACTGGTCGAGCAGGGCGGTGATGTCGGCGGGGCTGCCCGCAGGCAGCTGCGCGCCGAGCTGGTTGCGCAGCTCGACCAGGCTCAGGGTGCCGGCATCGAAGCGCTCACACAGCGGTTCGAGTAGCGTCCAGTGCTCGGCGAGGGCGCGCAAGACGCGCTTGGGGTCAATCATCGGGGCATCCGTTCTGCTGGCTGCTTTCTTATAAAGCGCGGAATTGTACTGCAAAGGTGTGGGGCTGGCCGACCGGGTGTCGAAACGCCCGTCGGCCTTCCCCGCAGCGGCGATTCAGGCCACAATTCCCGCCCATCAGAGTGGGCCCGCCGCCCGCCACAGGAACTCTCAGCCTTGATCGAAGAAGCCCGTCGCCGTGCCTATCTGACCGCCATGCAGGTGGTCAGCTGGCTGCCGCGCAGTGTGTTGCCCTTTGCTGCGCCATCGCGGGCCGAGCTGCTGCAGCCATTGCCCGAGCCGGAGCCGCAGGTCGTCGCGCCGCCGGTAGCGGCTGCCGCGCCGGCTGCGATACGCGAAGAGGCGCCGGCACCCCGCCCGAGCATCGAAGTGCCGCGCCCGGCCGTGCCGATGCCCAAACCGATGATCAAGTCTGAGCCAGCCGCGACCGAAGCAGAAGAAACCCCTGCACCGACCCGCGCTGCTCCCGTGGCGCCGCCGCGCTTCGCCCTGCAATTGCTGCGTGCCGGCGACTGCGCGCTGCTGGTCGAGCTGCCCACCGGAGAGTCGTTCCAGAGCCGCGACCCGGCCTATCTGCTGTTGAAAGACCTGCTGCGCGCCGCCGGCCTGCCGGACAGCCCGCAACAGGTTGGCGACGGTTCACCGATCCGTTGGCCGCTGCTGTCGCGCGGCAACCTCGACCAGGGTCCGGATGCGGCCCGTGACTATGTGCAGGGCGTGCTCGCCGGTCAGCTGGAAAGCCAGCCCTGCGCCTGCCTGTGGCTGATCGGCCTGCCCGCCATACGCTTTGCTGGTGAAGGCGATGCCGACAGCTACAACCGCGAACTGACCATCGATGGCCTCGGCCCTGCCTGGGCGCTGCCGGGGCTGGAGCTGCTGATGGACGAGCCCGAGCGCAAGCGCGAGCTGTGGCAGGCCATGCGCCGGGTGATGCAACGCTGGAAGCCGGCCGTATGAGTGGCGCCATCACCTTCCGCCCGATGACCGAGGCGGACCTCGACCGCGTGGTGCAGATCGAGGCCGCCGCCTTCAGCCACCCGTGGAACCGCAACCTGTTCGCCGATGGCCTCAAGTCCTACGACTGCTGGGTGATGTTTGAGGGCGACGAGCAAATCGGGCACGGCATCATCCAGGTGATCATCGACGAGGCGCACCTGCTCAATATCACCGTGCGCCCGCAGAGCCAGGGCAAGGGCTACGGCCTGCAGCTGCTGGAACACCTGATGCGCCGGGCCATGCAGCTGAACGCTGGCGAGTGCTTCCTCGAAGTGCGTGCCAGCAACCAGTCGGCTTATCGCCTGTACGAGCGCTACGGTTTCAACGAGATCGGCCGGCGCCGCGACTACTACCCGGCAGCGGGTGGGCGCGAAGATGCGCTGGTGATGGCCTGCACGCTGCTCGACTGAGTACTGTTCGGCAAAACCAGCCTTTCGGGCCCGCGCTGGCACGAGCGAGTGGCTACCAGCGGATAGAATGGCGCTCCATCTAAAAGGAGTGATTGCCATGGAACAGGCAAACCAGAGTCCCCAGTCCGCCATCAATATCGATCTCGGCACCCTGCCGCTGCAGCTTGAGGTGCCCGGCTTCGAGACCTTCTACGAAGAGCACCGCCTGGCTAACGAGGACTCGTCGTTGGCGACCATCCTCAGCTTCATCGGCTATGGCGTACTGATCGTTGGCGTGCTGACCCTGATCTTTGGTCCGGAAAGCGTCATGGTCAGTACGTTCAGCGGGCCGGACTTCTTCCAGATGATCCAGCTCTATCCAGGCCCCATCGCTTCGGTGGGCTTTCTGATCGTTTCCGGCGCCGCGCTGCTAAACGGGCAGAAGGAGCAGCTGACCCCCGAGGCCTACCTGCTCAATCACTACCCGATCGAGCCGCAAGGCGAGTTGCCACAAGGGCAGAAGTTGCAGATCGGTTATCTCGGTGACAGCCGCTTCCTGCTCAGCGGCGTGGTTACTGATGAGACCCCTGGCGAGAGCCCAGCAGGCGCCTGAGCCGCGGCTTGCTTGTCAAAGTCCAGGCCGCTCCGTATGGTGCGGCGCGAGCCTGGAGGATTAGCCATGAATGATCTGCAGCACCTGTTCGACAACAACGCGCGCTGGGCCGAGTCAGTCAACGAGAAGGACCCGGAGTTCTTCGCCAAGCTGGCCAAGCAGCAGACTCCCGAGTTCCTCTGGATCGGTTGTTCGGATGCGCGGGTGCCGGCCAACGAAATCGTCGGTCTGTTGCCGGGCGATATCTTCGTCCACCGCAACGTCGCCAACGTGGTGCTGCATACCGACCTCAACTGCCTGTCGGTGATCCAGTACGCGGTCGACGTGCTCAAGGTCAAACACATCCTGGTTACCGGCCACTATGGCTGCGGCGGTGTGCGCGCGGCCATGCAGGACCGCCAGTTCGGCCTGATCGACGGCTGGCTGCGCTCGATCCGCGACCTCTACTACGAGCAGCGCGAGCACTTCGCCGCGATCGCCGACGAGGAAGACAAGGTCGACCGCCTCTGCGAGCTCAACGTCATCCACCAGGTGGCCAACGTCAGCCACACCACCATCGTGCAGAACGCCTGGCACCGCGGCCAGGAGCTGGCGGTGCACGGCTGTATCTATGGCATCAAGGATGGTCGCTGGAAGAACCTCAACGTGACCGTCAGTGGCTTGGAGCAACTGCCGCCGCAATACCGCCTGCGCCCGGCCGGCCAGTCCTGAGGTGCCGCGCGCGCAACTGCTCGCCTGGCTCGGCTTGGCCCTGGCCAGCCTGTTCTGGGCCGGCAACTCGTTGGTGGCGCGGGCTTTCAGCGGCCCCATCCCGCCGCTGTCGCTGGCCTTCTGGCGCTGGGCTGTAGCGCTGGCCATAGTTCTGCCCTTTGTTGCTCCCTCGCTGTGGCGTTACCGCCAAGCGCTACGCGCCGCCGGCTGGCGCCTCTGGGTAGCGGCGCTATTGGCGATCACGCTCTACAACTGCCTGCTCTACACGGCGGCGCTGAGCACCGCGGCAATCAATCTCAGCCTGGTCAGCACCTGCCTGCCGCTGGCGACCTTTATCGGCGCCGGCCTGTTGCTGGGCGAATGGCCGGCACGGCGGGCCTGGGTCGGGCTTGGCTTGGCGTTGCTGGGGCTGATATGGCTGATCGCCCAAGGCAACTGGCAGATGCTCAGCACCCTGTCGTTTGCCCAGGGAGACCTGCTGATCTTGCTGGCAACCCTGGACTGGGCGCTCTACTCCTTGTTGTTGCGGCGCTGGAACCGTTACTTCCAGATTCCGCCCTTCACCTTGCTCGGCGCGCTGATCCTGCTCGGCCTGCTCATGCTGGCGCCCCTCTATGCCTGGGAGCTTGGGCAGGGCGCGCGGTTCGAACCAAGCCTGGAGAACCTCGCGGCGATTGCCTACACCGCGCTCTTCGCTTCGGTGCTGGCTTATCACTTGTGGAACATCGGCCTGCGCGAACTCGGCGCGGCGCGTACGGCGATGAGCAACTACCTGATGCCGGTATTCACCGCACTACTGGCCTGGCTACTACTGGGGGAGGGCTTGCAGAGCTATCACTGGATTGGCGGGGCGATGATCTTTGCCGGCCTCTTGTTGGCGGGCCGTACGCAGCAAGCCTAGTGGTGCAAGGCATGCTGCCAACACCAGCGGGGCGCCACCCGTGGTGCTGTACAGTGCGCCGGGGCTTCTGCATAATTCGCGGCCCGCTTTCATGCCCGGATGGCGAAATCGGTAGACGCAGGAGACTTAAAATCTCTCGGCCGCAAGGTCATGCCGGTTCGAGTCCGGCTCCGGGCACCACTCAATTCTTTCCTCATTCCTTGATGCCATAACTTTGCGCTTTCGCAGCCCATTGCGGCGTCTGCTTTTTAGTGCGCGTAACGAAAAAGGAGTTAGCTTTCGCTAACCCCTTCCACTTGTTGTGGCTACGCAGGGACTTGAACCCCGGCCCCCAGCATTATGAAAAAGCGGCACCCTCTATCGTAAAGGTTTAAACCCAGTAAAAGCGGGCCTCCTAGCTCCCTGTCTTCGTGGTAAGGCGTGGTTCCATGGAGAATCCTGCTCGTTTTGGGACACCTCCCTTTCCCATGCGACGCTGCCCCCTCTCTAGCCGAACCCTATCCGATGAGTGCTGTGAAAGGTGCTTTACAAAGTGCTTTTTGCGGTGCTAATTTGTGCTGGCTTAACCCCGTGCTCGCACAAATGACCTTATGAAGAAAAGACCTTAACCAAGATAGCTAGGCCACAGCAGACAGCCCAGATTAGCTCGAATAGAAGCTCAGACGGCTCGGCCATTACAGATAGCTTAGGTAGTCCAGTAGACAGGTGGATATGGCAATGACTTATGCGGTGCTGGCTGACGTTGCGGCGTCGGTGACAGACCTTAAAAAAGACCCAATGGGCACCATCCGCGAAGGTGGCGGTGAAACCGTTGTGATCCTCAATCGAAACGAGCCCGCTTTCTACGCAGTGCCTCCGGCACGCTACGAAGCAATGCTGGAGCTGATTGATGACTTGCGACTGGCTGAAATCGTACGTGCGCGACGTGGTGAGCCGACTGTCCAGGTAGAGATTGATGACCTCATCGCAGAAGCCGGCGGAGCCGGTTAAGACTAAGTACGCCCTGGAGTTCAACACGCAGGCGAAGAAAGAGTGGGACAAGCTAGGCAGCACCATCCAGCTACAGTTCGCCAAGAAGCTCAAAGAGCGCCTTGAAAGCCCCAGAGTCGAGGCAGACAAGCTCAGAGACATGCCTGATTGCTACAAGATCAAGTTGCGATCCATCGGCTATCGACTCGTCTATGAGGTGATTGATAACCGTTTGGTTGTCACCGTCATCGCAGTCGGTAAGCGCGAAAGGGGTAAGGTGTACGGCAGTGCATCAAGTCGAATTGTTTGAGTTTCAGTCTCTGAAGTAAATCTGCCAGTTTTCTTATTTTGGCAAGGTGTCGATTATGGAACAGGGTTCTCTTTCAGATAGTTGCTACTATGCCCTTACGCAAGAAGAGCGAGATTCGCTGTCTGTAATTAGAGAGCACTATAGCCGTAAGCAAATATTTAAATTTGATGTTGAGCGGGCACTGTTATTTATTGATTGCTCATATGAGGCTATGGGTAAGTCATATAGAGACAGAATTAATCAGGAAACTAAAATTTTTGGGCGCTATGATGGCGCCCTTGATGGCGTGTTTCTGATGATCGCAGATGCTTTAAGGCTTTATGATGAATCGTTTTGTTTTTTTGATACGCCCAAAGAAGCTTTGAATCGCCCCAGCTTTCCTAGACACTCTCCAAGCTCTGGAAATAGCGCTTTTCAAACTCCACTGGCGATAGCTGCATAGCGCTGCTGTGCCGGCGCTTGGGGTTATAGAACATCTCGATGTAATCGAACACATCACTGCGGGCTTCTTCACGGGTTCCGTAGGTTTTCCGTCGGATGCGTTCCCGCTTCAGCAACTGGAAAAAGCTTTCCGCGACCGCGTTGTCGTGACAGTTACCGCGTCGGCTCATGCTGCTGATCAGGTTGTTGGCCTTGAGGAAACTCTGCCAGTCCGAGCTGCTGAACTGGCTGCCCTGGTCGGAATGGATCATCACTTCCTGCTTGGGCTTGCGCCGCCACACCGCCATCAGCAACGCATCGATGGCCAGGTCGCTGCACATCCGAGGCTTCATCGACCAGCCGATCACTTGGCGAGAAAACAGATCCAGCACCACCGCCAAGTACAACCAGCCCTCATACGTGCGGATGTAAGTGATGTCGGTGACCCAGACCTTGTTCGGTTCACTGACATTGAACTGCCGCTCCAGACGGTTGGGCGAGGCCACCGTCGGCTTGCCACCGTAGTACCCGGGGCGCCGGCGATAACCGGTCTGCGAGCGCAGTCCCTCTCTCCTCATCAGGCGAGCCACACGGTGCCGGCCACAAGACTCGCCCAGCTCACGCAGGTCGTCGTGGATCTTGCGGTAGCCGTAGACCCCGCCGCTTTCCAACCAGGCATGCTTGATCAAGCCCAGCAGACGCTGATCTTCCTTGGCACGCGCGGATTTCGGCTCGGCCAGCCAGGCGTAGTAACCGCTGGGATGCACCTTGAGGGTCTGGCAGAGGCGCCGCACCGGGTACTCCACCGACAGCTTTCTGATAACGGCGTACTTCAGCCGGACTCCTTGGCAAAGTACGCGGCGGCCTTTTTTAGGATGTCTCGCTCTTCAGTCACTCGCTTGAGTTCGGCACGCAGGCGACGCAGTTCGGCCTGCTGATCATCTACCTGCTGCCGCTGTGCTTGCGGCTTGCTGTAGCGCTTTACCCAGGCGTACAGGCTGTGTGCGGACACGCCTAGACGCTCGGCCACATCGGCAACGCGCAAGCCGC
This sequence comes from Pseudomonas campi, assembly GCF_013200955.2. Lineage (NCBI taxonomy): Bacteria > Pseudomonadati > Pseudomonadota > Gammaproteobacteria > Pseudomonadales > Pseudomonadaceae > Aquipseudomonas > Aquipseudomonas campi. Next base: position 1,090,588 of record NZ_CP053697.2, read on the forward strand.
GCTCGGTAATATGCTTGACCGCTTCGATCTTGAATTCTTCGGGGTAACGCTGGTTGCTCATGGCACCTCCTAATGGGCCTCATTATGAGGCTTGGAGGTGTCTACGAAACTAGGGGCGATTCAGGATGCAATCAATGACTCTGCCTATCGAAAGCTTAGTCGCAATTTCCGCGACCTATCTGTTCACTCATTTGCACCTAGGTTCATGGTCGGGCAAATCATGCGCGCATTTCGTTCGATTGAGCCTTGGCAAGAACTCGTGGAGCAACCGGGCGGCGGCTCCTTACTTGTAGATCATCCAACTAAGAAATGTGTCAGCTACACGATGTGTGTGCTGGAACCTTTTCCCCTCCGCGATGCATGCTCAGCTAGTCTTTCTGAGTACCAAAAAGTAGTGGCTGCTATGAGCGCATTTTCTCAGCTGCTTGAGGAGGTATGCGACAGCATGGATGCGATACCAGATCGCTTATCTGGACAGTCGTAGGCTGGGACAAGATTGAGACACTTGTGGGACACCCAGAAAACAAAAAAGGGTTTACCTTTCGGTAAACCCTTGTTTTGTTTGGTGGCTACGCAGGGACTTGAACCCCGGACCCCAGCATTATGAATGCCGTGCTCTAACCAACTGAGCTACGTAGCCGTTTGAGGCGCGCATTATTCTCGTCACAGCGTTTGCTGTCAAGCGTGTTTCGAGAAAATTTATGCGCGCTATCAAATGCTTAGACGTTGAAGCGGAAGTGCATCACGTCGCCGTCCTTGACGATGTAGTCCTTGCCTTCCAGGCGCCATTTGCCGGCTTCCTTGGCGCCGTTTTCGCCCTTGTACTGGATGAAATCGTTGTAGGCGACCACTTCGGCGCGGATGAAGCCTTTCTCGAAGTCGGTGTGGATCACGCCGGCCGCTTGCGGGGCGGTGGCGCCGATCTTGACGGTCCAGGCGCGGACTTCTTTCACCCCGGCGGTGAAGTAGGTCTGCAGGTTGAGCAGCTCGTAGCCGGCGCGGATGACGCGATTGAGGCCAGGCTCTTCGAGGCCGAGGGCTTCGAGGAACATGTCCTTCTCTTCGCCGTCGTCGAGTTCGGCGATTTCCGCTTCGATCTTGTTGCACACCGGCACGACGATGGCGCCTTCTTCATCGGCGATGGCCTTGACCACGTCGAGCAGCGGGTTGTTCTCGAAGCCGTCTTCGGCGACGTTGGCGATGTACATCACCGGCTTGCTGGTGAGCAGGTGGAAGCCACGTACCAGCTGCTTCTCGTCGTCGCCCAGGGCCTTCAGCAGGGTGCGTGCGGGCTTGCCTTCGGTGAAGTGGGGGATGAGCTTCTCGAGCAGGCCTTTCTGCGCCACGGCTTCCTTGTCGCCACCCTTGGCGTTGCGGCTGACCTTCTGCAGTTGCTTCTCGCAGCTGTCGAGGTCGGCGAAGATCAGTTCCAGCTCGATGATCTCGATGTCGCGCTTGGGGTCGACGCTGTTGGACACGTGGATCACGTTGTCGTCTTCGAAGCAGCGTACGACGTGGGCAATGGCATCGGTCTCGCGGATGTTGGCGAGGAACTTGTTGCCCAGGCCTTCACCCTTGGAGGCGCCTTCGACCAGGCCGGCGATGTCGACGAACTCCATGGTGGTCGGCAGGATGCGCTCGGGTTTGACGATCTCGGCCAGCGCGGCCAGGCGCGGGTCGGGCATCGGCACGATGCCGCTGTTCGGCTCGATGGTGCAGAAGGGGAAGTTCTCTGCCGCGATACCGGATTTGGTGAGGGCGTTGAACAGGGTGGACTTGCCGACGTTGGGTAAGCCGACGATGCCGCAGTTGAATCCCATGGTGTGTCCCTCGTGCCGATAAGGCGGTGAAAAGTGATTAGGTGGCTTTCTGGCTGTGCAGCTTGTGCATCGCTTTGGTCCATTCGCCAGCGAGCATTTCCGGCAGCACGCCGAGGGCGAAATCGATGCTGGTGTCCAGCAGGTCCTGCTCGCTACGCGGGGCGCGGCCGAGGACGAAGTTGGAGACCATGCTGCTGTGCCCAGGGTGGCCGATGCCGAGCCGCAGGCGGTGGAAAGTGTTCTGATTGCCGAGCTGGGCAATGATGTCGCGCAGCCCGTTATGCCCGCCGTGCCCGCCACCCTGTTTGAGTTTGGCGACGCCGGGAGGCATGTCGAGTTCGTCGTGGGCCACCAGAATGGCGTCCGGAGCAATCCGGAAGAAATTCGCCAGGGCCGCTACGGACTGGCCGCTGCGGTTCATGAAGGTGGTGGGGATGAGCAGACGAACGTCGCGGCCCTGATGGCTGAATTTGCCCACCAGGCCAAAATACTTTTTATCGAGGCTCAGGCTGACGCGTTCGCGGTCGGCCAGACGCTCAACGAAAAGGGCCCCCGCGTTATGCCGGGTCTGGTCGTATTCGGGGCCTGGATTACCCAGGCCGACGATCAGTTGCACGGCAGTCACGACGGGGGCCCTTCCTTAAGACGAGCTGAGTGGATTACTCGGCTGCGTCTTCTTCTTTGGCAACGCGGGAAGCGTGGATGTTGGCAACAGCCAGGTCGTTGCCGTGGGCCAGGGCCACCAGCTCGACGCCTTTCGGCAGTACCAGGTCGGACAGGTGAACGATCTGACCGACTTCCACTTTGGCCATGTCGACGTTGATGAATTCCGGCAGGTCTTGCGGCTGGCAGGAAACTTCAACTTCGGCGATGGTGTGGGACACTTCGCCGCCTTGCTGCTTCACGCCAACCGAGGATTCCTGGTTGAGGAAGTGCAGGGGAACGTGGGCGGTCAGTTTCTGGCCGGCTACGACGCGAACGAAGTCAGCGTGCAGCACGAAGCCTTTGGCCGGGTGACGTTGCAGGGCCTTGATCAGAACGGTTTCGGCGGTGCCGGCAACGTTCAGGGTCAGCACGTGGCTGAAGGCAGCTTCGTTTTCCAGCAGCTTGGCCAGTTCTTTGGCCAGCAGGCTGATCGATTGCGGGGCTTTCTCGCCACCGTAGATAACAGCCGGTACCAGGCTGGCGATACGACGCAGGCGGCGGCTCGCACCTTTCCCCAGGTCGGAACGCGCTTCGGCATTCAGGGCAAATTCAACAGTCATTTCACTTCTCCAAAATAACCAAACCGCCAGCTGCGCTTGCGACCAGCGTGCGGGCGGTTGGGCAAAAAGCCCCGCACAGCGGCGGGGCACAGGTCGCCAGGGATGTTCGCGTTAGCGGAACATCGCGCTGATCGATTCTTCATTGCTGATGCGACGCATCGCTTCAGCCACGACTGCTGCCATATCCAGTTGGCGGATGCGCGAGCAGGCTTGCGCCGCAGCGGACAGCGGGATGGTGTTGGTCACCACCAGTGCGTCCAGTACGGAGTTTTCAAGATTTTCAATGGCGCGGCCCGACAGTACCGGGTGCGTCGCGTAAGCGAACACCTTGGCGGCGCCGTGCTCTTTCAGCGCCTTGGCGGCGTGGCAGAGGGTGCCGGCGGTGTCGACCATGTCGTCGACCAGTACGCAGGTGCGGCCGTCCACGTCACCGATGATGTGCATCACTTCGGAGTGGTTGGCCTTCTCGCGGCGCTTGTCGATGATCGCCAGGTCAACACCCAGGGACTTGGCGACGGCGCGTGCACGCACCACACCACCGATGTCCGGGGAGACGATCATCAGGTTTTCGAAACGCTGGTCTTCGATATCGTCCACCAGAACCGGGGAGCCGTAGATGTTATCTACCGGGATATCGAAGAAGCCTTGGATCTGGTCGGCGTGCAGGTCGACGGTGAGCACGCGGTCGATACCGACCACGGTCAGCATGTCGGCCACTACTTTGGCGCTGATTGCCACGCGAGCGGAGCGCGGACGGCGGTCCTGGCGGGCATAGCCGAAGTAGGGGATGACTGCAGTGATACGAGAAGCCGAGGAGCGGCGGAAGGCGTCAGCCATCACCACCAGTTCCATCAGGTTGTCGTTAGTCGGGGCACAGGTCGGCTGAATGATGAAGACGTCTTTACCGCGAACGTTTTCATTGATTTCAGCGCTGATTTCGCCGTCGGAGAATTTGCCTACGGAGGCGTCGCCGAGTGGGATGTGCAGTTGGCGCACGATGCGACGCGCCAGGTCGGGGTTAGCATTCCCCGTGAAGACCATCATCTTGGACACGCGCAGTACCTGCCTGAGGGTGGGTCCGATGAATTAAAAAGCTGTTCAAAAAGCCAGGCTCTTTGAACAGCTCTCGAATATATGGCAGGGGCGGCTGGATTCGAACCAACGCATGGCAGGATCAAAACCTGCTGCCTTACCGCTTGGCGACGCCCCTGTAGAGTTAACGCTAATGCACGATCTGGTTTACGTAACCTCTGGGAGGTTATGGCAGGGGCGGCTGGATTCGAACCAACGCATGGCAGGATCAAAACCTGCTGCCTTACCGCTTGGCGACGCCCCTGTATCGTATAACCGAATGCTAGGCATTCCCTTCCGTTGCTAGTTTTTCGAGCTGCAGATGCACCGGAGACCGGTTGCAACCACGTGCTGTGAAACTTGGCAGGGTGGCCGGAAGTTGGCGCGAGACTTTATCAGCATCGGCCTGATTTGGGAAGCTCCCAAATACACAAGCTCCGGTTCCGGTCATTCTTGCTGGAACAAATTTGTTCAACAAGTTCAAAGCGTTACGCACTTCTGGGTAGCGCTTCTCGACAACCGGTTGGCAGTCGTTATGACCACCCCCCGCGGGAAGGCTGCGAACTGTAATGGCCGGGGTATTCCGTGTCAACTCGGGGTCGGCAAAAACTTCGGCGGTGCTGATGGCCACTTGCGGCACGGCGACCAGATACCAGGGTTCGGCCAGTTCGACCGGCTGCAGACGTTCGCCGACACCCTCGGCGAAGGCCGCGCGGCCGCGCACGAACACCGGCACGTCGGCACCCAGGCCAAGGCCCAGTTGCGCCAGGCGCTCTTCGTCCCAGCCCAGTTGCCACAAGTGGTTGAGGCCGAGCAGGGTGGTCGCCGCATCCGAACTGCCGCCGCCGATGCCGCCGCCCATGGGCAGGCGCTTGTCCAGCCAGATGTCGGCGCCCAGCGTGCAGCTGGCTTGCTGCTGCAACTGGCGCGCGGCGCGCACGATCAGGTTGCTGTCGTGGGGTACGCCGGTGATCTCGGTGTGCAGGCGGATCTCGCCGTCGCTGCGCCGCGCGAAGCCGAGCAGGTCACCGTAGTCGATGAACTGGAACAGGGTCTGCAGCTCGTGATAACCGTCGGCGCGGCGACCGAGGATGTGCAGCATCAGGTTGAGCTTGGCCGGGGCCGGCAGGGTCAGTTCGGCGTGGGCTGGAATTGCGGTGGCTGTCATTGCGGTTGGCCGTTGTGTAGGAGCGTGCGCGCTCCTACAGGTTGTGCGTTGGAGAGGGTTACTGGCCGAGCTGGCGTGGCTGCCAGTCCTTGATCACCAGGGTCACGTCGAGGTTCTCGCCGTGCAGTTTGATCCGTTGCGGCAGGCTGTAGCCGTTCTGTTCGGCGTAGCTGAGGTACTCGACATCCCAGCCATCCTGCTGCAGGCGTGCCAGCTGGCTGTCGCTGCTCAGGGTCACCCGGCTCTTGCTGTCCGGGGCGGGTAGGCCGCGCACCCACCAGAGCAGATGCGAAACCGGCAGGCGCCAGCCGAGCTGTTCTTCCAGCAGGGCTTCCGGTGATTCGGCTTCATAGCGGCCCTGGTTGGCCACTTCCAGCAATATCGCCCCAGGCCGCCCGGTCAGGCGCGCGGCGCCGCGGCCGAGCGGGCCGGACAGGCGGATGTCGTAGTAGTCCTGGCGCTGCAGCCAGAACAGCGTGCCGCTGCCGGAGTCCTTGGGCGCGCGAATGCCGACCTTGCCGTTGATCTGCCAGGCATCCAGGGTGCTGATCTGCGCCTTGTGGGCTTTCCACAGCTGCGGGTCGCCCTGGCCTTCGATGGCCTCGCGGTTGGTGAAACCGGCGCAGCCGGTGAGCAGGGCGAGCAGGCTGATAACGATAAGCTGACGAAACATGGATCAGAATTTCTCGGAACCGGTGAGGCGCAGCAGGGTGCTGCGCAGGATGGTGCTGTCGGGTTGTGCTTCCAGGGCGCTGGCCCAGACCTTGCGCGCTTCACGCTGCTTGCCCTGGGCCCAGAGCACTTCGCCCAGGTGTGCGGCAACTTCGTGGTCCGGGTATTTCTCCAGGGCCTGGCGCAGGTAGCGCTCGGCTTCCTGCAGATTGCCCATGCGGAAGTTGACCCAGCCCAGGCTGTCCAGGGTGGCCGGGTCTTCCGGGTCAAGCTGGTGGGCCTTCTCGATCAGCGCCTTGGCTTCGGCGTAGCGCGTGGTGCGGTCGGCCAGGGTGTAGCCGAGGGCGTTCAGGGCCGAGGCGTTATCCGGCTCACGCTCGATGATGCTGCGCAGGTCCTTTTCCAGGCCCGGCAGGTCACCACGTTTCTCGGCGAGCATGGCGCGGGTATAGAGCAGGTTGGTGTCGCCTGGGAACTGCTGCAGTGCCTGCTGGATCAGTTGCCAGGACTGCTCCAGCTGGTCGCGATTGGCCAGCGCTTCGGATTCGATCAGGTACAGCTGTATAGCGTAGTCCGGCTGGCTGTCGCGGGATTTGGCCAGGCGGCTGGCGGCTTCCTCGGCGCGCTGGCTGTCGAGGAGGATTTCGTTCTGCCGGGATTGCGCGGCGAGATAGTCATCACCGGGGCCGACCAGGTTGTATTCGATCAGGGCGCTTTCCAGGTCGCCGCGCTGCTCATAGATGCGCGCCAGGTTGAAGTGCGCGGCATCGGTGTGGCTGTCACGCTCGACCAGCTCTTCCAGGTAGATGGCGGCCTCGTCCCAGGCTTCGTCTTCCAGGCAGACCAGGGCCAGGGAGAAGCGCAGGTCGTCGTCATCCGGGAACTGCTGGAGCAGGCCGGCGAACTCGGATTTGGCCTCGTCCAGGCGCTCCAGTTCGACCAGCTGGCGGGCGTAGGCCAGGCGCAGGCGTTTGTCGTCGGGGAACTGCTTGATGCCTTTTTCCAGCAGCGGGATGGCTTCGTCGCCCCGTTGCAGGCCTTGCAGCAGGCGCGCGCGCAGCAGCAGTGGCGGCACTTCCTCTTCGCTGGCGGCATGCGCTTCGAGCAGTTCCAGGGCTTCCTGCGGGCGGCCGTCCTGGTGCAGCAGCAGGGCCTTGCCAAACAGCAGTTGGCCGTTCTCCGGGTATTTCACCAGCAGGCGCTCGAAACTCTGCAGCAGGCCGTTGCGGGTGTCCGGGTCGGTTTCTGCGGCAGACAGGGCGAGGAAGTCGAAGTGGGTATCGCCCTGGGCCTGCAGAACCTTCTCCATATAGTGCATGGATTCGTCGTAGCGCCCGCCACGGGCCAGTTGCACGGCGGCGGCGCGCTGCGCTTCGAGGCTGTCCGGGGCGTTCCTGGCCCAGATCAGCGCGGTATCCATGGCGGCCTGCTCGGCGCCCAGGTACTCGGCGATGCGGAAGGCGCGCTCGGAAACGGCTGGGTCCTGCGTTGCATTGGCCTGCTGCACATAGTTGCCGAGGGCAATGTCGAAACGATTGCGCTGCCCGGCCAGCTCGGCGGCAAGCAGGCTGTAGACGGTTTCCTCATTGAATGAGGCATACACCTTGGGAGTTTCCGCTGCCGGGGTGGCAGCCGTTTCCTCGACGGGCACAGTGCCGTCGGGAGAGGAGGGGGCCAGTGTCTGGCAGCCGCCGACAAACAGCAGGGCGGTCAGCAACGCGAAGGATTTATTCATGGGTAAGAGCGACTAACCTGGGGTCTCGGCATCATGACACAAGCGCTCTGGCAAGCCCAATGGGCCATGGCCGTTCCGCGATGCGTTGAACACTTGATCTGTTGGGACAATAGCTAGCGGCAGTTGTTCTCGCCCCGGTGACGTAGGACAATTGCGCGCCTCCCGTTTCCGTTAGCGACCCTGCATGGCTTTTATCGCCCTTGGCATCAACCACAAGACCGCTTCGGTGGACGTTCGCGAGCGCGTGGCGTTTACCCCTGAGCAGCTGGTCGAGGCCTTGCAGCAGCTGTGTCGCGTCACCCCCAGTCGGGAGGCGGCGATCCTCTCTACCTGCAACCGCAGCGAGCTGTACCTGGAGCAGGAACAGCTGTCGGCGGACGAAGTGCTGCAGTGGCTTGCCGACTACCACCGCCTGAACCTCGCCGACCTGCGCGCCTGTGCCTATATACACAGCGACAACGAAGCGGTGCGGCACATGATGCGCGTCGCCTCCGGGCTGGACTCCATGGTCCTCGGCGAGCCGCAGATCCTTGGCCAGATGAAGTCCGCCTACGCTGTGGCGCGTGAGGCTGGCACCGTCGGCCCGCTGCTCGGCCGTCTGTTCCAGGCCACCTTCAGCACCGCCAAGACCGTGCGCACCGACACCGCCATCGGCGAGAACCCGGTGTCCGTGGCCTTCGCCGCGGTCAGCCTGGCCAAGCAGATCTTCGCCGACCTGCACCGCAGCCAGGCCCTGCTGATCGGCGCCGGTGAGACCATCAGCCTGGTTGCCCGTCACCTGCATGACCAGGGCATCAAACGCATCGTCGTCGCCAACCGTACCCTGGAGCGCGCCAGCTCGCTGGCCGAGCAGTTCGGCGCACATGCCATCCTGCTGGCCGATATTCCCGACGAGCTGATCAACAGCGATATCGTCATCAGTTCCACCGCCAGCCAGCTGCCGATCCTCGGCAAGGGCGCAGTGGAACGCGCGCTGAAAAAGCGCCGGCACAAGCCGATCTTCATGGTCGATATCGCCGTGCCGCGCGACATCGAGCCGGAAGTCGGCGAGCTGGATGACGTCTACCTGTACACCGTCGACGACCTGCACGAGGTCATCGAGGAAAACCTCAAGAGCCGCCAGGATGCCGCCCAGGCCGCCGAACAGCTGGTCAGTGCCGGCGCCGACGACTTCATGCTGCGCCTGCGCGCGCTGGCTGCGGTGGATGTGCTGAAAACCTACCGCCAGCAGGCCGAGCGCCTGCGCGACGAGGAGCTGGCCAAGGCTCAGCGCCTGCTGAACAACGGCACGCCGGCCGAAGACGTCCTCGCCCAGCTGGCCCGTGGCCTGACCAACAAGCTGCTGCATGCGCCCAGCGTGCAGCTGAAGAAAATCTCCGCCGACGGCCGCCTCGATGCGCTGGCCGTGGCCCAGGAACTTTTTGCCCTCGACGAGGGCGAGCCGAAATCATGAAAGCGTCACTGTTGAACAAGCTGGACATCCTCCAGGACCGCTACGAGGAACTCACCGCGCTGCTGGGCGACGGCGAAGTGATCAGCAACCAGGCTCAGTTCCGCGCCTATTCTAAGGAATATGCCGAGGTCGAGCCGGTGATCCTCGCCTACCGCGAATTCTGCAAGGTGCAGGGCGACCTCGCTGGCGCCCAGGCGTTGCTCAAGGATAGCGACCCGGACCTGCGCGAGATGGCCGAGGAAGAAGTCGCCAGCGCCCGTGCGCAGCTGGAAGAACTGGAAAGCCGTCTGCAGCGCATGCTGCTGCCGAAAGACCCGAAGGACGGCCGTAACGTGTTCCTCGAAATCCGCGCCGGTACCGGCGGCGACGAGGCGGCGATCTTCTCCGGCGACCTGTTCCGCATGTATTCGCGCTATGCCGAGCGGCAGGGCTGGCGGGTCGAGATTCTCTCGGAGAACCCCGGCGAGCACGGCGGCTTCAAGGAAGTGATCGCCCGCGTCGAGGGCGACAATGTCTACGCCAAGCTCAAGTTCGAATCCGGCGCCCACCGCGTGCAGCGTGTACCGGAAACCGAGTCCCAGGGCCGTATTCACACCTCGGCCTGCACCGTGGCCATGTTGCCCGAGCCGGACGAGCAGGCGGCGATCGAGATCAACCCGGCCGACCTGCGCGTCGACACCTACCGCGCCTCGGGTGCGGGTGGGCAGCACATCAACAAGACCGACTCGGCGGTGCGTATTACCCACCTGCCGACCGGCATGGTGGTCGAGTGCCAGGAAGAGCGCTCGCAGCACAAGAACCGCGCGCGGGCCCTGGCCTGGCTGGCGGCCAAGCTGCAGGACCAGCAGGACGCCGCCGCGCACAAGGAAATCTCCGAGACGCGCAAGCTGCTGGTCGGCTCCGGCGACCGCTCCGAGCGCATCCGCACCTACAACTTCCCCCAGGGACGGGTCACCGACCACCGCATCAACCTGACCCTCTACTGCCTGGACGACGTTCTGTCGGGTGGCGTGGAGGCGGTGATCGAGCCGCTGCTGCAGGAATTCCAGGCCGACCAGTTGGCTGCCCTGGGCGATTGAGTGCGCACCCAAGGTTATGCCCGCCGCATAACCTGTAGGAGCGAGCTTACTCGCGATGCTGTTCTGATGTGGTTTGCCCCTGATCGCCAGCAAGCTGGCTCCTACGGAGAGACCCCGTGGTGACGATCCAATCCCTGCTCGATAGCGCCGATCTGCCCGACTCGCCCAGTGCCAGTCTGGACGCCGAGCTGCTGCTGGCGTCCGCCCTGGGCAAGTCGCGCAGCTACCTGCGCACCTGGCCGGAGCGCGAGCCGAGTGCCGAGCAGCAGGCTGCCTTCGCGGCCATGCTCGAACGCCGCCGTGCGGGTGAGCCGGTGGCCTATATCCTCGGCCAGCAGGGTTTCTGGAGCCTCGACCTGGAAGTGGCGCCGCACACCCTGATTCCCCGCCCCGACACCGAACTGCTGGTGGAAACCGCCCTTGAACTGCTACCGGCCACGCCGCTGCGTGCGCTGGATCTGGGTACCGGCACCGGCGCCATCGCCCTGGCCCTGGCCAGCGAGCGGCCAGGCTGGCGGGTCACCGGTGTGGATCGGGTCGAGGAGGCCGTGGCCCTGGCCGAGCGCAATCGCCAACGCCTCAAGCTGAGTAATGCCGAGTTCCGCCCGAGCCAGTGGTTCAGCGCCCTGGCCGGCGAGCGTTACCGACTGATCGTCAGCAACCCGCCGTATATCGCCGCCGATGACCGCCATCTGGGCGAGGGCGATGTGCGCTTCGAGCCGGCCAGCGCCTTGGTCTCCGGTGCCGATGGGCTGGACGATATCCGCCAGATCATCGGCGCCGCCCCCGGCTATCTGCACGCCGGCGGCTGGCTGCTGCTGGAACATGGCTATGATCAGGCCGAGGCCGTGCGCGCGCTGCTCGTGGCTGCCGGCTTCGTCGCTGTGGAAAGCCGCCGCGACCTGGGCGGCCACCAACGAATTTCCCTGGGGCAATGGCCAGCATGAGCCTGGAACTGAGCGACGACGAACTGCTGCGCTACAGCCGGCAGATCCTTTTGCCGCAGATCGATATCGCTGGGCAGCTGAAGCTCAAGCACAGCCGCGCGCTGATCGTCGGACTCGGCGGCCTCGGCTCGCCGGTGGCGCTGTACCTGGCTGCGGCCGGGGTCGGCGAGTTGCACCTGGCCGACTTCGATACGGTCGACCTGAGCAACCTGCAGCGGCAGATCATCCACGACGCCAGCCAGATCGGCGTGAGCAAGGTCGACTCGGCGCTCAGCCGGCTGACCGTGCTCAATCCGCAGATCAAGTTGCTGGCCCATCGCACTGCACTCGATGAGGACTCCCTGGCCGCCGCCGTAAACGCGGTGGATCTGGTGCTGGACTGCTCGGACAACTTCACCACCCGCGAGGCGGTGAATGCCGCCTGCGTGGCTGCAGGCAAGCCGCTGGTCAGTGGCGCGGCGATCCGCCTGCAGGGCCAGCTCGCCGTGTTCGATCCGCGCAATAACCTGAGCCCCTGTTACCACTGCCTGTTCGGCCACGGCGACGACAGCCAGTTGACCTGCAGTGAGGCCGGCGTGGTCGGCCCGCTGGTGGGCCTGGTCGGCAGCCTGCAGGCGCTGGAGGCGCTCAAGCTGCTGGCTGTTTTCGGTGAGCCAATGGTCGGTCGCCTGCTGCTGATCGATGCCCTCGACTCGCGTTTTCGCGAGTTGCGCATCAAGCGCGACCCGGCCTGCAGCGTGTGTGGCGGGCGACCATGAGCAGCAACGCGCCGGTCGGCGTATTCGACTCCGGGGTCGGCGGTCTGTCGGTGCTGCACGAGATCCGCGCGCGCCTGCCGGACGAGTCGCTGCTGTATGTGGCCGACAGCGGCCATGTGCCCTATGGCGAGAAAAGCCCCGAGTTCATCCGGGAACGCAGCCAGGCGATTGCCGCGTTTCTGCTGGAACAGGGCGCCAAGGCGCTGGTGCTGGCCTGCAACACCGCCACGGCGGCGGCGGTGGCCGAGTTGCGCGAGCGTTATCCTGACTTGCCCATCGTCGGCATGGAGCCGGCGGTGAAGCCGGCCGCTGCCGCGACCCGCAGCGGCGTGGTCGGCGTACTGGCCACCACCGGCACGCTGAAAAGCGCCAAGTTCGCCGCCTTGCTCGATCGCTTCGCCAATGATGTACGGGTGGTGACCCAGCCTTGTCCGGGGCTGGTCGAGCAAATCGAGGCCGGCGAGCTGGCCAGTCCGCGCACCCGTGAGCTGCTGCAGGGCTGGGTCGAACCGTTGCTGGCCGAAGGCTGCGACACTCTTATTCTCGGCTGCACGCACTATCCCTTTATCAAGCCGCTGTTGCGCGAGCTGGTGCCGCCAAGCGTGAGCCTGGTGGACACCGGCGCGGCGGTGGCGCGGCGCCTGCAGCAACTGCTCGACCAGCGCGCGCTGCGCGCCGAGCCGGGTAGCGCGCAGCCGACGCGCTTGTGGTCGAGCGGCGAATTGGCGCAACTGCAACAGGTATTGCCGGTGCTGTGGGGTGAAGCACTCACCGCGCAGGCACTGCCCGTGGCTGGCAAAAACTAATTAAGCCGCCTTCCACTAATAGCAGTTGTTTCTATACTCAAGACTGAGTGTGGCGTGGCGCAATCATCCTTCGGTTACAGGACGTGAGCATGAAGAAGATCCTTTCCCTGGCTGCCGTCGCAGCCCTTGGCCTGAGCAGCCTTTCTGCCCAGGCAGTCGATTTCACTGCCGCTGTTGGCCAGAGCGGCGACTCCAACATGGTCTATCACCTGGGTGCCCAGTGGAACTGGGACAAGAGCTGGATGCAGAGCGATGTCGGTCGCCTGACCGGCTATTGGGATGCCGGTTACACCTACTGGGATGGCGATGAAACCTCGAGCAACCACAGCCTGTCCTTCACCCCGGTATTCGTCTACGAGTTCGCCGGTGAAACGGTCAGGCCCTATATCGAGGCCGGTATCGGCGTGGCCTTCTTCGAGAACACCGAAGTGGAAGACAACGACCTCGGCTCCTCCTTCCAGTTTGAGGATCGCCTCGGTGTTGGCCTGCGTTTCTCCGGCCAGGAAGTTGGTATTCGCGCCGTGCACTACTCCAACGCCGGCCTCGAACAACCCAACGACGGGGTAGAGGCCTACACTCTGCATTACCGCCTGAGCTTCTGAGAACCTGCCTACGATCTCCTGGCCGTCGGCCATACGGCGTTAAAAACAGCCTCGGAATGCTCATTTACAGCACGTAAACTCCGCTTCCTCGGCTGTTTTTGCCTTGTCTGGCTCTAGTCCAAAAGATCGTAAACAGGTTCTGATAGCAGGCGACGCGCAAAAGCCGGGCTCCATGCCCGGCTTTTATTGCAGTAGTGTCTGGCGAGCAGTGCTCGTGGCGGCTGAATGAACAACTACAACAAGAGATACCTGCGAGGCTGGCTGGTTGCCTGTGTTCTGCTTTCCGGGCAGGTGCGGGCGGCTGAAGTGCATATCGTGCTGTTCAATGTAGAGCCCTACAGCTACCTGGGCAGCGATGGACAGCCCACCGGCATTCAAGTCGAAAAAGTTCGTGCCCTGGCTGAGCAGGCGGGGTTGGCCCCCCGTATCGACCTGACCTCTTTCGCGCGGCGTGACCTGGCCATGACCCAGGGCGATGCCGACATGACCATCGGTTTCGAGACCGAGGCGCTGAAGAAATCGTCGTTCAGGCTGGGGCCGATCATGACGGTCACTTCCATCCTGCTGCTGCGCCAAGGATTGCCGCCGTCCGCGTTGAATGACTTGAGCCGGCTGCGGGTGGGGCGTATGCGCGGGGGCTGTGCCGACTTGCGGCCGAATGGCCAGGCATTCGAGTCTTTCCATGACTTCAACAACTACGGCAGTGGCTTGAGCATGCTGCAAAGCGCTCGTCTGGATGTGATCTGTGCGACTGACGATGCCCTCCGCTTCGCCGCACAGCAGGCAGGGATTGATCTGGCCGCCCACCACTCGACGGTGCTCACGGCCAATCGTGAAGTATGGATTTTTGTAGCCCGGCAGGTGCCTGAGGCGATTCGTCAGCGCATAGAACAGGCGCTGAACGCGTCGTCCCCGCCTTAGAGCCTGTTCACGATCTTTTGGACTAGGGCCAGACAAGGCAAAAACAGGCGAGGAAGCGGAGTTTACGAGCTGTAAATGAGCATTCCGAGCCTGTTTTTAACGCGGTATGGCCGACGGACAGGAGATCGTGGACAGGTTCTTAGCGGTAGATCGCGCTCATCTCGCGGCGTTCGTCGACACACTCGGGGGAGCCCATTTCGAACTCGCGGCAGATCAGCGGGCGCAGCTCGTAGATGGTGCAGCGCATGCTGTCGCGATCCAGCGCCGCGCACCAGCCATCGTCGAGACGGCGCATGACTTCTCCGCCCCAGTCGTCGGTGTCGATGAAACGCTGCGGCACGCCGGTATCGGTGATCAGCATGACTTCCAACTGGCAGCAGCAGGCAGCGCAGTTGGAGCAGCTGACGGCGGGTTCGTCTGGGAGTTGGGTGAGGGGGATCTGACTCATGCCGCGCAGTTTACGGCAGGCCAGAGTGGATGGCTCGCCTGGCCGACCGACGCGGTGCTGGGCAGCGTTTTGGATTGGATTGTGTGCGCCAAGATTTGCGATCTGACGCAGCGCTTTCCTCGGCTTGTGACTACAGGTTTCGCCTCTCACGGCGAGTCACTTTTGCCAAACGCGGCAAAAGTAACCAAAAACGCTTGCCCCCTGCATCCGGGTCTCGCTGCGCGAAACTTCCCTCACTCCATCATCGCTCCAGGGGCCCGCCGCGAAGGGCCATCCCTGGCCCATCGCGGCTCTCGCGACATCCATGTCGCTCAACCCCCTACGCAATGATTCCGTTCGGCCTCCTGAAAGGGGGCGCTGGGAGTTGCCTGAAGGCTCGTATCAATTCAGGGGAGGGCCGATCAAGTCAAAAACCGACAACGCGCATCCTCTCGTAACTCGGAAGTCACATGCGCGCAGACTCCCCGTCAGGAGGCCGAGCGTAGGTGTTGCGTAGGGGGACGAGCCGCATGGATGCGGCGATAGGCTTAAAGGGCCAGGGATGGCCCTTGTAAGCCGGCCCCCGAAGCGGCACCGGAGGGAGGGAAGTTTCGCGTAGCGAAACCCGGATGTCGGGCGCGCTTTCTCTTTGGTTACTTTCTCTTTGCGCGCGCAAAGAGAAAGTGACTCGCCGTGAGAGGCGAAATCTGTAGTTCAAAACCGAGGGAAGCGCTGCGAGAAAAGTGCGCTGCCAGCGCCAATACCCCACGGCGAAGAATACCGGGTGCACCGTGCGACCTGAATGCGCAGACTCCTCGTAAGAAGACCGAGCGTAGTGAAGTGAGGCGCCCGCCAGGGCGAAACCAGGGGCTGAGTGCATCTCGCATCTTGGCTTCAGTGCGAGGCTTTCGCCCGATACATTCCGGCAAACCCATTCACTATCACCATCACCGCCGCCCAGATCCCCGCCAGCAACAGCAGGGTCGGCCACAACCCCAGCGGCATGCCCACGCCCGCCAGTTTCGCGCCACCCAGATAAGACAGCGGCCCGCTGACAGCGCCGAGCAGGCTGCCCAGCCACCAGGGGCGGGCCGTCCAGGCCAGGCTGTGATTGAGGGTGGTGGCGAACAGCGCCCACAGCAGCGCCAACCAGGCGGGGAGCAGGAGGCTATCTCCGGCGAAGTCGAAGACCCCGAGGTTGAGCAGGAAGCTGTCCAGCGCCGCGCCGAACAACATCACGCTGGCGACCAGGCGACCCTCCTGGCGCCAGCTGCCGACCCAGAAGAAATGCGCCGCCAGGCACGCCAGGGCGACCAGCAGCAGCCAGGGGCGTTGGGCGCCGAACACGCAAGCGAACCAGCCGAGCTGGAACAGCGCGGCATTCAGCAGTAGCGAACGGGGTGGTGACAGCGGCATGGGCACGATCCTTGGACGGCGGTGACGGGCTTCCCTCTCCCCCAGCCCCTCTCCCATGAATGGGAGAGGGGAGGCGGGCTCAGTCTGTAGGGTGGATCGCGCTCCATCGATCCACCGAGCGGCGCTATGGTGGATGAGAAAAGCGTCATCCACCCTACGGGGAGACAGGCTCAGGCGTTGAAACGGCCCAACAGCGGCGCCGGCACGGCTTTCTCCTTGGCCAGCAGCAGTTGTGCGGTGCCGATGGTGCGTTCAAGGAAGCCGCCTTCGCAATAGCACAGGTAGAACTCCCACAGACGATAGAAGTAATCGTCGTAGCCCAGCTGCTCCAGGGCGTGGCGGGCGTGGCGCAGGTTGTCGTGCCACAGGCGCAGGGTCTTGGCGTAGTGCTGGCCAAAGTCCTCCATGTGGTGCAGGTTCATGTCGGTCTCGCGGTTGATGATTTCCAGCATCTTGTGCACCGAGGGCAGGGCGCCGCCGGGGAAGATGTAGCGCTGGATGAAGTCCACCGAGCGCTTGGCCTGCTCGTAGCGCTGGTCGCGGATGGTGATGGCCTGCAGCAGCATCAGCCCGTCGTCCTTGAGCAAGCGCGCGCACTGCTTGAAGTAGGTGGGCAGGAAGCGATGGCCAACCGCCTCGATCATCTCGATCGATACCAGCTTATCGTACTGGCCGGTCAGGTCGCGGTAGTCCTCCAGCAGCAGGGTGATGCGCTCTTGCAGGCCCTGTTCCTCGATGCGCCGCTGGGTGTAGGCGAACTGCTCCTTCGACAGGGTGGTGGTGGTGACTTTGCAGCCGTAGTGGCTGGCCGCGTAGATGGCCATGCTGCCCCAGCCGGTGCCGATCTCCAGCAGGTGGTCGCCGGGCTTGAGTTGCAGCTTCTGGCAGATGCGTTCGAGCTTGTTCAGCTGCGCCTGCTCCAGGCTGTCGTCGGCGCGCTCGAACATCGCTGCCGAGTACATCATGGTCGGGTCGAGGAACTGTTCGAACAGCTCGTTGCCGAGGTCGTAGTGGGCGGCGATGTTCTTCTGCGAGCCCTTGCGGGTGTTGCGGTTGAGCCAGTGCAGGCCCTGGATCAGCGGGCGGCCGAGGCGGGCCAGGCCGCCTTCCATGGCATCCAGCACGTCGAGGTTGCTGACGAACACGCGGATCACTGCGGTCAGGTCCGGGGTGCTCCAGTAGCCGTGGATATAGGCCTCGCCGGAACCGATCGAACCGTTGCCGGCGACCAGGCCCCACACGGCCGGGTCGTGCACGTGGATCTCCGCATGCAGCGGCGAGCCGGCCTGGCCGAACAGCAGGCGTTCGCCGTTTTCGAAGACGGCCAGTTGGCCTTGGCGCAACTGGCCGAGTTGGCGCAGCACGGCGCTGCGCAGCAGGCTGGCACCCAGGCCACTGCCGGCGCGTACGCTGGATTTAGCAGAGGTCAGGCTAGGGCTTTTCATGACGAGGCTCCTGAGCAGAGGGGCTGGCCACGCGGTATTCACCTTGCGCGGCTTGATGGGAAACAATCGGTAGGCGTTTGAGCAGCAGGCGCAGGGCCTGCCAGTAGATGCCGAGCACGGTCTTGCCGGTCATCCAGGGAAAACTCAGCAGGTGGCGGTGCAGGCTGGCGCGGCTGAGGACCTGGCGCTGCAGGCCGAGGCTGGCGATGAACAGGCGTTCTTCACCCTGCCAGTCTTCCATCTGGATGCTCAGGCGCTCGTCCGGCAGGTTGAAGCGCATGCGATATTCCAGCTCGCGCGGCAGGAACGGCGAAACGTGGAAGGCCTTGGCCACGGCGAAGTGCTGGACACCTTCGCCGCTGGCCGGCAACACGTCGCTGGTCGGCAACACATAGTGATAGCGCTCGCGCCAGGGCGTGTTGCTGACCTCGCAGAGGATCGCCGCCAGGCGCCCGTCGGCCTCGTAGCAGTAGTAGAAACTCGCCGGATTGAAGGCCAGGCCCCAGCTGCGTGGCTGGGTCAGCAGGCACACGCGCCCGCCCGGCACGCGGCCGAGGGCTGCGCCGATGCGCTGGCGCACCGCGTCGATCAGGCGCATGCCCTGGCGGGTGAACTGCGGCAGGTAGTCGGTTTCGCGGAAGGCGAACGGCGCGAAGCGTCCGCGCCCGGCGAGAGGCGACAGGGCCAGCACGGCGTCCTGTTCGTCGAGGTCGAGCAGCAGCATGCCCATGCGATAGCGGAAGTCGTGGCCGCGCGGCAGGAAGCGCCGGTGGCCGACCCAGCCGCTGTACAGGGCGCTGTTCACAGGCGCTCCCCGAAGGCTTCGGCGACGCGCAGGGCACTGACTACGCCGTCTTCATGGAAGCCGCTGGCCCAGTAGGCGCCGCAGAAGTGGCTGTGCTGCACGCCGCTGATCTCGCTCCAGCGCGCCTGCGCTTTGAGCCCGGCCAGGCTGTACTGCGGATGGGCGTAGCGGTAGCGGCCGAGGATCTTCGCCGGGTCGATGGCAGCGGTCTGGTTGAGGCTGACGCAGAAGGTGTGCGGCGCCTGGATGCCCTGCAGGATGTTCATGTTGTAGGTAACGGCGGCGGGTTGCTGGGCCGGGCCGCCGAGGCGGTAGTTCCAGCTGGCCCAGGCCAGCGGGCGGTCTGGCAGCAGGCGGGTATCGGTGTGCAGCACCACGTCGTTGTCGGCGTAGCGCAGGTCACCGAGGATTTCCCGTTCGGTCTGGCTCGGCTCGGCCAGCAGGGCCAGGGCCTGGTCGCTGTGGCAGGCGAACACCACCTGGTCGAAGCGCTCGGCGCCCAAGGCGCTGTGCACAGTAACGCCCTCGGCATCGCGCTCGACGCGCTGCACCGGGCAGTTCAGGCGGATCTTCTCGGCAAAGCTGGCGCTCAGTGGCGCTACATAACTGCGCGAACCGCCGCTGACCACATGCCACTGCGGGCGGTTGCTGACCGAGAGCAGACCGTGGTTCTTGAAGAAACGCACGAAGAACTGCAGCGGGAAACCGAGCATGTCGGCCAGCGACATCGACCAGATCGCCGCGCCCATGGGCACGATGTAGTGGTCGATGAAGCGCTGGCCGTAGCCGCGCTGCTGCAGGTACTGGCCGAGCGTCAGGTCGGCGGCGATGTACTGCTCGGCCAGATCGAACTGGGCCTCGCGGTTGAAGCGCAGGATGTCGCTGATCATGCCCCAGAAGCGTGGCGACAGCAGGTTGCTGCGCTGGGCGAACAGGCTGTTGAGGGTGTTGCCGTTGTACTCGCTGCCAGTGGCCGGGTCATGCACCGAGAAGCTCATTTCGGTGGGTTGCGAGGCGACACCGAGCTGGTCGAGCAGCTTGATGAAGTTGGGGTAGGTCCAGTCGTTGAACACGATAAAACCGGTGTCGATGGCGTAGTCACGCCCGTCGACCTGGACGTCGACGGTGTGGGTATGGCCGCCGACCCAGTCGCTGGCTTCGAACACGCAGATGTCGTGCTGGCGATTGAGCAGGTAGGCGCTGGTCAGACCGGCGATACCGCTGCCGATAATGGCGATTTTCATGGGTTGGGTTCCGCGTTGGAGGTGCGTGCCATGCGTTTGCCCAGGGCCAGTTGCAGGCCCTTGGGCAGGTGGGCGAGCAGCAGCAGGGTGGCGATAAACGGGCCGGGGAAGGCGATTTCGTAGGGCCGCTTGTCCAGGCGCTCGGCGATGTGCCGGGCGGCTTTCTCGACCGGCCAGCGCATCGGCATGGGGAAGTCGTTTTTCTGCGTCAGCGGGGTGTCGACGAAGCCCGGACTGACCAGGGTGACGGCGATGTCCTCGGCGGCCAGGTCGATGCGCAGGGTCTCGAACAGGTAGCGCATGGCCGCCTTGGACGCGCCGTAGGCTTCGGCGCGGGGCAGCGGCAGGTAGGTCACCGAGCTGCCGACGCCGACCAGGTGCGGCTGGGCGCTCTGCCTTAGCAGCGGCAGGGCGGCCTCGATGCAGTAGCTGGCGGAGAACAGGTTGGCGCGCATCACCCGCTCGATCATCGCCGCCTCGAAGTGGCGGGTGTCCACGTACTCGCAGGTGCCGGCATTGAGGATCACCGTGTCGAGCACGCCCCAGTGCTCTGTGATGCGCTCGCCGATGGCCTGGACCTGTTCGGCATCACTGAGGTCGCCGGGTGCCAGCAACACCTGGTGCGGGAAGCGTTCGGCGAGGGCATGCAGGGCGCCGGCATTGCGCGCGCTGACGGCCAGGTGATGGCCCTGGTGCAGGAGAATTTCTGCCAGGGCAGCGCCAATTCCGCTGCTGGCGCCGGTGAGCCAGATACGTTTCATGCCAATCTCCCTTTCAGCCACGCAATCACCCGACCGAGGATCGGCAGGTGTTCATAGAGCAGGGCGCCGGCATCGAAGTAATCGCGATGCTGGTAGACCTTGTCGCGCCAGCGCAGGTGCGAGCAGCCTTCGACGCGGATCAGGGCACCGCCGCGCAGGCGCGGGTGGCGATAACTCATGGTCCAGCGCAGGTAGCCTTCGCCCTCGGCGCTCTGGTCGAAGCCATAGAAGTCGAAGCGCAGCTCGCTGACGTTGGCGTACAGCTCGCCGAAGTAGCCGCGTACCGCCGGCAGGCCGCGCACCTCATGCAGCGGGTCACGAAACAGGATGTCGTCGCTGTACAGCTCGCGCAGGCGGTCGAGGTTGCTGGCATCCAGGCCGGCGAAGCGTTCGGCAAACTGGCGCAGGAAGTCAGTCATGGGCGGCCTCGCGCTGTGGCAGGTTCTTGAAGGCCGCCAGGGCGCGCTCGCGCGAGCGGGCCAGGTCGACGATCGGGCGCGGGTAGTCGGCCAGGCCGAACAGCCCGCCGCCCAAGGTTGCTGCGGGGGCAGCCGGGTTGTGGATGTCGCGCTTGTTCAGGCCGACCAGCTCCGGCACCCAGTGGCGGATGAAGCGGCCGTCCGGGTCGAATTTCTGCGACTGGCTGAGCGGGTTGAAGATGCGGAAGTAGGGCACCGAGTCGGTGCCGGTGGACGAGCTCCACTGCCAGCCGCCATTGTTGGCGGCCAGGTCGCCGTCGATCAGGTGGCGCATGAAGAAGCGCTCGCCCTCGCGCCAGTCGATCAGCAGGTTCTTGGTCAGGAACATCGCCACCACCATGCGCAGGCGGTTGTGCATCCAGCCGGTGGCCAGCAGCTGGCGCATGGCCGCGTCGATCAGCGGGATGCCGGTGCGACCCTCCTGCCAGGCGGCCAGCTCGTCCGGCGCGTGGCGCCAGGGCAGGGCCTCGGTTTCCGGGCGGAAGGCACGATGGCGGCTGACGCGCGGGTAGCCGACCAGGATGTGCTTGTAGAACTCGCGCCAGAGCAGCTCGTTGATCCAGGTGATGACGCCCTGGCTACCGCTGTCGAACTCGCCCTGGTTGTGGCGCAGCGCGGCATGCAGGCACTGGCGCGGCGACAGCACGCCGGCGGCCAGGTAGGCGGCCAGCTGGCTGGTGCCGGGCAGGGCGGGGAAGTCGCGCTGGTTGTGGTAGGCGTCGAGCTGTTCGTCGGCGAAGCGCGCCAGGCGTTCGCTGGCCGCCGCTGCGCCGGCCGGCCACAGCTGGCGCAGGCTCTCGCTCGGGCTGGCAAAGCCCTCGACCGCGCTCGGCACGGCGTCGCTGGCGATGTCTAGCGGCGCTTGCGCCGGCGGGGTGCCGAGCAGGGGCGGCAGGGCCGTGTGCAGGCGCTGGTAACAGACCTTGCGGAACTGGCTGTAGACCTGGAAGTAGCCGCCGGACTGGGTCAGCACACTGCCGGGCTGGAACAGCAGCTGGTCGAGGTGACGGCGAAACTGCACGCCCTGTTGCTCAAGGCGAGCGGCCACGGCCTGGTCGCGCTGGCTTTCGTGGATGCCGTATTCCTCGTTGACCTGCACGCAGTCGATGCGCAACTCGCGGCACAGCTCGGCAAGTACCGCGGGGGCATCACGCCAGTGCGGCGCCCGGCGAACCAGCAGCGGCACATTGAGCGCCGCCAGCTCGGCGGACAGCTCACCCAGGTTGCGCAGCCAGAAGTCGACCTTGCACGGCGCGTCGTCGTGCTCCAGCCATTGCTGCGGGCTGAGCAGGTACAGGGCGATGGTCGGTCCGGCCTGCAGTGCGGCTGTCAGGGCGGTGTTGTCCTGCACGCGCAGGTCGCTGCGCAGCCAGATCAGTTGGTGCATGGCGGAGTCCTTCACAGCAGTTGCTCCTGGTGCAGCAGGCGGTCGGCGGCCATTGGCCCGGCGGCCAGGTGCAGGCCCGGCAGGTTGTGCAGCTCGTCGGCGTGGATCTGCGCGGCCGGGCCGGCCAGCAGCAGCGGCACGGCGCAGGCGCTGTTGAGCCTGGGCAACTCGCGGCGGATCTGCGCGGCATCCAGGGCCTGGCTGGCATACAGCAGCAGGGCGCGTGGCGCGATGTTGTCGACGGCGATGGCCAGCTCGGCCAGCGGCATGGGCCAGTCGTACACCTCTACCGGGCAGCCGGCGCTGCTGGCCAGCCAGGCGCACAGCCACAGGTTGGGCTCCAGCGGCAGGCTGGAGAGGTTGACCAGCAGCAGCGGTGCGCCGTGGTGCTGGCGGTTGTGGTGGTACAGGCGGGCGCCGAGCTTGCTGCGCAGCCAGGAGTGGAAGAACACCCGCTGCAGCTGCGCGCCGAACGGTGCCCCATGCCAGCGCTGGTCCAGTTCTTCGAGCAGCGGCAGCAGCAGCTGCTGGCACAGGGTATGCGGTGGGTAGAGCGCCAGGGCGCGGTTGAAGTGTTCGTCGAGCTGGCGTTCGGCCTGGCGCTCGATGCTCTGCAACAGGGCCTGGCGCAGCTCGTCCCACAGGTTGCTGCCGGCGGCGCTGGCTGGGACACGCTGTTCCAGCAGTTCCTTGACCTGGCCGACCGCCACGCCACGCGCCAGCCAGGTGAGGATGGCCTGGATCCGTGCGACATGATCCTGCGAGTACAGGCGGTGGCCCTTGGGCGTGCGGTAGGGCACCACCAGGCCGTAGCGGCGTTCCCAGGCGCGCAGGGTGACCGGGTTGACCCCGGTGCTGCGCGCCACTTCGCGGATCGGCAGATAACCCTGGGCGAGGGCGGCCTGGTAGTCGTCGGGCTGGCTCATAGGGCGTTGCGCAGGCTGAGGTTTTCCGGATGCGGCTGCAGGTAGGCCTGGCGCGCGATGTACGGGTGCGGGTGCTGGCGGAAGTGGTGCTTGAGCAGGGTCAGCGGCACCACCAGCGGCACGATGCCACTGCGGTACTGGTCGATCAGTGCCTGCATTTCGGCTTTTTCCGGGCTGCCGAGGGCCTGCTTCAGGTAGCCGCACAGGTGCTGCAGGACGTTGCTGTGGGTGCGCCGGGTGGCGCATTTCTTCAGGGCCGCCATCAGCAGGCTGAAATAACGCGGGCCCAGTTCGGCCGGGTCATGCTGGCCGAG
The DNA here is from genome assembly GCF_013200955.2 of Pseudomonas campi. NCBI lineage: Bacteria > Pseudomonadati > Pseudomonadota > Gammaproteobacteria > Pseudomonadales > Pseudomonadaceae > Aquipseudomonas > Aquipseudomonas campi. The sequence continues at coordinate 1,114,089 of NZ_CP053697.2, forward strand.
TTCGCCGAGCAGGCGGCCGAGGGCCTTGTATTGCAGCGGGTTGCTGGCCATCAGCTGGTACTTGTAGCGGGCGTGGAAGTCGGTGATGGCGCGGCGGGTCAGGCCGTTGGCCAGCAGGCGCTGCCACTCGGCGTAGGCGAAGACGCGGGTGATGAAGTTCTCGCGCAGTACCGGGTCATTCAGGCGGCCGTCTTCCTCGATCGGCAGATCCGGACGCAGCCGGCAGAAGGCTGCGGTATACAGGCCAGTGCCGCCCCCTTCGGCGGGGTAGCCGTTGTCCAGGTAGACCTTGACCCGTTCCAGGCCGCAGGAGGGCGACTTCTGCATGACGATGTAGCCACTGATGTCGTGCAGCTCGCCGGCCATGCGCGTGCCGAAGTCGCTCAGCGCCTCGGTGACGTCGCGTTCGCGGTGCAGCGTGCCGAGTGCGCGCGGTGCCTGCGGGTCGCCGACCAGGCGGATCGGCTCACGCGGGGTGCCCAGGCCGATGGCCACTTCCGGGCAGACCGGGACGAAATCGAAGTGCTCGGCCAGGGTGCGGCTGCACAGGCGCGATTCCTTGTGCCCGCCGTTGAAGCGTACTTCCGCGCCGAGCAGACAGGCGCTGATGCCGAGTTTTAGCTTGTCGCCGTTGCGGTGCTGCATGGCAGGCCTCTGATGAATTAGTTGTACATGTTTTTATGTTTGTACAGGCTTTGGTCATCATAGGAGTTGTATTGTACAAATGCAAAGGGCTTGTACAGCTTTTGTATCGTTATCTTCGGCCGGGCGTGACAAGGCACCACGTGAGCGGTGCTTGTCGGAAGGGCGGAGGGTGGGTTCAGCGGAGGGGCATGTCGGCAGCGTCCTCTGCCGTGTGTGGCAGAGGGGAAAAGCGATCCTTCACTCAGCGCTATGGCGCTGCACAAGGATCGTCAACAGGTGCTCAGGGATAGCCGAGCAGGCTCCTGATCTGCGCCAGGTGGGCGCCGACCCAGGCCCGGTCGATCGGGCCCCAGGTGCGGATCACGTAGTGCCCGGCGTTATTGCGTTCGCCGTCGTGCTGGCTGAAGGCGCAGTCGATATCCAGCTCGGCGAGCGCCGCCAGGGTGTCCTGGGCGGTGCGCCGGGGCATGCCGGTGGCGGCCATCAACGCCGGCACCGTGGTCGCGGTGCCGCTGTCGATCAACCAGGCCACGTACAGGCGGCGGTAGAAGCTGGTGCGGGTCTTGCTCGCTTCCACGGCTGCTGCACTCACAGGCTGGCCAGGCCGATATAGGTGGCGGCGCCGGCCAGGTAGCCGATCAGGGCCAGCCAGCTGATCTTCTTCAGGTACCAGATGAAGTTGATCCGCTCCATGCCCATGGCCGCTACGCCGGCCGCCGAACCAATAATCAGGCAGCTGCCGCCGGTGCCGGCGCAGAAGGCCAGCAGTTCCCAGAATGCGCCGTTGACCACGAAGTTGCTCAGCCAGCCGGCTTCGCTGCCGGCCGCACTGAGCACCTCGGGGGTGACCAGCGGGTACATCTTCATCGCACCGGCCACCAGCGGCACGTTGTCGACCACCGAGGACAGCAGGCCGATGGCGATGTTGATGGCGTAGACGTTGCCCAGGCTGTCCTTCAGGGCGCTGGCGACCTGGGTCAGGTGGCCGGCGGTGGCCAGACTGGACACGGCGAGGAGGATGCCGAGGAAGAACAGCACGCTGGTGGTGTCGATCTTGCGCAGTACGCCGACCACCGAGAGCGGATGCTTGTCTTCATCGTTCTTGCCGCGGTGGAGGATCTCGGTGACCACCCACAGCACGCCGAGGCCGAACAGGATGCCCATGTACGGCGGCAGGTGGGTCACGGTCTTGAACACCGGCACGAACAGCAGGGCGCCGATGCCGAGGATGAACACCAGGTTGCGCTCGAACGGGGTGGTCGGGTCGCGACGTTCTTCTTCGGTTTCCAGTACTTCGGGGCGTTCGAACTCGCCTTTCATGCTCATGCTGAGCACCAGCAGCGGCACCAGCAGGCAGACCAGGCTGGGAATGAACAGCTGGGCGATGATGCCGCTGGCGGTGATCTGGTTGCCGATCCACAGCATGGTGGTGGTCACGTCGCCGATTGGCGACCAGGCACCGCCGGCGTTGGCGGCGATGACCACGATGCCGGCGTAGAACCAGCGCTCGTGCTGGTCCTTGATCAGCTTGCGCAGCAGGGAAACCATGACGATGGTGGTGGTCAGGTTGTCCAGTGCCGCGGAAAGGAAGAAGGTGATGAAGCCGATCATCCACAGCAGGTGCACGCGTTTGCTGGTGCGGATGCGGTCGGTGATGACCTTGAAGCCTTCGTGGGCATCGATCAGTTCGACGATGGTCATGGCGCCCATCAGGAAGAACAGGATTTCCGAGACTTCCCCCAGGTGGTGGCGCAGCTCGCTGCTGATGCCGTGCCCGCCAGCGCTGTCCAGGGCCGGCAGGATGCTCTCGGCACCCAGCACCAGCACGGTCCAGCAGATCACCGCAGTGAGAATAGCCGAGGCGGCTTTGTCGATCTTGAGGGGGTGTTCCAAGGCTATGCAGAGGTAGCCGATAACGAAAATGATGGCCATCAAGGCGTACATGGGGCGATTCCGTTGAAGTTGTTATTAGTTATTACGCAGCGGCAGGATGCCTGAGTTGTCTGGTGCGGGGGAAGTGTTGCGGTTGTCGCAAGCGCGAACATGACTGTGCTCAAGTTCCCAGGCGGCTGATATGACAAGCCCCGGCTGGGCCGGGGCTTGTCAGTGTCACAGCGTCGCCATCAGCCGACGAAGTTGAGCAGCACGCCGGCCGCCACCGCCGAGCCGATCACGCCGGCCACGTTGGGCCCCATGGCATGCATCAGCAGGAAGTTCTGCGGGTTGGCCTCCAGGCCGACCTTGTTCGACACCCGCGCCGCCATGGGTACCGCCGAGACGCCGGCGGAGCCGATTAGCGGGTTGATCTTGTTGCTGCTGAATACGTTCATCAGCTTGGCCATCAGCACGCCCGCCGCCGTACCGGCGCAGAAGGCGACCATGCCCAGCAGCAAAATTCCCAGGGTCTTCATCTGCAGGAAGCTCTCGGCCGACAGCTTGGAGCCCACGGTCAGGCCGAGGAAGATGGTGACGATGTTGATCAGCGAGTTACGTGAGGTGTCGGCCAGGCGCTCGACCACACCGGCCTCACGCAGCAGGTTACCCATGGCGAACATGCCGATCAGCGGGGCGGCATCCGGCAGCAGCAGGCCGACCAGCACGCACAGAACCAGCGGGAAGATGATCTTCTCGGTCTGGCTGACATGTCGCAGTTGCTGCATGACGATGCCGCGTTCTTCCTTGGTGGTCAGGGCACGCATGATCGGCGGCTGGATCAGTGGCACCAGCGCCATGTAGGCGTAGGCCGCGACGGCGATCGGGCCGAGCAGATGGGGCGCCAGCTTGGAGGTCACGAAAATCGAGGTCGGGCCGTCCGCGCCGCCGATGATGGCGATGGAGGCGGCTTCCTTCATGGTGAATTCCAGGCCGGGGATGCCCAGCGCGCCAATCGCCAGCGCCCCGAGCAGGGTGCCGAAGATGCCGAATTGCGCGGCGGCGCCGAGCAGCAGGGTCTTCGGGTTGGCCAGCATCGGACCGAAATCGGTCATGGCCCCCACGCCTAGGAAGATCAGCAGGGGGAAGATGCTGGTCGGCAGGCCCACTTCATAGATCAGGTGCAGGAAGCCCGCACCTTCGGCCATGTTGGCCACCGGGATGTTGGCCATCAGGCCGCCGAAGCCGATCGGGATCAGCAGCAGCGGCTCGAAGCCTTTCTTGATGCCGAGGTAGATCAGCAGCAGGCAGGTCGCCATCATCAGCGCCTGCCCCGGCGTCAGGTGATAGAGACCGGTGCTTTGCCAGAGTTGCAGAAGCTTGTCCATGCGCTGCCCCTTAGCCGATGGTCAGCAGGCTGTCGCCCACTGCCACTGCGTCGCCCATCTTGACGTCGACGCTGCCGATGGTGCCGGCGCGGAAGGCGCGGATCTCGGTTTCCATCTTCATCGCTTCGAGGATCACCACCAGTTGGCCTTCTTCGACGTGCTGGCCGGGTTGCACCAGGACCTTGAAGATATTGCCGGCCAGCGGCGCCTTCTGCGGCTCGCCGCCACCGACCGGCAGCGCGGCGGTGTGGCTGGTGGCAGGGGCGGCACCGCCCAGCGGTTTGATACCGGTAAGGTCGCCGCCTTCGTTGACCTGCACCACGAAGGACTGACCGTTGACGGCCACGGTATAGGTCTCGGCCTGGCCGGCGCTGCGCTCGGGTTGCTCGTGGCCGGTGGGTGCCGGCTCGAAGGCCGCCGGGTTGCCGCGGTTCTGCAGGAACTTCAGGCCGATCTGCGGGAACAGGGCGTAGGTGAGCACGTCGTCGATGGCGTCTGCGGCCAGTTTGAAGCCCTGGGTGCGCGCCAGTTCGTCGAGTTCTTCGCTGAGCTTGTCCATTTCCGGTTCGAGCAGGTCGGCCGGGCGGCAGGTGATGGCTTCTTTGCCGTCCAGGACGCGGTCCTGCAGGGCCAGGTTGAACGGGGCCGGGGCCGCGCCGTATTCACCCTTGAGGATGCCGGCGGTTTCCTTGGTGATCGATTTGTAGCGTTCGCCGGTGAGGATGTTGATCACCGCCTGGGTGCCGACGATCTGCGAGGTCGGGGTGACCAGCGGGATGAAACCGAGGTCTTCACGCACCCGCGGGATTTCCGCCAGCACTTCGTCGAAGCGGTCCTGGGCGCCTTGCTCCTTGAGCTGGCCTTCCATGTTGGTGAGCATGCCGCCCGGCACCTGGGCGACCAGGATGCGCGAGTCGACGCCTTTGAGGTTGCCCTCGAACTTGGCGTATTTCTTCCGCACTTCACGGAAGTAGGCGGCGATTTCTTCCAGCAGTAGCAGGTCCAGGCCGGTGTCGCGCTCGGTGCCCTGGAACATGGCGACCACCGATTCGGTCGGCGAGTGGCCGTAGGTCATCGACAGCGAGGAAATCGCTGTGTCGACGTTGTCGATCCCGGCTTCCACGGCCTTGAGGATGGCGACGCTGGACAGGCCAGCGGTGGCGTGGCACTGCATGTGGATCGGAATCGACAGGGTTTCCTTCAGGCGCGTGACCAGCTCGAAGGCCTTGTAGGGGGTGAGGATGCCGGCCATGTCCTTGATCGCCAGGGAGTCGGCGCCCATGTCCTCGATCTTCTTGGCCAGGTCCAGCCACATCTCCAGGGTGTGCACCGGGCTGGTGGTGTAGGAGATGGTGCCCTGGGCGTGCTTGTCCTGGCGCTTGACCGCCTGCAGGGCGGTTTCCATGTTGCGCGGGTCGTTCATCGCGTCGAACACGCGGAACACGTCGACGCCGTTGATCGCGGCGCGCTCGACGAACTTGTCCACCACGTCATCGGCATAGTGGCGGTAGCCGAGCAGGTTCTGCCCGCGCAGCAGCATCTGCTGGCGGGTCTTGGGCATGGCGGCCTTGAGCTGGCGGATACGCTCCCAGGGGTCTTCGCCCAGGTAGCGGATGCAGGCGTCGAAAGTGGCGCCGCCCCAGGACTCCACCGACCAGAAGCCGACCTGGTCGAGTTTCGGAGCGATGGGCAGCATGTCTTCCAGGCGCACGCGGGTGGCGAGGATCGACTGGTGGGCATCGCGCAGGACGACGTCGGTGATACCAAGGCGGGACTTGATCATCTTCTTGTGCTCTCTACTGAAGGGCTACTCAGCCGCGCTTGTTGCGGTGCTGGTGAATGGCGGCCTGGATGGCGGCAATAAGATCGGGGCTGACATCGGCGGTGGCCGTCGTCTGGGGCCGCGGACTTGGCGCGCTGGCCACGGGGTGTGGCTCCGGGGCGAAGCGGGCGATCAGTACGGACATGCCGCGGATCGCGTAGACCAGTAGGGTGAGAAACAAATAGACGCAACCTATGCCGATCAGCATAAGTTCAACGCCTTCCATCAGAAGATCGTTCGGGGTCATGTGAGGCTCCGAGGGTGCCGCCGTAGGTCCGGCGATTATTTATAGTTATGGCCGCCGGGCTTGTGGCTGCGGCAACTGCGGAACCTTACGTGGATGCGGCGCCGGCCGCAATTATCATGCCGCGATTTGGGACATTATTTGTTGCAATGCCGACATGGGGCCTCTGCTGCGGGCTTGCCGTGGCGAGGTCGACGCCAGCCTCTGTCTGCGTAGGTTGGAGCATTCGGGGGCAGAGGCGCTGGGCCTCGCTGCGTTGCTTTTCGGCCGGTGATGATTCCGGCGAGCAGAAAAAAGGCCCGCGGTCTGGTGACGGCGGGCCTTGTTCAGGGGGCAACTGCGTTACAGGTTGGCGATCTTCTCGCGCTGTTCGACCAGCTTGGCCAGCGCCTGTTCGGCTTCGGCCAGCTTGGCGCGCTCCTTGTCGAGCACTTCGGCTGGCGCCTTGGCGACGAAGCCTTCGTTGCTCAGCTTGCCGCCGACGCGCTGCACTTCACCGCTCAGACGGGCGATTTCCTTGTCCAGGCGCGCCAGTTCGGCGTCCTTGTCGATCAGGCCGGCCATCGGCACCAGCACTTCCATCTCACCGACCAGGGCGGTGGCGGACATCGGTGCTTCTTCGCCGGCGGCCAGTACGCGTACCGACTCCAGCTTGGCCAGCTTGTTCAGCAGCGGCGCGTTGTCATTCAGGCGACGCAGGTCGGAGGCCGAGGCGTTGGCGACGATGATGTCGATGCGCTTGGCCATGGAGATCTTCATCTCGCCACGGATCTGCCGTACGCCGAGCATCAGCTGCTTGACCCACTCGATGTCGCCTTCGGCGGCGGCGTCGATGCGGCTCTCGTTCGCCACCGGCCAGGCCTGCAGCATGATGGTGTCGCCGCTGACGCCAGCTTGCGTCTTGATGCGCTGCCAGATTTCTTCGGTGATGAAGGGCATGAATGGGTGGGCCAGGCGCAGGACCACTTCCAGCACGCGGATCAGCGTGCGGCGGGTGCCGCGCTGGCGTTCTACTGGCGCGTTTTCGTCCCAGAGAACTGGTTTCACCAGCTCCAAATACCAGGCGCAGTACTGGTCCCAGACGAACTCGTAGAGCGACTGGGCGGCCAGGTCGAAGCGGAAAGCGTCGAGGTGACGGGTCACATCGGCCTCGGTGCGCTGCAGCTGGCTGATGATCCAGCGGTCCACGGAGGACAACTCGACCGCTTCACCGTTGATGCCGGTGTCCTGGCCATCGGTGTTCTCGAGGACGAAGTTGGCGGCGTTCCACAGCTTGTTGCAGAAGTTGCGGTAACCCTCGACGCGGCCCATGTCGAACTTGATGTCGCGACCGGTGGAGGCCAGCGCCAGGTTGGTGAAGCGCAGGGCGTCGGTGCCGTAGGCGGCGATGCCGTCGGGGAACTCGGCGCGGGTCTGCTTGGCGATCTTCTCGGCCAGCTTGGGCTGCATCATGCCGCTGGTGCGTTTCTCCAGCAGCTCGTCGAGGGTAATGCCGTCGACGATATCCAGCGGGTCGAGCACGTTGCCCTTGGACTTGGACATCTTCTGGCCCTGGCCGTCGCGCACCAGGCCGTGCACGTACACGGTCTTGAACGGAATCTGCCCGGTCAGGTGGGTGGACAGCATGATCATCCGGGCGACCCAGAAGAAGATGATGTCGAAGCCGGTGACCAGCACATCCGTGGGGTGGAAGGTCTTGAGTTCCGGGGTCTGCTGCGGCCAGCCGAGGGTGGAGAAGGTCCACAGGCCCGAGCTGAACCAGGTGTCCAGCACGTCTTCGTCCTGACGCAGGTTGGCGTCGCCGAGGTTGTGGGTGGCGCGCACTTCCGCCTCGTCACGGCCGACGTAGACGTTACCGGCATCGTCGTACCAGGCCGGGATGCGGTGGCCCCACCAGAGCTGACGGCTGATGCACCAGTCCTGGATGTCACGCATCCAGCTGAAGTACATGTTTTCGTACTGCTTGGGCACAAACTGGATTTCACCGCTCTCGACCACGGCGATGGCTTTTTCGGCCAGCGGCTTGGTGCTGACGTACCACTGGTCGGTCAGCCACGGCTCGATGATGGTGCCGGAACGGTCGCCTTTCGGCACTTTCAGAGCGTGGGCGTCGATGCTTTCCAGCAGGCCGGCGGCCTCGAAGGCGGCAACGATCTGTTTACGCGCCTCGAAACGACCCAGGCCGGCGTATTCGGCCGGCAGGCTGCAGTCGATCTGGCTGTTGACGCTGCCATCGACATTGAATGCCTGGACCTGTGCGAGCACGGCGGCGTTCTTGTCGAAGATATTCAGCAGCGGCAGGTTGTGGCGCTTGCCGACTTCATAGTCGTTGAAGTCGTGGGCTGGGGTGATCTTCACGCAGCCGGTGCCGAACTCGGGGTCGCAGTAATCGTCGGCGATGATCGGGATACGGCGGCCAACCAGCGGCAGCTCGACGAAGGTGCCGATCAGGGCTTTATAGCGCTCGTCTTCCGGGTGCACGGCCACGGCGCTGTCGCCGAGCATGGTTTCCGGGCGGGTGGTGGCGACGATCAGGTAATCCTTGCCGTCGGCGGTCTTGTTGCCGTCGGCCAGCGGGTAGCGCAGGTTCCACAGGCTGCCTTTTTCGTCGTGGTTTTCCACTTCGAGGTCGGAGATGGCGGTGTGGAATTTGGTGTCCCAGTTGACCAGGCGCTTGCCGCGGTAGATCAGGCCGTCTTTATGCAGGCGTACAAAGGCTTCTTTCACCGACTCGGACAGACCTTCGTCCATGGTGAAGCGTTCGCGCGACCAGTCCACCGAGCTACCCAGGCGACGGATCTGCCGGGTGATAGTGCCGCCGGACTGCTCCTTCCATTCCCAGACTTTCTCCAGGAATTTCTCGCGGCCCAGATCGTGACGGCCAATGCCGTCGGCGGCCAGCTGGCGCTCGACCACCATCTGCGTGGCGATGCCCGCGTGGTCGGTGCCCGGCTGCCACAGGGTGTTGCGGCCCTGCATGCGGCGAAAGCGGATCAGCGCATCCATGATCGAGTTGTTGAAGCCGTGGCCCATATGCAGGCTGCCGGTGACATTCGGCGGCGGGATCATGATGGTGTAGGGCTCGCCGGAACCTTGCGGGGCGAAGTAGTTGTTCTGCTCCCAGGTCTGGTACCAGGAAGTTTCGATGGCGTGGGGCTGGTAGGTCTTGTCCATGGGTGCGGCGGGACCGTATTGGCAACTGAGCGGGAAAGCCGGCAAGTATAACGGCAAAGGGCAGGCGGCCAAAGGCCGAAGCGGCAAGCGCCGGACGACGGGTGTCTCGGAAGCTCCCCTCTCCCACTTGTGGGAGAGGGGCTGGGGGAGAGGGGGTCTGTCTACTCACCCTCTCCCCAGCCCTCTCCCGTGAACGGGAGAGGGGGCAAAAGCGCACCGCACCGCATCGCGACTGTGAAGCTGCAAAAAAGAGATCGTAGGGTGGATGACGCTCTGTTCATCCACCAGAGCGCCGTCCGGTGGATCGATGAAGCGCGATCCACCCTACACGGCCGCCGCAGCCGATTGATCAGGGCTTGCGCTGGGCCAGCAGGCGGTCGAGGCGGGCGTCGAGGCGGCGCTTGAGTTCGGCTTCGATCTGCGGCACGAAATCGTCGATCACGTCCTGCAGCAGCAGTTGCGCGGCAGCGCGCAGTTCGCCGTCGAGGCGGTTCAGCTCGCCGAGCCCCTGGGCGCTGACGCTGCGCTGGATGGCGCTGCTGATGGTCGAGCGGGCAGGTGCGCTTGGTGCGGTGGCGGGTTTGGCCGGCGCTACAGGGGTCGCGGCGGGGCTCGGGGTAACCGGCGAGGCCGGGCGCTGGGACGGAAGGCTTGGCGCCGGGGCGCTGGTCGCGCTGGCCGGCTGCACTGGGGCTGCACTTGGCGGCGGGGTGGGCAGGCTTACGGTCGGGCCGGGTTCGATGATGTCGGACAGCAGGGGAATCTGCAGGTCATCGTCGAGGCTGTCTGTCAGCAGCGGCGGCTCGAGCTGTTGCTCTTCCAGCAGCTTGCGGATGGACTCGAGGTCATCCAGCAGGTGGTCGGGTTTGGGCGGTTTCGGGGTGTCCATGATGCGATTAGAGCCTGTTCATGATCTCGCGAGCTAGAGCCAGGCAAGGCGAAGACAGGCGAGGAAGCGCAGTTTACGAATGGTAAATGAGCATGACTCACGGTGTTCGCCCTGGCGGGCCGCCCTGTGGGCGTTCGATGCAAGCCATCCTCTGAGCCTATTGTTAAAGCCGCATGGCCTCTGCGCAGCAGGTCATGGACAGGTTCTCAGAGCTCTACACGCTGCGGATCATAGCCTTTCTGCCGGTACAGGCGGAAATTCTCGCGGCACAGGGCGAGCAATTGCGGCTCCTGGTTGACGATCTCGATGACCCGGCTGAACTGCTGCAGATGCGGCGAAAGCGCCGGATTGAGATTGATCAGCAAGCCCTGGCTGGTCGCCGGGGGCTCGTCCAGACCGAGTACCACCGGTGCCTGCGGGTTGTGCTGGTGCAGGTCATGGGGCACGAAACTGTCGTTCTTGAAGTGCCACAACAGTTCGTCCAGCTCCTCGCACTGGGCCTGGTCGGCGCCGCGCACGAACACCGGCATGCCGGCGCGCCAGGCTTTCAGGGCCAACTGACAAGCCGCCCGCTGGCGGTCGGCCGGGGTGGCGGTGGAAAGAACGTAGAACTCGACGCGCATGACGGCACTCGTGGTGGCGAATCGGTAGCCCGGATGCAATCCGGGACGGGGTGTCCCCGGATTGCATCCGGGCTACAGGTTTAAGAGCCCCGAAACAGGTTCTCAGGCCTTGAGCCGATCCAGCAGGTATTGGGTCAGCAGCGGGACCGGGCGGCCGGTGGCGCCCTTGTCCTTGCCGCCGCTGATCCAGGCGGTGCCGGCGATGTCCAGGTGGGCCCAGTGCACGTCCTTGGTGAAGCGCGACAGGAAGCAGGCGGCGGTGATGGTGCCGGCCTTGGGCCCGCCGATGTTGGCGATATCGGCAAACGGGCTGTCCAGCTGTTCCTGGTATTCGTCGAACAGCGGCAGCTGCCAGGCGCGGTCGTCGGCGTGCTCGCCCGCCTTGAGCAGTTGCTTGATCAGCGTGTCGTTGTTGCCGAGCAGGCCGGAGGTGTGGGCGCCGAGGGCGACCACGCAGGCGCCGGTGAGGGTAGCGATGTCGATCACTGCCTGCGGCTTGAAGCGCTGGGCGTAGGTCAGGGTATCGCACAGCACCAGGCGGCCTTCGGCGTCGGTGTTGAGGATTTCCACGGTCTGCCCGCTCATGGTGGTGACGATGTCGCCGGGGCGGGTGGCGCTGCCGCTGGGCATGTTCTCGGCGCAGGCCAGCAGGCATACCAGGTTGATCGGCAGTTGCAGTTCGAGCACGGTCTTGAGGGTGCCGAACACGCTGGCGGCGCCGCACATGTCGTACTTCATCTCGTCCATGCCGGCGGCCGGCTTGATGCTGATGCCGCCGGTGTCGAAGGTGACGCCTTTGCCGACCAGTGCATAGGGTTGCTCATCCTTCTGTCCGCCCTGGTAGTGCATGACGATCATCCGCGGCGGTTGGGCGCTGCCCTGGCCGACGGCGAGGAAGGCGCCGGCGCCGAGTTCCTTGAGCTTCTTCTCGTCGAGGATCTCGATCTTGAGGTTCTTGTGCGCCTTGCCCAGGGTCTTGGCTTCTTCTGCCAGGTAGCTGGGGTGGCAGAGGTTTGGTGGCAGGTTGCCGAGGTCCTTGGTGAAGGCCATGCCGCTGGCGATGGCCTGGGCGTGCAGGCTGCCGCGCTCGACGTCAGCCAGTTCGGCCTTGTCGGCGATCAGGGTGATCTTCTTCAGCGCCTTGGGTTCGGCCTTCTTGCTCTTGAACTGGTCGTACAGGTACTCGCCGTCGGCCAGGGTTTCCACCAGCAGGCGCGCCTTGCCGTAGGCATCGCGACCTTTGACCTTGAGTTCGCCGAGGGCCAGCACGGCATCAGTACCGCCCAGACCTTTCAGTGCGCCCTGGGCGGCTGCAACCAATTTGCGGTACTGGCGGTCGGATAGCTCGCCCTTGCCACTGCCCAGCAGCAGCACGCGCTCGGCCTTGAGGCCCGGCAGGCTGTGCAGCAGCAGGGTCTGTCCGGGTTTACCGGCGATGTCGCCGCGCTTGAGCAGGGTGCTGATAGCGCCACCGCTGGCCTCATCGACGGCCTTGGCCGCCGCGCCGAGCTTGCGCCCTTCGCCGAGGGTGACCACCAGGGTGGCGGTCTTCAGGGTTTCCGGACGGGTGCTTTTGACGAGGAATTCCATGGTGAGCTGTCCCCAAGACAAAGAGTCGGGTTTGGCGGATAATGCCCGCTATTTTTTCGAGGGCCTGCACATGCTGCAGGCCGGCAAAGGTGCGGCTAGTTTGAGCGTAGCCACCGGAGCCTGACAACCCTGGAGTGTCTGGTTTGATCGTCTTCCGCTATCTGTCTCGCGAAGTGTTGCTCACCCTCAGTGCGGTCAGTGCCGTACTGCTGGTGATCATCATGAGCGGGCGTTTCATCAAGTACCTGGCCCAGGCGGCGCAGGGTCTGCTCGATCCCGGCGTGCTGTTCATGATCATGGGCTTCCGTCTGCCCGGATTCCTCCAGCTGATCCTGCCGCTGGGCCTGTTTCTTGGCATCCTGCTGGCCTACGGGCGCCTGTACCTGGACAGCGAGATGACCGTGCTGTCGGCCACCGGCATGAGCAACAAGCGCCTCCTCACCTACACCATGGCCCCGGCAGCGCTGGTCGCCCTGCTGACGGGCTGGCTGAGCCTGGGCCTGGCGCCGCAGGGGGTGACCGAGGTCACGCGCATCCTCAATCAGCAGGATGCCCTGACCGAGTTCGATACCCTGGTGCCCGGCCGTTTCCAGGCGATGAAGGATGGCTCGCGGGTCACCTACACGGAAAGCCTGTCGGCGGATCGGGCGCAGCTGTCCGGCGTGTTCATTTCCGAGAAACGCTTCAGTCGCGACCAGGCGGAGAAGAATAAAGAGCGTGGCATCACCGTACTGGTCGCCGAGAAAGGTCGCCAGGTGATCCAGGCCGATGGTAGCCGCTACCTGATCCTGGAAAACGGTTACCGCTACGATGGCAACCCGGGCCAGGCCGATTACCGGGCGATCCAGTACGAGACCTATGGCGTGCTGCTGCCCAAACCGTCGGTGAGCAACGAGATCAGCGAGCGCGAGGCCATTCCTACCCGCGAACTGCTGGGTAGCGACAACCCGCGCTATCAGGCCGAGCTGCAATGGCGCCTGTCGATTCCGCTGCTGGTATTCGTCGTCACCCTGCTGGCGGTGCCTCTGGCGCGGGTCAACCCGCGTCAGGGCCGCTTCCTCAAGCTGCTGCCGGCGATTCTTCTGTATATGGCCTATCTGGCACTGCTGATCGGCGCCCGTGGCCAGTTGGACAAGGGCAAGATTCCCCAGGACCTGGGGCTGTGGTGGGTGCACGGCCTGTTCCTGTTGATCGGTCTGGGGCTGTTCTGCTGGACGCCTCTGCATCTCAAGCTGGCCAGCCGCCGCGCAGTGAAGGAGATGGCCCATGGTCAGGCTTGATCGTTACATCGGAACCAGCGTGTTCTACGCCATCCTGGCGGTGCTGGGGATCATCGTCGGCCTGGCGCTGTTGTTTGCCTTCATCGACGAACTGGGCGACGTGGGCGAGGCCTATGGCACCTTCGAGGCGCTGGTCTATGTCCTGCTGACCCTGCCGCGGCGCATCTACGAGATGCTGCCGATGGCCGCGCTGATCGGTTGCCTGATCGGTCTGGGCAGTCTGGCCAGCAACAGTGAACTGACCATCATGCGGGCGGCTGGTGTGTCGGTCAGCCGTATCGTCTGGGCGGTGATGAAGCCCATGCTGGTGCTGATGCTGGTCGGCGTGCTGATCGGCGAATACCTGGCGCCCTGGAGCGAGAACCTGGCCCAGGCCCATCGTTCCATGGCTCAGGGCGGCGGCGAAGCACAAAGCTCCAAGCGCGGCCTGTGGCATCGCCAGGGCCAGGAGTATGTGCACATCAACGCCGTGCAGCCGAATGGCCGGCTGTATGGCGTGACCCGCTATCAGTTCGATGACCAGCGTCACCTGCTCTCGTCCAGCTTTGCCCGTCGCGCCTTGTACCAGGGTGATCACTGGCAGCTGGAAGACGTCAAGACCACGCATTTCCGCGAGCGCAGCACCGAGGTGATCGACGCGCCGATCGAACGCTGGGATGTCGAGCTCAACCCGCAGTTGCTCGGCACTGTGGTGATGGAGCCGGACTCCCTGTCGATCAGCGGCCTGTGGCGCTATATCCGCTACCTCGGCGAGCAGGGCCTGAACAATGGCAGCTATTGGCTGGCGTTCTGGACCAAGGTGCTGCAACCGCTGGTGACGGCGGCGCTGGTGCTGATGGCGATTTCCTTCATCTTCGGCCCGCTGCGCTCGGTGACCCTGGGCCAGCGCGTGTTTACCGGTGTGCTGGTGGGCTTCGTGTTCCGCATCGCCCAGGATCTGCTCGGCCCATCGAGCCTGGTGTTCGGCTTCTCGCCGCTGCTGGCGGTGCTGGTGCCGGCTCTGATCTGTGCCGGCGCCGGCTTCGTGCTATTGCGCCGCGCGGCCTGATTGCAGGCGCGAGGGGTAACGGCGGTCTGAGCCTGTAATGCTGTCTAGTTGAGAGAAACGCCGCGATTTCGTACAGGAGTCGCGGCGTTTTTATTTGCCGCAGGCAAATTGTAGGAGCGAGCTCTGCTCGCGATCTTGGCTGCCAATAGAGCTTCGCGAGCAGAGCTCGCTCCTACGGTCAAGGGCGATTCACTTTGACTGGCCGGGGGAGAGGGTTGGGCAGGCCACTCCGCCCCTCTCCCTGACCCTCTCCCACAAGTGGGAGAGGGGACTGTCCGTGTTGCCAGCGTTGTAGCCCGGATGCAATCCGGGAGCGGTGCTGCCTGTTTCCCGGATTGCATCCGGGCTACGCCTTAGAGCCTGTTCACGATCTTTTGAGCAGCAGCACAAGGAAGGCCAAGTGGATGAGCTGCAAGCTGGTATTGAGTTTGCGCTCGCAGTTCTTCCACAACCGACGACACTTCTCCAGCCAGGCGAAGGATCGTTCCACCACCCAGCGTTGTGGCATCACCGCAAAGGTATGCAGTTCGCTACGTTTAGCGATCTGCACTGTCGCGCCCAGCAAGCCTTCCACAGCCTGGGCAAACGGCTTGCCTGTATAGCCACCGTCCGCCAAGACGTTTTGCACGCCTTGTAAGCTTGCTGCCGCGCGCTCAAGCGCCAGCAGCGCCCCCTTGCGATCGGTGACATCTGCAGTCGTTACCGCAACCGCATGAGGCAGACCTTCTGTATCTACGGCGATGTGGCGCTTGATCCCGGAGACCTTCTTGCCTGCGTCATAGCCTTTCTGGTCAGCGCTATCGGTATTTTTCACGCTCTGCGCGTCCACGATCAAGAATGTCGTGCATGCGCTGCGCCCCTGTCTGATACGGGCCGCGCCAACCTGATTTTTTGAGCGCCCGCTCCAAAACGCTAACGCCATCTGGATCGGGCTCACTCCAACGACTGAAGTAGGCGTGTACCGTCCGCCACTTAGGGTAGTCAGTCGGTAGCATCCGCCATTGGCAGCCACTCTTGAGCAGGTACAACGCGGCGCACCAAACCTCATACAGGTCTACTGACCTGGGCTTAGTCTTCTTGCGCACACTCTCTAGCAGCGGCCTTATCTGTTCGAATTGTTCGCGACTCACGTCGCTCGGGTATTGAGTCTTTCGCATCGGGCAATTATCCCGGCGCGAAAAGATCGTGAACAGGCTCTTAGGCGTCGCCGGCTGGTCTCATCGTCCCGCCCCCGCTAACCAGGGCGTAAATGAAAAGGCCGGGCTACCAAGCCCGGCCTTTCTGCCTTATCAAGAGTTAGAGCGTGGCAGGGTTGCTGGCGGTGTTGAGGCGGCGGGCCTGCTTCAGGTACAGGGTGACCTCGCGAGCCGGCAGCGGTTTGCTGTACAGGTAGCCCTGACCCTCGTTGCAGCCATTGGCGATGATGTATGCCTCCTGCTCGATGGTCTCCACACCTTCGGCGATGACCTGCATGCCCAGGCTCTTACCCAGCTGGATGATGGCGCGCACGATGGTGGCGTCGTCCTCGTCCTCCAGCACATCCTGGACGAAACTGCGGTCGATCTTGATCTTGTCCAGCGGCAGGCTTTTCAGGTAGCTCAGCGAGGAGTAGCCGGTACCGAAGTCGTCGATGGCGATCAGCGCGCCAGCGCGGCGCAGGCTGAGCAGGTGCTGGGCGGCGGTGGTGATGTCTTCCATCAGGCCGGTTTCGGTGACTTCCAGCTCCAGGCTGCGGGCTGGCAGGCGGTAGACCTGCAGCAGGTTGTTGACCATGCGCGGCAGTTCGGCGTGGTGCAGCTGCACGGTGGACAGGTTGACCGCCATGCGCAGGTTGGTGAAGCCCTGATCGTGCCATTCGCGCAGCTGGCGGCAGGATTGATCGAGCACCCATTCGCCGATGGCGATGATGGTGCCGTTCTGCTCGGCCAGCGGGATAAACAGGTCTGGCGGGACCAGGCCGTGTTGCGGGTGCTGCCAGCGCAGCAGGGCCTCGACGCCGACCACCTGGTGGTCGCGGTAGTCGACCTGCGGCTGGTACACCACATGCAACTCGTTGCGGCCGAGGGCCTCGCGCAGGTCCTTCTCCAGTTCGCGGCGGCGGCGCATCTCGCTGTCGACGCTGGCGATGTAGAACTGGTAGCGGTTGCGCGAACGGCTCTTGGCCAGGGTCATGGTCTGTTCGGCTTTCTGCAGCAGCTTCTCGGTGCTGTCGCCGTCTTCCGGGAACAGAGTGATGCCAATGGTGGCGCGCAGACGGACTTCCTGCTGCTCCAGGGAGAAGGGCGTATCCAGGCTGTCGAGGATGCTCTGTGCCAGTTCGGCGGCTTCATAGGGCTGTTCGATATCAGCCTGGACCAGAGCGAACTGGTCGCCACCGAGGCGGGCCAGGGCACCGAGCTTGCCGCTGTGGCTGCGCAGGCGATCGGAGAGGGCCAGTAGCAACTGATCGCCGGTCTGGTAGCTGAACTGTTCGTTGATCCCTTTGAAATCGTCCAGGCCGACACACAGAACCGCTACCCGGCGTTGCAGGCGACCGGCGTCCTGGAGGATCTGGTCGAGCTGCTGCTGCAGCTGCTGGCGATTGGGCAGGCCGGTGAGGAAGTCGTACTGCGACATGCGCAGCAGGCTGGTCTCGGCTTCACGACGCAGGTGGGTGTTGCGCTCGATGGATTCCAGCAACTGGTTGGCGGTGTTGATCCACAACCCCAGCTCATTCTTCTCGTTGCCGCGCAGCATGGGCAGCTTGTGTTCGCTGGGGCGGTCCGGATTGATGTTGGTCAGGTGCTCGATGATCTTCGACAGTGGCTTGGTCAGCAGCAAGTGGTAGACCAGGTACAGCACCAGGCCCATGGCCAGGGCGCGCAACACGCCGGAGATGAAGATGATCACCGAGGTGGTGAGGAAGTTCTCGCCGTAGCTGGCGGTGTCGAGGGTGATGTTGAGATCACCGTAGTACTCGCTGTAGGGGCCTTTGCCCACCAACTGGGTACTGAACACCTGCTCTTTGCCGAGAATCGGATCGGTCATCCAGCGGTTGTTCGATTCGATCAGCTCGCGTGAGCGTTCGGCCAGCATCGGCTCGTTGGGGTGGCCGATGGCGGCGTAGCGCACCGCCTCGTGCTGGAACAGGCCTTCGATGACTTGCATGCCCATCTCGCGATCCAGGCTGTAGACGGCCTGGGTCGAGGGGTCGCGGAACATGCCGAGGATGCGCTGGGCATCGCTGGCTACCGCCTGGCGAGTCTTGTAGATGTCGAAGACGATCTGTGCACAGCTCAGCACCACGCCAACGATCAATGCCGAAAGCAGGACCACTCGGAGCAGTTTGAGCGACAGGCTGTTTTTCAATTCCAGCTTCAAATGCGTATTCCTTGTTATCTGCCGGAGCCTACTGACCGTTGTGAGTATTGGCAAATGCGCGGGAGCCGTCAAAGGGCCATTACGTCATCGAACGGATTTTTTAGCATTGTTCTGCGCTGGCGCATGTATGAGGTATGAAATTAGCACTGCGCTCTGCCGTGGTGCGAGCGCATGGCGATTGCCTCTCGCTTGGGGGTTCCAGGGCTGGCGCAAGAGTTGCTAAGGCTTGTCCGTCACTGTGTCGGGGGACTTGCCATGAAGATCTACCTGTTGTCGCTGTGCGCCTTGTTCTTTCCGTCGCTGGCTCATGCCGCCACGGACGTCGATCTGAACAGTGCCTGGGTGGTGCTGGCCAGTGCCCTGGTGTTTTTCATGCAGGCGGGCTTTGCCCTGCTGGAAAGCGGTATGTCGCGGGCGAAGAATGCCGTCAACGTGATGATGAAAAACTACATGGATGGTTGCGTTGGCGGCATCGTCTTCTGGCTGGTTGGCTTCGGCCTGATGTTCGGCGCCAATGCCACCGGCTGGTATGGCATGAGCCACTTCGCGCCGCATCAGGGCGAACCCTGGGATTTCACCTTCCTGCTGTTCCAGATGATGTTCGCCGCCACAGCCGCGACCATCGCCAGTGGCGCCATGGCCGAGCGCACCCGCTACGCTGCTTATCTGGTTGGCGCGGTGGTGATCAGCGGGTTCATTTATCCGATCTTCGGTAGCTGGGTGTGGAGCGGTATCTATGGCGGCCAGGGCTGGCTGGCGAAGATGGGCTTCATCGACTTTGCCGGCTCCACCGTGGTCCATAGCATCGGTGCCTGGTGCGCGCTGGCCGGGATCATGGTACTCGGGCCGCGACTGGGGCGCTTTGCCAGCGACGGCACGCCGCGGGCGATTCCCGGACACAACCTGGCGCTGGTCACCCTGGGTGGTTTCATCCTCTGGCTCGGCTGGTTCGGCTTCAACGCGGGCAGCACCCTGGCGATCAACCAGAGCATTGGTCTGATTGCCCTGAATACTCACCTGGCTGCAGCGTGCGGTGCGGTGGGGGCGATGCTGGCACTGCGCACCACATCGAGTCCGGTGTTGCTGAGCACCACGGTGAATGGCTCGCTGGGCGGGCTGGTCGGCATCACCGCCGGTTGCGCGACCATGCTGCCGGGCTTCGCCATGCTCACCGGGCTGGTGGCGGGTGTGGTGGTGGTCCTCGGCATGCGCCTGCTCGATCGGCTACGGCTCGACGATGTCGTAGGGGCCATTCCGGTGCATGGTTTGGCCGGGGTCTGGGGGACGCTCGCCGCCGGTCTGTTCTTTACCGGCGACCTGTTCAGCTGGGCGCGCGTCAGCGTGCAGTTGATCGGTGCCGGCATGGCTTTTGTTTGGGCCTTTCCGCTGGCCCTGGCGCTGTACTTCATCCTCGCCAAGACCATCGGCCTGCGTACCAGTACTCAGGATGAACAGCGCGGGCTGGACTATGCCGAGCATGCCGAAATCGGTTATCCGGAGTTCAACCAGTCGGTGACCTTCGATGGCGCCGAATTGACGCGGAGGGCGTGAGATGAGTCTGACTACCCGCCGGCGCGCCATCTATACCGGATTGGCCGGGCACTTCGGCGAAGACGAGCTCCTGCCGTTGCTGTCGCTGTGGGAGGCCAAGTACGCCGACAAGCCGCCGTTCGCCCTCAACGAGTTTCTCGCCGAAGTGGCGCAGCGCAGCGGCCGCAAGCTGGAGCGCGCGCGTCTGTACCGTGAGCTGGTGGGGGCGCTGACCGGGCCGACCAGTAACCTGCTGCCCGACCCGGCGCCGCGGGTGCATGCCTGGCGCCAGGGCGAAGGCCTGGAAGCGGAGGAGGTTTCCGGGCCGGATGCGCTCGCCCGGCAGACCTTCGATGCCCTGAGCCAGGCCCTGTTCAGCCTGCTCGACCCGGACATGGTGCCGCGTCTACGGCGTTTCGCGGCCGGAAACCTGAACGGCATGCAGATCGACACCGAACTGCGTCTACGTTTGCGCGGCTGGCTGGAAAAGGGCGGGTCGCTGGGGCTGACGGCCCTCTCGCTGGAGCACCTGCGGGTGCTGCTCAATCTGCTTTACATAGGCCTGTGCGAGTACCTCGGCCCGGTTACCGCCGACCAGGTACTGACCCGGGCGGTACAGAAGACCGAGCGGATGAATCTGCAGTTGCCGCCGCAGAAGCTGCTGTAAGAACCCGTTTACGATCTTTTCTGTATCGCTTTAGCGGCGTTTAGAGACTGATGCGGAGTGCTTTTGCCCCCTCTCCCGTTCACGGGAGACGACTGCATGGATGCAGGAGGTAGGGCGACGCAGGAAGCCAAAGCCGAGGGTTGGGGAGAGGGCGCGTTTGCCAATACCCTCTCCCCCAGCCCCTCTCCCACAAGTGGGAGAGGGGAGTTTCCGAGATCGTAGACAGGTTCTGAGCAACCCGCAGAAAGCAAAAAACCCGGCCTTAGCCGGGTTTTTTGTGAACGCTGGGTGCGACTCAGGCAGCGAAGTTCTTCGCCACGAAGTCCCAGTTGACCAGGTTCCAGAACGCCTCGACGTACTTCGGACGCAGGTTGCGGTAGTCGATGTAGTAGGCGTGTTCCCATACGTCGCAGGTCAGCAGCGGGGTGTCGCCGCTGGTCAGCGGGCAGCCGGCGCCGATGGTGCTGGCCAGGGCCAGGGAGCCGTCAGCCTTCTTCACCAGCCAGCCCCAGCCGGAGCCGAAGGTGCCGATGGAGGTCTTGCTGAACTCTTCCTTGAACTTGTCGAAGGAACCGAAAGCCGCGTTGATTGCGTCGGCCAGGGCGCCAGTCGGCTGACCACCGCCGTTCGGCGACAGGCAGTTCCAGTAGAAAGTGTGGTTCCAGATCTGTGCGGCGTTGTTGAACACGCCACCCGAGGAAGTCTTGATGATCTCTTCCAGGCTCTTGCCTTCGAACTCGGTGCCCGGCACCAGGTTGTTCAGGTTCACCACGTAAGCGTTGTGGTGTTTGCCATGGTGGAATTCCAGGGTCTCGGCGGACAGGTGCGGCTCGAGGGCGTTTTTCTCGTACGGCAGCGGCGGCAATTCGAAAGCCATGGTCTATCTCCTACTCAGGTCGGGGGCGCGCGGTGCGCACAGGGGCCGTTCACGGGCGGCCGGACTGGCGGCGGAGAGTTTGTCCTCTTTGCGCCGCGAGCCGGGGATCATAGCACCCGAGCCGGGCCTTAACCACGCAGCAACTGTGTGGAAAAGCCGGTGCCAGGGCCTTTGCCACGCCTTACATGGAGCGCATTAGCTGATAGGCCATGGCGAACATCATCAGCGCCACGCCCAGGTCGAGCAGGCGCCAGGTGGTGGGGCGGGCGAGCCAGGGCGCGAGCCAGGCCGCGCCCAGGGCCAGGCTGAAGAACCACAGCAGCGAGGCGCTGGCCGCGCCCAGGGTGTAGGCGCCGGGGTCCGGCTGCTGGGCGCCGAGCGAGCCGATCAGCAGCACGGTGTCCAGGTACACATGCGGGTTGAGCAGGGTGACGGCCAGTGCTGCCAGCAGTACGGCGCGGCGCGAGCGTGGTCCACTGTTCTCGCCTTGCTCCAGGGCCTGTGGCCGTGCGGCGCGCAACAAGGCCTTGGTGCCGTACCAGAGCAGGAAGGCGCTGCCGCCCCAGCGAGCGATGCCGAGCAGCAGCGGATTCTGCGCCAGCAGGGCGGCCAGGCCGAATACCCCGGCGGCGACCAGCAGGGCGTCGCACAGCACGCAGAGTGCGGCGACCGGCAGGTGATGTTCGCGGCGCAGGCTCTGCGCCAGGACGAAGACATTCTGCGCGCCGATGGCGATGATCAGGCCGGCAGCCACCAGCAGGCCGTTCATATAGCTCTGCCACATGGTGTTCACTCCTGGGCTTGGCTGGCGGCGAGCTGACGCAGCACGGCCATGGCTCGTTCGGCATCGGCTGCGGCGACGAACAGGTGATCGTGGTAGAAGCCGGCCACTACGTTGCAGCTGATATTGGCGGCGGCCAGGGCGCTGGCGAAGGCGGCGGTGAGGCCGACGGCGGCGAGCGCCGAATGCACGCTCAGGCTGATCCAGGCGGCGACGTAGTCATAACTCAGGCCCAGGCGGTCGGCGTCCTCTTGGGCGAGGATCAGGGTCAGGCCTTCGGCCTCGCGAAAGCTGCCGATGATCGTCTGGACATCCAGCGGGCTGTCGCTCGCCACGCTGCAGAACACGTAGCGCCCGGGGTTGAGCTGGGGTGACAGGCTGCCGAGCAGTTTGCCGAGTAAGGTTTCGCCGGCCATGGGGGCTTCCTTGTGAGGATTGCGGTGATCGTTGTCGGGCAGTTTCCGCTGAGCTCATGTATAAGAAAAACAAATCATGCTGATCTCTCATTAGGAAAACTGATTTGTTCGACTACAAACTCCTCGCGGCCCTGGCCGCGGTGGTGGAGCAGGGCGGTTTCGAACGGGCCGCGCAGCTGCTCGGCCTGTCGCAATCGGCGGTGTCACAACGGATCAAGCTGCTCGAGGCGCGCGTCGGCCAGCCGGTGCTGGTGCGTGCCATGCCGCCCGCGCCAACCGAGGTTGGCCGGCGCCTGCTCAATCATGTGCAGCAGGTGCGTTTGCTCGAGCGCGACCTGCAGGGCCAGGTGCCGGCGCTGGACGACGGCGGCCTGCCCGAGCGCCTGCGCATTGCCCTGAATGCCGACAGCCTGGCGACCTGGTGGGCGCGGGCAGTTGGGGACTTCTGTGCCGAGCACCGCTTGCTGCTGGATCTGGTGGTGGAAGACCAGGACGTCGGCCTCAAGCGCATGCGTGCCGGGGATGTAGCCGCCTGCGTGTGTGCGGCCGAGCGCCCGGTGGCGGGCGCCCGTTCCCTGCCGCTGGGCGCCATGCGTTACCGCGCCCTGGCCAGTCCTGCATTTATAAAGCGGCACTTTCCCCAGGGTGTGCAGGCGGAGAACCTGGCGCGGATTCCAGCCATCGTCTTCGGCCCGGACGACCTGCTGCAGCACCGCTACCTGGCGCAACTGGGCGTGGAGGGCGGCTTCGCTCACCATTTGTGCCCGTCGTCGGAAGGGTTCGTGCGCCTGACCGAAGCCGGCTTCGGCTGGGGCCTGGTGCCCGAACTGCAGGTGCAGCGCGAGCTGGCCAGCGGCGCGCTGGTGGAGATCATCCCCGACCTGCCGCTGGATGTGCCGCTGTACTGGCACCACTGGCGCAACGGTGGCGAGCTGCTGACGGCGCTGACTGAACACCTGCACCGCGGCGTAGCCGGCTGGCTGGTCAAACCGTAGCCCGGATGTAATCCGGGATAGTTGTCCGCGCCACCCCCGGATTGCATCCGGGCTACCTGTGTAGGGCGGGTGCAACCCGCGGTGTCGACAGCGCGGGTTTCACCCGCCCTACAGGGGTCTGCAGCCAACCCATTCAAAGCTGGAAGTGCGCTACCAACTGCTCCTGGCTGCCGGCCACTTTGCGCAGGTGTTCGCCGCAGTCGCGGGTGTGCGCGGCGGTCTGGCGATTTTCCCCGGTCATCTCATGCAGGCGGTGCATGTGCTGGTTGACCTCCTGGGTGGTGGCTGCCTGCTGCTCGGCGGCCGCAGCGATCTGGAAGGCCAGGGCATGCACGCCCTCCAGCGACTGGCTGAGGTGATCCAGCGAGCCGAGTACGGCCTGGGTTTCGTCTTCCAGCGCGCGCGCCTGCTCGGTGGAACCCTGCATGCGCTGCAGCGCCTCGGCGGAGGAGTCGCCGAGGGCGCCGATGATCTGCACGATTTCCTCGGTGGCGGTACGGGTGCGCAGGGCCAGGTTGCGTACTTCGTCGGCCACCACGGCAAAGCCGCGGCCCTGTTCGCCGGCCCGCGCCGCTTCGATGGCGGCGTTGAGCGCGAGCAGGTTGGTCTGCTCGGCGATGGCGCCGATCACGCTGAGGACCGAGCCGATCTGCTGGCTGTCGCCGGCCAGGGTCTGTACCACCCGGTCGGCCTGGCGCAGGCCGTCGAGCAGCTGGTCCTGGCGGCCGATCATGCGCTGCAGGGTGCTTTGCATGGTGACAAAGGCATCGCGCGCGGCGGCGCTGCCATCGGCACTCTGGCTGGCGTTGCTGGCAATTTCCTGGACGGTGGCGGCCATCTGGTCGACCGCGCTGACCACCATTTCCAGGGCTTCCTGCTGCTGGTCGAGACGGCTGCTGGTCTGCCCGGCGGCGCCGAGGATGTCACCGCTGGCATCGCCCACCGCACTGCTGGCCTGACGCAGGCGTTCGATCACTTCGCGCCAGGCGCCGGCCATTTCATGCAGAGCCTGCATCAGTCCGCTGTGCGGGCTGTCGTGGCTGGCCAGGCGCAACTCCCCGGCGGCCAGACGGCGGGCCAGGTCCGCCATGTTGCTTGGCTCGCCGCCCAGCGGGCGCATCACGCTACGGCTGACCAGCCAGGTAGCCAGGGCCACGCCGGCGATGGTCAGCAGGCCGAGCAGGAGCACTTGCCACAGCAGCTCACGCACCGGAGCAAAGGCCTGGGCCTGATCCATCTCGGCGATCAGCGCCCAGCGCTGGCCGTTGAACTCCAGCGGTACGAAGGCCTTGAGTGCCGGTTTGCCGTCCAGCCCCGATTCGCTCAGGCGGCCTTGTTGTCCCTGCAGCGCCAGCGTCAGGGCCTGGCCGGCGAGTGGCGCAGTCTGCGCGTTGCCCCGGCTGACCTGCAGCTCGCTGAAACGTACCGAGTCGGAGCGCAGCAGGCCGTCGCTGCCGACCAGGTAGGTTTCCCCGGCTTCCCCCAGGCCCTGGCGGGTCTGCATCACCGCATTCAGCGGGTCGATCGGCAGTTCCAGCATCAGCAGGCTTTGCAGTTCGCCGTCGCTGATGATGGGGGCCACCAGGAATTGGCTGGGCTCGCCGGTCTGTGGGTTGCTCGCCAGATCGCTGATCAGCGCCTGCTGTCTGTCCAGGCTGGCGCGCGCCAGGCGGCCCATGGGCGTGCCGCGCCAGGTCGCGTCGTTGAGATTTTGCTGGTAGTCGCTACCGCGCAGCACGCTGAACAGCACCTTGCCGTCGCTAGAAATCAGCTTCAGGTCGCGGTAGCCGAAGGTCTTGATGAAATTCTCGAAAATTGGCCGGTCATAGTTAGCGGTGCTGACCAGGGCGACGGCGTCCAGGCCGGCATAGCTGGTGCTGAGGTTGCTGGCCAGGGTGCTGAGCTGGTTGTGCCTGGACTGCCAGTTGTCCTGCAGCTGCCGTTGTTTGATATTCGCTACGGCCTCCAGGGCGTTCAGCGTCTGTTCCTGCAGGGCCTGGCTGGCCTGGTGGTAGGCCGTGAAAGCCATGGCGAGTACCGGAATAAGGCCGATCATCAGATAGCTGAGCGCGAGTTTGAGACGTAACGGCATTTCCGTTGGCTCCAGGGGTAGAAGGGTTACAAATGGGGTGGCTGTCAAAAATTCTGCAAGAAGCGTGCGAATTGTTTAACGAGTGTCAAAAATAATGTTCGATAGCCGTTTGCAAGGCCGGTTTTCTGGCTTGCCATGTCACAGTCGGGCGGGGGTGGGGCTGCTAGAGTCGCTGCTACAACCAGCACCACAGGGGAGAGGCGCATGAAGATTCTGGTAACGGGGGCGAGCGGTTTTATCGGCGGGCGCTTTGCCCGGTTCGCCCTGGAGCAGGGTTTGAGTGTGCGGGTCAACGGTCGCCGCCCCGAAGGGGTGCAACACCTGATCAAGCGTGGTGCGGAGTTCGTCCAGGGCGACCTGGCAGATGCCGACCTGGTCCATCACCTGTGCCGCGATGTCGAAGCCGTGGTGCATTGCGCCGGCGCCGTGGGGGTGTGGGGCAGTCGCGCGCACTTCCAGCAGGGCAACGTCGGCCTGACCCAGAACATCATTGAGGGTTGCCTGGGGCAGAAGGTGCGGCGCCTGGTGCACCTGTCGTCGCCGTCGGTGTATTTCGATGGCCGCTCGCACATCGGCCTGCGCGAAGAGCAGGTGCCGAAGACCTTCGTCGATCATTATGGCGCGACCAAGTACCTGGCTGAGCAGAAGGTCTTCGAGGCCCAGGAGTTTGGTCTGGAAGTGATTGCCCTGCGTCCGCGCTTCGTCACCGGCGCCGGCGACACCAGCATCTTTCCGCGGCTGATCAACATGCAGCGCAAGGGCCGCCTGGCGATCATCGGCAACGGCCTGAACAAGGTCGACTTCACCAGCATGCAGAACCTCAACGACGCCCTGCTCAGTAGCCTGCTGGCCGCCGGGCCGGCGCTGGGCAAGGTGTACAACATCAGCAATGGCGCGCCGGTGCCGCTGTGGGACGTGGTCAATTTCGTCCTGCGCCAGTTCGATCTGCCGCCGGTGAGCAAGCACATGCCCTATGGCCTGGCCTATGCCGCGGCGACACTCAACGAGATGGTCTGCAAGGTGCTGCCGGGGCGCCCGGAGCCGAGCCTGTTCCGCCTCGGCGTGGCGGTGATGGCGCGGGACTTCTCCCTGGATATCAGCCGCGCCCGGCAGTACCTGGACTACGATCCGCAGGTGCCGATCTGGACCGCGCTGGAAGAATTCTGCCAGTGGTGGAAGGTGCAGGGGCGCTGAGCGTCGGTGGAGGCTCTGCGTAGGGTGTGCCGCGCGCACCGGGGCAGGCGCGGGATCGTAGGGTGGATGACGCTCTATTCATCCACCACAGGCTCCGCTCGGTGGATCGATGAAGCGCGATCCACCCTACGTGGCGGACGCACCCGCTGGTGCGCGCGCAACCCCGTCGGGAGCTGTTCCGTAGGTGCACCGTGCGCACCCTTCGGGACTCAGCCTGTGGGCTCGATCCTTCAAGCCGGGCTATGAGTCTGGTTATCAGGAGTGGGTGGCTTATACCCAGTCAACCCAGCCGCAGGTAGCGCCCGACCTATACTGGCCTGTAAAGCCAGCAAGGAAATCCGCATGTTCGCCATGATGGAACGCGCCCGGCTCGAAGCCCTGCATCTGGCGCAAGACCCTGCCACAGGCCTCCAGGCCATCATTGCCATCCACAACACGCGCCTCGGCCCCGCCCTTGGCGGTTGTCGTTATCTCGCCTATCCCGATACCGACAGCGCCGTGCGCGATGCCATCCGCCTGGCCCAGGGCATGAGCTACAAGGCCGCCCTGGCCGGCCTGGAGCAGGGCGGCGGCAAGGCGGTGATCATCCGTCCCGCTCATGTGGATAACCGCGGCGCGCTGTTCGAGGCCTTCGGGCGCATGATCGAATCGCTCAAGGGGGCCTACATCACCGCGATGGACAGCGGCACCTCCAGCGCCGACATGGACTGCATCGCCCAGCACACCCAGCACGTGACCAGCACCACCAGCGCAGGTGACCCATCGCCGCACACCGCCATGGGCGTCTACGCCGGCATCCGCGCCACTGCCCAGGCGCGCCTGGGTAGCAGTGATCTGGAGGGCCTGCGTATCGCCGTGCAAGGCCTCGGCAACGTCGGCTTCGCCCTGGCCGAGCAGCTCGCGGCGGCCGGGGTGGAATTGTTCGTCAGTGATCTCGACCCCGGCCGTGTGCAGCTGGCGGTGGAGCAGCTTGGTGCCCATGCGGTGAGCAACGAGGCATTGCTTAGCACGCCGTGCGAGATCCTCGCCCCCTGTGGCCTGGGTGGCGTGCTCAACGCCCAGACGGTTGGCACCCTGCACTGCGCGGCGGTGGCCGGTGCGGCCAACAACCAGTTGGCCAGTGGCGAAATCGCCGATGAACTGGAGGCGCGCGGCATCCTCTACGCCCCGGACTACGTGATCAATTCCGGCGGGCTGATCTATGTCTCGCTGCAACATCGGGGTTATGAGCTGCCGGCGATCACCGCGCACCTGGCGCAGATCGGCCTGCGCCTGACCGATATCTACGCCCATGCCCAGGCCGACAAGCACTCGCCGGCAAGGGTTGCCGACCGGCTGGCGGAGCGGTTGTTGTGCGGCTAGCGCAGTTCAGACCCGCTCTTGAAAACAGAAACGCCCAGGGCGGTCACTGCCTTGGGCGTTCTTTGTTGCCTGACGAGATCCGCCAAGGACTACCTGGCGCGCAGAGCCGCCGGTAATTACTCGGCGACTTCTGCGCCCAGTTCGGCCAGCGCTTCCGGCTGGTTCTTGAAGGCCTTGGCGAAAGTGTCACGGTTCTTCGCCATGAAGATGCCGAGTTCTTCCACCTGCTGTTCGCTGAGCGATGGCACGGCCTTCTGCAGCGCCTCGGACAGCGCTTCGGCCAGTTCCAGCATCTTGTCGTAACGATCGGCTTCGGCCTTATCCATAAACAAGCGCTCCAGGTCGCGGCTGCTGCGGTACACCACTTCGACGGCCATTCATCACCTCATTCCTGTATCTGTTGGGAAGAAAAATACTGTATTTGTATACAGTATAAAGAGATGCATCATTGCTGCAAGGCCTGCGCCAAAGTCTTTGCCGGCAGTCCCGTCGCGGTGCCCGCGGCCAATGCCTGGACGTCACGCTGGCCTCCATTCTGCATAACCGTCATCAGGCGGCGCCAGTATGGCCAATCAAGAGTAGTCAGGAGTAACAGCGTGAAATCGAAACAGATCGAAGCCCTGCGCGAGGGCATGCATGACTTTGCGCAGTCCGTCGGCAACCTGATGGTGGAGTCGTTCCACTACTTGGCACTATTCGGCATTGGCGGCATTACCGCCTGGGCCTCGGTGGTGGCCTTTCTCGGCATGCTGGAGAAGGGCCATATCACGGTCGATGACATCCTCCTGCTGTTCATCTACCTGGAGCTGGGGGCCATGGTTGGCATCTACTTCAAGACCAACCACATGCCGGTGCGCTTCCTGATCTACGTGGCGATCACCGCGCTGACCCGCCTGCTGATCTCCGACGTGTCGCACCATCATCGCCCGGACATGGGCGTGGTCTATGTCTCCGGCGCCATTCTGTTGCTCGGCCTGGCGATCCTGGTGGTGCGCTATGCCTCCTCGCGTTTCCCCTCGGTGCAGGCGCCGATGCGCCTGGGACGGGAGCAAGAGCGCGAGGCTGGCGAAGCCTGAGGCGGTCCTTGGGCGCGTGGGGCGGTTTGCCGGGCCACGCGGCCTGATCACGCGGCAGGGGGTGGTAGGACAAGACTGCTAATAGCTTTCCACTGCAAGTGTTTCTCACTACTATATGGCTCTGATTCGTAGTTGCTAGTCGTTCCATCGTGAGCGGCTGGCACGTATTCCCCGAAAACAGCGAGCCGACCTTGAGCAAGAACCTTCCCCTGTCGCGCTGGAGCATTGCCTCGCGTGTGCTGGCTGCCCTGTTCGGCGGTTATGCGCTGGCCTATGGCTTTACCGCGTTCTTTTCCGTTTACCTGCCGCTGGTTCGGGCCGACCGCGTGGTGTTTTCCAGCCTGGCCTGCTTTGCCGTATGGACTGCGGCGGTGATCTATGTGTTCGCCGCCCGTAGCGCGACCCGTGCCTGGCTATGGCTAGTCGGTCTGACCGCTGCCCTTTGCCTTGCCGCCTTCCTGCCGACTGAACTGGGAGTCCGCCCATGAGCCTGCGTCAATCCATGGCCGGCCTGCATACCTGGGGCGGTCTGCTGCCGAGCTGGCTGCTCTACGTGATCATCTTCGCCGGCACCCTGGCCTGTTTCGACAAGGAGCTGGAGCGCTGGATGCGTCCGGCACTGCACCAGGGCGTGGCGTCGAGCATGACGGCCGATCAGGTGCGCGACTGGCTGGAGGCGAATGTCAGCGACGAGCTGCATGCCTTCTGGATGCATGGGCCGACCAGCCGTGAGCCGTTCTGGCGGCTGGGCTGGGAAGTGGACAAGACCGAGGAAATGCACAACGTCGCCTTCGACCCGGCCAGCCAGCAGCCGATGGTGGAAACCCTCGGCGGTGGCTTCTTCTTCGAGCTGCACTACAACCTGCATGGTGGCACCCTCGGCATGTACATCGTCGGCCTGGCCGGCATGTTCATGCTGGTGGCGCTGGTGTCCGGGGTGATCATCCATCGGCGCATCTTCAAGGACTTCTTCACCCTGCGGCCGAATGCCAATGGCCAGCGCGCCTGGCTGGATGCGCACAACCTGTTCGGCGTGATCGGCTTTCCCTTCCACCTGGTACTGGCTTACACCGGCGTGGCGATATTCGTCGCCACCTATATGCCGGCCGGGGCGCAGGTGGCCTACAACAGCAATGTCGAACAGTTCTTCAGCGATGTGATGGGCGCCTATAACCGCGAGGGTGTGCACAAGCCCGCGGCGCAACAGGCTTCGCTGAACGAGCTGGTCGAGCGTTCGCGCCAGCACTGGGGCGGCGCTGAGCCCGGCTGGATCAGCGTGCACCATCCGGGTGATGAAGCTGGCGTGGTGGATATTCGCCGCTTCGATAGCTCGCGCATCGCCCCGCCGCTGGAAACCCTGAGTTACGACGACGCCAGCGGTACCCTGCTCAACGTGCAAAACGCCTCGGCCGGCTACCGCGCCTACACCTGGCTGGCCGGGCTTCATATGGCCCAGTTCGGCGGCACTCTGGTGCGTCTGATGTACCTGCTGCTCGGCTTTGCCGGCTGCGCCATGCTGGTCGGCGGTCTGCAGGTCTGGCTGGCCAAGCGTGAGGCCCGTGGCACTGCAGGAATCGGCCTGGTGCGCGCGCTCAATGGGGGGGTGTTCGTCGGCCTGCCGCTGGCCAGCCTGGCGCTGCTATGGGGTAACCGATTGATCCCCGCCGACCTGACCGAACGGGCCACGGCCGAGGGCTGGGTGTTTGTTGGCAGCTGGTTGCTGCTGGCGTTGTGGGCGGTACTGCGCCGTAACCAGCCGCGCAGTCTGCTCAGCCAGCAGTTGGCTCTGGGCGCAGTGCTGGCCCTTGGGCTGCCGCTGGTGAATGTGCTGACCACCAGCCATGGCGGCTTGCCGTCCAGCCTGTTGCGTGGCGACTGGGCGCTGGCCGGGATCGACCTGTTCCTGCTGTTGTGTGGCCTGCTCTGCGCCCTGTGCGCCTGGCGTTGTGGCCAGCCGCAACAGGCCCAGGAACCCCGCGCGCGTCGCGTGCTGGTCGAGGAGGCACTGTGATGCTGCTGGGTTTTGCCTTGAGTTACCTGGCGCTGCTGGCTCTCTGTCTGGCCATGGCGCGCCAGCACAAGATACTGCTGCAAGGCGCGCCCAGCATCGGCCGTCAGCGCTTGCTGCGCGGCCTGGCGCTGGTCGGTCTGGTTCTCGGTCTACTGCTGTCCATCGAACAGTTGGGCGGCGAGATCGGTGCGGTGACCTGGCTGTGCCTGCTGATGCTGGCGGGGCTGCTGTTGGTCGCTGTGCTGGCCTGGCGCGCGCGCTGGGTGTTGCCGCTGGCCGCACTGTTGCCGGCTGCTGGTGGCTTGACTCTGCTGGTCTGATCAGTCCGCGCGGGCTGCGCGCAGCAGGCCGGGGGCGGCGCCAAAGGCGGCGCGGAAGCGGTTGCTGAAGTGACTGGCGCTGGCGAAGCCGCAGGCCAGGGCGATCTCGCCCAGTGGCAGGCGGCTGTGCTGCAGCAGCTGGCGCGCACGCAGCAGGCGCCGTTGCAGCACATAGCGGTGCGGCGGCAGGCCGAAGCTGGCGCGGAACATGCGCACGAAGTGGTATTCCGACAGCGCCGCCAGCTGGGCCAGCTCGCCCAGGCTGAGGGGCTGCTCGAGATGCTGTTCGATGTACTCGGCCAGCCGCCGGCGCAGGTGCGGCGCCAGTCCACCCTTGACCTTCAGGCCCTGGCGCAGGCCGACCTGGGTCAGCAGCACATGGCTGATCATCTCGTGGGCCAGGCTGCTGCCGAGCAGGCGCTCGCCGGGTTCGTCCCAGTCCAGCTGCACCAGCTGGCGAAACTGCCCGGCCAGCTGCGGATCGTCGAGGAAGGTGCTTTCCCGCAGCTGCAGTTCGCGCGGCTCGCGGTCGAGCAGGGTGACCGCGCTGGCAGCGAAACGCTCGGGGCTGACATAAAGGTGGGCCAGGCAGATTTCGCCATTGATCACCCAGGATGATTCATGGCCGGCCGGCAGGATGCACAGCTTGTCCGGCGCGCCCTTGCTGCCGGGCTTCTCGCGGCGGAAGGTGCCGGTGCCGCCGGCCAGGTAGCAGGACAGCGTGTGCTGGCTCGGTCCCTGATAGTCGCGGGCATCGTGGTGGTTGGTCCACAGCGCCGCAGCCAAGTCGTCGCCCAGCTCGGCCCCATGCAGCAGGCGCGCGTGCGGCGAGCTGCTGAGGGACTGGAATACCTGGTTGTGGGCGAGGCTGGTCATCGGGGTTCAAGTGCCGGGTTGGACAGTGGCCATCCTACTCCCGGCATGCGCCGCTGCCATCCGCCTGGCGCAGATAAGCGCAATTTTGTGCAAGCGCAGGCGGCCTGGCGGGTCGAGACTGAAGGCCTGTCTCACGGAGCCTGGTCATGAACCTGTCGCTGTACCTGTTGACCGTCCTGATCTGGGGCACCACCTGGATTGCCCTCAAGCTGCAGCTGGGCGAGGTGGCCATTCCAGTTTCCATCGCCTACCGCTTCGCCCTGGCGGCCCTGGTGTTGTTCGCCATTCTGCTGCTCAGTGGCCGCCTGCAACCGATGAACCGCCGTGGCCAGCTGATCTGCCTGGCGCAGGGCCTGTGCCTGTTCTGCATCAACTTCATGTGTTTCTACACCGCCAGCCAGTGGATTCCCAGCGGGCTGGTGGCGGTGATCTTCTCCACCGCGACCCTGTGGAATGCGCTCAATGCAAGGATCTTCATGGGCCGGCGGATTGCCGCCAATGTGCTGGCCGGCGGCGCGCTGGGCATGCTCGGCCTGGGCCTGCTGTTCTGGCCACAACTGGCGGGCCACGAGGCCAGCCGCGAAAGCCTGATCGGCCTGGGCCTGGCGCTGATCGGCACGCTGTGCTTCTCCGCCGGCAACCTGCTCTCCAGCCTGCAGCAGCAGGCCGGGTTGCGGCCGCTGACCACCAATGCCTGGGGCATGCTTTACGGCGCGTTGCTGCTGGTCGGCTACTGCCTGGTCAGCGGTATCCCGTTCACCTTCGAGAACAGCCCGCGCTATATCGGCACCTTGCTGTACCTGGCGATTCCGGGCTCGGTGATCGGCTTCACCGCCTACCTGACCCTGGTCGGGCGCCTCGGCCCGGAACGCGCGGCCTACTGCACCGTGCTGTTCCCGGTGGTGGCGCTGAATATCTCGGTGTTCGTCGAGGGCTACCAGTGGACGGCGCCTGCGCTGCTGGGGCTGCTGCTGGTGATGCTGGGCAATGTGCTGGTGTTCCGGAAACCGCGCTCGGTGGTGAGTCCTCAGGCAGATCGAGCCTAATCCGGCCAGTGCCAGGCGGGTTCATTGAGCAGGCTCTGGCCCTGGATGGCGGTCTGCCCGAAGCTTTTGTCGAGGACGATGGAGTTGCATTCCGGGTGTTGTTCCAGTGTGGCGATCAGCCGACTGGCGTGGGACACCACCCACACCTGGGTATGTCGCGAGGCCTCGATGATCAGCCGCCCGAGCGCCGGCAGCAGATCCGGGTGCAGGCTGGTTTCCGGCTCGTTGAGCACCATCAGCGAAGGCGGTCTGGGGGTGAGCAGAGCAGCCACCAGCAGCAGGTAGCGCAGGGTGCCGTCGGACAGCTCTGCTGCCGACAGCGAGCGCAGCAGGCCTTCCTGGCGCAGGGCGACGCTGAAGCGCCCGCCGGGCTGGAATTCGATGCTCAGCTCGGAACCGGGGAAGGCGTCGGCGATGGCCTGTTCCAGGGCTTGGCGATCGCCGATCTCGCGGATGGTCTGCAGCGCGGCGGCCAGGTCGCGCCCGTCGTGGTGCAGCACCGGCGTGCGGGTGCCCAGTTGCGGCTGGCGGGCTGGTGCCTCGGCGTCGGTGCGAAAGTGATCGTAGAAGCGCCAGCGGCGGATGGTCTCGCGCAGTTGGAACACCTCCGGGCAACCCGGGTCGTTGCCAATCTGATCGAACAAGCTGTCGTAGCTGGGCAGGTGCTGGGCCAGAACCTGCCAGTCGCGGCTCTCACGCTGGCGCACCATCGGGCCTTCGCGATCGACCAAGAGTGCGGCCGGGCGATAGCAGGGGCCAGCCCAGATGCATTCGCGTTTGATCTCCGGGTCGAGGGAGAAGGCCGAGCTCGACGGCTCGGGCAGGCCTAGGGAAATGGCGTAGCTGAAGTCCTCACTGGCGAAACCCAGGCGCAGGCGTACCACCTCTCGGCGCGGACCACCCTGGATCGGCACTTCGCCGTTGCGCATGCGCCGGCTGATCGTCTCCGGCCCCGCCCAGATAGTCGACTCCAATCCGCCGTCCCGAGCCAAAGCATTGACTACACCACCTTGGGCCGTTTCGGCCAGCAGGCGTAGGGCGCGGTAGAGGTTGGACTTGCCACTGCCATTGGTGCCGGTGATCAGATTGAGCCGGCTCAGTGGCATCACCAGATTGTTGATGGAGCGGTAGTTGCCGACGGCGAGGGTATGCAGCATGGCGAGTCGTCCTGACAGTAGAGCCGCCTCGATCAGTGGCGAAGGGCGCGCAACTATCCTAGCGCAGCGGGCCGGATCGTCGATACGAATGGCTCGGCGTCAGTCGTACAGGTGTGTGCAGGGCTAGCGTGGGGCAGCATGGCGAAGCTACGTCGGGCGTCGGCCCAGATGCAGGGCGAAGGCCAGCGCTACGGGATAGCTCAGGTAGTGCAGCACGAAGAGCAACTGGCCCATGTGGCCGGGCTCGTCCTTCAGCCACATCAGGCCCCACAGGCCGAGGTAGAGCAGGCCGAGTACCGCGCCGTAGAGCAGGTTGAGGCCCCAGGCTTCGCCGTGGCGAGGCAGGTGGCCTTCGAGGTGGGTGAACAGCCAGCGCAGGCCCAGCGCGACGACTATGGCCACCAGTAGGGTGGCGGGCAGACCGCCTAGCTTGAGCAGGCCGCGCACCAGCAGGTTGAGTGCGAACACCGCTGCGGCGGCGCCGAGCGCGTATTGGTAAAGGGCAAAGCGGCGCGGGCTGGACATGATTTCAGACAAGCTTCTGATTGAGGCCGAAGCGTTTCTTCAGCACGGCCTGCAGGAGTGTGCGCGGCAGCAGGAAGGCGAGCAAGGGCAGGCTGCGGCAGCCGTTGCCCAGGCGCAGCAGGGCCGGGCGCTTGGGCCGTTGTACTGCGGTCAGCAGGTCGGCGGCGAACTCGCTGGCCGGGGTTGGTTTGTCCTGGGAGGCATTGGCGCGGGCGCGGATACCGTCACGCAGCGGCCACCAGGGTGAGCTGTCGTTGAGCAGCTGTTCCGCCGCCTGGCTGGCGTTGTTGCCGAAGCTCGAAGCGATGGCGCCCGGCTGCACTTCCATGACCTCGATGGCGAACGGCGCCAGTTCCATGCGCAGGGCATCGGACAGCGCATGCACGGCCGCCTTGGAAGCGCAGTAGGTGCCGGCGAACGGGGTCACCAGCACGCTGGAGATGCTGCCGATATTCACCACCAGACCCCGGCTGGCGCGCAGCAGCGGGAAACAGGCGCGGGTCAGCTCGACCAGGCTGAACACGTTGGTCTCGAACTGCTGGCGCATGCCCTCGGCGCCGCCATCGAGCAGCGGGCCCATGGCGCCGTAGCCGGCATTGTTGATCAGCACGTCGAGGCGTCCAGCTTCCTGTTGCAGGCGCGTGGCCGCCTGTTGCACGGCCTGGGCATCGTTGACGTCCAGCTGTACCGCGACGAAACCGGCCGCGCTCAACGTGCTGAGGTCAGCGGCTTTGCGCGCGCAGGCCCAGACCTGGTAACCGGCGCCGTGGAAGGCGTCGGCCAGGGCGCGGCCAATGCCGCTGGAACATCCGGTGATCAGTACCACTGGCTGGCTCATGCTGGCTCCTTGTTGTTAGGGGGCAGGGACTGGACCCTGCTCGCATCCTACACAAGGGTGGTGCCAGCTGTACTTGCCTTGCGGGCCAGAGTGGCTGGCCCGACGTGCCAAAGCGCCGTGCCCTGTTCGCAGAGTCGTGCGTTCGGTAACGGTGTTTTGGTTTGGCGCCGTCACTGCCGAATTCGTAGGGTGGATGACGCTTTTTTCATCCACCATGACGCCGCTCGGTGGATCGATGGAGCGCGATCCACCCTACAAACTGCCCCTGCTCAGGACTGAGCCAGTCTGGATCAACGGATTGGCGCGGACTGTTATTCCGCCGGCTGGTCGCGCAGGAATACCAGGCTGTCCGGCTTGGACTGCTCGGCGCTGTAGCGGTAGCCGGCATAGCTGAAGTCTTTCAGGCCAGCTGGGTCGCGCAGGCGCTCCTTGATCACGTAACGCGCCATCAGGCCGCGGGCCTTCTTGGCGTAGAAGCTGATGATCTTGTACTGGCCGTTCTTCAGGTCCTTGAACTCGGTGTCGATGATTCGCGCATTCAGGGCCTTGCGTTTGACCGCGCCGAAGTACTCGTTGGACGCCAGGTTGAGCAGCACGTCGTCGCCCTGTTCGGCCAGGGCTTGATTGAGCCAGGCGCTGATCTGCTCGCCCCAGAAATCGTAGAGGTTGTTGCCGCGCGGGTTGGCCAGCTTGGTGCCCATTTCCAGGCGGTAGGGCTGCATCAGGTCGAGCGGGCGCAGCACGCCGTACAGGCCGGAGAGCATGCGCAGGTGGGTCTGGGCGAAGTCGAAGTCAGCCTCGGCGAAGTCTTCGGCATTCAGCCCGGTGTACACATCGCCCTTGAAGGCGAGCAGGGCCTGTTTGGCGTTGGACGGGTTGAATGGCCGCTGCCAGCTGCCGTAGCGGGCGACATTGAGGGCGGCGAGCTTGTCCGACAGGTGCATCAGTTCGCCGATCTGCTGCGGGCTCAGTTCGCGCAATTGGCCAATCAGCTCCTGGGCATGGTCCAGGTGCGCGGGCTGGGTGAAACGGCCGATAACCGGCGGCGTCTCGTAGTCCAGGGTCTTGGCGGGGGAAATCACCATCAGCATCGGATCGTCTCCATAAAACGTGGCGGCGATTCTAGGCTGGATGCGGGGTGCGGCTCCAGCTATAGGGGCGATCAGTCACAGACTGTGCTGCGGGCTGCGGTTATAGTGGCCGCCGCGCGATCGTTTGGCCGCGCCTTCCATTCATCGCTTTGACAAGGAGGTCGCAGTGAGTTTTCTCCCTCGCGCCATCGCATCCCTGCTGT
The DNA here is from genome assembly GCF_013200955.2 of Pseudomonas campi. NCBI lineage: Bacteria > Pseudomonadati > Pseudomonadota > Gammaproteobacteria > Pseudomonadales > Pseudomonadaceae > Aquipseudomonas > Aquipseudomonas campi. The sequence goes on from NZ_CP053697.2 coordinate 1,151,081, forward strand.
TCGCATCCACCGCTGCCCTGGTCCAGGCCGAGCAGCTGCCCATCGAAGTGCTCAGCGCCGTGGTCAAGGACCAGCGCATCGCCGACGCCGAAGTGCTGGTGCAGAAGAACGGCGCGCAGAGCGTGGTCGGCAAGACCAACGCCCAGGGCCAGGTTAGCCTGACCACGGCCTTCCCTGATGACGCCGCCAGCCTGCTGATCATCAAGAAAGCCGGCTACTCCAATCTGGTCGCCAAGTGCCCGTGCAAAGGCATGACCTACGCCATCAGTCCGGTGATGCAGAGCCTCGACGGCATGCGCGTGGTGCTCAGCTGGGGGCAGGCCCCGGCCGACCTCGACTCGCACATCGCCTATCCGGGTAATCACATCTTCTTCATGGAGAAGGAGGGCGACGAGGCCAACCTGGATGTCGACGACACCGACAGCTACGGCCCGGAAACCATCACCCTGCAGAAGAAGCGCTTCGGCGAGACCTACGTGTATGCCGTGCATGACTTCATCAACAGCGGCAACCCGTCGGCCAATGCCCTGAGCGCCAGCCAGGCCAAGGTGTTCGTCTATGTCGGCCAGTCGCTGGTACGCACCTACTACGTGCCGCAGGGCCAGCGCGGCAACCTGTGGACGGTGTTCCGCGTCACCGGTAACGGCGACTTCCAGGACATCAACCAAGTGCAGGGTATCAGCGGCGAAAGTGCCACCATCGGCGGCATCCTCCAGCCGCTGCAGAACGAAGGCCAGAGCATTGCCAGCCTGACTGCCACACAAGCCGCCCAGGGCGATGCCCAGGCACTCAACCGCCAGGGCGAGACGGCCTACCATGCCGGCCAGCTGGACCAGGCCATCGACTTCTACCGCGAAGCCATCGAGCTGGACGCCAACTACGGCCAGGCCTACGGCAACCTCGGCCTGGCCTACCAGAAGGCCGGGCGCACCGCCGAAGCGATCTGGGCCAACCGCAAGGCCATCGCCCTGGCCAGCGGCGCCAGCGCGGCCACCGTACGGGCCGGTTCCTACTACAACATCGCGCGGATCTACGAGGCGGCCGAGCAGTTCGACGACGCCCTGCGTCACTACCACCTGGCCAAGGAACAGAAGGCCAACCCGGTGTACGACAAGGCCATCCTGCGCGTGCAGGATCGTCACTGATCCGTCGCCGATCAAAATAGCGCGCCCCTCAGGGGCGCGTTTTTCATTCTAAGAGCCTGTTCACGATTTTTTCGCAACCACGCTGATTGTGAACAAGCTGGTGGATAAGCAAAGCGTTATCCACCCTACAGAGCCCACAGGCCCGCGTAGGGTGGAAAACTGCGAAGCATTTTCCACCGACAGACTCTACTCAGCTCGTGCTGGCGAGATCGTGCACAGGCTCTAAGGAAGGACATTCATGCGGATCAGAACCCTGTTATTCAGTCTCGGCCTGCTGGCCGGCAGCGTCCAGGCTGCCGGCCCCGCGAGCTTCGCCACCCTTGATCGCGGCAGCTGGCCCGAGCCGCTGCACAGCCAGGCCGCTTTCGATAGCGCCTCGCGCGCGGAGATTCTCACCTTCGCTCAGGCCCTGCAGGCCAGCGAAGGGATCGACGAAACCGCCTGGAAGACCCGCCTGGGTCTGAAGTCGGCCAATCTGCAGTCGATCGGCCAGGTGCGCGAACGCTTCTGGCAGCGCCTGCTGGAGAACTATCGTTTCGCTCGGCAGAGCTGCACGGCGGCCAGCGATTTCTGCGCGCCGGTCGAAGATGTCGCCGGGCTGCAGGAGCAGGCCCGGCAACTGGTGATCGCCCCAGACTCGCGCTACTTCGCCTGGGCCGAGGCCAGCCAGCGGTTCCACCTTGGCTACCTCAACGAGCAGATGCGCCTGGCCGCGCTGTTTCCGCGGATCAGCAGCGAGATCGCGCTGTTCTCCGAACAAGAACGTAACGGCGACGAACTGGCCGATATGCAGTTCCTCCTGACCTTCGACGATGGCCCCACGGCGCTCGGTGGCCACACTGACAAGTTGGCGGCCTGGCTGCGTCAGCAGGGCCTCAACGGCACCTTCTACGTGCTCGGCAGCAACCTGCAGCAGCGCCTGCAGAAGACTACGGCCGCCGCCTTGAATCAGCTGTATGCCGGCCAGTGTGTGGCTTCCCACGGCTGGGAACACAAGTCGCATGCCAGTTGGGCCGATTGGCAGGGCTCGGTGAGTCGCACCCGTGAACTGCTGCAGGGCGAACTGCCGGCGTTGTACGTGCCGCTGTTCCGTCCGCCCTATGGCCAGCGTAAGGCTGACAGCCAGGCCTTCTTCGCCAATCAGGGGCTGCAGGTGGCGCTGTGGCAGATCGACTCGCAGGACTGGAGCAGCAAGGTCAACGCCGAGGCCGCCGGCCAGCGCGTGCTGACCCTGATGCTGCTGTGGCGCCGTGGCGTGCTGCTGTTCCACGACATCCACAACAAGGCCCAAGGCGCCTTGCCCTGGGTGCTGCAGGCGAGCGCAGGGGTGCCGTTGCAGTGGCAGGATTGCCGCCGCTATCGCTGAATCGAGGAGGGCATCGAGGGTGGATTCGGAGGGACTTGCGCTGTGCTTGGCGAGCAAACCGCAGCGGGCTCGTCGAGGGGCAGGACTTCCGACTTTAACGGTGCTGATCGGGTACGCCAAGGGTTATTCGTCGAGCCGATAAAAAAGTCTGCAAGCGATGAAAAAGTTCTTTTTTCTGTCATCCCGAATGGAGTATTAACAAAGACAGACCGCCGAACCCTGCAGCACAGGTGGCGGCCATCGGCCATCACTTTTGCTAGCACTTTCCCGACTTCGGTCGGGTGGTCGGCGGCCCTTCGACGGAGTGCTTTACCGGCTCCGCATGGCCTCCAGATAAGGTGACCGAGTATGGATGATCACGGACACAACCGCTCCACCCTGCCCACCCTCTATGTCCTCGACACCAACGTCCTTATCCACGATCCAAACGCGCTGCTGAACTTCCAGGAACACCACGTCACCATCCCCATGACCGTGCTCGAAGAGCTGGACAAGCTCAAGGCCGGCAAGCACTCCGTCGCCGCCGAATGTCGCCAGGCCATCCGCCTGATCGACCAGGTACTGGGCGAGGCCACTCCGGAGGAAGTGGAGAAGGGTGTACCGATCCAGCGTGGCAAGAGCGGGCCTTGCGGCAGTCTGTCGATCCTCATGAGCAAGCGGGCGGAGCCGCTGACCTGGCTGCCCGAAGACCTCAACGACAACAAGATCATCAACCAGCTGGTCGACCTGCGCAGCCGCAACCCGGGCGTGCGTGTGGTGCTGGTGACCAAAGACATCAACATGCGCCTGAAGGCGCGTGCCTGCGGCATTTCCTCGGAGGACTACCACACCGATCAGTTGGTCGACGACGTCAACCTGCTGTCGCGTGGTTACCACAACATGACGGGCTCGTTCTGGGACCGCGTGAACAAGGTCGAGACCCGCCAGGGCCACGGCCGTACCTGGCACCAGGTGCAGCTCACCGACAACCTGCCGGCCGTGCATGTCAACGAGTTCATCATCGACGAGCAGGGCTTCGTCGGCTGGGTCAAGGGCATCGACGGACGCACCCTGACCATCCTCGACCTGCACCAGGAGCCATTGCTGCACCAGGAAGCCTGGGGCCTCAAGCCGCGCGACATCTACCAGTCGCTGGCGCTGTTCGCCCTGCTCGATCCGGACATCCACCTGGTCAACCTGTCCGGCGCCGCCGGCTCGGGCAAGACCATCCTGGCGCTGGCCGCGGCCATCGAGCAGACCATGGTCAGCAAGCGCTACCGGCGCATCATCGCCACCCGCAGCGTGCAGGGCCTGGACGAGGACATCGGCTTCCTGCCGGGTACCGAGGCGGAGAAGATGGAGCCCTGGCTGGGCGCCATCACCGACAACCTGGAAGCGCTGCACATGGACGACGAAAGCACCCACGGCAGCGTCGACTACATCCTGCAGAAGGTGCCGCTGCAGTTCAAATCGCTCAACTACATCCGCGGGCGCAGTTTCCAGCACAGCCTGATCCTGATCGATGAGTGCCAGAACCTCACCCCCCACCAGATGAAGACCATCATCACCCGCGCCGGTACCGGCTCCAAGGTGATCTGCCTGGGCAACCTGGCGCAGATCGATACGCCTTACCTGTCCGCCACCAGTTCCGGTCTCACCTACCTCACCGAGCGTTTCAAGGACTTCGAGCACGGCGTACACATCACCCTGCAGGGCGTGCCGCGTTCGCTGCTGGCCGAGTACGCGGAAACCCACATGTAAATCACGCGGTATTCCCCTCTCCCATTCGGGGGAGGGGATGCGTGCTTCGGCTGCGGGCGGCGTTACAATGGCCGCATCTTTTCCGGAGCAAGACCGTGCTGACCCATCTCGATTCCCAAGGCCGCGCCAACATGGTGGACGTCACCGACAAGGCGGTGACCTCCCGCGAGGCCGTGGCCGAAGCCCGCGTGCGCATGCTGCCCGCCACCCTGCAGATGATCGCCAGCGGCGGCCATCCGAAAGGCGACGTGTTTGCCGTGGCGCGTATCGCCGGCATCCAGGCGGCGAAGAAGACCTCCGAGCTGATTCCCCTGTGCCATCCGTTGATGCTGACCAGCGTCAAGGTCGAACTGCAGGCCGAGGGCGACGACTGCGTGCGCATCCAGGCGCGCTGCAAGCTGGCCGGGCAGACCGGCGTGGAGATGGAGGCACTGACCGCCGCCAGCGTCGCCGCGTTGACCCTCTATGACATGTGCAAGGCGGTGGATCGCGGCATGGTCATCGAATCGGTGCGCCTGCTGGAGAAACTGGGCGGCAAGAGTGGCCACTTCGTGGCCGGAGAGCAGGCATGATTCGCGTGCAGTATTTCGCCCGTTACCGCGAGGTGCTGGGCATTGATGGCGAGCAGTTGCAGCTCGCCGCGCTGAGTAGCCTCGATCAGCTGCGCGAGCACCTGCTCAGTCGGGGCGGCGTATGGCAGGTGCTGGCCGAACAGAACCTGATGTGCGCGCGTAACCAGGAGCTGTGCAGCCTGGACAGCGAGCTGGCCGATGGCGATGAAGTGGCCTTCTTCCCCACAGTGACTGGGGGCTAGTTAGATGAGCGTGCGCGTCGAACCTAATGCCTTTGACCCCGGTGCCGAGCTGAACGCCCTGCATGCGGCGCAGCTGGGCATTGGTGCAGTGGTCGGTTTCGTCGGCTACGTGCGCGACTTCAATGACGGCCAGGACGTGCGCGGTATGTTCCTCGAACACTACCCAGGCATGACCGAGAAGGCCCTGCAGAAAATCGTGGTGGAAGCCGAGCAGCGCTGGCCGCTGCTACGCGTAGAGATCGTCCACCGCGTCGGCCAGTTGCCGCCGGGCGAGCCGATCGTCTTCGTCGGCACCGCCAGTGCCCACCGCCAGGCGGCGTTCGACGCCTGCAACTTCATCATGGATTACCTCAAGACCCGCGCGCCGTTCTGGAAGAAGGAAGACACGCCAGAAGGTGCGCGCTGGGTGGAAGGGCGTAGCAGCGACCAGGACGCGGCTGGGCGCTGGGCCAAGTCCTGAGCGCCAGGTGTTGCGCGCGCCAACACGACATTCCCGGTTCTTCAGCGCTGCTCTTTGCTGGCCGATTGGCCGTCGACCTACGGTTGTTACCGTTGGTTGACGATATGTACATAAAAGTCCAGTATGGACTCATAAGTACAAATCAGCGGCGAGCGATCATGCATCAGCAACTGCCCAACCGGTTCCACTGCAGCAGCGATTTACGCCGCCTGCCCTTTCTTCTGCCACGCCAGTAACGCCTACAGCCAACCTGCCCGCCATCTGCGGCGGGCGCCCACACGTATAGCGGGAGTCGCACCATGAAGAAACTCGTCCTGTTGGGCAGCCTTGCCCTGAGCCTGATGGCATCCAGCCTGTTCGCCGCCGACAAGCCCCTGCGCCTGGGTATCGAGGCGGCCTACCCACCTTTCGCCTTCAAGACCGCCGAGGGTCAGCTGGCGGGCTTCGACGTGGAAATCGGCGGCGCTCTGTGCGCCGAGATGAAGGTCGAGTGCCAGTGGGTCGAGCAGGAGTTCGATGGCCTGATCCCCTCGCTGAAAGTGAAGAAGGTCGACGCCGTGCTGTCGTCCATGACCATCACCGACGAGCGCCGCAAGTCGGTGGATTTCACCGGCAAGTACTACTACAGCCCGGCGCGCCTGGCGATGAAGGCTGGCACTGAGATCAGCGCCGACTTCAGCAGCCTCAACGGCAAGCGCATCGCCGTGCAGCGGGCTACCACCACCGACCGTTTCGCCACTGAGGTGCTGGCGCCCAAGGGTGTGGAAGTGGTGCGTTACAGCTCGCAGAACGAGATCTACCTGGACATGGTTTCCGGTCGCGTCGACGGCACCCTGGCCGATGCCATTCCGGTGGATGAAGGCTTCCTCAAGACCGAGCAGGGCAAGGGCTTTGCCTTCGTCGGCCCGGCGTTTACCGACCCGACCTACTTCGGCGAAGGCGCCGGCATCGCCGTGCGCAAGGGCGACCAGGCCCTGCTCGACAAGCTGAATGCGGCGATCCTGGCGATCCGCGCCAATGGTGAGTACCAGAAGATCCAGAGCAAGTACTTCAGCTTCGATATCTACGGCGATTGATGCGCCTGCTGTAGCCAAAAGCCGCGCCTAGCGCGGCTTTTTCATGCCCGGGGTAAACGTCGGTGCAGCCAATCGGGCAGCCACCACAGCAACAGGCCGGGGAGCAGGGCCAGGGCCAGCAGGTGCAGGTGGGCGACGTACAGCTCGAAGAACACTTCCGCCGGCGTCCAGGTATTGCCGAAGGCCGTGGCGAAGGCCTGCACAGCGCTGTAGGCGGTCAGCATCGCCAGCAGGAGCAGAGCCACGGCATGCAGGAGGCGCTGGCGCAGCAGGCTGGCCAGCACGGCGTAGAGCAGGATGCCCAGTAGCGAGAGGCCGAGGATATCCAGGGCCGGGTGGTATGAGTCGATCAGGTACGGCCACTCCAGCACCAGGCGCCGCTGGCGCAGCTCGCCGGTTACGGCGCAGAGGAACAGGCCGGCCGTCAGCGGGATGGCCAGGCTCTGCAGGAGGATGCAGGTATAGCGGATCAGGCGTTGCATGTTGGCATTCCTTGCCGATGGGGGAACCTCAGGCCTCGCCCTTGATCTCTTTCAGGTGCTTGTACACCGTGGCGCGGCCCATGTTCAGCACATTGGCCACATAGTTGGCGGCGCTCTTGCCCTTGAACGCGCCTTCGGCGTGAAGGGCCTCGACCAGCTCGCGCTTGTGCTCGCGGGTCAGCAGGTTGAGGCCGAGTTGGCGCTGCTGCAGCCAGGCGTGCAGGAAGGTGTTGATGCGCTCCTGCCAGTCGTCGCGGAACAGTGCGTCCGGCTGCGGGATCAGCTTGCTGGCGGAGAGGAACAGGTCCAGCGCCTGCTTGGCGCGTTCGAACAGCGAGATATTCAGGTTCAGGCACAGCACGGCGATCGGCATGCCCTTGGCATCGCGCAGCACGGTGCTTACCGAGCGGATCTTCTGCCCGTCCCAGTTGAGCTTCTCGTAGGGGCCGATATTGCGCTCGTCCACCTCGCCGCTGAGCAGGTCTTCCAGCGCCGCATCGTCGCCAATGGTGCGCTTGGACAGGTTGTTGGCGATGTAGTTGATCTTCTGCGTGCGCAGGTCGTGCAGCACCACCTCGGCATGGGGGTAGAACAGGGTGGCGATGGCGTCGGCGATGGCGCGGAAGTTATCGAGGTCGGCGGCGGGGCGGGGCGTCATGCGGTAGGCTCCTGGATCGGCTCGGCGAGTGTGCCGCAAAGCGCCGGGGGCGTCATCAGCGACCCCGCGCTGCAGGGTCGCCGTAGCCCGGATGCAATCCGGGGCGGGCGCGAAGCTTATTCCCGGATGGCATCCGGGCTGCGCAGACGGGCGGGGCTGAGCATCGCCGCGCTGAGGCCGAAGGCGGCGAAACGCTCCGGCAATGGCTGCCGGCGGATCAGCGCGGCGCAGGCCTCGCCCATCGCCGCGCTGGTCTGGATGCCGTAGCCACCCTGGGCGGCGACCCAGAAGAAACCGTCCACCTGCGGGTCGTAACCGCCGACCAGATCACCGTCGGCGACGAAGCTGCGCAGCCCGGCCCAAGTGTGCTGCGGGCGGCGAATCGACAGCGTGGTGTGCTCCTCGATCTGGTAGATGCCCAGGGCGATATCCAGCTCCTCCGGTTGCACGTCGTGGGGCTCGACCGGGTCGGCATTGGCCGGCGAACCGAGCAGCTGGCCGGCGTCCGGCTTGAAATAGAAGGCTTCGTGCAAGTCCACCAGGCAGGGCCAAGCATGGCTGTCGACGCCTTCCGGCGGCAGGAAGGTGAAGGCCGCGCGGCGTTTTGGGATCAGGCCGATGGGGGCGACCCCGGCCAGCTTGGCGATCTCGTCGCACCAGCCGCCGGCGGCGTTGATCAGCACACGGGCGCTGTACAGCTGTTGGCCGCAGCGCACCTGCCAGCCATCGACGGTCTTGCCGATGCTGGTGACGTCGCTGGCGCAGTGAATTTCCCCGCCCTGCTGGCGGATGCCGCGCAGGAAGCCCTGGTGCAGGGCATCGGTGTCGATGTCGGCGGCGCTAGGGTCGAGCATGGCGCCTTGCACCTTGTCGCGGCGCAGCACTGGCACCAGGGCGCAGGCCTGGTCGGCATCCAGCAGACGCATGTCCGGCACGCTGGCCTTGCCACTCTCGTACTGGCGCTGCAGCTCGTCCGGGTCGCCGCTGAAGTCCACCACCAGCTCGCCGCGTGGGCTGAGCAGCGGATGGTCGCTGAAACCGGCCGGCGGCTGGTCGAGGAAGGCGCGGCTGGCGGCGGTCAGTGCGCGTACTTGCGGCGTGCCATAGGCCACGGTGTACAGCGCGGCGGAGCGGCCGGTGGAGTGGTAGCCGGGCTGGCTCTCACGCTCGAGCAGGATGGTCTTGCCGTGCGCGGCGAGGAAGTAGCCGGTGGAAGCACCGGCAATCCCCGCGCCGATGATCAGATACTCGGCGTCGATCACCGCGCTCATTGGTCCTGCTCCCGCAGCTGGTAGAGGGCGTTGGCCAGAGCCATGTCTTCCAGGCCGAGACCGATGGAGCGGAAGAATACCGGGCGCTGGTAGTCCGGCTTGGGCGCCAGGCCGCTGAGCAGCTCGGGCAGATCGCCACGGATGCTGCTGCGGCTCCAGCCGGTTTCTGCCGCCAGGAGCATCTCGCCGGCCGCGCCGGGAGTGGTGGCGCGGTAGTCGCAATACACGTCCATGCCGGCCAGGCTGGCGGGCGGCACCTCATGGGCACGCGGTGCGTTGGTGCTGATCGAGGTGATCAGCGCGGCGCGGCCCAGGGCCAGCGGATCGAGCAGGGCCTGGGCCGAGGAGGTGCACAGCAGAATCACTTCGGCGTCGGCCACGGCGGCTTCCTGGCTGTCGCACAGTTGCAGGCGGCTATCCAGCGTCTGCAGCTCGGCGCGCGCGGCGGCGCTGCGGCTGGCCAGGCTTGGCGAGTACAGGCGGATGCTCTGCCATTCGCGCAGATCTTTCACGTAATGCAGGTGGGCGCGGGCCACCGCGCCGCTGCCGATGATCGCCAGGTGGCGAGCGCCGGCCGGTGCCAGTTCGTCGACCGCCAGGGCAGTGGTGGCGGCGGTGCGTGCGGTGGTCAGGCTGTGGGCGTCGCACAGCAGCAGCGGCTGGCCGCTGCGCATCGACATCAGCAGGGTCCAGGCGGTAACCACGGCGCCGTGCGGGCCGGGGATATAGGGCGAGGTCTTGACCCCATACACACCATCCTCGGCCAGCACACCCAGGTAATTGATGAAGTCGCCGCCCGCAGGGAATTCCACCAGTTGCTGTGCCGGTTGCACGGCCTGGCCGCTGGCCAGGCTGCGGAACATGCTGCGCAGGGCTGCCGGCACGTCGATGCGGGCGAGCAGGCGTTCGGCTTCGGCCTGGTGGATCACATAGGGCGTCGGGCTGGACATGGGTGGGCGCTCCGCTGGATTGGGAATAAACTTATTTGTCTATATTGGACTTTTAAGTATTTTCCAGCAAGGCCGCTGGTCTGTGCATGGCGCTTGCGCGAACGAGTGTGTCGCATCGATTCGGGGCGCATGCATCGTCTTCAGTTCCACTGCGTAATCGTGGCGGCTAAAGGGTTTTCCCAGGGTGTAGGGTGGATGACGCCTTGCTCATCCACCACGGATCCCGCTCGGTGGATCGGTGAAGCCTGATCCACCCTACGTCGTATGCCCTGCGGGCTGGTTCAGATCGCCCCGCCAGCCTTCAGGGCAGCGATCTGTTCGGTGCTGTAACCCAGCCGGCCAAGTACCTCCGCGTTGTGCTCGCCCAGCTCGGGGCCGGTCCATTCCACTGCGCCGGGTGTGTCGCTGAGCTTGGGCACGATGCCGGGCATCTTGAACGGCTTGCCGTCCGGCAGCTTGGCCGAGAGAAACATCTCGCGGGCGAGGAATTGCGGGTCCTTGAACATGTCTTCGGCGGAATAGATGCGGCTGGCCGGCACTTCGGCGCGCACCAGGGTAGCCTCCACCTCGCTCAGTGGCAGGCTGGCGGTCCAGCGGTCGATCACTCCGTACAGTTCATCGCGGCGGGCGTCGCGGCCGGCGTTGTCGGCGAGCGTCGGGTCATCGGCCAGGTCCGCACGGCCTATAGCGCGCATGAAGCGCTGGAAGATCGCATCGCCATTGGCGCCGATCTGGATGTGCTTGCCGTCGGCGCAGGTGTGTATGGAAGAGGGTGTGATGCCGGGCATGATGTTGCCGGTGCGCTCGCGGATGAAACCGAACACGTCGAACTCCGGGACCATGCTTTCCATCATGGCGAAGATCGCCTCGTACAGTGCCACGTCGACCACCTGACCCTGGCCACCGTTGACCTCGCGATGACGCAGCGCCATCAAGGCGCCGATCACCCCCCACAGTGCGGCAATCGAGTCGCCGATGCTGATGCCGGTGCGCACCGGCGGGCGGTCCTCGAAACCGGTGATGTAACGCAGCCCGCCCATGGATTCACCCACCGCGCCGAAGCCCGGCTGGTCGTGCATCGGCCCGGTCTGGCCGAAGCCGGACAGGCGCACCATCACCAGCTTGGGGTTGAGCGCATGCAGCACGTCCCAGCCGAGGCCGAGCTTCTCCAGCACGCCGGGGCGGAAGTTCTCGATCAGGATATCGGCCTCGCTCAGCAGCTTCTTCAGCACCTCACGCCCGGCCTCGTGCTTGAGGTTGAGGGTAAGCGACTGTTTGTTGCGCGCCTGCACGAACCACCACAGCGAGGTGCCCTCGTACAGCTTGCGCCACTTGCGCAACGGGTCGCCGCCATCCGGCGACTCGACCTTGACCACCTCGGCACCGAACTCGGCGCAGATGCGCGAGGCAAACGGCCCGGCGATCAGGGTGCCGAGTTCGACCACTTTCAGGCCGGCGAGGGGTTTGCTGGGAATCATGGCGGCTCCGGGGCGGTAGGGGAGCGCATAAGCCTATGCGATTGTGCTGGTCCTTGGGAAAATCCACTTCGCTGGTGCAGCGTTTTGCGGTTAAATCGCGCTCTGCGAAAGGATGCGCACTTCTATCTGGCCGGGATGGCTTTCCCTCCTGCTGTTCTGTTCATCCTCCTTCTCAACGTATTCCGCGTCGGCGCTGGTCGTCGCGCGGGCATGCATTCGCCTGTCAAACGGTCGTTTTAAAACATTACATGTGATCTGTTGATTCGTTACATGTGATTAATTAATCTGCATCCATGGAAAGCAAATCATCAGCCCATTACCAGCGTCTTTTTCGTCAGCGCCTGCGCGAGCAGGGCTTGGTGAAGAAGGAAGTCTGGATATTGCCCGAGCACGCCCATGTGCTCGCGGCGCTTGAGCGGAAACTGCGCCAGCCTCAGTCGGGGTTGGCCTCTATGGAGAAGGAGGGGGATATGAGCATGCCTCAGGTCTGGACTGCGCAAGCCTTGTTTGAAGCGCTGTCGACAGCGGAGCTGTTCACTGATGGGCGTGCGGCGGTCGAGTTGATCGACGGAGCCGACGCCAGCTTGCATGTAACCATGCGCGAGTACGGCGACCTGCCGTTGTTCATCGCCGTGTTCGGCGAGCAGATCATCGTCGAGGCGCTGCTCTGGCCGCTGGCCGATGTGCGCGATGCGGCTGCCTTCAATGAGGAAGTGCTGCGCAGCCATAAGCTGTTTCCGCTGTCCTGCATTGGTTTGGAAACGCTGCCGGACGGGCAGGCTTGCTACACCATGTTTGGTGCGTTGAGTGCCAGTTCGATCCTGGCCAACGTGGTGCAGGAAATCGAGTTGCTGGCGGACAACGTGATCAAGGCCACCGAAGCCTACGAAGGCTTCCTCAAGGCCAGTGCCTAAAGCCACTGTGAAGGAGAAATGCTGATGAACGTCTGGAGCAAATTGCTGACGGCGCTGCGCGGCGGTGCCAACGAAGTGGGTGAGGCAGTGGTCGATGGTCAGGCCCTGCGTATTCTCGATCAGGAAATCCGCGATGCCGACCTGGAGCTGCGCAAGTCCAAGGAAGCCCTGGCAGAGATCATGGCCAAGCAGAAGCTGGCTGCCGATCGTGCCGAGAAAAGCGCAACCAAGGTCGCCGAGTACGAGCAGTACGCGCTGAAAGCCCTGGAAGCCGACAACGAGGCTTTGGCCAAGGAGGTGGCTGGCAAGATCGCCAACCTCGAGGTCGAACTGGCCAGCGAGCGCGAGCAGGCCGATGGTTATGCGGCCAGTGTGGCGCAGCTACGCAAGGCGGTTAGCCAGGCCGAGGCCAATATCAAGCGTCTGAAGCAACAGGTGGATACGGTCAAGGCCACCGAGAGCGTACAGAAGGCACAGATGGCCGTGGCTCAGCGCTACGGTGGCTCGCAGGCCAAGCTGCATACCGCGGTCGAATCGCTGGAGCGGATCAAGCTGAAGCAGGCCGAGCGCGCGGCGGTGATGGAGGCAACGGCCGAACTGGCTGAGGCCGTCAGCCTGGACGACTCGCTGGAAGCCAAGCTGCGTGCTGCGGGTATCGTCGCCGACAGCGGCAGCGCCGACAGCGTGCTGGCGCGTCTGAAGGACAAGGCCAAGTCCTGATTCGCGGGTAATCGCATGTCGGCAGTGCAAGCTGCCGACTGGCCGACAACAGGGATAGGAAAAACATGGAAATCTTCCTGCAGTGCGCCTTGTCGTTCCCCACCGCGCTGTTCAGCTTTCTGCTGTGCGTGGCAATCCTCTACTGGTGCGTCGCTGCGCTGGGCATTCTCGAAGTCGACCTGCTCGATATCGAGGCTGACTCCGCGCTGGACAACCATGCGCTGCAACCGGAGGGCTTCGCCGGGCTGCTGCTGAAGCTGGGCTTGAACGGCGTGCCGGTGACGCTGGTGCTGACCCTGCTGTTCTTCTTCGCCTGGAGCGTCAGCTACTTCGTCGAACTGCTGCTCCTGCGTTATCTGCCGCTGGGCTTGTTGCGTTATCCGCTGGGCCTGGTTGTGGCATTCGCTGCGCTGCTGCTGGCGGTGCCGGTCAGTGCTGCGCTGTGCCGGCCGCTACGCCCGCTGTTTCGCAAGCTGGAAGCCGCCAGCAGCAACTCGGTGCTCGGCCAGACGGCCGTGGTGCGCAGTGGTCGGGTCACCCTGAGCCACGGCGAGGCGGTGCTGGAAAACGGTGGCGCGGGCCTGATCCTGCGTGTGCGTGCCGATGAGGCGCGAGGTTTCAAACGCGGCGACCGCGTCGTGTTGCTGGAGTACCTGGAGGCCGAACATGCCTACCGGGTCATAACTGAGGACGAGTTCAAGGGCTTCTGAGAACCTGTTCAGAATCTGCTGCGCGTCGGCCATACGACGTTAGAAATGCCCTCGGAAAGCCGCTTGCGGCTAACGCCCGTAGGGGCGAGTGGAGCGAGTCATGCTCATTTACTTTTCGTAAACTCCGCTCCCTCGGCCATTTCTGCCTTGTCTGGCTCTAGCTCGCGAGATTTTGAACAGGCTCTACACCCGGAACTCAACCCTGAATCAAAGGAGATTGATTGCAATGAGCCTCGAGCTGCTGATGCCCTTCCTGACCGGTGTGGGTCTGTTCTTTCTACTGATCTTCGGCTTTTTCGTACTGTTCAAAGCCTTTTACATCAAGGTCCCGCAAGGTACGGCGCTGATCGTCAACGACATGTCGTCGACACCCAAGGTGCATTTCACCGGCGCCCTGGTCTACCCGGTGATCTACCTCAAGGAGTTCATGCGCATCTCGCTGATCACCCTGGAAGTGGACCGGCGCGCCAAGGACGGATTGATCTGCAAGGACAATATGCGTGCTGACATTACCGTGGCCTTCTACCTGCGCGTCAACGAGACCCAGGAGGACGTGCTCAAGGTGGCCAAAGCCATCGGTGTGGATCGTGCGTCTGACCGCAGTGCGGTGAACGAGCTGTTCAACGCCAAGTTCTCCGAGGCACTGAAGACCGTCGGCAAGCAGTTCGACTTCGTTCAGCTGTTCGAGAACCGCCAGGAATTTCGCGACCGCATCATTGAGGTGATCGGCAACGATCTCAATGGCTATGTGCTGGAAGACGTGGCCATCGACTATCTGGAGCAGACTGCCAAGAGCTCCCTTGATCCGAGCAACATCCTCGACGCGGCCGGTATCCGCAAGATCACCGAGCTGACCGCTGCGCAGAACGTCATCACCAATGACCTGGAGCGCAACGAAGAGCTGGCGATCAAGAAGAAGAACGTGGAAACCCGCGAGGCGACCCTGGCTCTCGAGCGTCAGCAGGCCGATGCCGAGGCGCGGCAGAAACGTGAGATCGAAACCATCCGCGCCCGCGAAGAAGCCGAGACCCTCAAGGTCAAGGAAGAAGAACGCTTGAAGGCCGAGCAGGCACGCATCACCACCCAGCAGGAACTGGATATCCGCGCCGAGAACCATCAGCGCGAGGTCGAAGTGGCGCAGCAGAACCGCCAGCGTGCGGTGGTTATCGAGGTGGAAAAAGTCACCCGCGCCAAGGACCTGGAAATCGTCTCCCGCGAGCGCGAAGTCGAGCTGCAGCGCATCGAGAAAGAAAAAGCCCTGGAAGTCGAACGCAAGAACATTGCCGGGGTGATTCGCGAGCGTGTGGCGGTCGAGAAAACCGTGGCCCAGGAAGAAGAACGCATCAAGGAAGTGCGTGAGGTTTCTGAGGCCGATCGGGCCAAGCAGGTCATGGTGCTCAACGCCCAGGCCGAAGCCGAGCAGGAGCTGGTGCGCCAGGTCAAACAGGCCGAAGCCGACGAGACCCGCTCCCAGCACAAGGCCGTGGAAATCAACAACCTGGCTCAGGCCGAGCTGGAAGCCGCGGCCAAGCAGGCCGAAGCCAAGAAGAAAATGGCCGAAGGTATCGAAGCCGAGCGCGCTGCGCCGGGTCTGGCCGATGCGCGAGTGCGTGAAGTCACCGCCGCCGCCAAGGAGAAGGAAGGCCTGGCCGAAGCCCGTGTGCATGCCGAACAACTGATTGCTGCGGCCAAGGGCGACCAGGAGAAGGGCATGGCCGAGGCGCGGGTGACCGAAGCCAAGGCTGCCGCCAAGGAAAAAGACGGCCTGGCCGACGCCAAGGTGCTGGAAGAGAAACTCGGCGCCCAGGCGCGCGGCGAAGAGCAGCTCGGTGCGGCCAAGGCCAAAGCCACCCAGGATCTGGGTATGGCCGAAGCCCATGTGTTGCTGGAGCGTCTGAATGCCGAGGCCGAAGGTCTGGGCAAGAAGTTCGGTGCTCTCGATGCACTCAGCGACAACGCCCGCCAGCACGAGGAGTTCCGCATGCAGCTGGAGGCGAACTTCGATGAGGCCATGGCCGCCATCGCCGCCAACAAGGAAATCGCCAAGGACCAGGCCGAAGTGCTCTCGGCGGCGCTGTCCAAGGCGAAGATCGAGATCGTCGGCGGTGAAGGCGACTTCTTCAACTCCTTCGCCAAGTCGCTGTCGGTGGGCAAAGCCATCGAAGGCGTGGTCGGCAAGAGCCCGGTGGTGCAGGACGTGTTGGCCCGACTGCTGAACGGCCGCGTCGGCGAAAGCAAGACGCCGGCGGCGGTAGACAGCGCCAGTACCTGACGGAGCTCGCACCCAGCGTGCTGCATGCTGCTGGGCTGGGTGCGAAATGAACATTTAGGGATGCTTCGTAGAAACTAAAGTGCGCCGGTTAGGCTCGGCGACTCCTCGGGGTCGTCAACCAGCAAGCTGCCGCTGTGTTTTCAAGTGACGCTATGTCCACCTCGATAAATAAGGAAATTACATGCACTGTCCGAAATGCCAGGCCGCTATGGAAAAAGTACCGACGCAGGATGGCGTGATCGATCGCTGCACCGCCTGCAAAGGGCTGTGGTTCAACATGCTCGAACACGAAGACCTCAAGCCCTATGCCAAGCAGTTAGATGTAGGCAGCGCCGAATCGGGCCGCATGCACAACACCAACGATCGTATCGATTGCCCGGCATGTGCCAATAGTCCGATGACGCGCATGGTCGACCCTGGTCAGCCGCATATCTGGTTCGAGCGCTGCCCAACCTGCTTTGGCAGCTTCTTTGACGCCGGCGAGTTTCGCGATTTGGCATCGACTAGCTTGAGCGACTTCTTCAAGCGCTTCTCGTTAACGGCGCGCCACTAGCGGTCGTTTTTTGTCGACGCAGGCGCAAGCCAGTGTTGCAGATTTGTACTCCCCCACTAGGAAGCCTTATGTCAGAACCACGGGATTATCTGGAAATGTCGTTTCGCTCGATTCAGTGCTTTGCCAATGACGGCCGCCTGGACGTGCAGGAACTGGGTGCTCTGCTGGGTGTTGCCGAGCGCGACGGGGTGATTGATGACAATGAAGTTCGCGTGCTGAAGAAGATCATCGCTCAGATCAAGCCCGAAGAGCTCGATCAGGCGATGCGCGAAAAACTTGCCGAAATTGCCCAAAAGATTGGTGCCTAAACCAAGGGTAGATTCGCCTTCGGGGCCGGCTGAAGCCGGCCCCAAGCCTCGTCCCACCTTGCTAGCAGACAGCGCAGATTCAGGAAGACCACGATGTCGGATGCTCCAGCCGTAGCCCAACCACAGGATGTATTGGACAAGGCCGTCGCCGAAGGCGGTGCCTATGAGGTGCTGCACAAGCGCCTGCAGGAGCAAGGCCTGCGCTTGCGCCAGACCACCGAAGCACTGAACGCTCAGCGCTTGCAGGAGTTCGGCAGCAGCCAGATGGAGGTGGTCGGGCGGGTACGCATCCGCACCGAGAACAACTGCACTGCCCGCGATATCGTTCAGGTCGGCGAGAATCTGCTGTTCGGCTACAACGTGTTCCTCGGCCTGAAAAAGGAAACCCGCGTCGAGGATGTGTTCTCCCTGTATCGCCTAAGCGAACAGGACGAAGGCTACGAAGCCGAGAGCGTGGCTCTGGCTGACAGCTTTCTCGGCCAGAGCAGCTTCGTTAACGACTTCAACGAGCTCTACACCTATTACAAGAACACACGCTTGCTGCAACTGCTGGTGCGCGACGGCAAGCTGCTGGCCAGCTTCCAGATCGGCGAGCGGATCAGCGATATCCGGGTGTTCCGCTGGTCGATCTCCGTCGACGGCAAAGAAGTCCGCTATATCGACAACCGCGGTGAGCGCGATATAGCGCTGCCGGCGCCGTTCGATTTCGAATGGCAAAAGACTTCCCGCGAGATGGTGGTCAACGGCCGTCATCCGCATATGAATATCCTCGACACCATCTTCGTCGAGACCATCGGCGGCGACCTCACGGTCAAGGTCGAGAACAACACCGAAGACGGCCTGGGTATCTACCGCGAAGAAGTGCTGGATAAGACCCAGTCCCTGGACGATGCGCAGATCGAGTACGCCAAACTCGGCAGCCTGATCCTGCTGAAAGTGCTGCCGTATCGCGAAGAGCAGTGGCGCTACCTGGTATTCAATAACCTGACGCGCAAGGTCGAGCGTATCGACGCCATCGGCCTGGCCTGCGTGCAGCTGCCGGAAGACCACGGCATCATCTTTCCCGGCGGCTATTACTTGCAGAACGGCGAGTCCAAGGCCTTCGAGCAACCCATGGCCGGCATGCGCTTCAAGCGCGCGGTGCGTTCGCCCAATGGCGAGGACGTGCAGTACATCTTCTACCACCCGGAAGAAGGCCGTTCGGCGCTGTTCACTTACAACATGATCAACCGTCAGCTGCATAACCCGATCTTCGGCCACGGCTACGCGCGCCTGGAAGACGGGCGCATGGTGATCTTCGCCGCCGAAGGCAGCGAGCCAACCCGTATCCACCCGATGCAGATCTGGCAGACGCCGTTCTGCAGCGATGATTTCGCCGCCCGCCAGCCGGTGCGCAGCGGTTTCTTCGGCCGTATCGGCAATGCCGAACTGGTACGCGGCGTCTCCGACCTGCTGGGCCTCAGTCGCGAGATCGAAACCCCGGAAGTCTCGGTGCAGCGCTACACCCAGCTGTGCCAGAACACCCGTCGCCTGTTTGACGTCTACCACTGGCTGGGCGATGCCCAATGCCAGGGTATGGCACCGCTGCTGCGCGAAATCGCCGCCACCGGCGAGCTGGTGCTCGACGAGTTCGAGAAGGTCGAAAGCATCCGCCAGCAATCTGCGCGCGCCATGGCCGAAGCAGAAACCCGGCAGCAGGCGTTGCTTTCCGGTCTGCTGATCGATAGCTGGGATGAGGTGCAGCACTTCGTCGACGCGCTCAATGGCATCAACGCCCAGCGCGGCCAACTGCTGACCATCCGCGATTATCGCTATATCGACGTGGCGCGCATCGACGCCATGGAAACCGAGCTGCTGACGGCCCAGGAGCAGGTCGCGGCCGCCACCTCGGGGTTTCTGGCCAGCAAGGCGGCGCTGGAGCCCTATGTGCTGCAGTTGGCTCAGCTCGACGCCCAGGCGCAGAAGGCCGAGAGCGTCAGCCAACTCAACGAACCGCTGGTGGCGTTGCAGGCCATGGCCGGCAACCTGGATATGTTGTCCAGCCTGATGGCCTCGCTGCCGATCGACGACGCGACCCAGCGCACCGCGATAGTCGAGTCGATTTCCGAGGTCTACGCCCGTCTTAACCAGGCCAAGGCCCGCGCCGAACAGCGGCGCAAGGGGCTGGGTTCGGCGGAGACGGTGGCGCAGTTCGGCGCCCAGTTCAAACTGTTCAGTCAGGGCATCACCAACGCCCTGGCCATGGCCCAGGACCCGGAACGTTGCGACGAACAGCTGTCGCGCCTGCTGGTGCAGCTGGAAGAGCTGGAGAGCCAGTTCGGAGATCAGGAACAGTTCCTCGGCGACATTCTGAGCAAGCGCGAGGAGCTGCTGGAAACCTTCGAGGCGCACAAACAGGCGCTGCTCGACGAGCGCCAGCGCAAGGCCCAGGGCCTGCTCGATGCCGCCCGGCGGATTCTGGAAAGCCTCGGCCGGCGGACCGCACGCCTGACTCAGCCGGACGAGCTGAACGCTTTCTTCGCCGCCGACCCGCTGATCCTCAAGCTGCGCGAGCTGGCCGAGCGCCTGCGCGAGCTGAAGGACAGCGTCAAGGCCGAGGATGTTGAGGCGCGCCTCAAGGCCGCCCGCGATCAGGCGGTGCGTAGCCTGCGCGACAAGAGCGAGCTGTTCGAGGAGGGCGGCAACGTCATCAAGCTCGGCCCGCGCCACCGCTTCAGCGTCAACACCCAGGAGCTGGATCTGACCCTGATGCCGCGCGGCGATCAGCTCTACCTGCACCTGACCGGCACCGAATTTCTCGAGCCGCTGCAAAATGCTGAGCTGGAAGCGCTGCGTGATTATTGGCAGGTGTCCCTGGAGTCTGAATCCGCCACGCTGTACCGCGCCGAATACCTGGCCGGCGAAGTGCTGGCAGCGGCCGATGCCGGGCGCGATGGCCTCAGCTTGGACCTGCTCAAGCAGCAGCTGGCCCAGCCGGACGCGCTGATCAAAAGCATCCGCGACTTTGCCGCGCCGCGCTACAAGGACGGCTACGAGAAGGGCATCCACGACCACGACGCGGCGCTGATCCTCACCCAGCTGTTGCCGCTACGCGACAGCGCCGGGCTGCTCAGCTACGGCGCCTTGCCGCGTGGTTTCGCCAGCTTTTTCTGGGGCCAGGCGCAGCGCCGCGACGATGCCAAGCAGTGGCCGCAACGCGCGCGCAGTGCCCGGCATATCCAGCAGTTGTTCGGTCAACGCGAGAGCCTGTTGCAGCTGCAGGCCGAAATTGCCGAGGCCATGGCCGGTTATATCGCCGAGCAGGACATGAACCTGACCCAGGCGACGCTGGCCGAGGCGGCGGAATACCTGGTGCAGGAACTGGCCGCCGAGCGTATCGAGTTCGTCTTCAGCAAATACGCCCGCGAGCTGCTGGCTGGCCTGCAGGCGCGTCTGCAGACGGCGCATATGTGGGATGTTTATCAGCAGACCCTGACGCAACTGCAGGATCGCCCGGCAGCGCAGTGGGCGCTGGTGGAAAACTGGCTGCGCGGCCTTTGCGCGGCAGACGAATTCGCCGCGCTCAGTGCCTATGTGCCCGAAGCCGTGGCCCTGACCTTGCTTGCCGAGGATCTGCCCAAGCGCATCACCGAGGTGGATCTGCGTTTTACCGCCAAGGACTTGATGGGCGAACACCCACGCATCGGCGAACGGCAACTGGTGCTGGCGGTGGACGACTTCTTCGCCCGCCTGCGTGTGCATCGCGAGCAGTTCCTGCCCGGTTTGCAGCGCTACCAGGCACTGCGTCAGGAAGTGGTGGCGCGCGAGCGCGAGGCTCTGCGCCTCAATGAGTTCAAGCCCAAGCCGCTCAGCTCCTTCGTGCGCAACAAGCTGATCAACGACGTGTATCTGGGCGTAATTGGCGACAACCTGGCCAAGCAGATGGGCACCGCCGGGGAGAACCGCCGTTCGGACTTGTCCGGTTTGCTGATGCTGATTTCGCCGCCGGGTTACGGCAAAACCACGTTGATGGAGTACGTTGCTCACCGCCTCGGTCTGATCTTTATGAAGATCAATGGTCCGGCCCTGGGTCACGAAGTGCGCTCCCTGGACCCAGCCCAGGCGCCGGACGCTACCTCACGCCAGGAGCTGGAAAAGCTCAACCTGGCGCTGGAGATGGGCAACAACGTGATGCTCTATCTCGACGACATCCAACACACCCACCCGGAATTCCTGCAGAAATTCATCTCGCTCTGCGATGGCACGCGACGTATCGAAGGCGTATGGAAGGGCCGCACGCGCACCTACGACATGCGTGGGCGCAAGTTCTGCGTGATCATGTCGGGCAACCCCTATACCGAGTCCGGCGACGTATTCAAGATCCCGGATATGCTGGCCAACCGCGCCGACATCTATAACCTCGGCGACACCCTGGGCGGCATGCAGGAAGCCTTCGCGCTGTCCTACATCGAAAACGGCCTGACCTCCAACCCGGTGCTGGCGCCGCTGGCCACCCGCGATATGGCCGACGTTTATCGCTTCGTTGCCAAGGCCGAGGGCAAGCCGTGCTCCAGCAACGAACTGAGCCACAGCTACAGCGCCGCCGAAGTCAACGAAATCGTCACCACCTTGCAGCGTCTGATGCAGGTGCGCGATGTGGTCGGCCGGGTTAACCAGCAGTACATCGCCAGCGCGGCCCAGGCCGATCAGTACCGCACCGAACCGCCGTTCAAGTTGCAGGGCAGCTACCGCAACATGAACAAGATGGCGGAGAAGATCAGCTCGGTGATGAACGACGCCGAGGTGTTGCAGCTGATCGCCGATCACTACCAGGGCGAATCTCAGTTGCTCACCACCGGCGCCGAGGAAAACCTGCTCAAACTCGCCGAGTTGCGCGGCAATATGACCGACGTACAAACCGAGCGCTGGGCGCAGATCAAACGCGACTTCATGCGCAACAAGGCCATGGGCGGCAGCGACACCGATGTCGGCGGCAGGGTGGTGGCGCAGCTTAACGATCTGGTCGAGGGCGTGCGCGGCCTGGCCAAGCTGGCGCCGGGCGAGCAAGCCGCCGCGCCGACGATTCCCTGGGCCGAACTGCTAGCCGGGTTGGATAACCTGGGCAAGCTGCGCCCGCAGGTGGAGGTGGTCACGCCGCCACAACCGGCGGTGCAGAAGGTGCTGGAAAGCCTGGCCGACAGCCTGCAAAACAGCTTTCTGCCGTTGATCCACGCGATGGACAAGAAGATCGATATCGACCTGCGCACCCACAACCGCATGCAGGAAATCTCTACCCAACTGCGTGATCTCGGTGAGCAACTGGGCCACGAGCAGCGCCTGGGCGACGTCGACGGCGAGCCAACGTGACAGCCTGGCTGATCCCGCGGGTGCAGTTGCTGTTCGGCATAGCCGCGCTGATGCTGGTGCTGCAACTGCTCAACAGCGTCAGCGGTTACAGCCTGAATGCTTGGGGCGTGATACCGCGCCGGATCGAGTCCCTGCCGGGCATTCTGTTCGCACCCTGGTTGCATGGTGGCTGGTTGCACCTGCTGGGTAATCTCAGCGGACTGTTGGTGCTGGGCGCCCTGACGTTGGTCGAATCGCGGCGCGACTTTGTCAAAGCCAGCGTATTTATCCTGCTCGGCAGCGGCTTGCTGGTGTGGCTATTCGGCCGTGAGGGGATTCACGTTGGCGCCAGCGGTTGGCTGTTCGGGCTCTGGTCGTTGCTGCTGGCGCGGGCCTGGTTCCGTCGCAGCTGGCTGGACTTGCTGCTGGCGGTCCTGGTGCTGTTCCTGCATGGCGGCTGGGTCTTCGGTCTGTTGCCGCAGCACGGCGTTTCATTCGAATACCACCTGGCCGGCACGCTCTGCGGCGGCCTTTATGCGGCCTGGCGCTATTCGCCGCGCCAGCGCAGGCAACAAGGAGGTTAAGTGGATTTCGATCGTCTCGATCAGCAGTTGCGTGACAGCCTGGCCGATCTACGTTTGAGCAATGAGGAGCGCGACGAACTGCGCCAGCTGGGCAGCGACCTGGGTCCGGACCAGGTGCGCTACCTGCGTAACCGCGCCTTCGACCTGGTGCGCGACCTGACCCTGAACGACGCGGCCAATGCCCTGCCGGCGCTGAAGTGGCTGGAGCAGGTGATCAAGACCCTCGACGCTGCCAGCGCGCCGCCGCGTCCGGCTGTGGCCAGCGCTCACTTCAGTCCTGGCGAGGACTGCCTGCGCAAGATCCGCGAGCTGTGCCGCCAGGCCCGCGAGACGGTGGATATCTGCGTCTACACCATCTCCGACGACCGCCTCAGCGAGGAAATCGTCGCCTGCCACCGCCGTGGCGTGGCGGTGCGGGTGATCAGCGACAACGAAAAGCAGTTCGACGAGGGTAGCGACATCCAGCATCTGCTGGCCCAGGGCGTGCCGTTGCGCATCGACGACAGCCCCTACCACATGCACCACAAGTTCGCCCTGTTCGACCGCCGCCTGTTGCTCAACGGCAGCTTCAACTGGACCCGCAGCGCCAGCACCAGCAACGAGGAAAACCTGCTGGTGATCGACCACGGACAGCTGGTCGGCGCCTATGTCAGCGAGTTCGACAAGCTCTGGGCGCGCTTCGCTCGCTGAGTCGGGCCTGACTTCAGGCCGTGGTGCCGGACGGCTCCCAGAACGCGTCGCCGCTCAACCTGGCCAGCAACTGGCTACGCAGTGCCTGACCCTGCTCGGCCAGTTCGGCGATCTTGGTGGTCAGGGCCGCCAGTGGCTGGGCGAGGACGAGCAGAGTGGTCAGGCTCAGCCCCTCGATGGCCAGCTGCAGGTGGCCATGCTCGATCAGGGCGGCTATCCACTCGTGCTCGTCGAACATTGCCTCCTTCGGGATCTCGTTGCGGGCGGCCAGGGCCAGATCCAGTCGTTGCAGCTGCAGGTAGGTTTTCGCCATGTCCTCCAGCAGCAAGGCCTTGTCGAAGTCTTCCAATTCGTCCTGCGGGCCGCTGTGGCGCAGCAGTTCGCGGGCCTGCGCCAGTCTGGCCATGGTGTCTTCGTCGCGGCCGAGCTTTTGCAGCAGGCGGGCCAGCAGACCGAGATTGGCGATGCGGCTGTAGCTGTCCATGCGTGGCAGTAGCCGTTCCATTTCCTCCAGCCCCCGGCGAATCTCGTAGCTGGTGCGTTGCCGCTCGGGTAGCCGGCTTTGTGTCGAGAGGCGTGCGTTGAGCACGAAGAAGCGCAGTTCGTCCTGTTCGTCGGCGGCCAGTTCGGATACCCAGTGCTCGGCCTGATCCAGCAGCGTGGCAGCCAGCGCGGGGCGCTCGGTGGCCTGCAGTTTCCACAGCGACAGATAGAGGTCGATGCGCTCCTGGAGGTTACGGGCCTGTGCCTGCAGGGCTCCGGCGGCCGTGTTGAAGGTGCCGCGTGTGATGTGCCATTGCGCCAACTGGGTCAACAGAGTGGTGTGTAGTGTGCCGTCCAGTGTCGCCAGCAGTTCGTCAGCCTGTACCAGCTGGGCGCGTTCCAGCATGGCGCCGAACATCTGCTCATACAGAACGTTGCTCTCGTACTGCGGCAGGTCCTGAAGCAGGGCTAGTGCCTGCGCGAACAGGCCGGCCCGGATCAGTTCGGCGATGGCCGTTGGGCGCTGCTGCACCGGGAGTTGCTCGGCGATAGCCTGCAACCTGCCGTACTCGCCGAGTTCGACCAGTTCTTTGAGCAGGTCTTCCAGGCCGAGGTATTGCTGTGTCGCGGCCTCGGCCTGTATCAGCTGCCAGGCCAGGTCGAGCATCTGGGTTGCCGCCTCCCTCTGCTCGAACGCGCGTTGCTGTCTGGCCAGTCTCGGCAGCTGCAGGGCATCGGAGCCGCCCTTGCACTCGTCCAGCTCCGCCAGTTCGGCCCGCGCCTCATCCAGTCGCCCTGCGGTGCGTAGCAGCGGAATTTTCAGGAGAGGCTTCTGGGGTAGGTCGTCTCCGGACTTGGCCAGCAGCTCCAGGGCCTGGCGCTCGTCGCCCGCCTCGATCAGGTGATTGAGCATGTTGTGCAGGGCAACGCCGCGATGGTGCGCATCGAATCGGCTTAGCAGCTGCAGCGCAGCGTCCTGTTGGCCATCGTCCAGCAGGGTGGTGCACAAGCCGCTCTGGGCGATCTGCCAGGCATCGCCTTGCAGGTTGCTGGCCAGCGTGCGGGCCAGTTCCGGGTGGATGTATCGCAGGCAGGCGATGCGATTGATCTGTTTGGCTTCGTCCAGGGTAATGCGTGCCGGGCTGTCCTGGACCTCCAGGCGCGGATCGGCCGGGTTTCTGCCGCTCAGGGTGATGACCACAACGACCACGATGATGATGAACAAAACGGTGACAAACATTTCCATGGGGTTCCCTTCCTTAGGTAAGCCTCTCGACCATGATGGCTATTGCCGCGCGGTCTTATACGGCGCCCGCCACCGCTCGGCAACCGCATGTTGCGCCATTTGCCAACCTCGCCTGGTCGCGTGGTCCGCACCTGTGAAGGCTTTCGCGTTAGACTTGCGCCCCTTCGCTTCCCAGCCGGTACCGCTCCTATGGCCCTGCAAGCCACGCCTTACAAAGTCGACCTGAACCTCACCGATATCGACCGCAGCGTCTATGAAAGCCTGCGTTTCACCGTGGCCAAGCACCCCTCGGAAACCGAGGAGCGCCTGTGCGTGCGGCTGATTGCCTATGCGCTGTGGTACCACGAGCAGCTGGCCTTCGGCCGCGGTCTGTCGGATATCGACGAGCCGGCGCTGTGGGAAAAGAGCCTGGACGACCGCGTGCTGCACTGGATCGAAGTCGGCCAGCCGGATGCCGAGCGCATGACCTGGTGCTCGCGGCGTACCGAGAAGTTCAGCCTGGTGGCCTACGGCAACCTGCGCGTGTGGCAGACCAAGGTGCTCGACAACGTGCGTAACCTGAAGAACATCAATGTGGTCGGCGTGCAGCAGGAGGCCCTGGAAAACCTGGCCCGTGACCTGCCGCGTACGGTCAGCTGGAGCGTGATGATCAGCGACGGCGAGCTGTTCGTCACCGACGAGCGCGGCCAGCACGAGATTCCCCTGGAGTGGCTGGTCGGCGAACGCTGACCCCGTAGGAGCGAGCTCTGCTCGCGAATGCGGTGACACACAAGCTTCGCGAGCAGAGCTCGCTCCTACCGGAATATCCAGAACACCCATGCGCATCGAACCCCGCCCGCTTCCCGCCAACCTGCCTGACCTCGGCGACCTGCCGCCGCTGCTGACCCGCCTGTATGCGGCGCGTGGTGTGCAGTCCGCTGCCGAGCTGGACAAGGGCCTGGCGCGGCTGATTCCGTATCAGCAGCTGAAGGGCATCGATGGGGCCGTCGAGCTGCTGGTGCTGGCTCTGCAGCAACGCCAGCGCATCCTTATCGTCGGCGACTTCGATGCCGACGGCGCCACCGCCAGCTCCGTAGGCGTGCTCGGCCTGCGCATGCTCGGTGCGGCGCATGTCGATTACCTGGTGCCGAACCGCTTCGAATACGGCTACGGCCTGACCCCGGAAATCGTCGCCGTGGCCCTGCAGCGCCAGCCCGATCTGCTGCTGACCGTGGACAACGGCATCTCCAGCGTCGACGGCGTGGCCGCGGCCAAGGCCGCCGGGCTGACCGTGCTGGTCACCGACCACCATTTGCCTGGCCCGGAATTGCCGGCGGCGGATGCCATCGTCAACCCCAACCAGCCGGGCTGCGAGTTCCCGAGCAAGGCGCTGGCCGGGGTCGGGGTGATGTTCTATGTGCTGCTGGCCCTGCGTGCGCGTCTGCGCGAGCTGGGCTGGTTCGCCAGCACTGGCATCGCCGAGCCGAACCTGGGCGAACTGCTCGATCTGGTGGCGCTGGGCAGCGTCGCCGACGTGGTGCCGCTGGATGCCAACAACCGCATCCTGGTCCATCAGGGCCTGGCGCGCATCCGTGCCGGCCGTGCTCGTCCGGGCCTGCGTGCGGTTCTGGAAGTGGCGGGGCGGCAGCATGGGCGCATCACCTCCACCGACCTCGGCTTCATCCTCGGCCCGCGCCTGAACGCAGCAGGGCGCCTGGACGACATGAGTCTGGGTATCGAGTGCCTGCTGTGTGAAGACGAGGCGTTGGCCCGCGACATGGCCCAGCAGCTCGACGAATTGAACAAGGACCGCAAGTCCATCGAGCAGGGCATGCAGCGCGAGGCCTTGGCCCAGCTGAAAGACTTGCCGCTGGCCGACATGCCATTCGGCCTGTGCCTGTTCGAGCCGGATTGGCACCAGGGTGTGATCGGCATCCTCGCCTCGCGCCTGAAGGAGCGTTACCACCGCCCGGCCATCGCCTTCGCCGATGCCTGTGACGGTGTGCTCAAGGGTTCTGCGCGTTCGGTGCCGGGCTTGCATATCCGCGATGCGCTGGACGCGGTGGCGGCCAAGCATCCGGGGCTGATCAGTAAGTTCGGCGGGCATGCCATGGCCGCCGGCCTGTCGCTGCCGCAGGAACACTACGGCGCCTTCGCTGCCGCCTTCGATGCCGAGGTGCGCCGCCAGCTGACGGAAGACGACCTCACCGGGCGTCTGCTGTCGGATGGCCAGCTCGGCGTCGAGGAGTTCCACCTGGAACTGGCCAAGGCCCTGCGTCATGCCGGGCCCTGGGGCCAGCACTTCCCCGAGCCGCTGTTCCACGGCGTGTTCCAGATCGTCCAACAGCGCCTGGTCGGCGACAAGCACCTCAAGCTGGTGCTGAAGACCGAATGCGGCGGCCAGACCCTGGATGGCATCGCCTTCAATATCGACCGCGAGGTCTGGCCCAATCCCAACGTGCGCTGGGTCGAACTGGCCTACAAACTCGACGTCAACGAGTACCAGGGCCGCGAGAGCGTGCAGTTGATGGTGGCGCATATCGCGCCGCGTTGAGCGTCTGTTTAGGGTCTTTGCCAACCGCTGCCAAGGCAGGATCAATGTTCACTGATCTTTGGGGGCGGCTTGGCGCAGGGGGCGCCGTGCGCACCAGCAACCCCGCACCAATTCCCGATGCGCGCAGCGCACCCACGCAAGAGCGCAAGCAGGCTCTTAGCGCAGCACCAGCATGGCGCTCTTCTGCAGGAACATGGCGCTGTCGGCTTTGGACATCAGTTCGTCCAGCTCTTCGCCATCGCGCGGGTACAGGGCCACGCCCAGGCTGGCGCTGACCTGCAGCTGGGCGTCGGCCCAGCGCAGCGGCAGGGCGATGGCCCGGCAGATCTGCGCGGTCAGCTGCTGAATGTCAGCATCGTTGTGCACCCCGTCGAGCAGGATCACAAATTCGTCGCCACCCATGCGCGCCGCCATGTCGGCTTCGCGGATATGGGCGCTGATGGCCTTGGCCGTGTGGATCAGGATGGCGTCGCCCGCCTGGTGGCCATGGGCATCGTTGATCTGCTTGAAACGATTGAGGTCGATGTAGCACAGCGCCAGGCACTCGCCGTTGCGTTTGGCGCTCAGCAGTTTCTGCTTGGCGTAGGGAATGAAGCTGTTGCGGTTGGGCAGCCCGGTGAGGCTGTCGTGGAAAGCCAGGTTGCGCACTTCTTCTTCGGCCACCTGGCGGCGCTGGATCTCGCGCCGCAGGCGGCGCTGGCTGGCCAGCAATGCCAGCGTGGCCAGCAGGATCAGGCCAGCGCCAACGCTGATCAGGACGATGATCTTCTGCAGGCGCTCGACCTGTGGGAGCGGCGTGGGGTCGTAGACGAACCCTTCCAGTGCGCGGGTGTCGCTGACCATGCCCAGTTCGTGAAAGGCCTCGGCCATACGCTGCCAGCGGCCTGGGTTCATGTGGCCGATTTCGATCAGGTCGGGGAGGATCAGGCCACGCATGGCCTCGGCCTCGAACTGCAGGTGGGCGCGGGATTTCTTCACCTGATACTGCGCAAGCAGCAGGTCGATGATTTCCTCTGGGTTGTCCATGGCGTAGCGCCAGCCGCGCAGGGTGGCGCGGCGGAAGGCTTCGACCCGCTCGGGGTTGTCGCGCAGCTCCGCTTCGCTGGTGAACAGGATGTCGCTGTAGAAGTCGATGCCGTAGGTGTTGGGCGAGATGATCCGGTAGTCGATGCCGCGCTGTTGCAGGTGGTACGGCTCATTGGTCAGGTAGGAATTGAACGCGGCCACCTTGCCCGAGACCAGGTCTTCGATGTCGTAGCTGCTGGGCTGCAGCTGGATTAGCGCCGGGTCGATGCCTTCGCGGCGGAACATGGCCTGAAAGTCGGCATCGGTCTGCGCGTTCATCAGCATCACGTTCTTGCCGATTAGGTCGTGGGCATTCTCGATGCCGGCATCGGCACGGGCCAGCAGCACCGAAGGCGAGTGCTGGAAAATCACTGCCAGGGCCACCAGCGGCTTGCCCTTGAGGCGCTCGTAGAGCAGCTCGCTATTGGACTCGGCGTACTGTGCGCGGCCGGCCAGCACTTCGTCCACCGGCGTGCGGCCCGGTGCGCCCTCGTGCAGGCGTACCTCGAAACCTTCTTCGCGGTAATAACCCTGGGCGATGGCAGCGTAGTAGCCGGCAAACTGGAACTGGTGCTTCCAGCGCAGCTGAAAGTCGATGACCTGCAGAGCCGTGGCGTCGTTGTGGCGGCTCGGCTCGGCGCTGATGGCCAGGCCCGGCAGGCAGAGGACAAGCACGCACAGCCCGCGGATGAGGGTTGCTCTTACGGTGGGTCGCGTGGCCTGGCGCGTGGAGAAACCGTTCATGGGGATTTTCCGTGAAGGCTGGGGTGCTGCCGATAGGGTAGCTACCGCACATAAACCTCG
Source organism: Pseudomonas campi (assembly GCF_013200955.2). Lineage (NCBI taxonomy): Bacteria > Pseudomonadati > Pseudomonadota > Gammaproteobacteria > Pseudomonadales > Pseudomonadaceae > Aquipseudomonas > Aquipseudomonas campi. Next base: position 1,180,728 of record NZ_CP053697.2, read on the forward strand.
CACCGATCATGCCTGCCGTACCGCGTGGGCGCAATTGCCCGCAGCGAGCCTGCCGACAGAACGACCTGTCGATGTGCAAGCGTAGCGATGGCTAACCGCGAGGGGTGTTCAGCCCTGCGGAGCCTGCACGGGCGAGCCATCGACCAATGCCCGTGCGCTGACATCCTGCCAGCGCGACAACAGCTGCGGCGACTGTTTCGACTGGCGCTGGGGCGCGCTGCCGAGAAAGATCCCGTGGTTGTTGAAGGCATACACCGGCAGCAGGTCGCGGCGTTGGCTGGCGGGACGGATCTGCTGTTGCAGGTTGTCGAGAATCAGCGGTTCTGCGCTCGGGCTGGGGTAGTAGGCCAGCACCATATGGGCCTGCTGGCGCTGCAGAGCCTTGACGAAGGTCAGGCGCAGCTTGGCGCTGGGTACACCCATGCGCACCAGACTGAAGTATTTGGCGATGGCGAAGTCTTCGCAATCACCACGTCCGCGGCTGAGGGTTTCCAGAGGTGTTGCCCAGTAGTCGCTTTCGCCCCAGACCTCGGCGTCTTCAGCATGCACGACGCTGCGGTTGATAAAGCGGTTGACCGTTTCCAGCGTGGCCAATTCATCCGTGTTGCCCGGCTGTTGCAGCAGATTCTGCCAGCTGCTCAGGCGGGTATCGCGCAGCGCTTCGCCGAGGGCCGTCGGGGCGACATCGGCACTGCTCAGGTTACCGCCCAGGCAAAGCAGCAGGCTGCTGGCGCAGAGCAGTGCACGGCGCAGTGCGTTGGCACAGCGGAAGGGCTGTTCAGGCATAGTGACGGGGCGCTTCTGGCTTATTGGCTAGCCGGGATGGCCGCCGTTTATCGTTATGTTTCCATGCTATCGGTAGGGACTCGTCGATGCCCAGCCCCTAGCTGTGACTCTGGCCACTTTTTGCACAATTACCGGGCCTACTTTCGACGGATTACCGCTCGGCAATGCGGGCAGCCGCGTTGACGCCGCACCTGCGCAATATCTCGAAGCACTCTGTCTGCCGCGGTGCGGCCACCGGCGCGGCTAGAATCGGCCGCACCAAGGAACGGCAACATCTCAGAGGAGAAGCTTATGAATACCCGTGGTTTGCTCGATCAACTGTTGAAATCCGGTCAGGACCTGCTGCAGCAGAAGTCCGCTGGTTCCTCCGCTGGCGGCCTGAGTGGCGGCCTGGGTGATGCGCTGGGTGGCCTGCTCGGCGGTGGCAAAACTGCCGGCAAAGGCGGGCAGGGCGGTGGCGACCTCGGCACCTTGCTCAAGGGCGTCGGCGGTGGCGCGGCGGCGGCCGGCGCGCTGGCCCTGTTGCTGGGCAACAAGAGCGCGCGCAAGATGGGTGGCCAGGCGCTGACCTACGGCGGCCTGGCGGCCCTCGGGGTGATCGCCTACAAGGCCTACGGCAACTGGCAGGCCCAGCAACAGCAGGGTGGTGCGCCGCAGCCGCTGCATGAGCCACAGACCGTGGATCGCCTACCGGCGCCGCAGGTCGAGCAGCATAGCCAGGCCATCCTCAAGGCGCTGGTGGCGGCGGCCAAGGCCGATGGCCATGTCGATGCCAAGGAGCGTCAGCTGATCGAGGAGCAGATCGGCCAACTGTCGGGTGATCCGCAACTGATGCGCTGGCTGGATGCCGAGCTGAACAAACCGCTCGACCCGGCTGAAGTGGCGCGTGCCGCCAGCACCCCGGAAATGGCCGCCGAGATGTATATCGCCAGCGTGCTGATGGTCGACGAGGAGCACTTCATGGAGCGCGCCTACCTGGAAGAACTGGCCCGTCAGCTCAAACTCGATCCGGCGCTCAAGGCCGAGCTGGAAGCCCAGGTACGTCAGGTGGTGGCGGTCAACTGATGGGGGCGCCAGCCTCCGATAAAGGCTGGCGATCTACCCTTGCGCAGGGTGCGCCTGCGCACCCAGTGCCTGTGCGCGGCTGGCGGTGCGCATGGCGCACCTTGCGCGAGCGAGCTTCAAGCGCTTTTTACGGCGTCCAGTCGACCTGGTAATCGGCCAGGTAGGCGTCTACGGCGGCGCCGACCGTGGGATGAATGCGCTGTTCTTCTTCCGGCTTGAGCAGGCCGAAGCGGCGCAGCTTGTCCTTCACCGGTCCCTTGACCTCGGCAAAGTGGAAATCGATGCCGGCAGTGGCCAACGTCTGGCCCAGCTCGCTGAGCATGTCGGCCGAGGTCACGTCGATGCTGGTCACCGGCTCGGCCGCCACCACCAGGCGGCGCACGCGGGTGGAAGACTGCGCCAGGGTCTGCAGCACACTCTGCTGGAACAGTTCGGCGTTGGCGAAGAACAGCGGAGCGTCCCAGCGCAGCAGCACCAGGCCGGGCACCTGGCGGGCATCGGGGTGGCGGGAAATATCGTGGAAGCCTCGGACCCCGTCGACCCGGCCGAGCACCGCGTAGTAAGGGCGCCAACCGTCCCAGAGGAATTCGATCACCGCCAGCACCACGGCGATGCAGATGCCGGGGATGGCGCCGAACACCGCGACGCCAGCGAAGCAGGCCATCGACAGCCAGAACTCCCACTGCTGGATCTTGTAGATACGCTTGAGGTCGGCGAACTCGAACAGGCCGATGGCGGCGGCGATCACCACCGCCGCCAGGGCGCTGTTGGGCAGGAACTCCATCAGGTTGGGCGCCACCAGCAGCAGGATGGCCACGCAGAGGGCGCCGACCACCCCGGTGAGCTGAGTCTGCGAGCCGGCGGCTTCGGCCACCGGGGTGCGCGAGGAGCTGCTGCTGATCGGGAAACCCTGGAACAGGCCGCCGATCAGGTTGGCCGCGCCGAGGCCGATCATTTCCTGATTGGGGTCGACATAGCTGCGCGTGCGCGCGGCATAGGTGCGCGACAGCACGCTGGTGTCGGCGAAGGCCACCAGCGCGGCCGCCACGCCACCGAGTGCCACGGCCGCCAGGTCGACACCGCTGAGCCAGGGCAAGGCGAAGCTCGGCAGGCCCTGGGGCAGCTCGCCGAGTACTTTCACGCCCTGGGCACTGAGGTCGAACAGGCCGACGGCGACGGTGGCCAGCACCACGGCAATCAGGATGGTCGGCAGCTGCTTGAAGCGCTTGCAGGCGAGGATCAGGGCCAGGGTGCCACCGCCGACGGCGAAGCTGTACCAGTTGGCCTCGCCGGCCAGCAGCGCCTGGCCCAGCAGCCAGACTTCCTGGCCCGGGCCGTCGCCGTCGACGGAGATGCCAAACAGCTTGGGTGCCTGGCTGATCAGCACGGTGAGGGCGATGCCGTTCATGTAGCCGTAGCGGATCGGCTTGGACAGCAGCTCGGTGATGAAGCCCAGGCGCAGCAGGCCGGCAACAATGCAGGTCAGGCCGGCGACCACCGCCATCATGCTGGCCAGGATCACCGCGCGCATCGGGTCGCCACCGGACAGCGGCAGCACCACGGCGAGAATCAGTGCGGCCAGCGCCGAATCCGGGCCAAGTACCAGGATGCGGCTGGGGCCGAACAGGGCGTAGGCCAGCAGCGGCACGATGGTCGCGTACAGGCCGTAGATGCCCGGCACGCCGGAGGCTTCGGCATAGGCGATGCCCACCGGCACCAGCATGGTGGTCAGCACCAGGCCGGCGGCGATGTCCTTGGGCAGCCAGGCCAGTTGATAGTTTTTCAGCATCAGCAGGCCCGGCAGCCAGCGCAACCAGCCGCTGGGCGGGGTGACGATGGGCAGGCTGGGGTGTTGTTCTTGCGGCGCTTCGGGGCTCATGGGGTGTCCTCGCGAGTCAGGGCGCCAAAGTGGCGGGAATGAAGAAGAAGGCCAGGCCGAATACCAGGTAGACCGCCAGCAGCTGCACACCTTTGAGCCAGTCGGAGCGACCATCGCCCGCCACCTGGCCGGTGATCACCACCGCCAGCAGTACGGTCAGGGTCAGGCCGGCGTCGAAGGCCAGATCCATCGGCTGCGGGCCGATCAGCAGGCTGGCCAGTACCAGTACCGGGGCGACGAACAGGGCCACCTGCACGCTGGAACCGATGGCGATGGACAGGGCCAGATCCATGCGGTTCTTGATCGCCGCGGTGATCGCCGTGGCGTGTTCGGCGGCGTTGCCGAGGATGGCCACGACGAACACGCCGATGAACATATTGCTCAGGCCGAAAGCCTTGGCGCTCGGTTCGATGGCGCCGACCAGGATCTCGCTGACCCAGGCGATCAGGGCGGTGGCGACGGCCAGGATGCCGATGGCCTTGCCCATGGGCCAGAGATCGACGGTCTCGTCGCTGTCTTCGCGGTTGCCGGCGAACAGCGCCTTGTGGGTGACCAGCGAGTAATAGAGGAACAGGCCGTAGGCCACCAGCAGCACCACGGAAATCGAGTTGCTCAGGTACTGCACCTTGCCCAGCAGCCCCGGCACAGCTTCGGCGCGCATCATGTACACCGCCGGCAGCACCAGGGCGATGGCGGCCAGGGTCAGCAGGGTGGCTTCGGCGCGCGCGCCGTTGGGGTTGTAATGCTGCTCCTTGAACTTCAGGCCGCCGCAGAACATGGCCGCGCCCAGCACCAGGAGGATGTTGCCGATGATCGAGCCGGCCAGCGAGGCCTTGACCACGTCATGCAGGCCGGCGCGCAGGGCGGCGATGGCGATGATCAGTTCGGTGGCATTGCCGAAGGTGGCGTTGAGCAGCCCGCCGACCCCTTCGCCGCAGCGCTCGGCCAGTTGTTCGGTGGCTTTGCCCAGCCAGCCGGCCAGGGGAATGATCGCTATGGCGGCGCTCAGAAAGATCAGCAGGTGCAACTGGGGTGTCAGGTATTCGAGGAGCAGGGTTAGCGGGACGCAGAGCAGCAGCCAGTTGAGCATGCGTGCTTATCTCCAGGTGCAAAGGGGGCTTATCGTGCATGGAGTATTGGCCAAGCACGGGCAGTTGACCGAGCAATTTGCGTGCGGGTTGCGTCGCGAGCACTTGCCGCGGCACTGCCGGGTGTGCGGATCAGGCCGCCGGTTGCTGTGCCATGTGGAATTCCGCGCGGTTCCTGCCGGCATGTTTGGCGCGGTACAGGGCCTGGTCGGCCAGCTCCAGGGCCGCGCCGAGCTCGACATGGTCGAGTGGCCAGAGTGCGCCACCGATGCTGCAGCCGACCCGCGCCTGCTGGCCGTCCAGGTCCACGGGGGCGGCCAGTGCCTGCAGGGTGCGTTCGGCAATCTGCCGGGCCTGTTGCTGTGCCTCGTGCTGTGGCACCTGCAGGATCATCAGGAATTCGTCGCCGCCCAGGCGCGCCACCAGGTCGCCGTCACGCAGGCAGGTGCGCAGGCGCTTGGCCACTTCCTGCAGCAGGAGGTCGCCTGCGGCATGGCCGAACTGGTCATTGACCGGTTTGAACCCGTCCAGATCGAGGTAGAGCAGGGCCAGGCAACCCTGGTTGGCCTGGCTGTGGTGCTGCGCATGGGGCAGGTATTTTTCCAGGGCGGCGCGGTTGGGCAGGCCGGTCAGTGGGTCGCTGTGGGCCTTGTCTTCCATCAGATTGAGAGCGGTCTGTTGGTGGGTCAGGCTTTCCACCAGGTGGCGGATCGATTGGCTGAGCGTGGCGATTTCACTGGGGCTGCGCAGGTCGGGAATCACCGTGATCTCGCCGGCGCTGAGGCGGTCGGCGGCATGCGCGATCTGCCGCAGCGGGCGGGTGAAGTAACCGGTCAGCAGCCAGCCGATGGCGGCGAACAGCAGGGCCAGGCCGCTACCCCAGAGCAATATGTTGTGGGTCATGGCGCGGGCCGGCGCATAGGCTTCCGCGAGGGGTTGGCGGGCCAGCACGATCCAGCCCAGGCCGGGGTAGTCCAGATAGCCCTGGCTGCGGGCGAAACCGGTGAGGTAGGGCTGGCCGTCGGGCCATTGCTGGACCGCCCAGAAGTCGTCGCGGCTGTCCTTTTTCAAGGCGGGCAGTTGCAGCGTCTGCCCGATCAGCTGCGCTGGGCCGAGCAGCACGCTGTGGTCGCGGCCGAGCACGAGGAATTCGACATTGCGCCGTTCCTGCAGCGGTTCCATCAGCGAGCGGCGCACTTCCTCGGCCCAGCCCCATGACAGGTGGCTGGCCAGCACGCCCACCGGCGCACCGTCGAGGCCATGGATCGGCAGGCTGATATCGACGAACTTCATCGCCTCGCCGCTGGGGTTGGGCAACAGTTTGGCCAGCAGCACGGCCTCATGCACGTCACCAATGAACAGCCCCTTGCTGCCCTCCAGGTACACCGGCCGTTGGGCGATGCTGACGCCTTCGAGGATGCCGTTGCTGGAGGCCAGTACCTGGCCCTGGACATCGGTGTAGCCGATCCAGGCGATGCTGGGGATTTCCTGCTGCAGGCGGTCGAGCAGGGCGCGGACTTCGCCGATGGCGTCCGGGCTGCGCAGCACCCGTAGGCTGGCCAGCACTTGCAGGTAGTCGGCGCGGCTGGCCATGTCGCGATCGAGGCGATCAACCATCTGGAACGAGACTTCGGCCAGATCGCGGCCGACTTCTTCGCGGATGCGCTGGCTGGCGTCCTGGCCGATCAGCGTGCCCAGCAGCCAGCTGAGCGCAGTGACCAGGAGCACGATGAGCAGGGCGAAACGGCTACGCAAGCTGTGTGGAGGGCGCATGGTACTTCGGCTCCCAGGCAGAAAAACGGGCCGTGTCGAGGACGCGCCGTTTGATGAGCTGTAGGTGCGGCAGGCGCCACGTATAGGGGCGGCTATTTCCACACAATCGCCACGCATCCTGCAAATTTCTCCCATAAACGGCAGCGAACATGTCCCGGTGTTTCCATCAGCCCTGGGGAGTTTCGCCATGTTCAAGTTTCTTGCCGACAGTGGGGTGGGCGCCGGCCGTCACCTGTTGCTGTGGTTCAGTCTGTTGCTGCTGGCGCCAGCCTGGGCTGCGGACGAGGCGGGCGAAAGCCCCTATTTCGCCCTGGATGGCGCCGATCCGGCGCTTGACCGGCTGCCGCTCAAGTCGACCCGGGTGGACGTGCGTGTGCTCGGGGTGATCGCCGATGTACGGGTCATCCAGCAGTACCGCAATGAAGGCACGCGGGCGTTGGAGGCGCGTTACGTGTTTCCCGGTTCGACCCGTGCGGCGGTGTATGGCATGACCGTGCGCCTCGGCGAGCGCGAGTTGCGCGCGCAGATCCGCGAGAAACAGCAGGCCCAGGTCGAGTACCAGCAGGCCAAGAGCGCGGGCAAGACTGCGGCCCTGCTCGAACAGCAGCGCGAGAATGTGTTCCAGATGAATGTCGCCAACATCCTGCCCGGCGATGTGGTCGATGTGGAGCTGCGTTATACCGAGCTGCTGCTGCCCAGCGATGGCGTCTACCGCTTCGTCTTCCCTACCGTGGTCGGGCCGCGCTACAACGGCGCCCCCGGCAGCGAGAGCAATCAAGCCGAGCCCTGGATCAGCACGCCCTATCTGGCGCAGGGCGCGGCCGCGGGTGACAGTTTTGCGCTCAAGGTCGAATTGCAGTCGCCCGTGCCGCTGACGGCCATCCACTCGCCGAGCCATGCCATCGAGGTGCAGCAGAGCGCGCCGAATCAGGCCCAGGTAGCGCTGGGCGCTGCGGCCGCGCCGGCTAACAACCGCGATTTTGTCCTCGATTACCGCCTCAGCAGCGCTCAGTTCGAGAGCGGCGTGCTGCTTTCCCGGGGCGCCGAGGAAAACTTCTTCCTGGCCCTGATCGCCCCGCCGGCCACGGTGAACAGCGCGATGCTGGTGCCGCGCGAATACATCTTCGTGGTGGATATATCCGGCTCCATGCACGGCTTTCCGCTGGATACCGCCAAGCGCCTGCTGCAGCGCCTGATCGGCCGTTTGCGCCCGGCCGACAGCTTCAATGTGCTGCTGTTCTCCGGCAGTAGCCGCATGCTCGCCGCCGAGTCCCAGCCCGCCACCGCGGCAAACATCCAGCAGGCCCTGAGCATGCTCGACACGCAGATGGGCAGTGGCGGCACCGAGCTGTTGCCGGCGCTGCGTCAGGCCCTGAGTGTGCCGGCCGATGCGGAACGGGCGCGCAGCTTCATCGTGATTACCGATGGCTTTGTGGCGGTCGAGCGCGAAGCCTTCGCGCTGGTGCGCAACAACCTGGACAAGGCCAACCTGTTCGCCTTCGGTATCGGCAGCTCGGTCAACCGCCAGTTGATCGAAGGCCTGGCGCGGGCCGGGCAGGGCGAGCCGTTCGTGGTGCTCGATGCCGAGTCGGCCGACGCCCAGGCCGAACGCTTCCGGCAGATGATCGACGCGCCGCTGCTGGCCAACCCGCAGGTGCGCTTCAGCGGCCTGGAGGTGTATGACGTCGAGCCCATGCTGCTGCCGGACCTGTTCGCCCAGCGGCCGCTGGTGGTGTTCGGCAAGTGGCGCGGCGAGGCGCGTGGCAGTGTGCAGGTCGAGGGGCGTAGTGCAGCCGGCGTCTATCGCCGTGAGGTGGCGATCCGCCCGGAGCAGGCGCAGGCAGATAACCAGGCGCTGGCCTATCTGTGGGCGCGGCACAAGGTCGCCAGCCTGACCGATCAGGAAACCCTCGAAGGCGACTATGCCCACAGCCAGGCGATTCTCGACCTGGGCCTGAAATACAGCCTGCTGACGCCTTATACCTCCTTCATTGCCGTCGACCAGCAGGTGCGCAATGCCGATCCGGCCGCGGCGACCAGCGTCAACCAGCCCGTGCCGTTGCCGCAGGGCGTGAGCAACCAGGCCATCGGTGCCGTGGTGCCGAGCACACCGGAGCCGAGCGCCTGGGCCATGCTGCTGATTGCCGCGCTGGGCCTGGGCTGGTTGCTGCGCCGCCGCACTGCCCAGGCGCAGGCCTGAGCGATGTCGGTGCTCGCGCTGGACCGACCCGCCTGGCGCCTGCAGCTGCCGGGCTGGGCGTGGCTGCTGTTGCCGGCGCTGGCCCTGTGGCCGGTGTGGCAAAGGAGCCTGCGGCGGATGAGCGATGGTTCGGATGATCCATTCGGCATCGTCGCCCTGGCCACACTGTTGCTGGTGCTGTGGCGCGAACGTGACCAGCTGGCGGTCACGCCGCGCTTGCCTGGCCTGCTGCTGGCGCTGTTGCTCAGCGCGGCGGCGTTGCTGAGCCAAGCCTGGCTGCCGCCGTTGCTGCGCGCGGTACTGGCGGTGCTGGCCCTGTTCGCCGCGCTGCTGGCCGTGCGCGTGCCGGTGCAGGCGTGGCTGGCCTGGTGCGGCCTGGGGCTGCTGGCATTGCCGCTGCTGTCTTCGCTGCAGTTCTTCATCGGTTATCCGCTGCGGGTGCTGACGGCCGAAGTCAGTGCCTGGCTGCTGCGCGCCGGCGGGCTGGAGGTGGGGCGCCAGGGCAGCACGCTGGAGGTGGCGGGGCAGCTGGTGATGGTCGATGCGCCCTGTTCCGGCATCCAGATGGCCTGGGTCGCCTATTTCACCGCATTCGCCACGGCGGCCTGGCTGCGGCTTGCCGATCGCCAGTTGCTGCGCCGGCTGCCGTTGCTCGGGGTGCTGGTGCTGGCCGGCAATATTCTGCGCAACAGCCTGCTGGTGCTGCAGGAAACCGGGCGCCTGGCCTGGCCGGCGTGGATGCACGAGGGCACCGGGCTGCTGGTGTTCGTCGGCGTCTGCGCCCTGGTGCTGCGCTATACGGCGGCCGGTGCCGTGCCGCAGCGTGCCGTGCCACGGCATACGCCGGCGGCTGCCGACCGGCCTTTGCCGCCGCTGCTGCAGGGGGCGTTGCTGCTGGCCTTCGGCCTGCTGGCGCTGTCTCCGCTGCTGGGGCTGCCGAAGTCCGCGCCAGGGCCGGTCGAGCGTTTCGTCGAATGGCCGCAACAGTTCGCCGGGCAGCCGCTGCAGCCGCTGGCCCTGTCGGCGGTCGAGCAGCGCTTCGCTGCGCAGTTTCCGGGGGCCATCGCACGCTTTCGCGCCGGCGCCCAGGTGCTCAGCCTGCGCCATGTCACCCGGCCGACGCGCAAGCTGCACCCGGCGGCGGACTGCTACCGTGGCCTGGGCTATCGCATCCAGGCCATGAGCCTGCAGCGTCGAGCGCAGGGCGGCGGGTTGCAGCGCTGCTTCGTTGCCAGCGGCCAGGGCCCGGCGTTGCGCGTGTGCGAGTACATCGAGGATGCCGCCGGGCAGAGTTTCACCGACACCTCGGCCTGGTACTGGGCAGCGCTGGGCGGCGGCTCGACCGGCCCATGGTTGGCGGTGACGGTCGCCGAGGTGTTGTCACCCTGAAGCTGGCTGTCTGCGCCGGGACGTATAGAATCCGCCGGATAGCGACAGGGGAGCGCAAACATGAAGGTACTGGCAGCTGTGATGGGCGCGACCCTGGCCTTGGTCGCGAGCGCGGCACAGGCGGAGGCGGCACTGCCGCTCAGCCAGCGCAGCCTGTTGCTCGACGACAGCCGCCTGCCGCGCGAGGCGGCGCTCGATCGCATGCAGCAGATTCGCTTCGCTTTCCGCGAGCGTCCGGCGCCGGCTGGCCAGCTGCAGGGCTGGTCGCGTGGCTATGGGGGTTATGGCTCCTGGGATGGCAGCAGTGACTCGGCGCGTCTGGAGCGACGCACTACAGGCCTGCTGGTCGGCGTAGACCGCCCGCTGACGGGTATGTGGATGGCTGGGGCGCTGGCTGGCGTCAGTCGCAGCGAGCTGCAGGAGGATGAGGGCGGCGACAGTGATGTCGACAGCTATCATCTGGCGGCTTACGCGACGACCCGTTATTACCAGCTGGGCTTCAAGCTCGGTGCCGCCTACAGCTGGCACGAACTGGACAGCCAACGGCGCAGTGCCGGGCAACGCCTGCGCGGCGACAGTCAGGCCGCCAGCAGCCAGCTGTTTGGCGAAGCCAGCTATCCCCTGGATTTTCGCGAGTTCACCCTGGAACCCTTCGCCGGCCTGGCCTACGTCCATCTGGACGCCGACAGCCTGCACGAGGCGGGCGGTGTCGACGCCTTGCAACTGAGCGGCGAACAGCAGGATGGCGCCTACCTGACTCTTGGCTGGCGCCTGGCCAGTGCCTGGCAGGTGCGCGAGCGGCGCCTGGTCGGCCGCGCCAGCCTGGCTGCACGGCATGGTTTCCTCGATGATCGCGCCGACGCGCAGGCCTGGCAGCCGGCAACTGGGCAGAGTTTCGAGCTGAGCGGGCGCGAATTCGAGCGCGATCAGCTGCGCCTGGATCTGAGCCTGGACTACCAGCTGAGCGAGCAGCTGTACCTGGGCCTGACCTACGCCGGCCAGTACGCCGACGATGCCCGCGACAACCAGCTGGGTGCTCGCTTCAGTCTGCAGTTCTGAGGGTTTCCGCCGGTCAGGCCGGGCCTGGTCAGCGGCCGTGGCGGGCTGCCCGCGCGGCGCGGACTCGGGTATACTCGCCGGCTTTTCTGAAACTTCGGGGTCACGGCCTGTCGCCGTGCCCGGTCAGCGGCCGTCCAGGCTGGCTCGCCGGGCCGCACAGGGCCGCTGCGTCCCGCTTCGCCTGCGAGTGCTGACAGCCATGGAAATCAACCCGATCCTCAACAGCATCAAGGACCTGTCCGAGCGGACCCAGACCATTCGGGGGTATCTTTGACTACGATCACAAGCATGATCGTCTGGTCGAAGTAAACCGCGAACTCGAAGACGCCAACGTCTGGAACAACCCCGAATACGCGCAGAACCTGGGCCGCGAACGCGCCGCCCTGGCGCTGATCGTCGATACCCTGGATGACCTGCACAGCAGCCTGGCCGACTCGCGCGACCTGCTCGACATGGCCGTCGAGGAGAACGACGAAGGCGCGGTGAGCGACATCGTCAGCGAAATCGAGCGCCTGCGCGGCATCCTCGAAAAGCTGGAATTCCGCCGCATGTTCAGCGGCGAAATGGACATGAACAACGCTTATCTCGACATCCAGGCCGGTTCCGGCGGCACCGAGGCGCAGGACTGGGCCAACATCCTGCTGCGCATGTACCTGCGCTGGGCCGACAAACGCGGCTTCTCCGCCGAGATCGTCGAGCTGTCCGCCGGCGAAGTCGCCGGGATCAAGGGCGCCACCGTGCATATCAAGGGCGAATACGCCTTCGGCTGGCTGCGTACCGAGATCGGCGTGCACCGCCTGGTGCGCAAGAGCCCGTTCGACTCCGGCAACCGCCGCCACACCTCGTTCTCCGCGGTGTTCGTCTCGCCGGAAATCGATGACAACATCGAGATCGAGATCAACCCGGCCGACCTGCGCATCGACACCTACCGTTCCTCCGGTGCCGGTGGTCAGCACGTCAACACCACCGACTCGGCCGTACGTATCACCCACGTACCGACCAACACCGTGGTGGCGTGCCAGAACGAACGTTCGCAGCACGCCAACAAAGACACCGCGATGAAGATGCTGCGTGCGCGCCTGTACGAGCAGGAAGTGCAGAAGCGCAACGCCGCCTCGCAGGCGCTGGAAGAGACCAAGTCGGATATCGGCTGGGGCCACCAGATCCGCTCCTACGTGCTGGATGCCTCGCGGATCAAGGATCTGCGTACCAATATCGAGCGCAGTGACTGCGACAAGGTGCTGGACGGCGATATTGACGAATACCTCGAAGCCAGCCTGAAACAGGGCCTGTAAAGCGACTGCGTTTGGCCAGGCAGCGTTGGAAGATGCCTGACCTGCGCTCGCTACGCTTTACAACCCCTGTTAAGTAAACCGTTTCCACCCAGGCAAAAGCCTAACCAGGAACCACCAAGATCATGAGCGACCAACAACTCGACCAACACGCCTCTTCTCAGGACGATGGGCAGCAGGAAGAAAACAAGCTGATTGCCCAGCGCAAAGAGAAGCTTGCTGCCATCCGTGAGCAGGGCAACGCCTTCCCCAATGACTTCCGCCGCGACAACTACTGCGCCGACCTGCAGAAACAGTACGCCGAGAAGACCAAGGAAGAGCTGGAAGCCGCTGCCATTCCGGTCAAGGTTGCCGGGCGCATCATGCTCAACCGTGGCTCGTTCATGGTGATCCAGGACATGACCGGGCGCATCCAGGTCTACGTCAACCGCAAGACCCTGCCGGAAGAGAAGCTCGCCGAGGTCAAGCACTGGGACATGGGCGACATCATCTCCGCCGTTGGCACCCTGGCCCGTTCCGGCAAGGGCGACCTGTACGTGGAAATGACCGACGTGCGCTTGCTGACCAAGTCGCTGCGCCCGCTGCCGGACAAGCACCACGGCCTGTCCGATACCGAGCAGCGCTACCGTCAGCGTTACGTCGACCTGATCGTCAACGAAGACGTGCGCGAGACTTTCCGCGTGCGTTCGCAGGTGATTGCGCACATCCGCAGCTTCCTGATGAAGCGCGACTTCCTCGAAGTGGAAACGCCGATGCTGCAGACCATCCCTGGCGGCGCCGCGGCCAAGCCGTTCGAGACTCACCACAACGCCCTGGATATGCAGATGTTCCTGCGTATCGCCCCGGAGCTGTACCTAAAGCGCCTGGTGGTTGGCGGCTTCGAGAAAGTCTTCGAGATCAACCGCAACTTCCGTAACGAAGGCGTCTCGACCCGGCACAACCCCGAGTTCACCATGCTCGAGTTCTACCAGGCCTATGCCGACTACGAAGACAACATGGACCTGACCGAGGAGCTGTTCCGCGAGCTGGCCCAACTGGTCCTCGGCAGCACCGACGTACCTTACGGCGACAAGGTGTTCCACTTCGGCGAGCCGTTCGTGCGCCTGTCGGTGTTCGACTCGATCCTCAAGTACAACCCCGAGCTGACCGCCGCCGACCTCAACGACATCGACCGCGCGCGTGAGATCGCCAAGAAGGCCGGCGCCAAGGTGCTCGGCTTCGAAGGCCTGGGCAAGCTGCAGGTGATGATTTTCGAAGAGCTGGTCGAGCACAAGCTGGAGCAGCCGCACTTCATCACCCGCTACCCGTTCGAAGTCTCGCCGCTGGCCCGTCGCAGCGACGACGATCCGAGCGTCACCGACCGCTTCGAGCTGTTCATCGGTGGTCGCGAGATCGCCAACGCCTACTCCGAGCTGAACGATGCCGAAGACCAGGCCGCGCGCTTCATGCAGCAGGTGGCCGACAAGGACGCCGGCGACGACGAAGCCATGCACTACGACGCCGATTTCGTCCGCGCCCTGGAGTACGGCATGCCGCCGACCGCCGGTGAGGGCATTGGTATTGACCGCCTGGTCATGCTGCTGACCAACTCGCCATCGATCCGTGATGTGATTTTGTTCCCGCATATGCGCCCGCAGGCTTGATTGCGCGGCCCGTTGCGGGCACTGTGCGCACCGCGCTGCATGGCACATGGCTAGTACTGCCATGCCGGCGATGAAAAAGGAGGGTCTGCCCATGGCAGGCCCTGTTTTTTGTCCGGATTTAGCAGGCTGTTGAAAAACGTTGGCGAGGCAGTCAGCGCAAGGCAAAAACAGGCGAAAAAGCGCAGTTTACGAGCTGTAAATGAGCATGACTCGTTCCACTCGCCCTTCGGGCCGCGCTAAAGCGCGTTAGCCGCAAGCGGCTTGTTGAGCCTGTTTTTAACGCCGCGATGGCAACGCAGGTAGTTTTTCAACAGCCTGTTAGCGAGGTTTAACCAGCAGTGACTTTCAGCTCAGCCCCGGAATGCCCGGCCATAATCGCCGGCCAGCTCGCCGAAAACGTGCAATACCGTGGCCGCAAGGCCAGTCGTAATGGCAGCGAACAACGCCGCCTGAGTATTCTCGAAGCCGCTCTGCGCATCATCGTGCGCGAGGGGATGCGTGGCGTACGGCATCGCGCGGTGGCTGCCGAAGCCGGCGTACCGCTGTCGGCCACTACCTACTATTTCAACGATATCCAGGACCTGATCGCCGACAGTTTCGCGCTGTTCGTCAAACGCAGCTCGACCAATCTGGCCAGTCTGTGGAGCGGTATCAACGAGGATTTCCTGCGCATGTCCGCCGCCATCGAGAGCAATCCACAGGCGCGGCGTGACATGGTCGAGCATGTCATCGAGCTGGCGGTGGCGCATATCGAGGCCAAGGCCCGTGAAGGCGATGCCGAACTGCTGGTGGAGCTGGCCTTCCGCCAGGAAGCGCTGACCAATACCAGCCTCAATGCGCTGGCCGTGGCTTACCGCAACCTGCGTTTCCACTTTGCCGAGCGCGCCCTGCGTGCCATGGGCTCGGCGGCGCCGGTCGAGGATGCGCAGGTGTTGACTACGCTTATTTTGCGGATGGAATATCATGCCCTGGTCGATGGGGTGGGGAACCTGGATATGCCAGGCCAGCGGGCAGTGCTCAAACGCTTCCTGGACCTGGTCATAGGGCTGTAGGATCAGACCCGACCAAGCCCCGCTGCTGCGGGGTTTGCCGTTTTCGGCAGCAGCAAAACCCCGCGAGCGGCACCAACGGATCTCACAAGGAGTGCGTAATGAATGCCTGGCGCGTTGCGGTAGCTGCCTTAGCCTGCCTGTTGTTGAGTGGTTGCCTGGTCACCTTCAAGGACCCGATCCCGGCCAACGAGGCGGCACCCATACCTTTGCTCGGTGAGTGGGAACGCAAGGACGAGTGGGGCGAACGCCAGTACCTGTCGATCAGCCGCTCCGGCTCCAATGTTTATAAGGCGCGTGCCTGGCTGGATGATGAAGACGGCCTGAAGGAGGTCGACGAATACGGCTTCACCGTCGCCCACCACGGTCGGCGCTGGTATGTCTCGGCGGGCCTGCCCAAGCGCCTGGGGGCGAATTTCGCGATTGCCGGTTTCGAACTGACGGCCAGCAACGAGCTGGTGATCTACAACCTGGATGTGGAGCGCATTCTGCAGGAAATGCAGGGTGGCATTCTCCAGGGTCAACCGGTGGAAACCAGCGAAGGCGAGGCCGTGCTGGTCACCAGCCCGCTGGATCAGGTCTTCGGTTATCTGGATGACCAGGCCAACGCAGACGTATTCGTCGAGGTGGCGCGTTATCAGCGCAGCAGCGAGCAGTAACGGAGCAGTTCGATGAGCAGACGCAATACGCCGGACGACTACCACAGCACCATCCGTGCCCTGTCCGATCGCATCGTCGAGGCGCAGACCCCGATCCGCGTGCTCGATGCGATCAAGTGGGACGACAGCATCCGCCAGGGCTTCATCAAGGCCAAGGGCAAGCAGATGCCGGCGGTGGATCGCAGCTACTACGACAGCCGCCCGCTGAGCTTCGATTCGACGGCGAAGAAGCTGGAATTCCAGAACATCGAGCGCGATATCACCCGCCAGCTCGGCCAGTTCAACCCGGTCGGGCAGATCATGCGGCGCATGTGCAAGGAATACCGCATGGTCATCCGCATGCTCGAAGCGCGCGGCACTGCGGATTTCGGCCTGATCTCCCAGGAGCTGTATGGCGCGGCGTCCGACGCCTTCCATGCTGGCGACCCGACCCTGGCCGACCTCGGCCTGATGCTTTCCGGCTACCTGAATAACATCGCCGCCCGTGGCGACCTCGAGGACGAGGCCAAGAACCTCACCGCCAAGGACGCCGTGGTGATTCTTCAGGAGCGCCTGTCTGCGGTGTTCGGCGACGAAACCATCCGCGTTTTCGAATCCGACGGCATCGTTGCCGACGCGGCGGCAGGTGCTGACTACATCAAGATTCGCAGTGACGCGCTGTTCAACCAGCGCGATGTGCGCGCCCTGGAAGTGCATGAGGGCATGGTGCATGTCGGCACCACGCTGAATGGCCTGAACCAGCCGATCTGTACCTTCCTGGCCAAGGGTCCACCCTCGTCCACGGTGACCCAGGAAGGCCTGGCCATCCTTATGGAGGTGATTGCCTTCGCCTCCTACCCGACCCGCCTGCGCAAGCTGACCAACCGTACCCGCGCCATCCACATGGCCGAGGAGGGCGCCGACTTCCTGCAGGTCTACGAGTTCTACCGCGAACAGGGCTTCAGCCTGGAAGAGAGCTACGGCAACGCCAGTCGCGCCTTCCGCGGTTCGACCCCGACCGGCCTGCCGTTCACCAAGGACCTGTCCTACCTCAAGGGCTTCATCCTGATCTACAACTACATCCAGCTGGCCGTGCGCAAAGGCAAGCTGGAGCAGATCCCGCTGCTGTTCTGTGGCAAAACCACTCTGGAAGACATGCGCACCCTGCGCCAACTGGTCGACGAAGGCCTGGTGGCTCCACCCAAGTACCTGCCGCCGCAGTTCCGCGACCTCAACGCGCTGTCGGCCTGGATGTGCTTCTCCAACTTCCTCAATCACCTGAGCCTGGACCGCATCGAAGCGGACTACGCGAATATCCTGTAGGAGCGAGCTCTGCTCGCGAAGGGGCCGCGGCTGGATTCGTTCGCGAGCAGAGCTTGCTCCTACGCCCCCTCTAGCCCCGTAGCCCGGATGCAATCCGGGACTCTGCCCGCCTCCGATCAAGGAACCCCCGCCATGCCCAGCCACAAACTCGACTACGAAATCCTCGGCGCTTCGGCGCAGACCGTGGAGATCATTCTCGACCCGGGTGAGACGGTGATCGCCGAAGCCGGGGTGATGAACTACATGACCGAGGGCATTCGCTTCGAGACACGCATGGGCGATGGCTCGGCTAGCGGTGTGCTGGGTAAGCTGTGGGGCGCCGGCAAGCGTCTGCTCACTGGTGAGTCGCTGTTCATGACGCACTTTTCCAACGCCGGCAAAGGCCCGCAGCGGGTTGGTTTTGCCGCGCCTTACCCGGGCAGCGTGGTGCCCATCGAATTGAGCCAGGTCGGCGGCAAGCTGATCTGCCAGAAGGATGCCTTCCTCTGCGCCGCCTACGGCACCGAGATCGGCATCAGCTTCAACAAGCGCATCGGCGCCGGCTTCTTCGGCGGCGAGGGTTTCATCCTGCAGAAGCTGGAAGGCGACGGCCTGGCCTTCGTACATGCCGGCGGCACGGTAATCCGCAAGGAGCTGAACAACGAGACCCTGCGCCTGGATACCGGCTGCCTGGTGGCCTTCACCAGTGGCATCGACTACGACATCGCCCTGGCCGGCGGGTTGAAAAGCATGCTGTTCGGTGGCGAAGGCATTCTCCTGGCCACCCTCAAGGGCACCGGTACGGTATGGATCCAGAGTCTGCCGTTCTCGCGCCTGGCCGAGCGTATCTATGACGCGACCTTCAAGGCGCGTGAGGAAGTGCGGGCTGGCGGCAAGTCCTGAACCACGGGTTTGGGGCGCACCCTACGGGAGATCGTAAACAGGTTCTAATGAGCGCAGCGGCTATCCGTCGCGCCCTCTTGCCAATCGCCTAAGCCTGTATCAGGCTGCGCCGCCATTGGCTCCAGGCAGCCACATCCTATTTAGTCAGTTCTAACGGTGAACAACGTCATGAGTGAAGAACGCAACGCCATCCCTCTGATTCTGACCGGCATCGCCAGCATCATCGGCACCATCGGCGTGCTCTGGCTGTACGGTTACCTGCATTTTGCCAAGGAGGAAGATGCCCTCCTGCTGGCCGAATTCACCATGCTCAAGACCGTCCCCGGCGATCAGTACAAGCTCCCGGTGAAGCCGGCCAACCAGGTCGCGCAGTGCATCGACGGCGTGCTGGTGCTGTTTGATACCCAGCAGAAGGGTCTGACCGGCGTGCTGGTGGATGACAAGAAGCAGGCCGTGCGCTGCATGGGCCAGGAGACTCCGCAGGCTCCAGTCGCCGAGTAAGACGGCCGGCAGTTGGCAACGGGCCGCGCGGGCTGTGCCTGTCAGGCTGTTCCGGCCTGCGCGATTGGCCTTAAAACAGCCGCGAATCGCCCCTAGGGTGCGCCGCGCGCCCCTCAATCCCGTAAATTTCCGCTGGTGCGCACGGCGCACCCCGCGAGCCAGGCGCGCTCAGTGCTTGGCGCCGGCCTGCTTGGCACTGAGTGTCTGCAGGTAACGACGCGACAGGGCGAGAAAGCGCGGCGTCGGGCCGATGTCCTCATACAGCGGGTCGCCCTGTTCGTCGGTGGCTACCACCTTGCTGCCTTTCACATACGGCAGGCTGGCTTCCAGCTCTTCCAGGGCGGCGCCAATCAACTCGCCGAGTAGCTCCTCGCTGCTGCGTTTCGGGTACATCTCGGAGAGCGCAGCCAGACGGGCGGCGGACTCCAGGTCCAGGTGGATCTGATAATGGCTGGGGGTCAGGCGACCCTTGGCGTTCTGTTCCCAATGGCGGACAAGCTCGCGGATCTTCATAAATACCTCTAAGTGCCCATTCATGGTGGGCTGAGTCAGTCCGCAACCACTACAAGGCGGACGACGGACGCTTTTGACGCCCGCTACTCTCAGCCTAGCTCGCGTCCCGGCGTTGCAAGGCCATTCGTCGCGCCCTTGTCAGAAATCGTCGCGCTGGGCAAGCTGGGCCCACCACTGCAGAGGAGACCCCGGTCATGGCGAAAATCGATGCGCGCCTGCGTGAAGAGGTTCATCTGCTGGGTGATCTGCTCGGTGACACCATCGGCAATCAGCGCGGCGCGGCCTTTGTCGACAAGGTCGAGCTGATCCGCCAGGGGGCCAAAGCGGCGCGCAAAGGCTCGGCAGCCGGCGAGCAGCAACTGCGAGCGACCCTCGATGGCCTCAGCGACGACGAGCTGCTGCCGGTGGCGCGGGCCTTCAACCAGTTTCTCAACCTGGCCAATATCGCCGAGCAGTACCACCGTATTCGTCGGCGTGGCCCGAGCGAGCCGGAACCATTCGAGAATCGCGTGCTGGATGAGCTGTTGCAGCGCCTGCAGGGCGCCGGTCACAAGTCCGAGCAGTTGGCCCGGCAGATCGGCCGGCTGGATATCGAGCTGGTGCTCACCGCTCATCCCACCGAGGTGGCGCGGCGCACCCTGATCCAGAAATACGATGCGATTGCTGCTCAGCTCGCGGCGCTGGATCACACGGATCTGCTCGCCGCCGAGCGCGCCCAGGTGCAACTGCGCTTGCGCCGCCTGATTGCCGAGGCCTGGCATACCGAGGAGATCCGTCGCACTCGCCCCAGTCCGGTGGATGAGGCCAAGTGGGGCTTCGCGGTCATCGAGCATTCGCTGTGGCAGGCCGTACCGAACTTCCTGCGCCGTACCGACCAGGCCCTGCAGGCCGCCACCGGCCTGCGCCTGCCCCTTGAGGCGGCGCCGATCCGCTTCGCCTCGTGGATGGGCGGCGACCGCGACGGCAACCCCAATGTCACTGCCCAGGTTTCGCGCGAGGTGCTGTTGCTGGCGCGCTGGATGGCGGCCGACCTGTATTTGCGTGATATCGACCAGTTGGCCGCCGAGTTGTCCATGCAGCAGGCCAGCGCTGAACTGCTGCGAGTGGTCGGCGCGCAGCCCGAGCCATACCGGGCGCTGCTCAAACAGTTGCGCGAGCGCCTGCGCGCCACCCGAGCCTGGAGCGAGGCGGCGCTGGCCGCTGAAGTCGCCCCCGGCCCCGAGGTGCTGCACGACAACCGCGAGCTGCTCGAGCCGCTGGAACTCTGCTACCACTCGCTGCACGCCTGCGGCATGGGCGTGATCGCCGAAGGCGCGCTGCTCGACTGCCTGCGCCGCGCCGCGACCTTCGGCCTGTTCCTGGTACGTCTGGATCTGCGCCAGGATGCCGCGCGGCATGCCGCCGCCCTGAGTGAGATCACCGACTATCTGGGTCTTGGTCGCTATGCCGAGTGGGACGAGGACGCGCGTATCGGTTTTCTGTTGCGTGAGCTGGACAATCGTCGGCCGCTGTTGCCGCCGCAGCACCGGCCCTCGGCAGACACTGCCGAAGTGCTGGCCACCTGCCGGGTGGCCGCTGCCGCGCCTGCCGCCTCTCTGGGCTCCTATGTAATCTCCATGGCCGGCGCGCCTTCCGACGTGCTGGCGGTGCAACTGCTGCTCAAGGAAGCCGGGTTGCAACGGCCGATCCGCGTGGTGCCGCTGTTCGAGACCCTCGCCGACCTGGATAACGCCGGCCCGGCGATCGACCGTCTGCTCGGCCTGCATGGCTACCGCGCGCGCCTGCACGGCCCGCAGGAAGTGATGATCGGCTATTCCGACTCGGCCAAGGACGCCGGCACCACCGCAGCGGCCTGGGCCCAGTATCGTGCCCAGGAAACCCTGGTCGAGGTCTGTCGCGAACACGAGGTCGAGCTGTTGCTGTTCCATGGCCGCGGTGGCACGGTCGGCCGTGGCGGCGGCCCGGCCCATGCGGCGATCCTCTCGCAGCCGCCGGGCTCGGTAGCCGGGCGTTTCCGCACCACCGAGCAGGGCGAGATGATCCGCTTCAAGTTCGGCCTACCCGACCTGGCCGAGCAGAACCTCAATCTGTACCTGGCAGCGGTGCTGGAAGCCACCCTGCAGCCACCGCCGGCGCCTGAACCGGCCTGGCGTGCGGCCATGGACCGGCTGGCCGCCGATGGCGTGGCGGCCTACCGCGCGGTGGTGCGCGAGCATCCGCAGTTTGTCGAATACTTCAGCCAGGCCACCCCGGAACAGGAGCTGGGCCGCCTGCCGCTGGGCAGTCGCCCGGCCAAGCGGCGTGCCGGCGGGGTGGAAAGCCTGCGGGCGATCCCGTGGATCTTTGCCTGGACCCAGACCCGCCTGATGTTGCCGGCCTGGTTGGGCTGGGAAACGGCCCTGGGCAGCGCCCTGCAGCGTGGCGAACAGGCCCTGCTGGCGCAGATGCGCGAGCAGTGGCCGTTCTTCCGCACGCGCATCGATATGCTCGAAATGGTCCTGGCCAAGGCCGATGGCAGCATCGCCGCGCTCTATGACCAGCGTCTGGTCAGTCCTGAGCTGCAACCGCTAGGCGCGCAATTACGCGACCTATTGTCGCAGTCGTGTGCCATCGTTCTCGGCCTGACCGGGCAGTCGGAGCTGCTCGCCCATAGTCCCGAGACCCGCGAGGCAATCACGGTGCGCAACATCTACCTGGACCCGTTGCACCTGCTCCAGGCCGAGCTCCTGGCCCGTTCCAGGCAGCGTCAGAGCCCGGTGGAAGGCCCCCTGGAGCAGGCCCTGCTGGTGACGGTGGCGGGGATCGCCGCCGGGCTGCGCAATACCGGCTGACCCCTGCCGGCCTGCGACTTTTGGTGGCTTGTGTGGCAGGGGGCTGCTGTGTATCTTGGTCAACCTTTTGGCCGCTCAGTGACGCCGAAACCCGAATAGTGAGATTGGCCCCACGAGGCGAATCCGACGATTTCTAGTCATTTCTTGAGGAGCACATCGATGCGCGTGATTCTGTTGGGGGCGCCCGGTGCCGGCAAAGGTACCCAAGCTGGTTTCATTACCCAAAAGTTCGGTATTCCGCAGATTTCCACTGGCGACATGCTGCGTGCAGCGGTCAAGGCCGGTACCGAGCTGGGCCTGAAGGCCAAGAGCATCATGGAAAGCGGCGGTCTGGTCTCCGATGACCTGATCATCAACCTAGTCAAGGAACGCATTGCCCAGGCCGACTGCGCCAAAGGTTTCCTGTTCGACGGCTTCCCGCGCACCATTCCGCAGGCTGAAGCCCTGAAGGAAGCCGGCGTGATCATCGACAACGTGGTCGAAATCGCCGTCGACGACGAAGAAATCGTTCAGCGCATCGCCGGTCGTCGTGTGCACGAGGCCAGCGGCCGCGTCTACCACGTGGTCTACAACCCGCCGAAAGTGGCAGGCAAGGACGATGTCAGCGGCGACGAGCTGGTACAGCGCAAGGACGATACCGAAGAAACCGTGCGTCATCGCCTGTCCGTCTACCACTCGCAGACCAAGCCACTGGTGGACTTCTACCAGAAGCTCTCGGCTGCCGAAGGCACGCCGAAGTATAGCGCCATCGCTGGCGTTGGCTCGGTGGACGAGATCACCGGCAAGGTGCTGGCTGCTCTCAGCTGATCGGCTGCGCGTCGGCCATGCGTCGTTGGAAAAGGGCCTCGGGTGCTCATTTACTGCATGTAAACTCCGCGCCCTCGGCCCTTGACTCACTGGCGCTCGCCCTTCGGGCCAGCCTTTGGCTGTTACTCCCGTCGGTCGTTTCCCGCCTAGCCTGGCTCTAGCTCGCTCGATCATTGGCTAGTAGTTCAACGGCCCGCGCATGCGGGCCGTTGGCGTTTATACTGCGCGACTTTTCTGCCTGACCTGACCGGATTGCCCGATGACCACCTTGCTGGCCCTGGATACCGCCACCGAAGCCTGTTCCGTTGCCCTGCTGCATGACGGCAAGGTGCTCAGTCACTACGAGGTGATCCCGCGCCTGCACGCCCAGCGCCTGCTGCCAATGATCCAGACCCTGCTGGGCGAGGCGGGTGTCGAACTCTCGGCACTGGATGCGATTGCCTTTGGTCGTGGTCCGGGGGCATTCACCGGTATCCGCATCGCCATCGGCGTGGTCCAGGGCCTGGCTTTCGCCCTGGATCGCCCGGTGTTGCCGGTGTCCAACCTGGCGGTGCTGGCCCAGCGCGCGTTGCGCGAGCACGGCGCGCAGCAGGTCGCGGCGGCCATCGATGCGCGTATGGATGAGGTGTACTGGGGTTGCTACCGTGCCGAGCAGGGCGAGATGCGCCTGCAGGGTGTCGAGGCGGTGCTGCCACCGGAGCAGGCCAGCCTGCCGCGTGGCGCTGCGGGTGAATGGTTCGGTGCGGGCACCGGTTGGGGCACTTACGGCGCGCGTATCGCCGTGCAACCCGCTGGCCAGGATGGCGGCATGCTGCCGCACGCCGAAGATCTGCTGCAGCTGGCCCGCTTCGCCTGGGCCCGTGGCGAAGGTTTGCCGGCGGACCAGGCGCAACCGGTCTATCTGCGCGATAAAGTCGCCACGCCCAAGGCGGCGCCTTAGAACCTGTTCAAAGTCTGCTGCGCGTCGGCCATGCTGCGTTGAAATCGGGCTCAGAATGCTCATTTACAACTCGTAAACTGCGCTTCTTCGCCCGATTTCGCCTTGCCTGGCTCTAGCTCGCGAGACATTGAACAGGTTCTTGACCTTCTGTCCGTCCGCTGAGCGTAGAATTGCCAAGGGCCTGCGGCACCGCTAAATTGCCAGCACGTACACCGAGCAGTAACCGATGCGTATCGATGGCTTCATTTCCTCTTATTCGCTGGATCGCACGCCCCGTCCGGGCAGTGCGGTCACGCCCTTGCGCGAAAGTCAGCGCGAGATCGAGGATCGTCGTGAACAACCGGTTACCCCCAGTCCGACCAGTAGTCAGGGCTTCGAGCAGACGCCACAGCCGCGTCGGGTGCAGCCGAGCACTGCCAGCAGCGACAGCCTGCCGGCACGCAGCCAGGACGTGCTGAGTCAGCAGCGCCCGCTGAACGCCAAGGCCAACCAGGCGCTGGCTGCCTATGGCAGTACGGCCAGCTTCACCAGCGAGAGCGACGCGACGGAAGTCCTCGGCCTCGACCTGTACGCCTGACCGCGTGCTGCCTTACTTTCTCGGCTGCCCGTCTTGGAGCGAGCCAGCCTGGCGCGATTCCCTCTATCCCGATAACGCCCGCAGTACCGACTTCCTGCCGCTGTATGCCCGCCTGTTCAATGCTGTGGAAGGCAACACCACCTTCTACGCTCGGCCTTCGGCGCAGGCCGTGGCGCGCTGGGCGCAGCTGATGCCGGCGGGTTTCCGCTTCTGCGCCAAGCTGCCGCGCACTATCAGCCACACCGCCGATCTGCGCGAGCAACTGGTCGCCGCCGAGGACTTCCTGCGTCTGCTCGCGCCACTGGGCGAGCGCTGCTCGCCGCTCTGGCTGCAGTTGCCGGCCAGCTTCGGCCCGTCGCGCCTGGGCGAGTTGCAGTATTTCGTCGCAGAGTTGGGACGCAGCCTGGCGGTGGAAGTGCGCCATCCGGCGTTCTTCGCCAAGGGCGAGGAGGAGCGGGCGCTCAACCGGCTGCTGCGGGAGCTGCAGGTGGAGCGCATCTGTCTGGATTCGCGGGCGCTGTTCAGCTGTCAGTCCAGTGATCCGGCGGTGCTGCATGCACAGGCAAAGAAGCCGCGTTTGCCGCCACGGCCGACGGCATTCACCCTGCACCCGCAACTGCGCTTTATCGGCCATCCCGAGCTGGCGGCGAACGATGTGTTCATGGCGCCCTGGCTGGACAAGGTGGCGGGCTGGATCGAGCAGGGGCTAAAGCCTTACGTATTCCTGCATACCCCGGACAACCTGCGGGCGCCGCATCTGGCGCTGCGTTTTCACCAGCAACTGCGCGAGCGCTTGCCGGGGCTGCCGGCACTGGCGTTTCCCGAGCTGCAGGAGCGGGAGTTGCAACTGGGGTTGCTCTAAACGTCTATTTGCGGCCTCGTAGAGTGCGCCGCGCGCACCTGGAGCCCCGCAGGCCAGTGGTACCGACGCAAGGGGGGTTACCGCTCTAGCTCTCAGAAGCTTGGCTTCAACGCTGGGCGAGGAGCAGGTCGGCAGCCTGGCCACGGCGGCCATCGGTAAAGTCGAAACTGCCGAGTTGGGCGATGGTGTCGTATTGGCCTAGGGCCTGTTTGACGTCGCGCGCCTGCAACTGGATGGCGCTGACTCCAGCCTCGCTCAGGTTCATCTGCTGCTGGCGGCCTTGGGCGTCGAAGCGCAGCAGGCTGAGGCGCTCGAAGATGGCATCCTGGGCGTCGATGCGGCCATCGCGGTTGTCATCGTATTTACCCAGTTCGGCAAAGCCGTTGGCGGCGCCGTTCTGGTCGCCGAACAGTTCGCGGCCGTCATCGATGCGGCCATTGCCATTGCGGTCCAGGGCGAGCAGAGCGTCGTCACCGCTGGGCGCACTGATGCGGTCGATGCGCCCGTCGGCATCCAGGTCGAAGCGCACCGGGTCTTGCAGGCCGCGGGTGGTGAAGCCGTTGCTGGCCAGGTCGAGCACCAGTGGATCGGTTTGCTGCGGCTGCGGGTTGGCGCTGACGTTGAGTTCCAGTTCGCGCTGCTCCAGCACCTGCTGGAAGCTGGCAGCCTGGGCGCTGGCGTCAGCCATGGCGCTGCTGGTAGTGCTGTCCGGGCGGCGTGCCTCGTTGATTTCGGCTGCGGCGGCTTCGGGGGCGGGCACTTCGTCCTTAGGCATTAACGTGCGGCGCAGGATCTGATAGTCCAGCGAGTCGCGCAGGCCCGCGTCGAGGTTGTCTTCCAGGTCGCTACTGCGCGAAGGGCGGGCGGCGGCACTGTGCGGAGCGGAAAGGGCGTCAAACATGATCAACTCGATGCGGCTGCTAGCTACCGCGTCTGGCAAAATAGGGCGTTATGCCTGTATCGGCCGAAAATCGGTTCGATTGAACATTTTTTGAGCATATTTCCTGATGAGTGACGAGCGGCATATAGCCAGAATTCGCGTCGAAGCCCTGGCTCCAGGCCATGCGCCAGGCGCCTCGCAGTGGGCGCAGCGTCTGGGCTTGCCCCTGGATGGCGCGGCGAATTTTGCCCTGCAACTGGGCGCCGAGGGTTTGCAGCTGGCCGAGCTGGGGCCGCAGGCGCCGGGGCCGGTGCGGGTGGATTTCGTCGAGGGCGCGGTGGCGCACCGGCGTCTGTTCGGCGGCGGCAGCGGGCAGATGATTGCCAAGGCGGTCGGCGTGCAGTCCGGGGTGCGCCCAGTGGTGCTGGATGCCACGGCGGGGCTGGGGCGTGATGCTTTCGTGCTGGCCAGCCTGGGTTGCCAGATGACCCTGATCGAGCGTCAGCCGATCATCGCCGCATTGCTCGAGGATGGCCTGGAACGCGCCCTGCAGGATGCCGAAGTGGCGCCGATTGCCAGGCAGATGCGTCTGCTCTGTGGCAACGCTATCGAGCTGATGAGCCAGTGGCAGGGCGAGCCGCCGCAGGTGATCTACCTCGACCCGATGTTTCCCCATCGCGACAAGAGCGCGCTGGTGAAGAAGGAGATGCGCCTGTTCCGCCCGCTGGTCGGCGATGACATGGATGCCCCGGCACTGCTCGAGGCCGCGCTGGCCCTGGCCAGTCACCGGGTGGTGGTCAAGCGCCCGCGCAAGGCGCCGATCATCGAAGGCGGCAAGCCGAGCTATGCGCTGGAAGGCAAGTCCAGCCGCTACGACATCTACCCGAAGAAGGCGCTAAAGCCCTGAGTGGCTGCCCTCTCCCGTGTGTTATCTGCGATCAGAACCTGTTTCGGATCTTTTGAGCTAGAGCCAGGCAAGGCGCAACGACCAGCGGGAGTAACAGCCGTAGGCTGACCCGAAGGATGAGCGCCAGCGAATCAATTGGGCGAGGACGCGGAGTTTACGAGGTGTAAATGAGCAGCCCGAGCCCAATTTCAACGCAGCATGGCCGACGATCAAGAGATCCGAGACGGGTTCTCAGGGGCGATAGGCGCGCAAAAACAGCTTCACCACTTCCTGCACATGCTCGTCGGCCGCCAGGCCGCTGGGTGGCTCGCAGCAGCCGATCAGGCGGCGGAAGTTGCAACCGCCCTTGATCAGGCTGAAGAAGTGCTCCGCGGCACGCTGCGGATGCTCCACGCGCAATTGGCCGTTGGCGTTGGCCTGTTCCAGCAGATGCTCCATGGCCAGCAGCATGCGCTGCGGGCCGGCGTCGTAGAACAGCTGGGCCATCTGCGGGTTCTGCCCGGCCTGGGTCATCACCAGGCGCATCATCGCGACCGACTCTTCACTGTTGATCAGGCTGTTGAAGCCGCGGCCGATGGCCAGCAGCACCGTGTCGATGGCGGTGTCGCTGTGCAGCTCGAAATAGGGGGTGGGCAGTTGCTCCTCGCACTTGGACTCCACCGCGCAGGCGAACAGTGTCTCCTTGTCGGTGAAATGGCTGTACACCGTGAGCTTGGACACGCCGGCCTCGGCGGCGATGGCATCCATGCTGCTACCTTCATAACCGTTGCGCATGAACAGACGCTTGGCGGCCTCGAGAATGGCCAGCCGCTTGGCAGGGTCCTTGGGCCGTCCGGGGCCACCGGAGGGCGGTAACAGTTTGTTGGACATTTCGCGTTTTAATACTGGACTGGTGAGTTTGCTATTTTTACTATACCGCTCAGTATAAGTATTCCAAGCATTTCTTTGCGAAAGGTCACTCATCATGTTTCGCCATGCCTTGTCCGTCGCTGTGCCCCTGAGCCTGATCACCCTGCTGGTTGCCTGCGGCAACGGCGAAACCGTTGAAGCGCCGGTACGTCCGGCCATGGTGGTGCAGCCGCAGCCTGCGGGCGACGCCATGGAAACCTACCCAGGCGAGGTGCGCGCGCGCTTCGAACCTGAGCTGGCCTTCCGCATCGGTGGCAAGATCAGCAAGCGCCTGGTGGATGCCGGGGCGCGGGTGAAGAAGGATCAGCCGCTGGCCGAACTGGACCCCGAGGACGTCAAACTGCAACTGGAGGCCGCCCGTGCCCAGGTCGCGGCGGCGGAAGCCAACCTCAAGCTGGTGCGCACCGAGCGTGATCGCTACCAGACCCTGTTGGCCCGCCAGCTGATCAGTCAGTCGCAGTACGACAATGTGGAAAACCAGTACCGCGCCGGTGAAGCGCGGGTCAAACAGATCAAGGCCGAGTTCAACGTGGCCAACAACCAGGCCGGCTATTCGGTGCTGCGCGCTTCCCAGGACGGCGTGATTGCCCGTCGTCTGGCCGAGGTCGGTCAGGTGGTCTCGGCTGGGCAGACGGTATTTACCTTGGCGGCCGATGGTGAGCGCGAAGTGCTGATCAGCGTCCCAGAACATGCCTTCGAGCGTTTCCGCATTGGCCAGGACGTCAGCGTCGAGCTGTGGTCGCAGCCGGGCAAGCGTTTCCCCGGACGCATCCGCGAGTTGTCGCCGGCCGCCGACGCGCAGTCGCGCACCTTCGCCGCCCGTGTGGCCTTTGCCGGCGGGGCGATGAAAGCCGAGCTGGGGCAGAGTGCCCGCGTGGCGATCAAGGCCGAGGGCGAGGTGCCGCTGTCGGTGCCGATGTCGGCGCTCAGCGCGGAAAAGGACGTGCCCTTTGTCTGGGTGGTCGATCCCAAGGAATCCAAGGTGGTCCGTACCCTGGTACGCATCGGCCGCTATGGTCAGGAGCGCGTATCGGTGCTGGAAGGCCTGAAGGAGGGCGACTGGGTGGTTGCCGCCGGTGTGCAGATGCTGCGTGACGGGCAGAAGATCAAGCCGGTGGATCGCGACAATCGCACCGTCAAGCTGATCGCCGGGGAGTAAGCGCATGTCCTTCAACCTCTCCGAATGGGCGCTGCGCAACCGCGCCGTGGTGCTCTATCTGATGCTGGTGATCGCCGTGGTCGGCGCGCTGTCCTATACCAAGCTGGGACAGAGTGAAGACCCGCCCTTTACCTTCAAGGCCATGGTCATTCGCACCGACTGGCCGGGCGCTACCGCCGAGCAGGTCTCGCGGCAGATCACCGAACGCATCGAAAAGAAGGTCATGGAGACCGGCGATTACCAGATGGTCATGTCCTACTCGCGTCCCGGCGAGTCGGTGGTGACCTTCATGGCTCGCGACAATCTGGTGTCGAAGAATATTCCCGAACTCTGGTACCAGATCCGCAAGAAGGTTGGCGATATCCGCTACACCTTGCCAGCGGATATCCGCGGGCCGTTCTTCAACGATGAGTTCGGCACCACCTTCGGCAACATCTATGCGCTGACCGGCGAAGGCTTCGACTACGCCGTGCTCAAGGACTATGCCGACCGCCTGCAGCTACAGCTGCAGCGGGTCAAGGACGTGGGCAAGGTCGAGCTACTCGGCCTGCAGGACGAGAAGATCTGGATCGAGCTGTCCAACGTCAAGCTGGCCACCCTCGGCCTGCCCCTGGCGGCCGTACAGCAGGCGCTGGAAGAGCAGAACGCGGTAGCTTCTTCGGGTTTCTTCGAGGCCAGTACTGACCGTATTCAACTGCGGGTTTCCGGCAGCTTCGAGACGGTCGACGAGATCCGCAACTTCCCCATGCGCATTGGCGACCGCACCTTCCGCATCGGCGACGTGGCCGAGGTGTTTCGCGGTTTCAATGACCCACCCGCGCCACGCATGCGCTTCATGGATCAGAATGCCATTGGCCTGGCTGTGTCGATGAAGGCTGGCGGCGACATCCTGGTGCTCGGCGAAGCCCTCGAACAGGAATTCGCCCGCCTGCAGCAGACCCTGCCGGTCGGCATGGAACTGAGCAAGGTCTCCGATCAGCCGGCGGCGGTAAAAACCGGGGTTGGCGAGTTCGTCCAGGTGCTGGCCGAAGCGCTGGTCATCGTGTTGCTGGTGAGCTTCTTCTCCCTTGGCCTGCGTACCGGCCTGGTGGTCGCGCTGTCGATCCCGCTGGTGCTGGCGATGACCTTCGCCACCATGTACTACTTCAATATCGGCCTGCACAAGATCTCTCTCGGCGCCCTGGTGCTGGCCCTCGGCCTGCTGGTGGATGACGCGATCATTGCCGTGGAGATGATGGCGATCAAGATGGAGCAGGGTTACGACCGGCTCAAGGCGGCCAGTTTCGCCTGGACCAGCACGGCATTCCCGATGCTCACCGGCACCCTGATCACCGCCGCCGGCTTCCTGCCGATTGCCACCGCGCAATCCGGCACCGGCGAGTACACCCGCTCGATCTTCCAGGTGGTGGCCATCGCCCTGATCGTGTCCTGGATCGCCGCCGTGGTGTTCGTGCCGTACCTGGGCGACCGGCTGCTGCCGGACCTGGCCAAGCTGCATGCGAAGAAGCATGGCGGCAGCGCCGGCGGCCATGATCCCTACTCGACCACCTTCTACCAGACGGTGCGCGAAGTGGTGGAGTGGTGCGTGCGCCGCCGGCGCACGGTGATCCTGGTGACCATCGGCCTGTTCGTTGCCTCGGTGCTGCTGTTCCGCTTCATTCCGCAGCAGTTCTTCCCGGCATCCGGGCGTCTTGAACTAATGGTCGACCTGAAACTCACCGAGGGCTCGTCGCTCAAGGCCACCGAGGAACAGGTCAAGCGCCTGGAGGCCATGCTCAAGGGGCGCGAGGGCGTCGACAACTACGTGGCCTACGTGGGCACTGGTTCGCCGCGCTTCTACCTGCCGCTGGACCAGCAACTGCCGGCGACCCGTTTCGCCCAAGTGGTGGTGCTGGCCAAGTCGATCGAGGACCGCGAAGCACTGCGCACCTGGTTGATCGAGGTGATGAACGAAGACTTCCCCACTGTGCGCAGCCGTGTCTCGCGCCTGGAGAACGGCCCACCGGTAGGCTTCCCGATCCAGTTCCGCATCTCCGGCGAGCATATCGACGAGGTACGGGCGATAGCCCGCCAGGTCGCCGACAAGGTGCGCGAGAACAGCCATGTGTCCAACGTGCACCTGAACTGGGAAGAACCGAGCAAGGTGGTCTACCTCAACATCGACCAGGAGCGTGCCCGTGCCCTCGGTGTGAGCACCGCCGATGTCTCGCGCTTCCTGCAGAGTTCGCTGTCCGGCTCCAGCGTCAGCCAGTTTCGTGAGGGTAACGAGCTGATCGAGATCCTCCTGCGTGGCACCGTGCGTGAACGCCAGGAGCTGGAACTGCTACCGAGCCTGGCGGTGCCGATCAGCAATGGCAAGAGCGTGGCGCTGTCGCAGATTGCCACCCTGGAATACGGTTTCGAGGAAGGCGTGATCTGGCACCGTGACCGCCTGCCGACCGTCACCGTGCTCGGTGATATCTATGGCGGTGAACAGCCGGCCGGTCTGGTCAAACAGATCATGCCGACCCTGCAGCCGATCCGCGATGAGCTGCCCAATGGCTACCTGCTGGAAGTCGGCGGCACCGTCGAGGACTCGGCCCGCGGCCAGCAGTCGGTGAATGCCGGGATCCCGCTGTTCATCCTGGTGGTGATGACCCTGCTGGTGCTGCAACTGAAGAGCATCTCGCGCTCGGTGATGGTGTTCCTCACCGCCCCGCTGGGGCTGATCGGCGTGACCCTGTTCCTGCTGGTGTTCCAGCAGCCGTTCGGCTTCGTCGCTATGCTCGGTACCATCGCTCTGTCGGGGATGATCATGCGTAACTCGGTGATCCTTATCGACCAGATCGAGCAGGACATCGCCGCCGGCCAGGACCGCTGGCACGCCATCATCGAGGCCACGGTGCGGCGCTTCCGGCCGATCGTGCTGACCGCCCTGGCGGCGGTGCTGGCGATGATCCCGCTGTCGCGCAGCGTGTTCTTCGGGCCGATGGCGGTGGCCATCATGGGCGGCCTGATCGTCGCCACGGCACTGACCCTGCTGTTCCTGCCGGCGCTGTATGCGGCCTGGTTCAAGGTCAAGGAAGTCGAGGCGTAATTAGCGCCGCGCAGACAAAAAGCCCGGCTAATTGCCGGGCTTTTTGTTGGGGTATTAGACGATCAGAGCGCGCCAAACACCTTCTTCGCCAGGCTGGTGGCAGCGCCCGCCGGGTTTTCGCGCAGGCTGGCTTCCTGCTCGGCAATCATCTTGAACAGGCCGTCCAGCGCCTGCTCGGTGACGTAGTTTTCCACGTTAGCGCTCTTTGCATCGACCACGCCAAAGGCCGCAGCCTGACCGGCGAAGGCGTTGTACTGCTTGGCCACGCCCACCTTGTCGGTGGCCTGCTTGACGATGGGCAGGAACTTGGCGCGGATCTCTGCGCGGCTGCTCTTGTTCAGGTACTGGGTTGCCGAGTCGTCGCCGCCGGCGAGGATGCCTTTGGCATCGGTCACGGTCATCTTCTTCACGGCGTCCAGCAGAATCGCCTGGGCTTGCGGTACGGCCGCTTCAGCCGCCTTGTTCATGCTCGCTTCCAGTTCATCGACCTGGGCGCCCATGCCCATCATCTTCATGGTCTGCGCGGCTTTACCCAGCTTGCCGGGCAGTTCGATGCGCACGTCCTCGTTGTTGCTGAATCCACCGGGCTTGCCCAGTTGTTTGACGGCGATCTGCGCACCCTGGCTCAGGGCATCCTTGAGGCCGCTACTGGCGTCGCTCTGGGTCAGATCGGCCAACGACAGGGCCAGGGCATTGGCAGACAGCAGCAGGCCGGTGGCCAGGGTGGTGAGGCGGAGCATGGGGACTTCCTTAATGCGGTGGGAGTGGAGCGAGCTTAACGGAGCTCGGTGAGCGAGCCAAATTCCTAGGGTCTGTTGCCGTTTTGTGCACGGCCGCGACGGCGCCCGTTCTTGCGCAGAGCTAGGCATCGCCCGCTCCCGGCGGGCTTGCTGCATTCGCCACATCCATGTGGATCGCGCAAAATCGCGCCATGCGTCGTTGCGGGATTTGCCAAGGGACCGGCGTCCCACACCTAGCCGTGCGTGTTTTTGCGCAGCAACGCGGATTGCGAACGAAACGGGAGTAGACCCTAGTGAATCCGTTCTTGCAGCAGTTCACGCCCGGCCTGCTTGAGGTCGCTCTTGAATCGACCGGATGCCACCCAGCCGCCCAGCTCGATAGTGGCGATTGCTTCGGCCAGTGTGGCGAGCGGTACGCGCTGGCTTTCTAGCAGGCGCTGGACGAAGGCTGCATCGATGGCGGCAATGGCCGTGTCGTCCTCGGCGATGTCGCGCAGCATCAGGATCAGCTCCCCCTGCAGTCCGCCGAAGTGCTTGATCCACTCGGAGTTGCGGCGGATGGCGGGAATGATCTGCTTCCATTCGTAGTCGCCGGCCAGGGCGGTCAGGGCCCTGGCCGCGTCCTCATGGGTGTCGATCCGGGCCAGTTCGGGGGGCGCTGCTTGGCCGCTGCCGAGGCGCAGTTTCCTGGCCCAGCCCAAGGCCGTGGACACGGCATGGCCGGTGGTTTTCAGCAAGCTGGCGGTCAGGTTCGTCAGCAGGGCGCCGCCCAAGGTCGTGTTGGTTAGCCGATCCTGCAAGGTGATATCGAACAGGTCTGGCGGGGTGGGTGGCGCACTGGGCGGGGCAGGGGAGGCAGCTCCGGCATGCTCTAGCCAATTGAGGTAGATGCCCCGGCCGATCGAGTGGTTTGCCACGCGAAACACAGGATGTTGCTCGCTGGCCGCCGAGGGCACTGCCGCGGCGGCGGCGAGCAACAGATCCCAGCTTCTGGCCAGTAGCGGTGGGCCGTTCAGCAATTGCAGCTCTCCTGCCAGGTCGGCAGGGCGTGTCGGGTTTGCTGCCGCCGATTGGCGCCTGTGGAGTTCGCAGGCCAGGGCTATCACGTCCGGATGGCTCTGGCCGAGCAGATCCTGCAGTTTGCCGAGCAGGGCGCGGATCAGTTGGTAGTCCGGCGGATCCCCGGCCAGCAGCAGATGGGCCGCATAGAGCCCGAGCATCGGGCTGCGGAGCTGGTCGCCGAGCATCTTGCGCATGCCTGGCGTGTCCACATGTGTTCTGCCATCGAGCATGCCCTTGCGTATGGTTTCGGTGGCGGCCAGGTCTTCGCACCAGGGATCGAAGCCTTCGTCCATGCGGCCGTAGAGCATGGCTGCGTCCAGCAGATCGGGTACCAGTGCAGCGCCCCGGCCGTCTGCCACCAGGTTGATGTAGCACTGCAGTGTCCAGTCGCTGACCGCGGGTAGGGAAAGGCGGAATGCCTGGGCGCCGCGTTCGTACGCCAGCAGGTAAGCGCCGGCGGGCAGCCCGACAGTCACGGCGGCGTAACCGTCGGCGACGTTGTGTTCTGCCGAATGATCCAGATCCAGCACCACGGAGCGCTCGATGTCGAGCAGGCGGAAGCCGCTGAAGCTCCTCTGGTAGGCATCTCGTTCGACGTCGCCGTCGACCCTGAAGTTGTAGCGCCAGGGGTCGCGGATGCAGATCATGATCTCGCTGTCGCCACCCAGATTCAGAGTGGCGTTGCCGGGGGTCAGGAAGCGTTGGGCGGCCGCCGTGTGGTACTCATGGGTGGTGGATGTCATGGCCAGGGGAATCGGGCTCTCGAAGTGTGGTGCGGCGACCGTCACCGACATTTCCTGCGTCCCTTCGGCGAGGCGGAAGAGCAATTCCGACTCCTCGTCGCCGACTTTCGCCTTGGCGGCATACAGGCCAATGGCAATGCTTGCGCGCAGTGGGGAGGTGCCGCGTGCAACTACCCGGAAGTCGCTGTCGATCAGCAGTAGTTCCGCCTGGGGGTTGTCCGTTTGCACCACCACCTGGCGCTCAGAGGTCGACATGCTGGCTGCCTCCGTCGACCTTGAACCCCAGCTGTTGCCCTTGCGGCGCCAAGCGGTACTCATACAGGCCCGGCTTCATGCGTAACGCCAGGTGCCCGGGCTTGAACTCGTGGGCAATCACGGGCGACAGCGGCTCGACTCGATGGGCGCCGTTTCCGGCGAGCTGGAACTGGGCTATCGGTCGTAGCGAGGAGTCGATGATCTGCAGCGTTTCGCCCGGGAGCTGCTGTGCATCCCAGGCGAAGCTGAACGGGCTGCCTTGGTTGCGGGTGGGGAAGTGGATTTCCCCGCTGGCGGGTAGGTAGATTTCCGGGCGCGGCGCCGAGTCCTCGCCGCAAATCGAATTCCAGCTTTCCAGCAGGTGGCGGCGTAGTTCGGTCGCCGAGATGCCCAGGGCGCTGGAGGCGGGCAGTTCGTCGAGGAGCTTGAACAGGGCATGGGTCAGTAGCCCGTGCACCTTGTCGCCGCGCTCGGCAATGGACCGCTCCTGGGCCTTGCCGCCCTTGGGTACTGCGTAGATGGCCAGCAGCGGCACGTTGTGGGCCAGCTCGTCGTACGGTGTGTCACGGTAGGGGCGGGGGATGGGCGTGCGGGCGATCTCGGCATCCCGGCAGCAGTCCATGATCAGCACCACTTCCGCGAACAGCGCCCAGCTCTTGGCGATGCGGGCGTAGTGGGTGCCGAAGATGTGCTCGTACATGATCCGCGTCGCGTTGGCGCAGTAGAGCGCCGCCTCGGCATCTTTGTCCTGGCTCTTGTTGCAGAAGCCGTGACCGGAGAAATACAGGTAGAGCCGCCCGCTTACCCTCTCGGGCCCTAGCGCCATACGCTTGGCCAGCAGTTTCTTGAAGTGCCGGTCGAAGGCGTCGGCGGCGGGGGGCGCATCGTCGACGTCGAGCTCCGTCGGCTTGGCCAACGGGGTGTGGATCTTCTCGATGTTTTCTGGGGGGACGGCCCCGAGCGCCGGGTCGGTCAGCCACTTCTCGACCAGTTGCAGATCGTTCAACGGCCCCTGCAGTTCCGTGAAGCCGCCCGCCGGGTACCAGGAGATGGCGGTGAGGATGGCATGGTCGGACATGGCCATCAGTTGAAGCCGTTGCTAAGGATGTGCGCGAGACTGTCGAGCGTGGCGGCGTCGTTGTCGAAATCGCCGTGGGCAACGGAGGCGCTGTGCTTGCCGGGGCCAAGGTCGGCGATCGACCAGACGGCGCGGTCGCCCTGATCCAGATGCTGGCGGAGCTGGTTCATGTAGCCCTGGTCGAAGGTCGCGGGGTCGGCGAGGAAGCGCTGCATGCCGAGCAGGGGTATGTCGACCTCGCCCTCCACGACGCCGGATACGAAGTACAGCAGCGAGCGCGGATAGAGGATGGGAACCAGCCGATCCTGTTGCTCGACCGCGTCCTGCATGGCGAACATCCGGACCTGGCCAATCTGCGCGCCGCATTGGCTGAGCATGGCGACGTATTCCTCGGTGCGGCAGGCCGGTGCGAGCAGCACGAGGTCGTATTTCAGCCCGGGTGTGAGTTGCGCCGAGCGGCGCAACCAGGCGTTGATGTAGATGGCCCCGGTGCTGTGGCCGATCAGGGTGATGCGCGGCGCACTGGTGCCTTCGTCCAGGCAGCGCTTCCAGGCCTGCAGGACGACGTCGCCCACGGCATCGGCGGCGCCGAAGGCGTCCGCGCCGGCATCCTTCTTCATCTGGTTCCAGATGACCTGGCCCACCTTGTCGAGGTAGGCCGCGCGCAAGACTTCCTCGACTATGGTGGTGTAGGCGCCGTGATCCCGTTTGTTCAGGTAGCGCTGCAGGGTTGCGATAACCACCTTGGCCACGAAGCGTGCTACCGAGAGCCAGGGGATGCCGCCTTTGGTCGTGGCCGGCTGGTGCGGCAGCATCTGCTCCAGGGCACCCGCGTCGATCAGTACTTGTACCGGCAGGGGTTCTATACCCGCGCCCCTGGTCGTGACGCTGGCGACGCGTTGGCTGGCAACCGCCAGGCCAGCGATGGTCTGTTCGAAGACCGGATCCAGTTCGATCTCCGCGGCGATCTCGTTGGCGAGCTCTTCCTCGTCCGTCTGCAGGTTCTTAAAGGTCTGCGCGGCCGGCGGAGCCGTTTCGCGGATAGGGGGCTCGGCGGCTTGTCCGGACAGCCAGAGGTCGAAGTCCCGGCGCAGGCGGTCGACCTCAACCGTCTGGCCGCTGCCGCGGGTGACGATTGTGCCGGTACCTTTCTTCAGCACCCATTCCGAGGCCTTCTTGAGCAACTCGTGGAAGACCTTGTCCTGCAAGATGTCTTTGAGGTTGTTGCGAATGGCTTCGAGGAGGCCGCTTTCCCAGACGAAGAACAGCGGATAGGCGCCGGCGCTCTGGTAGTGCTCGGTGAGGCGGGCCGCGATGCCCTGCGCCGAGCTGCTGGATACCAGACCACCGTGAAAGTGCAGGGCGATGCCGCCAGGGGCTGTGGTCTTGAAGGCCTGTGCGGCGATTCGGCTGGCATCGTCCTTGCTGGAAGCACCAGTGCCGAGCCGGCCTCCACGCGAATGAATGATGTGCTCTCGAACGAGATCCATACCCACCTCCGGCGTCCCTGCGACTGAAGTGTGAGTCTAGGTCTCGCGACCGAGGCGTCAAATGCTCAGCGGCTACGTTGGTCGGTTTGCCAGATCAGGCCTGCTGTTCGGCGTCCTCGCCGCGTTCCAGCGCGACCTGGCGGATCGACAGGCGAATCTCCGCCGGTAGCACGCGCTTGGCCGCGCCTTCGGCCAGTCCGTCCAGCTGCGGATGGTGGCTGAGCTTGCCGGCGCTGTCCTGGCGCAGTACGCCCTCGTCGAGCAGGGTCTGGATAAAGTGGCGGAACAGGCTCTTGTCGAAGAACTCC
Organism: Pseudomonas campi; assembly: GCF_013200955.2. Classification (NCBI taxonomy): domain Bacteria; kingdom Pseudomonadati; phylum Pseudomonadota; class Gammaproteobacteria; order Pseudomonadales; family Pseudomonadaceae; genus Aquipseudomonas; species Aquipseudomonas campi. The sequence goes on from NZ_CP053697.2 coordinate 1,218,432, forward strand.
GGAGCATTCAGGCCATGAAGGATCGACAGGCGCTGGGCCATGACCACGCAGAGGTTCTCCAGCTCCTCAGCCGACAGCACGTTCTGCCCGGCGTTGCTCAGCAGGGCGGTGGCCATGTAGAAGCGCTGCAGGGTCTGCACGATGGCGCGAGCCAGCAGGGTGAGCAGGACGAACTGACGCGAGCTCGGTGCCGGGCGGATGTACACATCGTCTTCCTGGCGCAGCAGGCCCTGTTCGACGAAGGCAGCCAGCCACTGGTCGACCACGTCTTCCAGCTCCTCGCGGGACCAGCGGATGAACAGCTCGGACTGCAGGTACGGATACAGCGCCGTGGTGTAGCGCAGGATCTGTTCGCGGCTCATCCGCGAGCTGCTCTGGAAGAAGCTCGCCAGCAGCGCCGGCAGGGCGAAGATGTGCAGCACGTTGTTGCGGTAGTAGGTCATCAGGACGGCGTTGTGCTCGTCCAGATAGAAGATCTTGCCCAGCGCATCCTTCTGCTCGGCCAGCAGGTCCATGCTCTGCACGTAGCGTATCAGCGCGGCGCCATCGCCTTCTGGCAGGGTCGCGTGGGGCGAGTAGGGCACCTGGCGCAGCAGCGCCAGATACAGGTCGAGCACCCGCACCAGGCTCTTCTCGTCCAGCGCCAGCTTGCTGGTGGAGAGCAGGGCCAGGCCGACCAGGTTGACCGGATTGACCGCCGCCGCCTCGTTGAGGTGCTGCGCCACGCGCTCGCCGAGGCGGTTGGTGGCGGCGTTCAGCCAGTCCGGGCGGAACTGCGTGCCGTAGTCCTGGCTGCGCCAGTCTGGCTGCTCGGCATCGAGGAACTCGGCCAGTTTGATCGGCTCGCCGAAGTTGACCCAGACGCTGCCGAAGCGCTGTTTGCGGATGGCGCTGATGACTTTGAAGATGTCGAAGATCGACTCTTTCTTCTTCGCCGCACCGCGCAATTCGCCGAGGTAGGTACGGCCTTCCAGCACACGTTCGTAGCCGATATAGACCGGCACGAACACCACCGGCAGGCGACTGGAGCGCAGGAAGCTGCGCAGGGTGATGGCCAGCATGCCGGTTTTGGGCTGCAGCATGCGCCCGGTACGCGAGCGCCCGCCCTCGACGAAGTACTCCACCGGGAAGCCGCGGCTGAACAGGGTGTGCAGGTATTCGTTGAACACCGCGGTGTACAGCGGGTTGCCCTTGAAGGTGCGGCGCATGAAGAAGGCGCCACCGCGGCGTAGCAGGCCGCCGATCACCGGCATATTGAGGTTGATCCCGGCGGCGATATGCGGCGGAGTCAGGCCGTTGCGGAACAGCAGGTAGGACAGCAGCAGGTAGTCGATGTGGCTGCGGTGGCAGGGCACATAGATCACCTCGTGGCCGTGGGCGACTTCACGCACGGCGTCGATATGGTTGACCTGGATGCCTTCATACAGCTTGTTCCAGAACCAGCTCAGCACCAGTTCGAGGAAGCGGATGGCGGTGTAGGTGTAGTCCGAGGCGATCTCGTTGCCGTAGCGCAGGGCCTGGCTCTCGGCCTTCTCCACGCTGATCTTCTCGCGTTCGACTTCGTCGAGGATCGCCTGGCGTACCTGTGGGCCGTGGATCAGGCCCTTGACCAGGTTGCGCCGGTGCGACACGTCGGGGCCGATCACCGCCGCTTTCTGGTTGCGGAAGTGCACGCGCAGGATGCGCTGGGCCATGCGCTGGGTGCGCTGCAGGCCCTTGTCCTGTGCCAGCAGCTCGCGCAGGTGGATCGGCGCGGAGAACTGCACGCGGGTCTTGCGGCCGAGGATCAGGATGCTGACCAGCTTGCGCAGGCGCCCGGTAACCGCCCAGCTGTCGGCGAACAGCAGTTTCCACGGGCTGGTCTCGCGATCCGGCGACTGGCCCCAGAACACGCTGACCGGGATGATCTGCGCGTCGTCCACCGCATTGCGGTCGAGGGCGGCGAGGGTGCGCACCAGCGCCGGCGGGGCGCCGCGCTTGTCATGCCCGCCAAACCAGCCCGGCTCGGGGGTCAGGTAGAAGAAGGCGGCGGGTTCGATCTGCTCGCCAATCGCCACCGGCAGCACCGGGCGCGGCAGGCCGGCCTTGCTGCATTCCGTGTCGACCACCGCCAGGTCGCTCGCCGAAGGCTGCTGCAGCACGTAAAACACCGGCTTGCTGCGGTCGAGTTTGAGGGTAAAGGCGGACTGGTTGATGGTTTCCGAGCGCACCCAGAGGTACAGCACGCGGCGCAGGGCACCAAAAACGAGACGGCGAAAGGGCGAGCGGGTCATACGGACTCTGCGGGCAATCAAGCGAGCATTTGCTCGGGGGCGTTAGTTTGCCGGATTCGCCGCGCGGCGGCAAAAGCCATCGGCGCTGGCGTTCGCTGCCCAATGGCCGGTATTCGGTCCGGCTGCGGGCCGATTGGCGGCTATGCTTCAGGTCTGAGGTTTGCGCCCCGCCAATCCTTGTCCGGTCTGCCGCTGAACGGGGTGAGTGGGGCGGATCACTGTCGCATCGCAGATGTTATCCGAGGAGGTTGCTATGAACAGGTTTTCATTGCTTTGTCTGGGCCTTGCCGCGGCGGCAGGGGCTGCCCAGGTCCAGGCCGAAACGGTAGTACCCCTGAACGGCCAGAGTTCCCAGCAGGTTCAGGCGGATATTGACGCCTGCCGCAGTTCGGCCACCACCTCGAGCAGCTCAAGCGGGCCGTCCGGCCAGCGCCTGCGTGGTGCCGCGGTGGGGGCCGCTGCGGGGGCGGTGGGGTCGGAGGTGCGCGGCAACGATTACGACCGGGTCGATGATGATGTGCAGGACGAGATTCGCCAGGATCGGGCCAAGGAAACCGCGGCGGCGGGCATGGTGGTCGGCGGCTCGCGCGCGCGCCAGGATCGCCGGGACGACCGCAACAGCCCCGCCGAGGTCGACTCGGCGGCCTACAGCAGCTGCCTGCAGGGGCGGGGCTATCAGGTCAGCCCCTGATTTTAGAACCTGCCTACGATCTCTCGATCGTCGGCCATGCTGCGTTGCCACGCAGTAACAGCCGTAGGCTGGTCAATCGGGCTCGGCAAGCCGCTTGCGGCTAACGCGCTTGAGCGCGGCCCGAAGGGCGAGTGAAGCGAGTACTGCGCATTTACGGCTTGTAAACTCCGCGCCCTTGCCCAATTGACTCGCTGGCACTTGCCCAGCGGGCCAGCCTACGGCTGTTACTGCCGATAGTCGTTGCGCCTTACCTGGCTCTAGCTCAGAAGATCGTAGGCAGGTTCTGGGGCGTTTACGTGTAGAAACACTCTGCGCAACTTTCTCTTTAGCGGGCTGTCTTGCAATAGCGCCGATGGCTTCATATAGTCCGGCGGCATTTTGGCAGCCTGTCTCCGCTGGGTTATCCGGGTGTCGAGATGGGTCCTCATGGGCCCCGTGGTGAGTACGGCTGGGCCCTTACCGAAAATGGTGAGAGACCATGATCGAGATAAAAAATCTAACTAAGCGTTTTGCCGGGCATACGGCCGTCGATAACCTCTCGTTCAATGTCCAGCAGGGGGAAGTGCTGGGCTTTCTCGGCCCTAACGGTGCCGGTAAATCCACCACCATGAAGATGTTGACCGGGTTTCTTGCGCCGACTTCCGGCACGGCGAGCGTCCTTGGTTACGACATCCAGCGCCAGACCCTCAAGGCCCAGCAGCAGATCGGCTACCTGCCGGAAGGCGCGCCTTGCTATGGCGACATGACGGTGCGTGGCTTCCTCGAATTCATCGCCGAAGTACGTGGTTTCCGTGGCGCCGAGAAGCGCGAGCGGGTTAGTCGCGCGGTTGGCCAGGTGGAGCTGGACAAGGTCCTCGGCCAGTCCATCGACACCCTGTCCAAGGGCTTCAAGCGCCGCGTCGGCCTGGCCCAGGCGATCCTGCATGATCCCAAGGTGCTGATTCTCGACGAGCCCACCGACGGCCTCGACCCCAATCAGAAACACCAGGTGCGCGGGCTGATCCAGAGCCTGGCTCACGACAAAATCGTCATCATCTCCACCCATATCCTCGAAGAAGTCAGCGCCGTGTGTACCCGCGCCGTGGTAATCGCCTCCGGCAAGCTGGTTGCCGATGGCACGCCGCTGGAGCTGGAAAGCCGCTCGCGCTACCACCAGGCCGTCACCCTGGTCAGCAGCAGCGAGCTGGACCAGGCCGCGCTGGCGGCCCTGCCGGGCGTGGCCGGGGTCGAGGAAAACCGTCTGGAGCGCAGCCTTACCGTGCTGGCCCAGCCGGGCCAGGTGATCTTCCCGCAGGTCAACGCGCTGATTCACCAGCGCGGCTGGCTGGTCGAGGAACTGGACGTGGAGCGCGGTCGCCTCGATGAAGTGTTCCGTACCCTGACGCGCGGAGAAGCGGCATGAAACAGCTACCGGTAGTCTTCAAACGCGAGCTGGCCAGCTACTTCGCGACCCCTCTTGCGTACGTGTTTATCCTGATCTTTCTGGTGTTGTCCGGGGTCTTCACCTTCTATATGGGTGGTTTCTACGAGGGCGGCCAGGCCGATCTCAAGGCTTTCTTCAGCTTCCACCCCTGGCTCTACCTGTTCCTGGTACCGGCCCTGGCCATGCGCCTGTGGGCCGAGGAGCGCAAGTCCGGCTCCATCGAGCTGCTGATGACCCTGCCGATCACCCGTTTCGACGCGGTTACCGGCAAGTTCCTCGCCGCCTGGGTGTTCGCCGGCATCGCCCTGCTGCTGACTTTCCCGATGATCATCACGGTCAACTACCTGGGCGAGCCGGACAACGGCGCGATCATCACCGCCTACCTGGGCAGCTGGCTGCTGGCCGGTTCCTACCTGGCCATCGGCTCGTGCATGTCGGCCCTGGCCAAGAACCAGGTGATCGCCTTCATCCTCGCGGTCAGCGCCTGCTTCCTGTTCATCGTCAGCGGTTTCCCCATGGTGCTGGATGCCTTCACCGGCTGGGCGCCGCAGTGGCTGCTGGATGCCGTGGCTTCGCTGAGCTTCCTGACCCGTTTCGACGCGATCAGCAAGGGCGTGATCGACCTGCGCGACCTGCTCTATTTCATCACCCTGATGGCTGCCTGGCTTGCTGCCACCGCCATCGTGGTCGATCTGAAGAAGGCTGACTGAGATGAAAAAACTGATGTATTCCGGCGCCGGCCTGCTGCTGATCGCTGTGGCCTTCCTGGCATTCAACGTGCTGTCCGGGTTGACCCTGGGCAATGCCCGGCTCGACCTGACCGAGCAGAAGCTCTACACCATCAGTGAGGGCACCAAGCAGATCCTCGGCGAGATCGAAGAGCCGATCGACCTGTACTTCTTCTACTCCGACAAGTCGGCCCGCGAGCTGGCCGTGCTGCGCAACTACGCCACCCGCGTGCAGGAGCTGCTCGAGGCCTACGAACGCGCGGCCAAGGGCAAGATCAAGTTGCATGTGATCGACCCCGAGCCGTTCTCCGAAGACGAGGACAAGGCCGCCAGTTTCGGCCTGCAGGCCGTGCCGGCGAACCAGAGCGGCGAGCAGATCTACTTCGGCCTGGCCGGCACCAATGGCCAGGACGACAAGCAGATCATCCCGTTCTTCCCGCTGGATCAGGAAGAGTTCCTCGAATACCAGGTCAGCCAACTGGTACAGAGCCTGGCCAAACCTGAGCTTCCGGTGGTCGGGCTGATGTCCGGGCTACAGATCAACGGCGGCTTCGACATGGCCAGCCGTCAGCCGACCGCGCCCTGGATGTTCATGGAACAGGCGCGTCAGCTGTTCAAGATCACCAGCCTGAAGATCGGCATCGACCAGATCCCCGATAGCGTGTCGGTACTGCTGCTGGTGCATCCCAAGCAGATGCCGGAGGCGACCCTGTACGCCATCGACCAGTTCGTCCTGCGTGGCGGCAAGTTGCTGGTGTTCGTCGACCCGTTCAGCGAGGCCGATACCGGCATGCCGATGCTGCCGGGCGATGGTGCCGACAAGGCTTCCGATCTGGAACCACTATTCAAGGCCTGGGGCCTGCGCCTGATGCCGGGCAAGGTGCTCGGCGACGGTTCCTACGCCATGGCGGTGGGCATGGGCCAGAGTCAGCGCCCGGTGCGCCATGCCGGCTGGCTGGGCCTGCCGCCGCGCGCGCTGAACCAGGACGACGTGAGTACCGCTGGCCTGGAAAGCATCAACGTCGCCACCAGCGGCATTCTCGAACCGCTCGAAGGCGCCAAGACCCAGTTCCTGCCGCTGCTGCAGAGTTCGGAATACGCCATGCCCTTCGAGGCGGCGCGTTTCGGCATGCTCGGCAACCCGGAAGAGCTACTGCGCGACTTGCAACCGACCGGCGAGCGCTATGCCATCGCCGCGCGCATCAGCGGCCCGGCGCAGTCGGCTTACCCGAACGGTATCGAAGGGCAGAAGGACGGCCTCAAGGCGGCGGACAACATCAACGTCATTGCCGTGGCCGACACCGACCTGCTCAGCGACCGCATGTGGGTGCAGGTGCAGGACTTCTTCGGCCAGCGCATGCCGCAGCCCTTCGCCGACAACGCTGGCTTTGCCATCAACGCCCTGGACAACCTGTCCGGCTCGGACGCGCTGATCAGCGTGCGCTCGCGCGGTCGCTTCAGTCGCCCGTTCGAGGTGGTCGAGGCGCTGCAGCGTGAGGCCGAGGCGCAGTTCCGGGTCAAGGAAGAAGACCTGCAGAAGCGCCTGGGCGAGACCGAGCAGAAGCTCGCCGCCCTGCAGCAGAACCAGGACCCGAGCAAGCCCATGGAGCTGACTCCGGAACAGCAGGCCACCGTGCAGCAGTTCCTCGCCGAGAAGGTGCGCATCCGCAAGGAGCTGCGTGAAGTGCGCTTCCAGCTCAACTCGAAGATCGAGGAGCTGGGGGGCGTACTCAAGTTCGTCAACATTGCCCTGGTGCCGCTGTTGCTGACCCTCGGCGTGCTGGCGCTGTGGCTGTGGCGTCGGCGCAAGGTTGCTTAAGAGGTCGTTCGCCCCGCATGAGCCAGGCGCCTTGCCTGGCTCAACGGTGGAAAACGCTGCGCGGTTTTCCACCCTACACGGACGTCCGCTTGGGTAGGGTGGATAACGCTTGGCTTATCCACTGCGGCTGACTCGGCAGGGTTCTGCCGAGCAGCGCCTGAGCCGTAGCGGCTGTTGGCGAAAAAGCTGACCGTTCTGCTCCCTGAGAAATCCTGTAAAAGCCCTGTAGGCCATATGCTGCGTGCCCTGCAGGCTGTCCTGAATTATCTCTTGGCAGGCCAAACACTTGTTTTATACTCGGTTGGCGGTTGCTTCAGGAGCACTTTCAGCATCCCGTTCCACGCCGGTCTGGTGTGTGGGCGAAGCGCGGAGGAGGGCGCCCGTGGCACCGGCGAAGTCCATCCGGGCAATAACAATAATGTGAGTCGAGGAAGTGCGAATGGCTGAGCGTGAGACTGGAACCGTCAAGTGGTTCAATGATTCCAAGGGCTATGGCTTTATTCAGCGTGGCAGCGGGCCGGACGTATTCGTCCACTACCGTGCCATCCGTGGCGAAGGCCACCGCTCGCTGGTCGAGGGTCAGCAGGTCGAGTTTTCCGTGATCCAGGGGCAGAAAGGCCTGCAGGCGGAAGACGTCTCCCAGCTCTGATCCCTACAGCTCGCAGAAAAACAAAAGGCCCGTCAGTGACGGGCCTTTTGTTTTTCCGGGGCAGCGCTTCAGTCGGTGCGCCAGATGATCTCTTCTTCGCCGTCGCTGCTGATGCGGATCCAGCGGTCGGCGGTTTCCACGCTTTCCTCTTCGTCCCAGCCGCCCGGTGCGCAGCGTACTTCCATGTTCAATGCGGCGAAGGCGGCGCGGGCGCAGGCCAGGTCGTCGGCCCAGGGCGTGGCGTCGCTTTCCAGATACAGGCTGTGCCATTTGCCCACGGCCTTTGGCAGCCAGGTGACCGGCACCTCACCGGCACGGCACTTGTAGGTCTGGCCCTGCTGGCGCCATTCGCTGACGGCGCCGATGGCCTGGCCCAGCCAGGCGGCGATGGCCTTGTGGTCGGCGTCCTTGAGGTAGATCTCGATATCGGGTTGGCGCATGAGGGTGTCCCTGGGGTCTGTTTCCGGTTCATTCGCGAGCCGCGTTGCTGCGCAAAATCTCGCCAGGCTAGGCGTGGGGCGCAGGTAATGGTGTTCCCTTGCCAAGCCCTACAACGACGCATGGCGAGATTTTGCGCGCAACCCGCAGGGCCGGGCCTGTTTTAGCGCGATGCTACGTTGCTCGACGCTTATTTGGAACGCCAAACTTCGCATCTCGCGCCTTGCCTCGCGCTAAAACAGGCTCCGGCGCGGCCGTGAATGAACCGGAAACAGACCCTATATTTTCTCGATCCAATCGTAGCGAATGGAGACAGTCACTTCGAAGTCTTCGGCGATCACCGCGGCGCGACGTTCGGCGCTGGCGCGCCAGCCGTGCGGGGTCATGGCCAGCAGGTCGGCGCGGGCCTGGCTGCTGTCCAGCTGTAGGGCAAAGCGCAGGGTTTCGCTATGGGCCAGGCGCATGCCTGGCGGAATCAGTTCGAGGTGCTTCTGCTCATCATAGTCGCGCACCTCGTCGTACAGCTTCTGCCGCAGCTGCATCAGGTGCTCGCCGGTCGGGCCCATGCGCAGCAGGCCGCCACCGGGGGCGAGCAGGCGTAGCGCTTCCTGCCAGTCCAGCGGGCTGAACACGCTGGCCAGCAGGTTGCAGCTGGCATCCGCCAGTGGCACGCGGGCCATGCTCGCCACCAGCCAGCTCAACTGCGGTGCGCGCTTGCAGGCGCGCTTGACTGCCTCGCGGGAGATATCCAGGGCATAGCCATCGGCATCCGCCAGCAACTCGGCGATTTGCGCGGTGTAGTAGCCCTCGCCACAGCCGATATCCAGCCAGCGCTGCGGCGCGCGCTCGGCGGCCAGTTCGGCCAGGCGCCGGGCCAGTGGTGCGTAGTGCCCGCCGTCGAGAAAACGTCGGCGCGCTTCGACCATGGCGGCGTTGTCGCCCGGGTCACGGCTGTTCTTGTGCTGCACCGGCAGCAGGTTCAGGTAACCCTGGCGTGCGCGGTCGAAACGGTGGTTGGCCGGGCAGGCCACGCCGTTGTCGACGAGGCTCAGAGCCTGCTGGCAGATGGGGCAGGTCAGGCTCATGCCAGTAGGTTTACCAGGGTCTGATAGTAGATTTCGGTCAGCACATCCAGGTCGCTGGCCAGCACGCGCTCGTCGATCTGGTGGATGGTGGCGTTGACCGGACCCAGCTCGACCACCTGGGTGCCGAGGGTGGCGATAAAACGCCCGTCCGAGGTACCGCCGGAAGTGGAGGGGGTGGTCTCGCGGCCGGTGACGCTGTGGATACTCGCTGCCACGGCGTCGAGCAGGTCGCCCGGCTGGGTGAGGAAGGGCAGGCCGGACAGTGCCCAGTCCAGTTCGTAGTCCAAGCCGTGCTTGTCGAGAATGGCGCGCACGCGCTGCTGCAGGCCTTCGACGGTGGACTCGGTGGAGAAGCGGAAGTTGAACACCGCTTTCAGTTCGCCGGGGATGACGTTGGTGGCGCCGGTGCCGGAGTTGAGGTTGGATACCTGGAAACTGGTCGGCGGGAAGTAGGCGTTACCATCGTCCCAGTGCTCGGCGGCCAGTGCGGCCAGGGCCGGGGCGGTCAGGTGGATGGGGTTGCGGGCCAGGTGCGGGTAGGCCACATGGCCCTGCTTGCCGTGCACGGTCAGGGTGCAGCCGAGCGAGCCGCGACGGCCGTTCTTCACCACGTCACCGACCAGGGTGGTGCTCGACGGCTCGCCGACGATGCACCAGTCCAGGCGCTCGCCGCGCTCGCGCAGGCGTTCGACCACGGCCTTGGTGCCATGGTGGGCCGGGCCTTCTTCGTCACTGGTGATGAGGAAGGTGATGGCGCCCTTGTGGTTTGGGTGGTCGGCGACGAAACGTTCGACGGCGATGATCATCGACGCCAGGCTGCCCTTCATATCTGCCGCGCCACGCCCACAGAGCATGCCTTGCTCGTCGATCAGGGCATCGAACGGCTGGTGCTGCCAGGATTGCAGCGGGCCGGTCGGCACCACGTCGGTATGCCCGGCGAAGCACAGCACCGGGCCCTCACCACCGCGATGGGCCCAGAAGTTGTCCACCTCCTCGATACGCATCGGCTCCAGCGCGAAGCCGGCGGCGGCCAGGCGGCGCATCATCAGTTCCTGGCAGCCTTCGTCGACCGGGGTCACGGAGGGGCGGCGGATCAGGTCGCAGGCGAGCTCGAGGGTGGGGGAGAGGGTGGTCATTGCAGCTCCGGAGCAGCGGAATTCAGAAAGGCCGCCATCTTAAAGCAAAACGGCGGCCCAAGGCCGCCGTTTCGATAGGGTGAGACGTAGGGTGGATCGCGCTTCATCGATCCACCGAACGCAGTCACGGTGGATGTACAAAGCGACATCCACCCTACGCTCAGGCGGTCTGTGCCACCTCTTCCTCCACCGGTTTGGGCAGGGACGACAGCAGCGCCATGATCAGCGCCGCCAGGTACGGCAGCGACTGCACCAGGAGCATGGCCACCCAGAACTTCACGTCCGAGCTGGGGAAGCCCTGGACGATGCCGATGCCGACCGCCGAACCCCATAGCAGGAGCATGATGAACACCTCCTCGCGAGCCTCGGCCAGGGCCACCAGGATGCCGTGGTTGCTGGCCATCTTCGGTGTGCGGAAGAACGGGATGGTCTTAGTGAAGGTCCCGTAGAGCACCGCCTTGGCGATCGTGTGCGACAGCGCCAGGCCGGCCAGGGCCGCCTGGAACGAGCGCACCAGGTCGACGCCCATGGCCTTGCGGTAGAGGAACAGGATCTTGCCCAGCTTGAAGAAGAACAGCGCCAGCGGCGGGATGGCGAAGATCATCAGCGGCGGGTCGACCCGCTGCGGCACGATGATCATGCCGGCCGACCAGAGCAGGGCGCCGACGGTGAAGAAGATGTTCAGGCCATCGGCGATCCACGGCAGCCAGCCGGCGACGAAGTGGTAGCGCTGGCCGGTCTTCAGTTCGGAATCCTTGCCGAGGAACAGGCTGCGCGCATGGCCCTTCATGATCTGGATGGCGCCGTAGGCCCAGCGGAAACGCTGCTTCTTGTAGTCGATGAAGGTGTCCGGCATCAGCCCCTTGCCGAAGCTCTGGTGGGCATAGGCGGCGCTATAGCCTTTCTCGAACACGCGCAGGCCCAGCTCGGCGTCTTCGCAGATGGTCCAGTCGGCCCATTTCAATTCGTCCATCACCGTGCGGCGGATCATGGTCATGGTGCCGTGCTGGATGATCGCGTCGCGGTCGTTGCGCGTCACCATGCCGATATGGAAGAAGCCCTTGTACTCGGCGTAGCAGAGCTTCTTGAAGATGTTTTCGTTGCCGTCGCGGTAGTCCTGTGGCGACTGCACCACGGCGATCTTCGGGTCGGCGAAGTGCGGCACCATGTGCTTGAGCCAGTTCTTGTCGACGCAGTAATCGGCGTCGATGACCGCCACTACTTCGGCATCGGGCGCGGTATGCGGCAGGATGTAGTTCAGCGCGCCGCCCTTGAAGCCGGCAATGGGGGCTACGTGGAAGAAGCGGAAGCGTGGGCCCAGCACTTTGCAATAGGCCTCTACGGGCTCCCAAACCGCCGGGTCCTTGGTGTTGTTGTCGATGATGATGACTTCGTAGTCCGGGTAGTCCAGCGCAGCGAGGGCGTCGAGGGTCTGTTTGACCATCTCCGGCGGCTCGTTGTAGCAGGGCACATGGACCGACACCTTGGGCCGGTAGGCGGTGTCGGTCAGCACCGGCAGGAAGGGGCGGCGGCGGGTGCGGGTCCAGGCGGTCTCGGCCAGTTCGTGGGCTTCGGTGAGCAGCACGATGAACACGCCGAAGGCGCCGATGCCGAGCAGCAGCCCGACGATGGTGCTGAACCAGGTGCTGTACTGCTGGCTGTAGTCGTAACCGATCCATACCAGCACCGAACCGCCAGCGAAGGCGACGAAGGTCAGGAAGGTGCGGCCGCGCTGGCGCAGTGCAGAGCCGTCGATCAGCATCAGGGCTAGGGTCAGCAGGGCCAGGACCACCGAGGCGATGGCCAGCAGGCGCCATTGCGGAATGGCCACCACCGGGCCCTCGAAAGCGAACTTGGCCTGGCGGTCGAGGTTGTACACGCCCCAGTAGGCACCGACCGAGCCTTCATCGCTGGCCTTCCACGGCTGGTCGAAGGCCTCGATGACGAAGTAGTTGTAGCCCTTGCCGTTCAGCGCATTGACCAGGGTGCGCAGGTAGATGGCCTGGTCTGCCTGGGAGGCCTCGGCGCCGCCGCGCATGCGGCCGTTGCTCGGCCAGCCTACTTCGGAGAGCAGCAGCGGTTTTTTCGGGAAGAGTTTCTTCAGGTCCTTGGCGCGCTCGAGGACGAACTCGGTGGAGTCCTCCATCGGCACGAATTCCCAGTACGGCAGCACGTGGGCGGCGACCAGGTCGGTGTGCTTGGCCAGCTCTGGGAATTCTTGCCAGATGTGCCACTGCTCGGAGGTGGTTACCGGTACCTTGACCGCCGCACGTACGCGGTCGATATAGGCGATCAGGTTCTCCGGCGTGATCTCGCGGCGGAACAGTGCCTCGTTACCGACCACCACGCGAACCACGCTGCGCGAGTCGTTGGCGATCTCGATGGCCTTGGCGATTTCCCGTTCGTTGCGCTCCAGATCCGGGCTGATCCAGATACCCAGGGTCACGCGCAGGCCGAATTCCTCCGCCAGCTGCGGGATGTTGGCCAGGGCGCCATCCACCGAATAGGTACGGATGTTGTCGGTGTGTTTGCTCAGCAGTTCCAGGTCGGCGCGCATTTGCGCATCGCTCGGGTAGGTATTCTGCTGAGGATTTTGTCCGGCGCGGAAGGGTGAATAGGAAAAGCCGGAGATCTGTTCCGGCCAGTCCGGGGCAGTCACGGGGCGGTTATAGAGTGCCCAGATGCCAGTGAACAGGGCGGCGACCGCCACAAAGACTGCAAGGTTGAGTCCGAATTTGCGCGTAGGCATGGCTGTTTGTCAGGTTCCGCAGGGTGGAGCAGGGGGAAAGATCCGGCGAACGCCGGTCGGCGCGCATGCTACTCCCCTGTCCGCAGGCTGTATAGGCCGCCAGCCCCGGCGCACGGGGCCTGCCGCTGGGTGGCAGGTGGTCGTGTGGGGCCTGTTTCCGATGGCTGCAGGGTGAGTCCTGCGCCGCAGGCCCCTATAATGCCGGCCGGTTTTCGAGGGTGGCGGTATGGCGACAGATGATCAGCGTTTTGGCGGCATTGCCCGGCTCTATGGCGTAGAGGGCTTGCAGCGCCTGCAGGCGGCCCATGTTGCGGTGGTTGGCATTGGCGGTGTCGGTTCCTGGGCGGCCGAAGCGCTGGCCCGTTCGGGGGTGGGCGAGATTTCCCTGTTCGACCTGGACGATGTCTGCGTCACCAACACCAATCGCCAAGTGCATGCCCTGAGCGGCACGGTAGGCAAGGCCAAGGTCGAGGTGATGGCCGAGCGCATCCGTGCCATCAATCCGGCCTGCGTGGTGCACGCGGTGGCCGATTTCGTCACCCGCGAGAATATGGCCGAGTACATCACCGAGGAACTGGACGCGGTGATCGACTGCATCGACAGCGTGACGGCCAAAGCGGCGCTGATCTCCTGGTGCAAGCGGCGCAAGATCCAGATCGTTGCCACCGGTGGTGCGGGGGGCCAGGTCGATCCGAGCAAGATCGAGATCGCCGACCTCAACAAGACCGTCAACGACCCGTTGATCGCCAAGGTGCGCTCGCTGCTGCGCCGCGACTACAACTTCTCGCGCACCCCGGGGCGCACCTACAGCATCACCTGCGTCTACTCGCGCGAGCAGCTGCGCTACCCGTTGCCCGATGGCAGCGTGTGCCTGAGCAAGGTCATGCCCGGCGACGGCACCCGCTTGGACTGCGCCGGCGGCTTCGGTTCGGCCATGATGGTAACGGCCAGCTTCGGCATGCTCGCGGCGGCGAAAATCATCGACAAACTAGTGGCCGGAGCCAGGCGACCAGCGGAGCGCCAGCGGTCGGACTGATGGCCGGACTCGACTAAGCTGAAACAACGGACAGGGAGATCATTAGGGTCTGTTGCCGTTTCGGCACAACCGCGACGGTGCCAGTTTTTGCGCGGAGCTAGGCGCGAGACGCGAAGTTTGGTCGTCCAAATGAGCCGTCGAGTAACGACGTTCCGCGCAAAAACTGGCCCGTCCCTTCGGGTTGCGTACAAAATCGCGCCAGGCGGTGTTGCGGGACTTGGCAAGGGAATGACCATTGCCTGCGTCCCGCGCCTTGCCTGGCGCGATTTTGCCCAGCAACGCGGCTTGCGCCGAAACGGCAACAGACCCTAGCCGCCAGGGACAGCATCGAGGTGTACCTGAGGGGCCAATCAATTGCGTTGTATGTGTGTGAAGACCTGGCTGGCGTTGATCTGCCTGCTGCTGCCTTTAAGTGCCGCGCAGGCGCAGCAGATCGTGCGTATCGGTACCGGTGACTGGGCGCCTTATGTCGATCAGCGCCGCGCCGATGGTGGTGCCCTTGGGCGGCTGGTCAGTGCCGTGTTTGCCGAGGCGGGCTACCGGGTCGAATACCTGTTCTATCCCTGGGACCGCAATGTCCTGATGCTCCAGCATGGCGAGCTAGACGCCATCATGCCCTACAGCTGCACGCCCAAGCGCCTGCAGTACGGCGTGTGCAGCGCGCCGCTGGTGCAGGGCGAGATCGTCCTGTTTCACCGCAAGGACCTGTCGTTCGACTGGCGTGGCCTCGATGACCTGCGGCCTTTTCGCATCGGCACCACCCTGGGTTACTCCTACGGCCCGCAGTTCGATGCGGCGTTGCAGGCGGGCAGCTTGCAAGCGCTGCAGAACAGCAAGGAGGACACCAACTTTCGCCTGCTGGAACTGGGGCGCATCGACCTGCATCCGCAGGATCGGGCGGTGGGTTACAGCATGCTGCGCCAGCGTTTCTCCGCCGCCGAACTGGCCAGCATTACCCACCATCCGCGCCAGTTGAATACCGAACCGTTGCGCCTGCTGTTTCGCAAGGATGACCCGGCGTCCCTGGCGGTGATGCGGCAGTTCGACGAAAGCCTCAGGCGTTTTGCCGAGCGCGGCGAGCTGCAGGATCTGCAGCGGGCGCTGTATAGCGGTGATCCGGATAGCTGGATGCCGACGTTGCTGGCACCGCGCGACTGAGGAAAAACCGGCTTTGACAGCAAGGCTGCACTTTTATCTGCCGTGTGGCCGGTCAGCTGCCCGTATAATCGCGCCTTTCCCGCGTCTGCCGGGCCTTACGAGATGTACCGATGATCAACAATGATGTGCTGCGCAGCCTGCGCTACCTGCTGGATGTCAGTGACGCCAAACTGGTCGAAATCTGCCAGCTGGCCGACTACTCGCTGAGCGAGGCCGATGTCGCCGCCTATCTGCTGAAGGACGATGAAGAGGGCTATGTGCCCTGCCGCGACGAGGTGCTGGCGCATTTCCTCGATGGCCTGGTGTTCTTCAAGCGCGGCAAGGATGACAGCCGCCCGGCCCTGCCGGTGGAGAAGCGCCTGACCAACAACAACATCCTGAAGAAACTGCGCGTGGCCTTCGAGCTGAAGGATGACGACATGCACGAAATTCTCCAGGCCGCCGACCTGCCAATGACCAAGGCCGAGTTGAGCGCGCTGTTCCGCAAGCCGGGACACAAGAACTTCCGCCTGTGCGGTGATCAGGTGCTGCGCAATTTCCTTCGCGGCCTGACCCAGCGCCAGCGGGGCTGACCCCGGGCCCATCTAGGCCGTAGCGGGTCGCAGGAAGTGGCCAGGCCATGCTGCGCGCAGCACCCCATGGCGTGGGCTCGGGTGTTCCTTCGACCACCCGCCTCCTCCCCGCTGAGCAGGCCGTCACTCACTAGCTGCGCTAGCTGAACCGAGCCGCAGCGCCACTGCAACGACGGACCTGCGCGTTTCGCCAGTGGAGACGGCTACAGGACTGTCGCACGTTCGGTGACGTCGAGCGCTAGCGGCCCAATAGCTAACCTCTGTATCTGCTTGCGACCAGAGGGAGCCATAGCGGCAGTACTGCGCCAGCGGATAGCACATGCTTGATGCTGTGGCCGGACAGCAGCTCGCCGCTCAGGTGGAACAGCTGTTCGTCGCCAAGCTCGAAGAGCTTGGCCAGGGCATACCAAGCCACGCACAGGCCGAGGCGCAAGCCATATCCGCCAGGCTGCGGTCGGCAGAAGGCGAGCGCAGCCAGCACCAGCATGCCGCCAGCCTGCAAGAGTACCCAGGGCAGCAGGTTGTCGCTGGCCTGCCAGGCCCACAGGCTGGCCGCTCCGCCAAGAGCGACGGCCAGCAGCACGCCACTGGCTGCCGCCAGGCCCAGGCGATCGGCGGTCGCCAGGCTCAGAATTGCGGCGAACAACACCAGCATGCCGAGGCGGTCGTAGAGCAGGTTGGGGTCGCTGGGCGACAGGTGGTAGACGCTGGAGCCGGCGAAGGTGAAAAGCAGCCCGAGGCACATCAACAGCGCCAGGCTGCGCCAGCGAGGGTCAGGCATCTGCGGCAGGCGGCTCAAGCCGAGCAGTGCGAGGAGCAGGAACGGCAGATTGCTGAGCACGTCCATGGCATGGGGAATGCCGAACAGGACACGCTGATCAGCGAAGGCGTGATAGTGCGTGGGTTGTTGCACCGCTGGGGCCAGGACTGCGGCGAGCACCAGACCGAGCCCGAACAGGCACAGTGCGAATGAGGCCGGGCTTGGTCTGTGCCAATGGCGGGGTGGGCTGGTATTCGAGTGCATGGCCTTCTCCATCAGGTCGCTGGTTGTGGCAGGCACTCTGGGTCCTTTTCGTGATTAAGTCTCTCTTCAGTGTTCTTGGTGGCGTATAAGTAGCTATCAAGTTCACTTTGGCGATACTTATGGGCGCTTCATCTGAGTTGGTACCGATCATCAAGCGTGAGCTCAAGGCGCAGCAGCTCACCTATGCGGATCTAGCCCGCGAGTTGGGCATGTCCGAGTCCAACGTCAAGCGCATGCTGGCGAAGGAAGACATGCCGCTGTCGCGGGTGGACGCTATCTGCCGCGTGTTGCACCTCGACTTTGCCGACCTGGCCCGCCAGGTCGCCGATGCCCAGCCCTTGATCAGCACCCTCAGCCTGGAGCAGGAACAGGCTGTGGTGGGCGATGAGCAACTGATGTTGGTGGCGCTCTGTGTGCTGAGTCAGTGGACCGCCGAGCAGATGCTGGCAGTCTATCGCCTGAGCGAGGCAGAGCTGATCCGCGCCCTGATTCGCCTCGACCGGCTGGGCGTCATCGAGTTGAAACCGTTGAACCGATACCGCCTCAAGCTGGCCAAGACCTTTCGCTGGCAACCCGACGGACCGGTGATGCGCTACTTCCGCAAGCATGCATTGCAGGATTACTACGCTGGCGAATTCGCTGGTAGCGACGAAGGCTTGCTGCTGGTGCACGGGCGGATCAGTCGCGCATTGGCGCCTTCGTTCGTCGAGCGCCTGCAGCGGGTGGCGCAGGAGTATGCCCAGCAGCATCTGGCCGACCAGAAGCTGCCCGAAGCCGAGCGGGAGGGCTATACGCTGGTCCTGGCGATGCGGCGCTGGGAGTTTGCGGTATTCGAGGCGTGGCGCCGCTGATTAGCCCGCCACCAACTCGCGCATGCGCTGCAGCACGGCATTCAGGCCGTTGCTGCGCGAGGGTGAGAGCTGGCGGGCCAGGCCCAGCTGGTTGAACCAGTCGGCCAGATCGAGGGCGTCCAGCTCGGCTGCCGAGAGTCCGTCGACCCGCGCCAGCAGTACGGCCAGCAGGCCACGAATCAGTCGCGCATCGCTGGTCGCGCGGAACTGCCAGCGGCTCTCCTGTATTTCACCGACCAGCCAGACCTGGCTTTCGCAGCCCGATACCCGATTGACCTCCTGCTTGTCCTCCTCGCTCAGCGGCGCCAGGCGTTCGCCCCACTGCATCAGCAGGCGCGCGCGCTGTTCCCAGCCGGGGCAGGCGGCAAAGGCGTCCAGGGCCTGCTGGGCCGGGCGAGGGAGCGTCATGCCGGTATCGCTGTTGTAGGAGCGAGCTCTGCTCGCGAAGCTTTTGGCGGGCCTGGTGTTCGCGAGCAGAGCTCGCTCCTACAGGTGTAGGCACTCATCGCAACAGCTCCAGGGCCTTGTCCAAGGCGACGAAGAAGCGCGTCAGGTCAGCGCCATCGTTGTACAGGCCGAGTGACACACGGATCGCCCCTGGCAGGCCGAGGCTTTTCAGCAGGGGCATGGCGCAGTGGTGACCGGCGCGTACGGCAATACCCTGCTCGGTGAGCAGATGGGCGAGGTCGGCGCTGTGTACCTCGGCCACGGTGAAACTGGCCAGGGCTACCTGTGGCTCGCCGATCAACTGGATACCGTCACGCGCGCTCAGGCCGGCCAGCAGCCTGGCGTGCAAGGCTGCCTCATGGCCGATCACGGCCGCCTGATCCAGGCCGGCCAGGTAATCCAGGCTGGCACCCAGGGCGATCACGCTGGAAATCGCCGGGGTGCCGGCCTCGAAGCCCAGCGGTGCCGGGCGGAAACGGGCGTGCTGATAGTCGGCCTCCAGCACCATTTCGCCGCCGAACTGCCAGTGGCGCAGTTGTGCCAGGGCCGTACCACGCCCGTAGAGCAGGCCGACACCGTCCGGGCCATACAGCTTATGGCTGGAGCAGGCATAGAAGTCGCAGCCCAGCGCCTGCACGTCGTGGCGTCCGTGCAGCACGCCCTGGGCGCCATCGACCACGCTCAGCGCGCCTTGCGCCTGGGCCAGGGCGATCAGCTCGCGCACCGGTTGCCAGCGCCCCAGCACGTTGGACAGTTGCGATACGGCCAACAGGCGGGTGCGTGGGCTGATCAGCGTGGCGGCCTGCGCCAGGTCGATCTGCCCGCAGCTATCCAGCGGCATGATCACCAGCTTGAGGCCACGGCGCAGCGCCAGTTGTTGCCAGGGCAGCAGGTTGGCGTGGTGCTCCAGGGCGCTGACGACGATCTCGTCGCCGGCGGCGAACAGAGGCTCCAGACCATAGGCCAGCAGGTTGAGGGATTCAGTGGTGCCGCGAGTGAAGATGATTTCCTCGCTGCTGGCCGCATTCAGCCACTGCGCGACCTTGCCCCGGCTGGCCTCAAAAGCGCGCGTGGCGCGCTCGCCCGGCAGGTGTTGGGCGCGGTGCACGTTGGCGGCGCCGCTGGCGTAGTAGCCGAGCAGGCTGTCGAGCATGGCCTGTGGCTTCTGCGCGGTGGCGGCGCTGTCCAGGTAGGTCTGGCCTTCGGCGTCGAGGGCCTGGATACCGGGAAAGTCGGTGCGCCAGGGGGAGTTCAGGGGCATGGGCTTCGGCACTGCTGGGAGATGTGCTGAGTATAAATAGACAGGCCGGGCATGGGCCCGGCCTGTAGCCTTCAAGCATCAAAATTGGAGTGAAGCGCAGTAGCTTCAGACCAACTTTTAGTTGTGGGCGTGCAGGGCTTCGTTCAGCTCAATCGCGGTCTTGTTGGTCTTGCACTCCACCGCGCCGCTCTGCGAGTTGCGACGGAACAGCAGGTCCGGCTGGCCAGCCAGTTCGCGGGCCTTGATCACCTGGACCAGGTTGTTCTGCTCGTCGAGCAGGGCCACCTTGGTGCCGGCGGTGATGTACAGGCCGGATTCCACGGTGCTGCGATCACCCAGCGGGATGCCGATACCGGCGTTGGCGCCGATCAGGCAGCCTTCGCCGACCGAGATGATGATGTTGCCGCCACCAGAGAGGGTGCCCATGGTCGAGCAGCCGCCGCCCAGGTCCGAGCCCTTGCCGACGAATACGCCAGCGGAAACGCGGCCTTCGATCATGCCCGGGCCTGCGGTACCGGCGTTGAAGTTGACGAAACCTTCGTGCATCACGGTGGTGCCTTCACCGATGTAGGCGCCCAGGCGCACGCGGGCGCTGTCGGCGATACGCACGCCGGCCGGCACCACGTAGTCGGTCATTTTCGGGAACTTGTCCACCGAGAACACTTCCAGCAGCTCGCCCTTCAGGCGCGCTTCCAGTTGGCGTTCGGCCAGCTCACTCAGATCGACGGCGCCCTGGCTGGTCCAGGCCACATTCTGCAGCAGCGGGAAGATACCGGTCAGGTTCAGGCCGTGTGGCTTGACCAGGCGGTGCGACAACAGGTGCAGCTTGAGGTAGGCCTCGGGGGTGCTGGTCAGGGCGATGTCGGCATCGAGGAAGGTCGCCACCAGTGGCTTGTGGCTCTCGGCCAGGCGAGTGAGCAGGGCGGCCTGGGCGGCGTCGATTCCTTTCAGGCTTTCTGCCAGTTCGGCTGCTTGCTGGGTGGTGAAGGCAATGGCCTGGTTGCCGCCGGTGTAGCCGAGCTTCTGCGCGACCTTGTCGGACAGGGCGGTGGTCGGGTGCAGCAGCGGCTGGGCGTAGAAGATTTCCAGCCAGTTGCCCTGGCGGTTCTGGGTGCCGACACCGAAGGCGATGCTGAACAGTTGGGTAGACATGGCAGTTCCTCTTGCTGAATTAGGTTGGATCAGGCCGGCGCGTCAGCAGCCAGGCGAATTCGTGGGGGCTCAGTTCAGGGCGGCGGCGTACAGCTCGGGCTTGAAGCCGACCAGGGTCTTGTCACCGAGGTCGAGCACCGGGCGCTTGATCATCGAGGGCTGGGCCAGCATCAGTTCGATGGCGCGCGCTTCGTCGAGATCGCTCTTCTGCGCCTCGTCGAGTTTGCGGAAGGTCGTGCCGGCGCGGTTCAGTACGGTTTGCCAGCCGTGCTCGGCGCACCAGTGCTGCAGGCGGGCGCGGTCGATGCCGGCGACCTTGTAGTCATGGAAGGCATAGGTGACGCCTTGCTCGTCGAGCCAGGTGCGGGCCTTCTTCATCGTGTCACACGCCTTGATGCCATACAGGCACAGGCTTTCGCTGGTTTTGCTCACTCTGCGCGCTCTCCGCAAGCGATTGAACGATCGGTGCAATCAGCCGGCAATTATGCCACGCCCGACTGCTTTCGGCCGTTTTCGGCCTGCTTTCAGTGGTTCGCCTGGAATATGGCGTCAGACGAACGGCGATTCAATATGAGACCTGGTCGAAAATTAACCAATCGCTACCTGTCTATCCTGCGCCGGGTGCGAAGTAGAGAGGTGCACGCCATGATTGATCTTAGCCATTGGGATCTGTCGATCCCGGAAGGAAACCCCGTTATCGTCATTGAAAGCCCGCAGCTGGTGGCAGGTTACAACGACAAGTATTTCAAGCCTGCGGGCGGCGCTATCCAGTTCTGGGCCCCCGTCAGCGGCACCAGTACCAATCTCAGCGATTACCCGCGTACCGAGCTGCGTGAAGCGTATGCCGATGGCAAGCCGCGCAACTGGCTGTACACCGAGGGTACTGCCACCCTCAGCGCACGGTTGGCGGTCAACCAGTTGCCGTCCGTGGGCGGGGTGATCATCGGGCAGATCCACGCCAAGGATAATCCCTATCCCTTCCTTAAATTGAGCTATCGCCTGGATCGGGGTGTCGGCTACCTGGATGTCACCCTGCGCAAGAAGCCGACGGACAGTGCCAGCCCGGTGGTGCTGACCTACAAGAGCATGCCGCTCAATACCGCTTTCGACTATTCCTTCAAGGTTTCGCCAAGCGGTCGGTTGGATGTCAATGTTGCCGGCATGCAGTACAGCACCACGGTCAATAGTGCCTGGGCGAAGAAGGCTTTCTACTTCAAGACCGGCAACTACATTCCGGACAATCAGGGTCCGGCAGCCGAGGGTGGGCGGGTGACCTTTTATGACATCAAGGTCGGTCACCAGCCCAAGTAGTCAGCCGCGAATGAATTGGCGAATGCGCTCGGCGGCTTCCACGCATTCGGTCAGCGGTGCGACCAGGGCCATGCGCACGCGCCTGGCGCCCGGGTTGTCGCCATTCACTTCGCGTGACAGGTAGGAGCCGGGCACCACGGTGACGTGCTGCTGGGCGAACAGTTCGCGGGTGAACTGGCTGTCGTCGCCCGGCGTCTTGGCCCACAGGTAGAAACCGCCGTCGGGGCGCTGCACGTCGAGTACCGGTCCGAGAATGTCGAGCATGGCGGCGAACTTCTCGCGGTACAGATCGCGGTTGGTGCGTACGTGGGCTTCGTCGTTCCAGGCGGCGACGCTGGCCAGCTGGGTCTGCACCGGCATGGCGCAGCCGTGGTAGGTGCGGTACAGCAGGAAGGCTTTGAGGATGTCGGCATCGCCAGCGACGAAGCCCGAGCGCAGGCCCGGCAGGTTGGAGCGCTTGGACAGGCTGTGGAACACCACGCAGCGCTTGAAGTCACTGCGGCCCAGTTCGGCGCAGGCGCTGAGCAGACCCGGTGGCGGGTTGTCCTCGTCGAAATACAGCTCGCTGTAGCACTCGTCGGCGGCGATGACGAAGTCATGCTGGTCGGCCAGGGCGATCAGCTTTTTCAGCTGTTCGAGCGGTACCAGGGCGCCGGTGGGGTTGCCGGGCGAGCAGAGAAAAAGGATCTGGCAGCGCTGCCAGACATCGGTCGGTACGGCGTCGAAGTCCGGGTTGAAGCCGTTGGCTTCCAGGCAGGGCAGGTAATGCGGGGTGGCGCCGGCGAGCAGGGCGGCGCCTTCGTAGATCTGGTAGAACGGGTTGGGGCTGACCACCAGGCCCTGGCTCTCACGGCTTACCACGGTCTGGGTGAAGGCGAACAGCGCCTCACGCGTGCCGTTGACCGGCAGCACGTGGCGCGCGGCATCCAGCCAGCCGGCCGGCACCTTGAAGCGGCGTTCACACCAGGCGGCGATGGCTTCGCGCAGGGCCGGGATGCCCAGGGTGGTTGGGTAAACGGCCAGCTGATCGAGATTGGCGCTCAGTGCTTCGGCGACGAAGGTCGGCGACTTGTGCTTGGGTTCGCCGATGGACAGGGCGATCGGACGTTTGTCTGCCGGCGGCTGGGCGCCGGCGAGCAGGGCCCGCAGTTTCTCGAAGGGGTAGGGCTGTAGCTGGGTCAGGGCGTGATTCATAACGTCTCTTTACTACACGAGCGGGCCGCCAGGCCCGGGTCAGATGCGGATGGCGCCGGTGGTCTGGGTTTCGCCGTTGGCGTGCGACAGTTGCTGGACGATGGCGTCCTGCAAGCGGGCGCACAGTTCCGGGTCGGCCAGCGGCTGGTTGTGCGCGTCGGTGATGAAGAAGATGTCTTCCACGCGCTCGCCCAGGGTGGCGATCTTGGCGTTCTGCAGCGACAGGTCGAAGTCCAGGAAGATCTTGCCGATCCGTGCCAGCAGGCCGGGGCGGTCCGGGGCGGTCAGCTCGATCACGGTCACCGGGCGCTGCGCATCGTTGTGGATGCTCACCTGCGGGGCGAAAGCGAAATGCTTGAGCTGGCGCGGCACGCGGCGCTGGATGATGTTCGGGTAGTCGTCCGGATTCTTCAGTGCGCCGATCAGGCCTTCGCGGATCTGCTTGATCCGCGCCGGGTTGTCGCCGATGCGTCCGCCCTCGGTATCCAGCACGATATAGGTGTCGAGGGTGAACTGGCTGGTGGAGGTGATCACCCGCGCGTCATGGATGTTCAGGTTGAGCTGGTCCATGGCGGCCACGGTCACGGCGAAGAAGTCGTGCTGGTCCGGGGCGTAGATGAAGATCTGCGTCGCGCCCTCGAACTCGCGCTGGGCGGTTTCCTTGATCAGCACCAGTGGGTCGTTGCCGGCCGGGTGCTGGAGGATTGCCTCGGTGTGCCAGGCCACGTCGGCCGCGGTATGGCGCAGGAAGTAGTCGTCGCCGAGCTGGCTCCACAGCTGCTCGGCGTCGTCCTGGTCGATGCCGCCGCGCACCAGGATGTCGATCGCCGAGCTCTGCGTCTGGCGGATCTGTTCCTCGCGGTCCAGCGGGTTTTCCAGGCCGCGGCGCAGGGCGCGCTTGGTCTCGGTGTAGAGCTGGCGCAGCAGGCTGGCGCGCCAGGAGTTCCACAAGCTGGGGTTGGTGGCGTTGATGTCGGCCACGGTCAGCACGTAGAGGTAGTCGAGACGGGTCTGGTCGCCGACCAGCTGGGCGAAGTCGAAGATCACCTGCGGGTCGGAGAGGTCCTTGCGCTGGGCGGTGGTCGACATCACCAGGTGGTTCTGCACCAGCCAGGTGATCAGGCGGGTGTCCCAGGTCGGCAGCTGGTGGCGTACGCAGAAGGCTTCGGCATCCACCGCGCCCAGTTCCGAGTGGTCGCCGCCGCGGCCCTTGCCGATGTCGTGATAGAGGCCGGCGAGGTAGATCAGCTCCGGCTTGGGCAGCTTGCCCATGATCTTGCTGGCCAGCGGGAATTTTTCCGCCAGCTCCGGCCACTTGAGTTTGCGCAGGTGCTTGATCAGGTTCAGCGTGTGCGCATCGACCGTATAGATGTGGAACAGGTCGTGCTGCATCTGTCCGACGATCAGACCGAACTCCGGCAGGTAGCGGCCGAGGAGGCCGTAGCGGTTCATCCTGCGCAGGTTGCGGTGGATGCCCTGGGGCGACTTGAACAGCTCGATGAACAGGCTGGTGTTGCGGATATCGCGGCGGAAGTCGTCGTCGATCAGGTGGCGGCTGTCGCGCAGCAGGCGGATGGTGTCGGCGCGCACGCCCTTGATCTCGGGGTGCTGTGCCATCAGTGCGAAGACTTCGAGGATGGCGAACGGGGTGCGCTTGAATACCCCGGCGCTGGTCACTTCGATATAGCCGTCGCGCAGCTGGAAGCGACTGTTCAGCGGCTGCGCCGTGCCGCATTCGCCGGCGCGCAGGATGACTTCCTCGAAGTGCTGGTTGATCAGCTCGCTCAGCTCGGCGACGCCCATCACCACCCGGTAGTACTTCTGCATGAAGCGCTCGACGGCCATGCGCCCGTCACCGTCCTCGAAGCCGAGCAGGGCGGCGATCTTGCGCTGGTGGTCGAACAGTAGGCGGTCTTCGGCGCGGCCGGCGAGCATGTGCAGGGCGTAGCGCACCTTCCACAGGAACTCCTGGCTGGCGGCGAGCATGCTGTACTCGCTGTCGACCAGGAAGCCTTCCTTGACCAGCGAATGCAGGTTGAGGGTGGCGAGTTGGCGGCGAGCCACCCAGAGGATGGTCTGGATGTCGCGCAGGCCCCCGGGCGAGCCCTTCACATTGGGTTCGAGGTTGTATTCGGTGTCGTTGTACTTGGCGTGGCGCGCCATCTGTTCTTTGCGCTTGGCCAGGAAGAAGTGCTTGCTCGGCCACATCTGCGCGCTGCTGGTGACCTCCTGCATACGCAGGCGCAGGTGCTCGGGGCCGGCGATAGTGCGGCTTTCCATCAGGTTGGTGATCACCGTCAGGTCGGCGCGGGCTTCTTCGGCGCACTCGTCCACCGAGCGCACGCTCTGGCCGACTTCCAGGCCGATGTCCCAGAGCAGGGTAAGGAAGCCTTCGATGGGGCTGCGGAAGATTTCGTGGTCGGCGCTGTCGAGCAGGATCAGCAGGTCGATGTCGGAGTTGGGGTGCAGCTCGCCGCGCCCGTAGCCGCCAACCGCCAGCAGGGCGATGTCGGCGTCTTCGCACCAGTCGAAGCGTTTCCAGGCTTCCTGGAGGATCTGGTCGACGAACCAGGCGCGGTCTTCGACCAGACGGCGGATATCACGGCCTTCGCGGAAGCGCCCGTCGAGCACTTCGCGGGCCTGCTTGAGGGCTTTCTTGAACGCGGCGATGGGGCTGGACTTGAGCGCCAGTTCTGCCTGGAACTGGCCGCGATCAAACAACTCCGGGTCCATCTGCGGCATGCGTGCCTACCTTCTCTCTATATATGTGTGGGCTCAGACGGAAGTGCGCGGCAGGCTGTCGTCGCTGCGCAGGGTGAGGATCTCGTAGCCGTCGGCGGTGACCAGGATGGTGTGCTCCCACTGGGCGGAGAGCTTGCGGTCCTTGGTGATGGCGGTCCAGCCGTCGCCGAGCAGGCGGGTTTCCGGGCGACCCTGGTTGATCATCGGCTCGATGGTGAAGGTCATGCCTTCCTTGAGCTCCATACCGGTGCCGGCGCGGCCGTAGTGCAGCACTTGCGGCTCTTCATGGAACACGGCGCCGATGCCATGCCCGCAGTACTCGCGCACCACGCTGAAGCCGTGCTTCTCGGCATGCTTCTGGATCACTTCGCCGATGTCGCCCAGGCGTGCGCCCGGCTTGACCAGCTGGATGCCCTTGTACATAGATTCCTGGGTGACCTGGGCCAGCTTGACCGCCCACTCGGGCACCTTGCCGACCATGAACATCTTGCTGGTGTCGCCGTGGTAGCCGTCCTTGATTACGGTGACGTCGATGTTCAGCACGTCGCCGTCTTTCAGCGGCTTCTCGTTGGGGATGCCGTGGCAGACCACGTGGTTGAGCGAGGTGCAGATCGACTTGGGAAAGCCCGGGCGGCCTGGCGCGGCGCCGTAGTTGAGCGGCGCCGGAATGGCCTTCTGCACGTTGACGATAAAGTCGTGGCAGATGCGGTCGATTTCTTCGGTGGTGACGCCGGGTTTGACGTGCTCGCCGATCATCTCCAGCACTTCGGCGGCCAAGCGGCCGGCGATGCGCATTTTTTCGATTTCTGCGGGAGTCTTGATGGTGACGGTCATGCAGTCTCTCTCGGCGCCGGCGGCGCAAGGCAAAAACAGGGAAGACGGCGATTCTAGCAGAAAGCAATCGCCCGGCGGCAGGGCGCGCAGGCTGTTGCTCGGCCCAGGTCGGCGGGCTGGAGGGGGTTGTTTGCGCTAGCTTGGTGCGGCTTTCTATGGTATAAAACGCGCCGCTTTACGGGCAGTGGGCTCGTGAAGCTTTAATCCGCACACGTATCGACACGTTATCCTGGGTGCCTGAAAGGGTTGGATAGCGGGATGCGTGGAGGCCTAACCCGACTTATCAAGGAACTATCATGTCCCAAGTCAATATGCGCGATATGCTGAAGGCCGGTGTGCACTTCGGCCACCAGACCCGTTACTGGAACCCGAAAATGGGCAAGTTCATTTTCGGCGCGCGCAACAAGATCCACATCATCAACTTGGAAAAGACCCTGCCGATGTTCAACGAGGCTCTGTCCTTCGTTGAGAAACTGGCTAACGGCAAGAACAAGATTCTGTTCGTGGGCACCAAGCGTTCCGCTGGCAAGATCGTTGCTGAAGAAGCTGCACGTTGCGGTTCGCCGTACGTCGATCACCGCTGGTTGGGCGGCATGCTGACCAACTACAAAACCATCCGTGCTTCGATCAAGCGCCTGCGTGATCTGGAAACCCAGTCCCAGGACGGCACCTTCGCCAAGCTGACCAAGAAAGAAGCCCTGATGCGCACCCGCGACCTGCAAAAGCTGGATCGCAGCCTGGGTGGTATCAAGGACATGGGCGGTCTGCCGGACGCTCTGTTCGTGATCGACGTTGACCACGAGCGCATTGCTATCACCGAAGCCAACAAGCTGGGCATCCCGGTCATCGGCGTAGTCGATACCAACAGCAGCCCGGAAGGCGTTGACTTCATCATCCCGGGTAACGACGACGCCATCCGCGCCATCCAGCTGTACATGGGTGCCATGGCCGACGCCGTAATCCGTGGTCGCACCAACGCTGCCGGTGGCGCCGACGAGTTCGTCGAAGAAGCGTCCTCCGAGGCCAGCGAAGGCTGATAGCGGGCGACTAACGTCACCCGTTGCGCAAGAAGGGGGCTAGGCCCCCTTTTTGCCACTTACGAATTTGTACCCGGTATCCGGGTTGATTGGTTGACTACCGATTCAAGAGGATCAAGAACATGGCAGAAATTACTGCAGCCCTGGTTAAAGAACTGCGCGAGCGCACTGGCGAAGGCATGATGGATTGCAAAAAGGCCTTGACCAAGGCCGGCGGCGACATCGAAAAAGCCATCGACGACATGCGTGCCTCGGGCGCCATCAAGGCCGCCAAGAAGGCTGGCAACATTGCCGCCGAAGGCGCCATCGCAGTCAAGGACGACGGTAAATCCGCCGTTCTGCTGGAAGTCAACTCGCAGACCGACTTCCTGGCCCTGCAAGACGACTTCAAAGCCTTCGTCGCTGCCAGCGTCGAGCAGGCTTTCGCTGACAAGCTGACCACCGTTGAGCCGCTGATCGAAGCCCGTGAAGCCGATCGTCTGGTGCTGGTTGGCAAGACCGGTGAAAACGTCAACATCCGCCGTCTGGCCCGTGTTGAAGGCGACGTGCTGGGTTCCTACCTGCACGGCAACAAGATTGGTGTGGTCGTGGCTCTGAAAGGCGGTAGCGTCGAGCTGGCCAAAGACATCGCCATGCACGTAGCTGCCAGCAACCCGGAATTCCTGCTGCCGAGCCAGGTCTCTGCCGAGGCCATCGAGCGCGAGAAGAACGTGTTCCTGTCCCTGAACGAAGACAAGATGAAGGGCAAGCCGGCTGAAATCGTCGAGAAGATGATTGCCGGTCGCATCAGCAAGTTCCTGGCCGAGGCCAGCCTGGTTGAGCAAGCCTTCGTCAAGGATCCGGAAATCACCGTCGGTGCTCTGGCCAAGAAAGGCGGCGCTGAAATCGTTTCCTTCACCCGCTTCGCGGTCGGTGAAGGCATCGAGAAGCCGGTCGACAACTTCGCTGACGAAGTTGCTGCTCAAGTGGCTGCCGCCAGCAAGCAGTAAGACGGTTCTACACTGTCGTACCGAAGAGGCTGCCCGCTTATGCGTGCAGCCTCTTTTGCAAAGCGCGGCCTAATTACCCGTCGCGCCGCACCAATTCACCGGGCAGTGGTCTGACTGCCGGGTAAAAATATGAAGCTCACGAGGCTTCGCTAGAAAACAACGCCGCAGGAGAGATACGCATGGCTCAGCAGGTGAGTGGTCGCCAACCTCGCTATAAACGCATTCTGCTCAAACTTAGCGGCGAGGCCCTGATGGGCTCCGAAGACTTCGGTATCGACCCGAAGGTTCTCGATCGCATGGCCCTGGAAGTCGGCCAACTGGTCGGCATCGGTGTGCAGGTCGGTCTGGTGATCGGCGGCGGCAACCTGTTCCGCGGTGCGGCGCTGTCCGCGGCCGGCATGGATCGGGTCACCGGTGACCACATGGGCATGCTCGCTACCGTGATGAACGCCCTGGCCATGCGCGATGCGCTGGAGCGCTCGAATATCCCGGCTATCGTGATGTCGGCGATTTCCATGGTCGGCGTGACCGATCATTACGATCGGCGCAAGGCCATGCGCCACCTGAAAACCGGTGAAGTGGTGATTTTTGCGGCCGGTACCGGCAATCCGTTCTTCACCACTGATTCCGCCGCCTGTCTGCGCGCGATCGAGATCGATGCCGATATCGTGCTCAAGGCCACCAAGGTCGATGGCGTGTACACTGCCGATCCTTTCAAAGACCCCAATGCCGAG
Source organism: Pseudomonas campi (assembly GCF_013200955.2). Taxonomy (NCBI): domain Bacteria; kingdom Pseudomonadati; phylum Pseudomonadota; class Gammaproteobacteria; order Pseudomonadales; family Pseudomonadaceae; genus Aquipseudomonas; species Aquipseudomonas campi. Next base: position 1,247,765 of record NZ_CP053697.2, read on the forward strand.
AAATTCGATCGTCTGACCTATGACGAGGTGCTCGACCGCAAGCTGGGTGTCATGGATCTGACGGCCATCTGCCTGTGCCGCGATCACAAGATGCCGCTGCGGGTTTTCAACATGAACAAGCCAGGCGCCCTGCTGAATATCGTGGTGGGCGGCGCCGAAGGAACCCTGATCGAGGAGGATGCACAATGATCAACGAGATCAAGAAAGACACCCAGGAACGCATGCAGAAGAGTCTGGAGTCGCTGAGTCATGCGTTCAGCCGGATTCGTACCGGTCAGGCGCACCCGAGCATTCTGGGCGGCGTGATGGTGCCTTACTACGGCGCTGATACCCCGCTCAATCAGGTGGCCAACGTCACCGTCAAGGATGCCCGCACCCTGCAGGTGGTGGCGTTCGAGCGCGGCATGCTGGCTGCCGTCGACAAGGCGATCCAGAGTTCCGGCCTGGGCTTCAATCCGACCAACCTGGGTGAGCTGCTGCTGATCTCGATGCCGGCGCTGACCGAGGAAACCCGCAAGGGCTTCACCAAGCAGGCGCGTGGCGAAGCGGAAAACGCCCGTGTGGCGGTGCGCAATATTCGTCGTGATGCCCTGGCCCAGCTGAAAGACCTGGTCAAGGAAAAGGAAATCAGCGAAGACGAAGAACGCCGCGCTTCCGACGAGGTGCAGAAGCTGACCGACAAGTTCGTCGCCGAGGTGGAAAAGGCTCTGGAAGCCAAAGAAGCCGATCTGATGGCGGTGTGACGGTCTTCTAGCCATGGTCAAGAGCAAGCAGGAAGCCCAGGCGATAGTGCCGCGTCACGTGGCCATCATCATGGATGGGAACAATCGCTGGGCGAAAAAGCGTCTGCTGCCTGGCGTGGCCGGACACAAGGCCGGCGTCGATGCCGTGCGTGCGGTGATCGAGGTGTGCGCCGAGGCTGGGGTCGAGGTGTTGACTCTGTTCGCCTTCTCCAGTGAGAACTGGCAGCGCCCGGCCGAGGAGGTCGGGGCGTTGATGGAGCTGTTCCTCGGTGCTCTGCGTCGCGAGGCGAAGAAGCTCAAGGAGAATGCCATCAGTCTGCGCATCATCGGTGATCGCTCGCGCTTTCATCCGGAGTTGCAGGCTGCCATGCGCGAGGCCGAGCAGGCCACCGCCGGGGAAAATCGCTTCGTCCTGCAGGTGGCGGCCAATTATGGTGGCCAGTGGGATATCGCTCAGGCTGCTCAGCGTCTGGCGCGTGATGTGCAGGCCGGGCATCTGCAGCCGGAAGATCTGACTCCCGAGCTGTTGCAGAGCTGCCTTGCTACGGGTGATCTGCCGCTGCCGGACCTGTGCATTCGTACCGGTGGTGAGCACCGCATCAGCAATTTCCTGCTCTGGCAGCTGGCTTACTCCGAGCTGTATTTCTCCGACCTGTTCTGGCCGGATTTCAAACACGAGGCCATGCGCAAGGCGCTGGCCGATTTCTCTACCCGCCAGCGGCGCTTCGGCAAGACCAGCGAGCAGGTAGAAGCCGAGGCGCGTAACTGATGCTCAAACAACGGATCATCACGGCGCTGCTTCTGCTGCCGATTGCTCTGGGTGGTTTCTTTCTGCTGGATGGTGGGCTGTTTGCTCTGTTCATCGGTGCAGTAGTCACCCTCGGCGCTTGGGAATGGGCGCGCCTGGCCGGCTTCGCCGCGCAAGGGCTGCGTGTCGGTTATGCTGCGCTGGTCGCAGCGCTGCTCTATCTGCTCTACCTCACCCCGGCGCTGGCGCCCTGGTTGCTGGGGGCTGCGGTGCTCTGGTGGGCGCTGGCGACCCTGCTGGTGCTGACCTATCCGGATAGCAGTCGCTACTGGGGTGGCCTGCCCGGCAAGTTGCTGATCGGCTTGCTGATCCTCCTGCCGGCCTGGCAAGGCCTGGTGCTGCTCAAGCAGTGGCCGCAGGCGAACATGCTGATCATCGCGGTGATGGTACTGGTCTGGGGTGCCGACATCGGCGCCTATTTCGCTGGCAAGGCCTTCGGCAAGCGCAAGCTGGCGCCGAGCGTTAGTCCCGGCAAGAGCTGGGAAGGTCTGTATGGCGGGCTACTGGCCAGCCTGCTGATCACCGCAGCTGTCGGCCTGCAGCAGGGTTGGCAGGCCAAGGGTTTTGCCCTGGCCCTGGCGGGCGCCGCGCTAGTGGTGCTGGTGTCGGTGGTCGGTGACCTGACCGAGAGCATGTTCAAGCGTCAGTCCGGGATCAAGGACAGCAGCAATCTGCTGCCTGGTCACGGTGGTGTGCTGGATCGTATCGACAGCCTGACCGCCGCCGTACCGCTGTTCGCCGTACTGCTCTGGCTGGCCGGCTGGAACGCGCAGTGAGTCAGCCGCAGCAGATCACCGTGCTGGGGGCGACCGGTTCGATCGGTCTCAGCACCCTGGATGTGATTGCGCGTCATCCCGATCGTTATCAGGTGTTTGCGTTGAGCGGTTTCTCGCGCCTGCAGGAGCTGGAGCAGCTCTGTCGCACACATCGCCCGCAATTCGCGGTAACCCCTGATGAGGCTTCGGCGGCTGCACTGCAGCGTGCGTTGCGCGCTGCAGATGTACCGACCGAGGTATTGGCGGGTGCGCAGGCGCTGTGCGACGTGTCTGCTCATCCCGAGGTGGATGCGGTGATGGCCGCCATTGTTGGCGCTGCTGGCTTGCAGCCGACCCTGGCGGCGGTCGAGGCCGGCAAGAAGGTGCTGCTGGCCAACAAGGAAGCGCTGGTGATGTCCGGCGACCTGTTCATCCAGGCTGTGCGCCGCAGCGGTGCCGTGCTTTTGCCGATCGACAGCGAGCACAATGCGATCTTCCAGTGTCTGCCTGGCGACTACGCCCGCGGCTTGGGGGCGGTCGGCGTGCGGCGGATCCTGCTGACCGCTTCGGGTGGGCCGTTTCGCGAAACGCCGTTGGCCGAGCTGGAGCAGGTCAGTCCCGAACAGGCCTGCGCCCATCCCAACTGGTCGATGGGGCGCAAGATCTCCGTCGATTCGGCGAGCATGATGAACAAGGGGCTGGAGCTGATCGAGGCCTGCTGGCTGTTCGATGCCAGGCCGTCTCAGGTTGAGGTGGTGATCCACCCGCAGAGCGTGATCCATTCACTGGTCGACTACGTGGATGGCTCGGTATTGGCGCAGCTGGGTAACCCGGATATGCGCACACCCATCGCCCATGCACTGGCCTGGCCCGAACGGATCGACTCCGGGGTGGCGCCACTGGATCTGTTCGCTGTGGCGCGTCTGGATTTCCAGCGCCCGGATGAACAGCGTTTTCCTTGTCTGCGCCTGGCGCGGCAGGCAGCGGAAGTCGGTGGCAGTGCGCCGGCCTTGCTCAATGCGGCTAATGAAATTGCGGTGGCGGCCTTTCTCGAGCGGCGCATCCGCTTTCCCGAGATCGCGCGTATCATCGATGAAGTGCTGAATCTTGAGGCGGCCGTTGCGGTCGAAAGTCTCGATGCGGTACTGGCCGCCGATGCCCGGGCACGGGTGCTGGCCGGTGAGTGGTTGAATCGCCACGGGCGTTGAGTCCGGAGGAAGACGATGAGCGCGTTGTACATGATTTTTGGCACCCTGATCGCTCTCGGGGTGCTGGTCACGATCCACGAATTCGGTCATTTCTGGGTGGCCCGCCGCTGCGGCGTCAAAGTTCTGCGTTTTTCCGTGGGCTTCGGTAGCCCACTGCTGCGCTGGCATGATCGCCAGGGCACCGAGTTCGTCGTTGCCGCCATTCCATTGGGCGGCTACGTGAAAATGCTCGATGAGCGTGAGGGCGATGTGCCTGCTGATCAGCTCGAGCAGTCCTTCAATCGCAAGCCGGTGCAGCAGCGCATCGCCATTGTTGCAGCCGGACCGATCGCCAACTTCCTCCTGGCCATTCTGTTCTTCTGGCTGCTGGCCATGCTAGGCAGTCAGCAGATCAAGCCGGTAATCGGTAGTGTGCAGCCGGATAGCCTGGCCGCGGCCGCCGGTCTGTTGCCGGGGCAGGAAATTCTGGCGGTGGACGGTGAACCGACCCAGGGTTGGGGTGCGGTCAATCTGCAGTTGGTGCGTCGTCTCGGTGAGAGCGGCACGCTGGAGTTGTTGCTGCAGGAACCTGGCTCGACGGCACAAAGTACCCGTCAGGTGATTCTGCGTGATTGGCAGAAGGGGGCGGATGAGCCTGATCCGCTGCGCTCCCTGGGTATTCAGCCTTGGCGCCCGAGTATTGTGCCGATATTGAAGGAAATCGATCCTGATGGCCCGGCGCATGCAGCGGGCGTGCGTCTAGGGGATCGTTTGCTGGCTATCGGTGAGCAGCGCATCGATGACTGGCAGCAGGTGCTCGATGTGCTGCGCGAATTGCCTGCCAAACAGGTCACCCTGGTTGTCGAGCGTGCGGGTGAGCGGCTGGAGTTATCCGCCAGCCTGGGTGTGCGTGGCGAGGGTGATTCGCGTGGCGGCTACCTCGGGGTGGGCGTCGGCTCTGTCGAGTGGCCGGCAGAAATGCTCCGTGAGGTTCGCTACGGGCCTTTGGATGGTGCGGTCGAGGGGCTGCGGCGGACTTGGCACATGACCCTGCTGACCTTCGATTCGGTGAGGAAAATGCTGGTCGGCGAGCTCTCGGTAAAAAACTTGAGTGGGCCGATAACCATTGCTAAAGTGGCGGGCGCTTCAGCCCAGTCGGGAGTGGGGGATTTTCTTTATTTCCTGTCCCTGCTGAGCATTAGTTTGGGGGTTCTCAACCTGTTGCCCATCCCCGTGCTGGATGGGGGGCATCTGCTGTTTTACCTGGTGGAATGGGTGCGTGGGCGTCCACTCTCCGAACGGGTGCAGGGTTGGGGAATGCAGATCGGCATCAGTCTGGTGCTTGGGGTGATGTTGCTGGCCCTGATCAACGACCTGGGCCGTCTGTAACAAATCGCTGAATTGTGAAGCTGCCGCGTATCGCGGCAGTTTCTTTATTGCCAGTTGGAATAAGAAAGGACTTCATGAAACGTCTGCTGCTACCTGCGGTGCTCGCCGCATTGATGATCGCCGAAGTTCACGCCGAGTCCTTCACCATCTCAGATATTCGTGTCAACGGCCTGCAGCGGGTTTCCGCCGGCAGCCTGTTCGGCGCTCTGCCGCTCAACGTAGGTGAGCAGGCGGACGATAATCGTCTGGTTGAAGCCACTCGTTCCCTGTTCAAGACCGGTTTCTTCCAGGATATCCAGCTGGGTCGCGAAGGCGATGTGCTGGTCATCAATGTGGTCGAGCGCCCGTCCATCTCCGGTGTCGAGATCGAAGGCAACAAGGCGATCACCACCGAAGACCTGATGAAAGGGCTTGAGCAGTCTGGTCTGGCGGAAGGCGAAATCTTCCAGCGCGCTACCCTTGAAGGCGTGCGTAACGAATTGCTGCGCCAGTACGTGGCCCAGGGTCGTTACTCGGCCACCATCGAGGCCGAGGTCATTCCGCAGCCGCGCAACCGTGTGGCGTTGAAGATCGAGATCAACGAAGGTTCGGTTGCCGCCATCCAGCACATCAACGTGGTGGGTAACAGCGTATTCCCCGACGAAGACCTGATTGGCCTGTTCGAGCTGAAGACCACCAACTGGCTGTCCTTCTTCAAGAACGATGACAAGTACGCCCGCGAAAAACTCTCCGGTGACCTGGAGCGTCTGCGTTCCTACTACCTGGATCGCGGCTACATCAACATGGATATCTCCTCTACCCAGGTGTCCATTACTCCCGACAAGAAGCACGTCTACGTCACGGTCAACGTCGAGGAAGGCGAGAAGTACAGTGTCAGCGAGGTCAAACTCTCTGGTGACCTGAAGGTTCCGGAAGAGGAAATCCAGAAGCTGATGCTGGTCAAGCAGGGTCAGGTGTTCTCGCGCAAAGTGATGACCACCACCTCCGAGCTGATCACCCGTCGCCTGGGTAACGAAGGTTATACCTTCGCCAACGTCAACGGCGTGCCTCAGGCCAACGACGAAGACAAGACCGTTGCCATCACCTTCGTGGTTGATCCGGGCAAGCGCGCTTACGTCAATCGCATCAACTTCCGCGGCAACACCAAGACCGAAGACGAAGTGCTGCGCCGCGAAATGCGCCAGATGGAAGGTGGCTGGGCGTCGACCTACCTGATCGATCAGTCCAAGACCCGCCTCGAGCGCCTCGGTTACTTCAAGGAAGTCAACGTCGAGACTCCGCAGGTTCCGGGTACCGACGACCAGGTCGACGTCAATTACAGCGTCGAAGAACAGGCTTCCGGTTCGATCACCGCCAGCGTCGGTTTTGCGCAGAACGCCGGTCTGATCCTCGGTGGCTCGATCAGCCAGAACAACTTCCTTGGCACCGGTAACAAGGTCAGCGTCGGTCTGACCCGCAGCGAATACCAGACCAGCTACAACTTTGGTTTCGTCGACCCCTACTGGACTGCCGATGGTGTCAGCCTGGGTTACAACGCCTTCTACCGCACCACCGACTACGACGATCTCGATGTCGACGTATCCAGCTATGCGGTGGACAGCTATGGTGCCGGCGTCAGCATCGGTTACCCGATCAGCGAGACCTCGCGCCTGACCTATGGCCTGACCATCCAGCAGGACAGCATCGATACCGGTGACTACACCGTGGACGAGATTCTCGACTTCCTTGAGGAAGAAGGGGATGACTATCTGAACCTGAAAGGTTCGATCGGTTGGTCCGAGTCGACCCTGAACCGTGGCGTGATGGCCACCCGCGGCCACTCGCAGAGCCTGGTGCTGGAAAGCACTATCCCGGGTAGCGACTTGTCGTTCTTCAAGATCGACTACCGGGGTCAGCTGTTCAAGCCGGTAACCGAGAACTACACCCTGCGCTTCCACACTGAGCTGGGCTATGGCGATAGCTACGGTTCCACCTCTGATCTGCCGTTCTACGAGAACTACTACGCCGGTGGTTTCAACTCCGTACGTGGTTTCGAGGACAGCAGCCTGGGCCCACGCAGTACCCCCAGCGTGGCTCGAGACGCTAATGGCAACCCGTTGCCGGGTGGCGAGGGCGCTGGCCCTGGTGTCGACGGGCGTTATACCGACGATCAGGATCCGCTGCCCTTCGGTGGTAACGTGCTGATCCAGGGCGGCGTGGAAATGCTCTTCCCGCTGCCGTTTATCAAGGATCAGCGCTCCCTGCGTACCGCGCTGTTCTGGGACGTGGGTAATGTGTACGACACCAACTGTTCCAAGACCCAGAAACAGAATGGCAGCACCTGCGACCTGGATATTGGCGAGCTGGCCAGTTCCGTGGGTCTGGGTGTGACCTGGGTTACTGCCCTGGGCCCACTGAGTTTCAGCTTGGCAGCACCGATCAAGAAGCCGGACGATGCCGACACACAGGTCTTCCAGTTCTCTCTTGGCCAGACTTTCTAATTGCTTGATAAATGACAACAGTGTTTGTTGCAGGAGTGCATCGTGCGTAAGTTGACTCAACTGGTTCTGATCACCATGGCCCTGGTGGCGACTCCGGCGTTTGCCGAGATGAAGGTGGCAGTACTGAACTACCAAATGGCCCTGCTTGAGTCTGACGCTGCGAAGAAATACGCCGTGGATGCCGAGAAGAAATTCGGTCCGCAACTGAACAAGCTGAAGCAGCTGGAAACCGACGCCAAGCGCATTCAGGACCGCCTGGTCAAAGAAGGCGAGCGTATGCAGCAAGCCGAGCGTGAGCGCCTGGAGCTTGAGTTCAAGCAGAAGGCCCGTGACTTCCAGTTCCAGTCCAAGGAACTCAACGAAGCCAAGGCCATCTCCGATCGCGACATGCTCAAGCAGCTCAAGCCGAAGCTGGACAAGGCGGTCGAGGAAGTGATCAAGGGCGGCAATTTTGACCTGGTGCTGGAACGTGGCGCGGTAATCGACGTCAAGCCTCAGCTCGACATTACCCGTCAGGTCATCGAGCGCATGAACAAGCTGCGCTGATCATGAGCGCAGTGTCGTTTACCCTCGGTCAGCTGGCCGAGCAGCTGGGCGCCACCTTGCGTGGTGCCGCCGACAAGCCGATTCGTGGCCTGGCGTCCCTGCAGGATGCCGGCGCCGAGCAGTTGAGCTTTCTGGCCAATGCCCAGTACCGCAAGTTCCTCGCCGATACGCAGGCAGGCGCAGTGCTGCTCACCGCGGCGGATGCCGATGGCTTCGCGGGTGATGCTCTGGTCGTGGCCAATCCCTATCTGGCCTATGCCCAGCTTTCCCATCTGTTCGATCGCAAGCCCGTTGCCACTGCCGGGGTTCACCCGACGGCCGTGGTGGCTGCCGATGCGCAGGTCGATGCGAGCGCCAGTATCGGCGCCTATGCGGTGATTGAAAGCGCTGCGCAGATCGGTGCTGGCGTGACCATCGGCGCGCATTGCGTGATCGGTGCGCGCAGCTCTATCGGTGAGCATGGTTGGCTGGCGCCGCGCGTGACCCTGTATCACGACGTGCACATCGGCAAGCGTGTGGTCATCCAGTCTGGCGCCGTGCTCGGTGGTGAGGGCTTCGGCTTCGCCAACGAAAAAGGTGTCTGGCAGAAGATCGCGCAGATCGGTGGCGTGACCCTGGGCGACGATGTCGAGATCGGTGCTAACACCACCATCGACCGCGGTGCCCTGGCCGATACCTTGATCGGCAACGGGGTCAAGCTGGATAACCAGATCATGATCGCGCACAACGTGCAGATCGGCGACAACACCGCCATGGCCGGTTGCGCGGGTATTTCCGGCAGCACCAAGATCGGCAAGAACTGCATGATCGCCGGTGGGGTGGGCATGGTTGGGCACATCGAGGTGTGCGACAACGTGTTCGTCACCGGCATGACCATGGTCACCCGTTCGATTACCGAACCTGGGGCCTACTCCTCGGGTACTGCAATGCAAACTGCGGCCGACTGGAAGAAGAGCGCTGCGCGCATTCGCCAGTTGGACGATATGGCACGACGCCTGCGCGACATGGAAAAGCGCCTGGCTGCCGTGACCCCGGGCGCCGATGCCTCATCAGATGCCTGACCCGCGTCTGACGCACGTCCCCATTCTTTAGAACAGGCTTTCCGTACATGATGGACATCAACCAGATTCGCGAATACTTGCCGCACCGTTACCCCTTCCTGCTGGTGGACCGGGTGGCAGAGCTGGATCTCGAGGGCAAGACCATTCGTGCCTACAAGAATGTCAGCATCAATGAGCCGTTTTTCAACGGGCATTTCCCCGAACATCCGATCATGCCGGGCGTGCTGATCATCGAGGCAATGGCCCAGGCCGCTGGGATTCTCGGTTTCAAGATGATGGATCTGAAACCCTCCGATGGCACCCTGTATTACTTTGTCGGCTCCGACAAGCTACGCTTTCGTCAGCCAGTGGTACCGGGCGATCAGCTGATGCTCGAAGCCAAGTACCTGAGTAACAAGCGCAGCATCTGGAAGTTCGCGTGCAAGGCCAGCGTCGATGGCAAGGAAGTCTGCTCGGCAGAAATCATCTGTGCGGAACGCAAACTATGAGTTTGATTGACCCTCGCGCCATCATCGATCCGTCGGCCAAGCTGGCGGATGACGTTCAGGTCGGCCCCTGGTCGATCATTGGACCCGATGTGGAAATAGGCGAGGGTAGCGTGGTCGGCCCCCATGTGATCATCAAGGGCCCGACCCAGATTGGTAAGCACAACCGTATCTATCAGTTCTCGTCGGTCGGTGAAGATACCCCTGACCTGAAGTACAACGGCGAGCCGACTCGCCTAGTGATCGGCGATAACAACGTGATTCGCGAGGGTGTCACCATCCATCGCGGGACCGTACAGGACCGCTCGGAAACCACCATAGGCGATCACAACCTGCTGATGGCCTATGTGCATATCGGTCACGACAGCGTGATCGGCAATCACTGCATTCTGGTCAATAACACCGCCTTGGCCGGCCACGTGAAGATGGACGACTGGGCGATCCTGTCGGGCTTCACCCTGGTTCACCAGTTCTGCCGCATCGGCGCACACAGCTTCTCCGGCATGGGCACGGCGATCGGCAAGGATGTGCCGGCCTATGTCACCGTGTTCGGCAATCCGGCCGAGGCGCGTAGCATGAACTTCGAAGGCATGCGCCGCCGTGGTTTCAGCGCAGAAGCCATTGCTTCGCTGCGCCGCGCCTACAAGGTGGTGTATCGCCAGGGCCTGACTGTCGAGCAGGCGCTGGCCGAGCTGGCCGAATCCTCTGCGCAATTCCCGGAAGTGGCGGTATTCCGCGACTCCATCCAGGCTTCCACCCGCGGCATCACCCGCTAAGTCATGGCGCGTCCTCTTCGCATAGCGCTGGTGGCCGGCGAGGCCTCCGGCGACATTCTCGGCGCCGGCCTGATGCAGGCGCTCAAGCGTCAGCATCCGCAGGTCGAGTTCATCGGCATTGGTGGGCCGCGCATGGAGGCCGAAGGCCTCAAGTCCTACTTCCCGATGGAGCGCCTGGCGGTGATGGGCCTGGTCGAGGTGCTCGGCCGCCTGCTGGAGTTGCTGGCACGGCGCAAGCGCCTGATCCGCACGCTGATCGAGGCCAAGCCGGATGTGTTCATCGGTATCGATGCGCCGGACTTCAACCTGACCCTCGAGCTCAAGCTACGCCAGGCCGGGATCAAGACCGTGCACTACGTCAGCCCGTCGGTCTGGGCCTGGCGGCAGAAGCGCGTGCTGAAGATTCGCGAAGCCTGCGACCTGATGCTGACTCTGTTTCCCTTCGAGGCGCGTTTCTATCTCGATCATCAGGTGCCGGTACGTTTCGTCGGCCATCCGCTGGCCAATACCATCCCGCTGCAGGCCGACCGCCAAGCCGCCCGCGAAGTCTTGGGGCTGGATGACGATGCGATGGTCGTTGCCCTGTTGCCGGGCAGCCGTGGCGGCGAAGTGGCGCGTCTGGGCGCTTTGTTCCTCGACGCCGCCGAGCGCCTGCGCGCCCTGCGGCCGGGCGTGCGTTTTGTCCTGCCCTGCGCCAGTCGTGAGCGCCGCCAGCAACTGGAAGAGCTGCTGGGTAACCGTGACCTGCCGTTGCTGTTGCTCGATGGCCAGTCCCATGAAGCTCTGGCCGCCTGCGATGCCGTGCTGATCGCTTCCGGTACGGCGACCCTCGAAGCGCTGCTGTACAAGCGCCCAATGGTGGTGGCCTACAAGGTGGCGCCGCTGACCTATCGCATTCTCAAACGCCTGGTGACCAGCCCCTATATTTCCCTGCCCAACCTGCTGGCCGAGCGCCTGCTGGTGCCTGAGCTGATCCAGGATGCGGCCACCCCGGATGCCCTGGCGCAGACCCTGGCGCCGCTGCTGGATGACGGCGCGGTGCAAACCGAAGGCTTCGATGTGATTCATCGCGCCCTGCGGCACGATGCCTCCGAACAGGCCGCCGATGCGGTGCTCAAGCTGGCAGGGCTGGCCTGATGCAGATGGGCTTGGATTTCACTCTGGTCGAGGAATTGGTCGCCGGCGTCGACGAAGTCGGCCGTGGCCCACTCTGTGGCCCGGTGGTCACCGCCGCAGTGATCCTCGATCCGGCGCGGCCGATCCTCGGGCTCAATGACTCGAAGAAGCTCAGCGAGGCGCGCCGCGAGAAGCTGTTCGACGAAATTTGCGAAAAAGCCCTGGCCTGGTGCATCGCCCGCGCCGAGGTGGAAGAGATCGACCGCCTGAATATCCTGCACGCCACCATGCTGGCCATGCAGCGCGCAGTGGAAGGGCTCAGCGTGACGCCACGCCTGGCGTTGATCGACGGCAATCGTTGTCCCAAGCTGGCAGTGCCTAGCGCGCCAGTGGTCAAAGGTGACAGCCAGGTGCCGGCCATCGCCGCCGCCTCGATCCTGGCCAAGGTCAGCCGTGACCGTGAGATGCAAGCGCTGGAGGCCTTGTACCCCGGCTACGGCATCGGCGGGCACAAGGGCTATCCCACACCGGTGCATCTGGAAGCGCTCAAGCGCCTGGGTGCCACGCCGATCCACCGGCGCTCCTTCGCGCCGGTGCGCGCGGTGCTGGAAGAGTAGGGTGGATCACGCTTTATCGATCCGCCGAACGGCGCGTCGGTGGATGTAGAGAGCGACAGCCACCCTACGCTGCGATCCCCTGATCCGCATGCTGCTGTTTGCACCTTGGCCCGGTACAATCCGGGCCTTATTGTTTTTGTGTTCTGTACAGGATCGTCATGACCACCACCTTCGTCCATCTACGCCTGCATACCGAGTTTTCCCTGGTCGATGGCCTGGTCCGGGTCAAACCCCTGGTCAAGGCGGTGGCCGGTGCCGGCATGCCGGCGGTGGCGGTCACCGATCAGAGCAACATGTGCTCGCTGGTGAAGTTCTACAAGGCGGCGCAGGGCGGCGGGATCAAACCGATCTGTGGTGCCGACATCTGGCTGGCCAGCGCCGAAGAAGACGGCCCGTTGACGCGCATGACCCTGCTGGCGATGAATGCCAAGGGCTATCGCAATCTCACCGAACTGGTCTCGCGCGGCTGGAGCGATGGGCAGAGCAACGACCTGGTGATCATCCAGCGCGACTGGGTCAAGGAAGCAGCCGAGGGCCTGATCGCCCTGTCCGGTGCGCGCGACGGCGAGATCGGTCATGCCTTGCTGGCCGGCGAGCAGGCGCGTGCCGAGGCACTGCTGGGCGAATGGCAGGCGGTATTCCCCGAGCGTTTCTACCTCGAACTGCACCGCTGCAATCGCATCAACGACGAAGAGCATGTGCATGCCGCCGTGGCCCTGGCCGCTCGCTGCGGTGCGGCGCTGGTGGCGACCAACGATGTGCGCTTCCTCAAGCAGGGCGACTTCGAGGCCCACGAGACCCGCGTGTGCATCGGCGAGAGCCGCACCCTGGATGACCCGCGCCGCCCGCGCACCTATTCCGACCAGCAGTACCTGAAGACTCCGGCCGAGATGGCCGAGCTGTTCAGCGACATCCCCGAGGCGCTGGAAAACACCGTCGAAATCGCTAAGCGCTGCAACATCGAAGTGCAGTTGGGTAAGTACTTCTTGCCTGACTTCCCGGTGCCGGATGGCATGACCATCGACGAGTACTTCCGCAAGGTCTCCTTCGATGGCCTCGACGAGCGCCTGGAAGTGCTGCTGCCCAAGGACACCCCGGACTACGAGGCGAAGAAGCAGGTCTACATCGACCGGCTGAATTTCGAGCTGGATATCATCATCCAGATGGGTTTCCCCGGTTACTTCCTGATCGTTATGGACTTCATCCAGTGGGCCAAGAGCAACGGCGTGCCGGTCGGCCCGGGCCGCGGTTCGGGTGCCGGCTCGCTGGTGGCCTATGTGCAGAAGATCACCGACCTCGACCCGCTGGCCTACGACCTGCTGTTCGAGCGCTTCCTCAACCCCGAACGCGTCTCCATGCCCGACTTCGACGTCGACTTCTGCATGGACGGCCGCGACCGGGTGATCGACTACGTGGCCGAGAAATACGGGCGTAACGCGGTGAGCCAGATCATCACCTTCGGCACCATGGCGGCCAAGGCTGTGGTGCGCGACGTGGCGCGGGTGCAGGGCAAGTCCTACGGTCTGGCCGATCGCCTGTCGAAGATGATTCCCTTCGAGGTCGGCATGACCCTGGAGAAGGCCTACGAGATGGAGGAGCCGCTGCGCGACTTCCTCAAGGTCGACGAGGAGGCCGCAGAGATCTGGGAGATGTCGCTCAAGCTCGAGGGCATCTGCCGCGGTACCGGCAAGCACGCCGGGGGCGTGGTGATCGCGCCGACCAAGCTCACCGACTTCTCGCCGATTGCCTGCGATGAAGAGGGTGGCGGCCTGGTCACCCAGTTCGACAAGGACGACGTGGAGGCGGCCGGCCTGGTCAAGTTCGACTTCCTCGGCCTGCGCACCCTGACCATCATCAAGTGGGCGATGGAGACGATCAACCGCGAGCAGGCGAAGAAGGGCCTGCCGGATGTGAACATCGACTTCATCCCGCTGGATGACAAAAAAACCTACGACATGCTGCAGAAGGCCGAGACCACTGCGGTGTTCCAGCTTGAATCGCGCGGCATGAAGGAGCTGATCAAGAAGCTCAAGCCGGACTGCCTGGAAGACATGATCGCCCTGGTGGCGCTGTTCCGTCCCGGTCCGCTGCAGTCGGGCATGGTGGACGACTTCATCAACCGTAAACACGGTCGCGAGCAGCTCTCCTACCCGCATCCGGACTACCAGTACGCGGGCCTGGAGCCGGTGCTCAAGCCGACCTACGGCATCATCCTGTACCAGGAACAGGTGATGCAGATTGCTCAGGTCATGGCCGGCTACACCCTCGGCGGTGCGGACATGCTGCGTCGCGCCATGGGTAAGAAGAAGCCCGAGGAGATGGCCAAGCAGCGCGGCGGTTTCATCGAGGGTTGTGCCAGTAACAACATCTCGGCGGACCTGGCGGGCAACATCTTCGACCTGGTGGAAAAGTTCGCCGGCTACGGCTTCAACAAATCCCACTCGGCCGCCTATGGCCTGGTCTCCTACCAGACCGCCTGGCTCAAGGCGCATTTCCCGTCGCCGTTCATGGCCGCGGTGCTCTCGGCGGATATGCACAACACCGAGAAGGTCGTGACCCTGATCGAGGAGTGCCGCAGCATGAAGCTGCGCATCCTCGCCCCGGATGTGAACAACTCCGAGTTCAAGTTCACCGTCGATGATGACGGGCGCATTGTCTACGGCCTGGGTGCAATCAAGGGCGTGGGCGAGGGGCCGGTGGAGGCCATCGTCGAGTCGCGTCAGGATGGCCCGTTCAAGGACCTGTTCGACTTCTGCTCGCGGGTCGACCTCAAACGCATCAACAAACGCACCCTGGAAGCGCTGATCCGCGGCGGCGCGCTGGATCGCCTGGGGCCTTACTTCGATGACGAACTCAAGGCCTACCAGGCCGGCATCGACCGCAATCGTGCGGTGTTGCTGGCAGCCATGGAGGAGGCGGCGCAGGCTGCTGAGCAGGCGGCGCGCAGCCATGACAGCGGGCATGCCGACCTGTTTGGCGGCTTGTTCTCCGAGCCCGAGGCGGATGTCTACGTCAACCACCGCAACGCCCGCGAGCTGTCGCTGAAAGAGCGCCTGAAGGGCGAGAAGGACTGCCTCGGCCTGTACCTCACCGGTCACCCGATCGACGAATACGAAGGTGAAGTGCGGCGCTTCGCCCGTCAGCGCATCATCGACCTGCGTCCGGCGCGCGAGAGCCAGACCATTGCTGGTCTGATCGTCAACCTGCGGGTGATGAAGAACAAGAAGGGCGACAAGATGGGCTTCATCACCCTCGACGACCGTTCCGGGCGGATCGAGGCCTCGCTGTTCGCCGATGCTTTCGCCAGCAACCAGGCGCTGCTGCAGAGCGATGCGCTGGTGGTGGTCGAGGGCGAGGTGAGCAACGACGACTTCTCCGGCGGCCTGCGCCTACGCGCCAAACGAGTAATGAGCCTGGAAGAGGCGCGTACCGGCCTGGCGGAAAGCCTACGCCTGTGTGTCGGGCGTGAGGCGCTGCAGGGTGATCGTCTGCGCTGGTTGGGTGAGTTGCTCGGCAAGTACCGCGGCGCCTGCCCGCTGACCCTGGATTACAGTGGCAGCGACGCCAAGGCCGTGTTGCAGTTTGGTGAGCAGTGGCGCATCGATCCGGCCGATGGTCTGATCCAAAGCCTGCGTGACCAGTTCGGCAAAGACAACGTCTTCCTCCAATACCGCTGAGTAGCAGGCCACCGGCCTGGCTTCTCGGTCTCGACCCCAGGCGCCTTATCCCTTAAGGTATTGCGCCAGATGGAATCAGCCGCCCGGCCACTCGGCCGCCGATGCAAGACGGACGCCTATGAACCCGAACTTTCTCGACTTCGAACAGCCGATCGCCGACCTGCAAGCCAAGATCGAAGAGTTGCGCCTGGTCGGTAACGACAATGCGCTGAACATCAGCGACGAGATTGCCCGCCTGCAGGACAAGAGCAATGCGCTGACCGAGAGCATCTTCAGTAATCTCAGCAGCTGGCAGATATCCAAGCTCTCCCGTCATCCGCATCGCCCTTATACCCTCGACTACATCGAGCACATCTTCAGCGAGTTCGACGAGTTGCATGGCGACCGGCACTTCTCCGACGATGCCGCCCTGGTCGGCGGTGTTGCCCGTCTGGATGATCAGCCGGTGATGGTGATCGGTCACCAGAAGGGCCGCGAAGTGCGCGAGAAGGTGCGCCGCAACTTCGGCATGCCGCGTCCGGAAGGCTACCGCAAGGCCTGTCGCCTGATGGAAATGGCCGAGCGCTTCAAGCTGCCGATCCTGACCTTTATCGACACACCCGGTGCTTACCCGGGGATCGACGCCGAAGAGCGTAACCAGAGCGAGGCCATCGCCTGGAACCTGCGCGTGATGTCGCGCCTGAAAACCCCGATTATCGCCACCGTGATCGGCGAGGGCGGTTCCGGCGGTGCGCTGGCCATCGGCGTCTGCGACCAGCTGAACATGCTGCAGTACTCCACCTACTCGGTAATCTCGCCGGAAGGCTGCGCCTCGATCCTGTGGAAAACCTCGGAGAAGGCGCCGGATGCGGCCGAAGCCATGGGCATCACCGCCGAGCGCCTGAAAGGCCTGGGCATCGTCGATAAGGTGATCGGCGAGCCATTGGGCGGTGCCCATCGTGATCCAGCAACGGCGGCGGCGAGTATTCGCAAGGAGCTGCTGTCGCAACTCAAGGGGCTGAAGAAACTCAATAACGACAAGCTGCTGGAGCGTCGTTACCAGCGTCTGATGAGCTACGGCATCGCCTGATCATCTTGCTGCACGCACAACGGGCCTTCGGGCCCGTTGTTGTTTAAGCTAGGCCAATGATTCCCCTCGAAAACCGACTGCTCGCAGCACTACAGCCCTGGCTGGCAGCCCCGGCCTGGCGGGTGGCGCTGTCCGGCGGTCTGGATTCCAGTGTGTTGCTGCACCTGCTGGCGCGTCTGCGTGCTCGTCAGGCCTTGCCGCCGCTCTCGGCTATTCATGTGCACCATGGTCTGCAGGCGATTGCCGATAGCTGGCCGCAGCACTGCCAGCAGTTGTGCGATGGGCTGGGCGTACCGCTGCAGATCGACTATGTGCAGGTCGCTGCCGGTGCCAGCCTCGAACGGGCGGCGCGTGAGGCGCGCTATGGCGCACTCGAGCGCTGTCTGGGGGCTGGCGAACTGCTGCTGACCGGGCAGCACCGCGATGACCAGGCCGAAACCCTGCTCTTTCGTCTGTTGCGCGGTGCCGGCGTGCGGGGGCTGGCGGCCATGCCGGCGCAGCGCGCGCTTGGCCAGGGTGTGTTGCTGCGCCCATTGCTGGCGGTGTCGCGCAGTGAGCTGGAGACTTATGCGCAGCAGCATGAGCTGCATTGGGTCGAGGACCCGTCCAATACCGATATGCGTTTCGCCCGTAACTTCCTGCGCGCGGAGGTGCTGCCCCTGCTGGCGCGCCAGTGGCCACAGGCCAGGCAAAACCTGGCACGCAGCGCCGAGCACATGCGCGAGGCGCAGGGCTTGCTCGATGAGCTGGCCGAGCTGGATCTGCTGGCAGCTGCGCCACCCTCGGAATATGCCTGGCTGGGGCTGCCTTCGCTGGCGCTTGGGCCGCTGCGTCAGCTGTCGGCAGCACGCCAGCGCAATGCGCTGCGTCATTGGCTGGCGCCACGCACAAGCCTGCCGGACAGCGAGCACTGGCAGGGTTGGCAAGATCTGCGCGATGCGGCAGTCGACAGTGCGCCGGTCTGGCGTCTGGCGGCGGGCGAGCTGAGGCGCGCCGACGAACGGTTGTGGTGGCTGGTGGGTGAATGGCTGCAGGCTCCGTCGCCGCCCGCAGCCTGGTCGGAGCCGGCGCAGCCGCTGCAATTGCCGGGCAATGGTCGGCTCAGTTTGCGTGGCGAATATCCCGTGGGCGAGTTGCAAGTGCGTTACAGAATCGGCGGTGAAGTGCTGGTGCTGCCGGGGCGCGGTCATCGCGATCTGAAGCGTTTGCTCAACGAGCGCGGCGTGCCGGCTTTTGTCCGCGGCCGATTGCCGCTGCTGTATCGCGGCGAGGAGCTGCTGGCCGTGGCCAACCTGCCTGGCTTGGACGGTTCGCAGTGGGGCGATTGGCAATTGTCCTGGCAGCCGCCGACGAGCGAGCAAGGTTTGAGCTGAAAGGGCCTTTCCGGTAGACTACGCTCCCGTCTTGTTACTGCTTTCTGCGAGTTCCCCGGAACCCGCGGAAGCTTGCTTATTTCAGGTTGGCCAAGAGTGCCGGCCTGCGCTTTCACCCCGGCGGCGCTGACCGCTTGAACGCAGACTTCTAGGATTTTTCATGACGCGCTACATCTTCGTCACGGGTGGTGTTGTTTCTTCATTGGGGAAAGGCATCGCTTCGGCTTCACTGGCAGCCATCCTGGAGGCGCGGGGCCTGAAGGTCACCATGCTCAAACTGGATCCCTATATCAACGTCGATCCGGGCACCATGAGCCCGTTCCAGCACGGCGAGGTGTTCGTCACCCACGACGGCGCCGAGACCGACCTCGACCTGGGCCACTACGAGCGGTTCATCCGCACCACGATGACCCAGAACAACAACTTCACCACCGGCCGCGTCTACGAAGACGTGCTGCGTAAAGAGCGCCGTGGTGATTATCTGGGTGCGACCATCCAGGTCATTCCGCACATCACCGACGAGATCAAGCGCCGCATCATCAAGGGTGCCGGCGATGCCGACGTGGCCATGGTCGAGATCGGCGGTACGGTCGGCGACATCGAGTCGCAACCGTTCCTCGAGGCGATCCGCCAGCTGCGTGTGGAAGTGGGCGCCAAGCGCGCCATGCTGATGCACCTGACCCTGGTGCCGTACATCGCCACGGCTGGTGAGACCAAGACCAAGCCGACCCAACACTCGGTCAAGGAGCTGCGCTCCATTGGCCTGCAGCCGGACGTGCTGATCTGCCGCTCCGACCATGAAGTCGACCAGTCCTCGCGGCGCAAGATCGCCCTGTTCACCAACGTCGAAGAGCGTGCGGTGATCGGCCTGGAAGACGTCGACACCATCTACAAGATTCCGTCCGTGCTGCACGCCCAGGGCCTGGACGACTTCGTCGTCGAGCGCTTCGGCCTGCAATGCAACCCGGCCGACCTCTCCGAGTGGGACCGCGTGGTGGATGCCAAGCTGAACCCGGAGAAGGAAGTCACCATCGCCATGGTCGGCAAGTACATGGAGCTGCTGGATGCCTACAAGTCGCTGATCGAAGCGATGAGCCATGCCGGCATCGAGAACCGCACCAAGGTCAACCTGCGCTATATCGACTCCGAGGACATCGAGAACAAAGGCACCAGCCTGCTCGAAGGTGTCGATGCCATCCTGGTGCCCGGCGGCTTCGGTCTGCGCGGCGTGGAAGGCAAGATCACCACCGTGCAGTACGCTCGCGAGAACAAGATCCCTTACCTGGGCATCTGCCTCGGCATGCAGGTCGCGGTGATCGAGTTCGCCCGCAATGTGCTGGGCTGGAAAGACGCCAACTCCACCGAGTTCGACCAGAATGGCGCGCACCCGGTGGTCGGTCTGATTACCGAATGGCAAGACGCCACCGGCGCCACCGAAGTCCGTACCGATGCCTCCGACCTGGGCGGCACCATGCGTCTGGGTGCCCAGGACTGCCAGCTGCTGGCCGGTTCCAATGTGCGTGAGTGCTACGGCAAGGACGTGATCGTCGAGCGTCACCGCCACCGCTACGAAGTGAACAACAACCTGCTGCCGCAACTGCTGCAGGCCGGCCTGAAAGTGACCGGTCGCTCCGCCGACGGCGCTCTGGTTGAAGTGGTCGAGGCACCGGACCATCCGTGGTTCGTCGCCTGCCAGTTCCACCCGGAATTCACCTCCACCCCGCGTGATGGCCACCCGCTGTTCAGCGGCTTCGTCAAGGCCGCACTGAAGCAGGCCGGTAAGGCATAAGGCAAAGGACATGACCCAGAAGATCATCAAGGTTGGCGGCATCGAGATCGCCAACGA